>JAHHTW010000019.1 GCA_020024265.1 Anaerotignum sp. | reverse complement strand
GATATATATTGTTAAAAGCATTTTCCTTATTCTTTATATCCTTTTTCTTATCATTCATATTCATAAAATTCACTCCTGTTTTTATACCAGTAAAGCAGAAAGTGTCTTATCCATTAAAACTTAATTATATTCTGTTACTCTATCAGTGGTTACAACCGTTGTATTACCAGAATAATCTACTTTATCATACCAAGTAGTAACATACTTTTTATATGTAGTTGCCAAGGATGGACCATCTTTATAACCATATATTTTTGCTTTATAAGAAAGTCCCATTGCCTCCGGTGATAAGGAATCCTTTCGTTCTCCTGCAATATAATATGTGACACTTGCTAGAAATGGAGTACCAGATAATCCAGCTAAAAGAATAGCAAGTCCATTACTACTGCAATAGTCTTAATAGAATGATAAAGCATAACTATCACAATAGTCAATTGTGAATTATTTACATTATTTCCTCACATTTTTTATTGACAAATAAGTAAAAATTAAAACTATTAATCCAACAAAACAAGTTTCCGTTTCAGCATATCCTTTTTGACATCTTGAAATCGTTATTCCTAAAATAATTTCTATACAATAGAAGAATACAGTAATTAACTTTGCTGCAAAAAAATACTCAATGAGCATTGACCGCTCATTCGTTGTTCTATCGTACTAAATAACAAAATATATCCAACCAAAAATAGATATGTAAAAACCACGTATAAACCTTTCTTACTCCTCATATTCGTCACTCTCCTTTCATTTATACATTTCTAGTAACATTTTATAAGCGTTTTGTCTTAATCATAGTAAAACAACTACTATATATAAAACCATATCATTAACTATTGCAGTAGTCAATTGTATTGAATACTAATTTTGCGGTAATTTACTCAAAACTTAAACCAATACAATACTTTATGGATGTCCTACAATCTATACTTTGGCAAACCATTTTATATTTCTTCTAAATCTGGATCTTCATAGTGATCAGATGCATATGATAAAAAATTTTTTTGATATATATTGACTACCATAATAGTTTATATTATGATTTTTTTAATCCTGTATCATTCATAATAATATAGCAAACAAGCTGTATTATTATATGATGGATTAGATAAGCATAGTAGTTTGGAGGTGATTGATATGTTAATTTATGACTCAGAAATAAAGGTGCTAGAAACACTTTGGGAAGTTGGAGCAATAAAAGCTGCAGAATTGACGAAGATCTTAAATGAAAAGATTGGCTGGAAGAGAAACACTTCTTATACTGTTATCACAAAATGTGTGGAAAAAGGGTTTATAGAACGAACAGATCCAAATTTTGTCTGCAAAGCGGCTATATCTCGGGAAGATGTACAAAATAGTTTTCTGACAGATGTGACAGAAAAATTGTTTGATCGTTCCAATATGGAATTGATAAAAACGATGTTACAGAACAAAACTTTTTCAACAGAAGAACTAGATGAAATAAAAGAAATCATTGACAAGAATCGGAGTTAAAAAATGAGTTACTTATCTATGACTTTGTCGGCTTCCCTTATGATTTTATGTGTTCTTCTGATACGCAAGCTATTTGTATATAAAGTACCCTCTTTTATTTTTACTATGCTGTGGATATTGGTATTGATTCGGCTCTGTGTTCCATATAAAGCAGAAACAAGCTACAATATATACAATGTTCTTTATTTTCTATATTTTTTTATAAAAAATAGATTAGAAAATCCAGTATGGGTTTCTGTTTCAAACCTTCTTGTCACACTATGGCAAAATGATACAATACAAACATTATTTTTTGTAATCTGGTTGATGGGCGTATTGTTTGTTTCTTATCAGTTTTTCAAAAGCCATATTTCTGTTAGAAAAATACAAAAAGAAGCATTGCCTCTTACGGCGGAGAAAGAACTGTTGCAACTACTCAATTCGTTTGGTCTTACAAAAGAATATGCATTGCGAGAAATTTATGGTATTTCCTCACCATTATCTTGTGGGATCATACATCCAATGATTGTATTGCCAAAAGATTTTGCTCATCAAAATCCACAACTTTTAATACCTTCATTGCTACATGAATATATGCATTTAAGGTATCATCATCCATTGATACAATATGTTTTGATCATTTTATGTATCATAAATTGGTTTAATCCATTTATTTGGTTGCTGTACAAATATATCAATCAGGATATGGAAATTGCTTGTGATAGAGGTGCTTTGAAACACCTTGGTGAAGATTACAAAGAAAATTATGCATTACATCTTGTTCGATTTGCAGAACAAATCGTAGAACAGCCATCCACAAAAACTGTCTTTTATCATAGTTATACAAGAGGGGTCTTAAAAGAAAGGATTGTTGCAATTACGAAATTTAAGAAATTATCTATAATAACCATTATCATTTCTGTATTACTTCCATGTGGTGTTGCAAGTGCATTGGGAACGAGTGATAATTATATTTTGGAACATGAATTGTCTGATGAAAAAAGTGCTATGTCTATTGTTTCTATTGAAAGTCCCGCATTGGAACAAGACATATCTAAAACAGATATTTTTGTTCCTTGGGAAAATTTAGCGCCATATGTAGCTGAAAATAAAAAGGACACAAGGGCACCTTCCAAATACATTATATCAGAATATGCTCAGGAATATCCTCCCCATACACCAATTCCCCAAAAAATTACTGTAACAACGCAAGCATATGGATATACATATAAAGGAACATTGAATTTATCTCGTATATCTGTTCAGGAAACAAAGACCATTGCTTATTATACTGGTACGGTTTATCTTCAATAAAAACTGAAAGAGCAGTTGATTTTGCACAGCGATCAAGGTAGTCAGTATACTTCAAAAGAGTTTACAGAATTTTGCGAAGAAATAGGCATCACACAAAGTATGAGTAAAGCAGGATGTCCCTACGACAATGCTCCGATGGAAAGATATTACAATACGTTGAAAAATGAACTAACGAATTTACATTACTATCACAATGATGATGAATTAAATAAAGCAGTATCGGAGTTTGCATATATCTGGTACAACCATGTAAGACCACATTCTTATAATGATTACCGGACACCGTTTGAAGCCCGGTATGGAATACGAAATTATTAGGCACAAGTGTTACAAAAATGCTTGACCACTACAGTACATACAACAAAGAAAAATTTGAAGAATATCTACAAAAATATAAAAAATACAAATCTATCCTTACCAACAACCAGCAGTCGCGTGTTCGAGTCACATTTCCGGCTCTACAAAAAAACGGTTAAAGCCTCAAGGTTTTAGCCGTTTTTTCATATTTCCATTCCTGCAATTGCTACCTGTTTATTTTTTATAACACATCTATTGCAATCGTACAAGTAGTGATCGCTCTTTTTATCATGATCATTGCTTTTTTTATTTGTTATGATATAATTATATTTAACCATAAACAAAGAAGTATAAAATCAAGCACCGATGTTACAAGAAATGTCATATCAGTCGCATTTGGATGCGATGCATACAACCAAGGAACGCTTACAAATGATATGATTGAAAAAATTATTTGATTGCATAAGAGCGTTTCTAAAAAATCTGTACCATTTGTCTATTTTAACAAAACGGTGATATTGGTAACATAAACAACAGCAAGAAACGAAAAATACCTTTTTATCGTAGGCAGAAACACTAAATTGTTTGCATTTCAGAAAAACACGCAACCAAACAGTGCTTCCTGCAGTGCAGCCATGCATAACGGCAAAGACTACATATATTTGATTTCGGAGAAAAAATAGAATTTCTAACTCTATCACTGAATACAACTTTGAATTGCGTTGGTTTTACAACTTTATTCTCCAGAAATACCGATTCATATTTTTCACCTGTTCTTACTGTTTGTCTATAATTTCATATCATCTGTTTGCCATTTTTATCCCTCGCTTTATTTTATCCTGTTTGTCACTTTTCAGAAATACTCCAGTTCTGTACGATTCTATTGCCGTTGCACTTAAAAACAGTGTCATTCCTGCCATTTCCGGTCAAGATACTTCTTGCAGCTACCAGTAGATCAAGGCGATCTGTGATAGGTCTTGACAAACAATTTGAGCATGGTGTAGCTGCTTTGTTTTTTCTGTCGGTATGTAAAACATCTGCCTTATATCTTATTTCCATCTGCATGGTTTCCGAATGATATATTTGCAGTGTCTTAGAAAACCGTTGACCCATATGTAAAAAGGGTTGATGCACCTATAAGAAAAGACAGAGCGGTTGGCAAACAGAACACTCCAAGCTCGACAAAATACCAGCACCGGACTTGGTTGAAGCGATTCTTAACAAAAAGTTCCTGACATATTCTTGCTTAAATTTTCATCGGTCTAAAATATAGAAACATCATAAAAATTCATCATTTATATGAAAAAAGGAGGTATCGTATATGGACAATAAGGGTGCATCGTCGGCCATAAAACACAGGCAAGCAGCACATGGAAAAAGAAAAATAATTGCCATACTGATGTTGATCGTTATGATTGGAACGGTTTTTGCTCCTGTTTATCCAACATTTTCAATGACAAATGAGGAGGTGATTTGCAACACAGAAGAACATACTCATACGGATGCATGCTATGACATTCAGACAATATGTGAACAAGACGAAAGTGCAGAACATACCCATACGCAGGAATGTTTGCAAAGGGAGCTTGTTTGTACATTGCCTGAACATACCCATCACGCAGAATGTTATGCGTCTGCTGATTTTGAAATAACAGATCCATCCGAGGACAATGCTGAAAAACAACCTGTTGATATACTGCCACAAGTACCTTTCGCAGAATACCTTCCCCAAGACATCCGAGAGAACTATACCGATGTGCATATCGCAAAAGTTCGGGGGGGGGGGGGGGGTGGGGCCTATGTACACGCCCAACCTGATACAATCCCTGAAAATGCTACGCTGAATGTGCAGCTTCTTGAGGAATCCAGCACAGCGTTTATACAGGCTATAGAACGGCTTAAATCTGAAGGTGTTGATTATGATTTTGTAAAAGCGCTGGATATTTCCTTTGTAAATCAGCAAGGAGAAGAAGTAGAACCTCTGGCTCCTGTTTATATTTCTATTGATGTGGGTGCATTGCTTCCAAAAGAAGCAAATCATGAGAACATCCAGATTCAGCATCACAAAGAAATTGCACCACCAATAGATACGGATGAGATACTGGACAAAATAGATGCCACTGGGAAACAAGCGGTACGCATGGAATCCATGGTAGAAACGATTGATAATATACTGGAGCAAAATACAGATATCGGCTCCCGATTTGCGATATTTCCCGTGGATCATTTCTCCATCTTTACCATTACATCCCGTGGTTGGCCACAATTGAATATTAAAGTACAATGTGTAGACGAATACGCTGCGGAGCTAGAGGATGACAAAAAGCCCAATTCTATCGAGAAGGATGAAATGTACAACCCAGATACTCCATTTGATATCATGTTTATGACCGATGAGCAGGAGAGTATTCAAATTGATGGCTATCAATACGATGGAAAAGCGTATTATATGAAGGGTGGTGAATATCAACATCGTATTTATGGTCTGCGCTACGAAAACAGAATATGGTATTATTATCCAAATGATAAGGATAAGCATACAAAAATAGAGCTTCAGCCTCAGCCTGATTTTTATGGAGAAAATCCAAAGGATTTCATTCGGTTGGTTTACAAAAAAACGTTGACCATTCCAGTACAATATGTGTATTATGATGATCAGAAAAATAAAATTCTCCCATTGCCTTTGGAAGATGCACCCAATGGAAGAAATCCGGATTATATCACATCCTTTGGCAACGAGCTGCATACTGGTAATATTGATCTGCTTCCAAAGAGCAATACATATTTTTATATTGGAAAAGCCTTTGCAGGTGAGGCAAATCCGAAAAATGAAGTCTACTCAGTGATCAGGAAACAAGGTCAAATATACGGTATAACACCGGAAAAAACGGAAATTCTGCTGACAGAAGACAATCCGCTGAAAATATTGTACGAGCAGACACAAACCGAAAGACCGAATACCATTGATACAGCGCCCACTCGTGAAAAAGGTCTGATCATCAACCTATTTGACTATGATTCCGGGACACAAAGCAGCGCAAATGATAAAATCAATGCAGGAAAAAAACTGCAATTTGTACAGGATAGATCCAGATCAGAAGCATATAACAGATGGACGGGTAAAGATGGTGGTATTTATACCGGTATTGTTGGAAAGGAACTGGTAGACGGGTATCCTGTTATTGAGGGACAGTCTTTGAAATATTTGTTTGATCCTGACGCAGCACGGGATGAACTGGGAAATACCATAAAACATGTACATACCAATTTAGATCATTTGTTTACGGTAGATAAAGATGGCTATTATTCTTATGATTCTATGACAAATTTTGCCACAATCATGGATTCCAACACTCCAGACGGAGAGCCGCCCCATCATCATCCGGGTCAAAATGACGGAGGAAATTTCGTTGTATACGAACAGCCGGCATTACCCGGTCAGGTTGCAACAGGTGACAACCCCAAATTTTTGCCATTTAATACATATGATGAAGCCAATACGCCCAATAGGCCACATAATCAAGAAACTGTGAAACAATATCATTTTGGTATGACTATGGAAGCAGATTTCATTATGCCTGCCGGAGGTCAAGTGGCCGATGAAGATGGTAATTTTACCGGACTTAGAGATATGATCTTTGAGTTTAATGGTGATGATGATGTATGGCTCTTTATTGATAATAAGCTGGTTCTTGATTTGGGCGGTATTCATGATCGCTATGGTGGAATCATTAATTTTAGAACTGGTGAAGTTGGTACCAATGCGCCTCCTATGGAACATAGCGGACGAAAACAGAACAATCTTTATAACATACAGGGGGATCCAAATCAATTAACAAACGAGCAGCTTGCACAAAAACGTGAGGATGCAGGATTTGGTAAATTCAGCAAGCACAATTTCAAATTTTTCTACTTAGAGCGTGGTAAAGGTGCATCTAACTGCGAGATTAGTTTTAACTTGGTTCCCGTAACACATAGCCTGATCGTTGGCAAACGACTTCCTGAGCATCTGTATGCAGCTCCAACAGACCATATGTGGTATCAGTTTCAGGTTGAAGTGGAACAACCTGGAGGAGAGCGAAAACCTTTGGCGAATGCCACATATGCCGTAATCCAATGGGAACCGGATAGTGACCCAATTACTGGTGGAACATTCGTGCGAGGTGGCAAAACAGACAACAGCGGATATTTTTGGTTAAGGGCAGGAGAACGTGCGGATTTTATAGAGGCTGTTGACTTAAAGAACACCGGCACAACAGAAAATACAAAGGCTAAAATTTACGTGAGCGAAATCATACCAAACGATTACAGTATCAAATCTGTAACAGCATGGAGCGGTAAGCAGGAATCCCCAGGGACATACCTGAACGTTACGGATAATACCGGAAAAACAAGAAGTTTGATTCCGCCCATATACGATTCACCAAAAGCTAAGTTTCATACCAATGAAACAAGGACAAATTTGGAAACATCACAATTTACATCCATGGGCAAATCCGTTCATCAAGCAATGCTATCTTCCGGAAGATTTAATTTGTTTAACTGGATTGACTTTGAAAATGATTTGAACGGTGAGCTTGCTCACTTAAAAATTACAAAACAGGCATTGCGTACAGTAGAAAACACACCCATTTCAGGAGTGACGTTCCCTGTAAAAATTGAGCTGTGGGATGAAAGAAATCAAGTTTGGACGCCTCTGAGCGAGGATTCACCCTATTGGATCTTACAAGAGGGTGAAGGCGCTCCGGAAGCCAATAAAAAACCGGAACTTTTGGGAAAAGACGCAGATGGTCAGATTGCAATTGCGCATGGACAAAGCATTTACATGCAGCTACCCTCTGGCACCAAGTACAGAGTTTCTGAAGTACTGTCTGCTGAGGATGCAAAATTATATACGACTATCTATACCGGTACGGTAAAAAATCCTGAAGGGACAGAGGAACAGCTTGTAGTCGACAAGGAATCGGGGAATCAAACGGGAATTGGGAATCAATCAGGTGTGAAATCCGGTAGTACCCATAGCATCACCATAAAAAATTACAATGATACGGATTCCCATGGCGCATTTATGCTGACGAAACATCTTGTTGAGGCACTTCCCAACATAGAAGATTCTAAGTTTTCTTTTTCTCTTGGCATCAATGATTATAATATTGCCGAAGGCAGTCAGATTCAATGCAAAGCAATCTATCACAATACCCCAAAAAACAGGGTTAGAACCAACTCTCTGCGAAAAAATAACGCTTTGGTGGAAAATATCACCTTTGAATTGGATAAAACCGGTAAAATGACAACAAACCTCTTTTTGTATCCTGGTGAAACCGTTATCATTACCGGATTACCAGAGGGATGTTCTATGTATGTACGAGAAAACCTGACCCAAGATCAGATGGAAAAGTATGATGTCACTTTCCAAGAAGAAGGCGAGAACATTGTATTCGGGAATGAAGTCATCCGTACATCTGCAAGGATTCACAAAGACGATGTGGTCAAGGTTGCCTGCACAAACACAAACAAGCTGCAAGCACGCAAAACGCTTTCTATCACCAAAACAGTGAAACGCACGGATCAACCGAATGGTACGCCAACAGATGCTGATCTGCAGAAAGCGTTTCCATTCCGTATTACGTTGAAAAATCCTGCTGACTTTGTTGGGACACAGGTACAGGCTGTGATTGAGACACTTGACGGAAATACCATTTCCAAAGCTTTGGATTTTGCACAAAAGGGTACAGACTATGTTGCAGATACTTCCCTTAGTCATGGTGACACGTTGATACTTCAGGGAATACCCATTGATATTGATGTCATTGTTCAGGAAATGGATCATCAGGGCTATACAGTTTCCATGAATGAGGTTTTGACAGACAATATGACTGTGCATTTCAAGCAAGAGGACGGACCATATTCCATCGTCTGTGTAAACACAGCTTCTTCTGATGGTAATACATCCGGTGGTAATACGCCTGACGAGGATACACCCAATGGCAACGGCGGTGATACGCCTGACGAGGATACCCCCAATGGCAACGGCGGTAATACGCCTGACGAGGATACACCCAACGGCAACGGCGGTAATACGCCTGACGAGGATACACCCAACGGCAATACACCCGATAATAGTAGCATGGAGGATACTTCATCCGAACATATCGCAAAGATTGTAAATGAGAAGTCTGATGAAAAGAAAAACAATACACCTTCAATTTCCTCTACGTTCAAGCTGCCACAAACGGGTGTTGCAAGGAAACCTGTTCTCATTCTTACAATCACCGGTTTGCTTCTTTTGATTATAGGATACAGGCTTATTAAGAAAAAGGATTGAACATCTATGAAGAAATTACAGGTGATTTGTGGTATGATATTCATGCTCTTTGGCTCCTTGCTTCTTTTTGGAACACTGCTCTTTTCTGTATACAACCAAAAATTGGAACACAATGCTATGGATGCCAGTGCCTCTGCTGTTAAAGAAGTGCAACAGGAAATAGAATGGAATCGCAATGCAGATGAAAAGAAGCCTTTGCCCCTACAACAACTGCAAGATGATGGAATTTCCTATTTGGGGATATTGGAAATCCCCCGCCTTGATTTGAGCCTTCCGGTACAGACAGATTGGAGTTATGACAAACTATACGATAGTCCATGTGTATATTCCGGAAGCATACAAAATGGTGAACTGGTGATTCTAGCACATAACTACCTTGCACATTTTCGTAACATCGGTAATTTACAACCGGAAGATACCATACTACTGACGGATATGGAGGGCCAACAATTCCATTATGTGGTGAAAGATGTATTGCTCTTAGAGGCTGAAAACGTAACGGAAATGGTCGACAGTGATTACGACTTAAGCCTTTTTACCTGTTCTTACAGCGGTGAAAGCCGTATAACGGTACGTTGTATGATGCAAAACAATATTGACTGAAAGAAAAATTAGGAAGGAAGGCATCGTTCCATCACACCATAGATATTTGGGCGATCATATGGAAGTACCTGATAAAATGATTCCATCATATATGCGTATCAAAAAATCGTGACACAAAAAGCCAAACAAATTTTAGGTTGAAAACATGCTTCAAACGACCAAGGGCTTGCTGACGGATTGACACCGTCAGCAAGCCCTTTTGCTTTATATTGATTTGTTTATTGCAGCAATTGGTAGATGCTTGCGTATATGAAAAAAATTCTGTATATAGAATTTTTCTCTTTCCATCGTATGCTTGCCTCCACCCACACTTCCTATGCCGTTCTATGAAAAAAACAGCATCATTCCGGTAAATGCTTGGGGGATTTGGATACGGAAGAAGCCAATTTGTCACGTTCTATTTCCCTGATTTTGTTTGCAAACTGTAAAATCTTATTGGTAATCCACATATATGCAGTAGTCCCCTCACTATAATCTGCTTCGGCATACATATTGATGCGACCATCTTGTCGCAATTGCTCTACTTGATTAAATGCAGCTTTATCCCCTTTTGGATAAATGGCAAATGTAGCCCCGCCATTTTTATTGATGACAGAAAAAGCAGGAATATCACTGGGGCCATCTGCAATATATATCATATTTTCAATTTGTACTCTGCGCATTTCCTCAGGCATTGTGGAATTGACATCCAAATCGGGATGCTTGGGAATCCCCTTATTGATTTCAAAGATTGCTTTTGTTTTGGAAGTGTTATCAATGGTATAGCCTATTTCGCTGATGATTCTCTTTCCATCCATTTCGTCCTCAATCAGTTCGCAGCCCCAGATGCCATCCACCAAATTTGCGACTACAGATCCCATAATAATCGCCTTCATACCGGTACTGACAATATAATGCTCTACTTTGATATTGTACTCTTGATAAGCAGGATTATTTTGAATCATTTCTTTTGTCTTTGTAAAAATTTCAGGAATACCTTGATAGAATTGCAATTGTGTACCAAATTCTTTGAGCTTTTCGTTATTGAGTCCCAGAAAACGCCCATCCTTGGCATAATGAATAAATTGGTTTAAGTAAATGGTATCTTTATTGACATTGACTCCTTGCTCCTCCTGATACTTTTTCGGAAGTGCATGCACCTCTTTCCAAAATTGTTTTGCATCTACCTGATAGTGTTCAAATATAGGATCTTGCATGTATCCATTGACCAATGTTTTGTCAAAGTCCCATATCACAGCAATGATATTTGACATCCGTATCCCTCCTTTTATCATATCTGAATCCGTATCGCATCTTTTGAGGATAGTATATCAAATATTACAGGTATGCACAACCAATGTGTTTTTTATGGAAACAACAAGCGTCTGCAAAATAAAAAACCGCTGACATTACATATGTGGCATGTCAACGGTTTGCTCTTATCGTTTGATTTTATTGCAATAACTCCAATGTCGCACACATATGTTTTGCGACCTCTTCTACAGAAGGCGTGCAATCATCCTGAAAATCCGTAGCCCAAAGCACGATGGCGTAATCCAGTCCCATAGGGAAATAGGCAGTTTGTCTTACCATGGTACCATCGCCGGCATCTCGATCAAAGCTGAGGGAATAAACCCAAACACCTTCGATTTGCTCTGCATTGTAATCTCCGTCCTGTGCTTCCTTTTGCGTCAAACCCTCTGGGCTAAGTAAAAATTCATGGTACTCTTTTTGGATTTTCGGATCGGAATAATCCATATCTTTGCTTTGATTTTCTAAACTGAGTACCTGTATATTGACATTGGATGCTTTTTCTGTTGCAGGATCTTTTTCTGTAAAAAATGCCAAGCGCATATCGCTAAGGGAATAGTCCTCATTTTTTGCCCAGCTGGCGGGAATTTCATAACGTAGGTATTCATCTTCATATACCTGTGTTTCCCATTCGGTTTGTGCGACTTTCTGAGGTGTATCATCATTTGATGAAGGTGTCTGCTCTTGTCCCGTACAGCCTACCATCAACATGAAGGAAAGCACACCACTCATCACAACTGCAAATTTACCATGAAATTGCATATCCTTCCCTCCTTTACCATATACAAATTTATATACAAATGATATGGGATCAGTATATCATATCATCCATATTTTTGCAATCACATGTACAATATATTGCGTCCTGTTCTCATCTACGGCGATACCAAAGCAGGATAAACTATCATGGTACTTTGGTGTCATATCTTATATTTTTCCCATTGCAGCCATAATGCAGAAACAGCATATCGGCATCATCACATCAAAAGGATGATATGAAAAAGGGAATCCACTTCTTTATGGATTCCCCTGAAATATTGCAAATCAATATGGTTTGGAAAGGATCTATTGCTTGCATGCATACAAAACCATTTTCCATACTGTAAAAGGCTCTTTTTCCATCACGAAAACAGCATAGATTGCTTTTGTACAAAATGCATTTATAGTGCTGCATCCATATCCTCCAATTTTCCGTGCTTCTCATATCTGGTAATGCGCTGTATATGATTGTCGTCATCTACAAATACCACCTTCGGAGGATGCTCCTTGCTTTCCTCTGCTGTCATTTGCGCATAACACATGATGATGATTTTATCCCCTTTTTGTACACAGCGTGCTGCCGCACCATTTAAGCAAATCATACCACTGCCTCTTTGACCTGCGATGGTATATGTTTCAAAGCGTTCTCCATTATTGATATCTACAATCTGTACTTTTTCATACTCCTGTATTCCGGAGGCCTCCAGCAAATCTTCGTCTACGGTAATGCTTCCCACATAATCCAGCTCTGCCTGCACCACAGTGGCTCTGTGGATTTTCCCTTTTAACATATGCAAATACATGTTATGCCTCCTCAAAAATAAAGTTATCAATCAATCTTGTCTTACCAATATACACTGCCATTGCAACCAGTACAGAGCCTTTCATTTCATGCACAATTTCGATAGATCGGGCATCCACTGCTTTGACATAATCAATTTTTGCCAGTGGCTCTTTTGCAATCAGCTCCTGCATCGCACTAAGAATGACATCCGCAGATGTTTCTCCGTTTTTTGCCATGCGCTCGCCCAAAAATACTGCTTGACTGAGTACCAGCGCAGCCTTTCTTTCTGCTTCATTCAGATAGGTATTGCGAGAACTTTTTGCCAATCCATCTGCTTCACGTACAATGGGACAGCCAATAATTTCAATATCAAAATTCAAATCCTGTACCATTTGTTTGATCACTGCCAATTGCTGTGCATCTTTCTGCCCAAAATATGCACGATCCGGCTGTGCAATATGAAAGAGTTTTGTTACGACAGTACACACACCACGAAAATGAATGGGACGTGTTTTGCCACATAATTCTTTTGTCAAACCATCCATATCTACAAAAGAGCAATGGTTTTGCGCATACATTTCGCTTGGTTGCGGATGGAAAATCACAGAAGCGCCAGCTGCTTGGCAAAGTTTTGCATCCTGTTCCAAATCTCTTGGATAGCTTTCCAAATCCTCATTTGGCCCAAACTGTGTTGGATTGACAAAATCACTGACAATCACACGATCATTTTCTGCAACTGCTCTTGTGATTAGGCTTTGATGCCCCTCGTGCAAAAATCCCATTGTCGGAACAAGTCCAACAGACAGACCTTCTTTTTTCCATTCTTTTACCAGTGTTCTGATTTCCGCTATTGTTTTGATTATCTGCATTTTTTCCTCATCCTTTAGTATAATTGATCGATGATATCATCCGAAATTTGAAATGTATGTTCTTTTGCCGGAAATACACCAGCCTGCACTTCCTGAATATAACTGGAAAATCCATCTTTCATTGCGGTACCAACATCTGCAAACTGTTTGACAAATTTGGGCTTGAAGTCCGAAAACATAGATAACATATCCTGATAAACCAAAATCTGCCCATCGCAATCTGCTCCTGCACCAATGCCAATGGTTGGAATGGATATGGTTTCGGAAATGCGTTTTGCAAGCTTTGCAGGGACACACTCCAAAACAACGGCAAAAGCGCCCGCTTCTTCTACTGCTTTGGCATCATCCAATAATTTCTGGGCAGCTGCTTGTGTTTTACCCTGTACCTTGAATCCGCCAAAAGCATTGATGGATTGCGGTGTCAAGCCGATATGCGCCATGACGGGAATGGATGCGTCTGTAATGGCACGAATCTGTGGACATACTGTAGCCCCACCCTCTAATTTTACAGCATGACAACGACCTTCTTTCATCAAACGACCTGCATTCAAAACAGCATCATATACAGAGGTTTGATAAGACATAAATGGCATATCTCCAACAATCAGTGTATCTTTTGCCCCTCTGGCAACGGCTGCTGTATGATGGATCATATCTTCCATGGTAACGGATAATGTATCTGTGTATCCCAACATGACCATACCCAGCGAGTCCCCAACCAATATGCCGTTAATCCCGCTATCATCCATCAGCTTTGCCATGGAATAATCGTATGCTGTGAGCATACTAATTTTTTGCCCGTCATTTTTCATCTGCTGAAATGTAGCTACGGTATTTTTCATATGCAAATCTCCTTTTTCATATTTGTGTAGTCTTGATCTGGATGTTTTGTTTGCGCAATTTCAATCAGCTTTTGCGAAAGCATGATATACAACTCTTTTTCTGCTTGAGGCAAAGCAACAAGATGTTTTTTCACCGTTTCCACATCATTTCTTTCGATGGGGCCAGTCAATATTTCGGCTGTATCCATATGCGCAAGCTTGAGCAAATTACCTGTCATAAGCGGATACAATGCCGTTTTTGCATCTTCCCGTGAAAAACCACATTGCACCAATAGTCCAATGCCAACCTCTGCAAGTGCCAGCATTTGGTTGCTTACCATCACAGCCGCTGCATGATACAAGCTTTTCTGCTGTGCAGAAAGCAGTATGACGGTATTGCCCATGGATTCAAATAATTGCTGCATCATATGCAAATGTTCTGCGCTTCCCTCAATGGCAAAATATGCTTTGGATAACTCCGTATAGGAATGATATTTGTCGCTGATTGCGTACAATGGATGAACCGAATACACATAAGCGCCATATTTTTCTGCATGAAAAAAAGCGATTGATGAAATCAAACCGCTGCAATGACATATATTTTTATTTTTTATTGGCAGATTGCGCATGTCATCCCATATGTTACCAATTGCATCATCCGGAACGGTAACAAAAAGGGTATCACTGTCTTCTACAATACAAGCTAAACTTTCATAAAATTTGGTTTGTGTAAACGCTGCCGCTTCTTTGGCAGACTTACAGCTCCTGCTATAGTAGCCAGACACCTCATGTCCATGTAGTAACAAGTATTTTCCGAGAGAAAAGCCGACTTTTCCGGCTCCGATAAATCCGATTTTGATACAGATCACCTCCTAAAATGTGCGTGATTGTACAAAACGAATCTGTTTTCTGCGAATGCCGTTCTTTTACAGATACAGCTTGCAGACGCAATAAAAAATATGAAATATCATCGGTACAGCTTTACGGTAAATGCCATCCGGATACTAAAATACCATGAAATCGGCATATTGTACATGGTTATTTTTATCATAAAATCAGAGAAAATATTGGATATATTTCTAGTTCATAAAAGAAATCCTCCTTTTCTATAGCACAATATACAAAATTTACGTTGATTTCCACGCATTTTTTATATGATAAATGGATCAAGCCACTCGCAACAATGCATCAAAAAAACCTTCTGCTCCACTTTGTATACCTCCCTGCCACACAAGGTTTTCCTTACAATAATCTGCTACAATAACCATTTTTATATATTGCAAAGCTTTGTTTCATACCCGAGTTCTTGGAGCAATTCCATATCCCTTTTCACAGAAATACCTGTTGTGGTCAGCATATCTCCAGAGATGGCTGCATTTGCGCCAGAGAGAAAACAGCCTTTTCCCTGATCCAAGAGTAACCCTCTGCCTCCTGCAAGCCGTATGGATGCATCTGGCAAAAGGAAGCGGTATACTGCAACAATTCGGCACATGTCTTCTATGGTAAGTACAGGGTTTTGTGCAAACGGTGTCCCATCAATAGGATTGAGCATATTGATGGGAACACTTTTGATACCCAATGCACGTAAGCTCAGTGCCATATCAATACGATCTTCTACGGTTTCCCCAAGTCCCATAATTCCCCCACTGCATACAGAAAGCCCTGCTGCCTGCGCTGCACGAATGGCAGCTACTTTTTCGGAAAATGTATGTGTGCTACAGATATTCGGAAAATTCTTTTCTGATGTTTCCAAATTATTATGTACTCTTGTAGCCCCTGCTTGCTTGAGTTTTTGGAATTGTTGTTTGTTGAGCAATCCGAAGGAAACACAAACAGATATGCCAACCTCCTCCCTGATTTGGGAAATAACCTCACACATTTGATCTATTTCCAGATCAGACAGACATTTTCCGGATGTGACAAGAGAATACCGTAAAATTCCTTGTGCAGCATTTATTTTTGCCTGCGCTATGATTTCTTTTGCGGAAAGCAAAGGATATTCTACAGCGCCAGTATGGTTATGCACGGATTGCGCACAAAACCTACAGTTTTCCGAGCAGCGACCGCTTTTTGCATTGATAATGGTACAAATATCAAAGTGATTGGCACAAAAATGTGCCCTGATTTTATCCGCTCCTTTGCACAGTTCTGTCAACGGCTGCGTATACAGGAGCATTGCTTCTTCTTTGCTGATCTGTGCGCCCTGTAAAACTTGATTGGTCAATCTATCCACATACATCGCTATTTCCTCACATTCTATTTTCGTATCATGAATCGTTTTGGGTTCCATGAAACATAACCCTTGTTCCAAAAAATGAAATGCTGGGATTGTTGATACAAACAATCCGCACACTTTTTATAACATAAGCGTAGCACAAGCGATCTATATTGTCAACTTTTTATTCATTTTTAGTTTACAATCAATTTTGCTGATATCAACCATTTGACTCCATACCCCGATTTGTATATGTTTCTGTATCCGGCTTTTTCGGTTGAAAACGACTGCCCAATTATGGTAAGATAGTTTTAAGAACCGACAGCCTTTTTCTTCTGTATACTTTGATGGCAAAGTAGGATTTCGTAAAATTTTACTTGGATAAAATTTTTGTATCATAATCCTTCATTGCCGTCTTTCATCATTTTGAACCCAGACAAACAATTGTATACGTATACAGAATCAACACAGAGAATAACAGGAGGATATGATTTTGAACATACAAGACGCAATTCAGCTTTTCGATGAATATCAATATCAAGAAGCATTTGAGGCATTTGTTGCTGTCTACACCGAAAGTAACAATCTTGAAGAACGACAATCTATCATAAAAATATTGATGGAAGCTTACTACGCACCCAATGCACAACAACTCCAAGAAATGTATGAATCAAATATCCAGATATTGATGGCGTATCCGTATTTTTGGAATAAAACATTTCAAAATTTTTCAGACCTGAGTTTTTTATTGTTTCCAATAGATGATGATTTGTTTTATATTTTTGATAAACACACACAAACATTTACGGCAAAATATGATGGAATCAGCGACCAGCATATGAAGCACTTTTTTTCTGATTTGGAGCATGCATTGGTTGTAAGAAACGAAGATAGTTTATATAACCTAAAATTTCTATTTGACACAGTACGTCGCAGTGAAGATGTCGCATTGGATAATCATATCTATCTTTTGTATGATGCTTGGGAACCATTAGAACGCATGATGCAGATTGGAAATCTCAAAAACATATTACGATTTGAAAAATTTGTATTTTTAATGGAAGAAACAAATCACGCCAAATATCCAATTGATTTCAAAGAACAATATGGCATTGACTACATCAATATGCCACAAAAGGCACTGCAAATTGAAGATATGAATCGTATTTGTTATTGGTGGAAGCGTGGATATGCTGGTGGCATACTCGGCACTGGGGTATTGGGTGCAAATGATTATGTTAGCATGAAGTGGGGGTGGCAATTTCATCAGCATACAAAATTTCAAGGACAGCCCTTATTTTCCACACAGCATTTTTATGAATGGATTTCTGATATCAATAAAATGTACTCTATATCAGATATTGCACATTTGTATCAAGATCCCATGTATGAATGGTATTTTCCTGACTTTGATGATTTTTTTGGATTTATCAAAAAATACGATGAAACAAGAAGTTACACACTGCCTGAACTCTTTCGTTTATTTTTTATTTTTCACTATAACAAAAATCATCCCAGCAAAAGCCTCCGTGTCGCACCTATCATTCTATGGGAGCCTCACTTGAATGACCAAACTGCATACCTTCCTATTGTAAAAACGTTCGATTACAAAATCATTTTAAATAGTATGCGAGAGCCCCTAACTTTAACAACTAGGATATTCGAAAGTGAACAATCCATTTTCCCATATTCAGAGTATGCAATTTGTATGAATGTACCAGAAGAACTACAAAAAAATTATTATGCATACCGTTTTGAAGATCTTAAAGCATATCCACAGCAAACAACTAAGGCAATTTGTCATGTATTGAATATTCCTTTTGATGCAAAAATGTTGGATGTAGATGTTCCATATGAAAGCCCAAATACAACGACTCCAAACGAAGTGGTAAAAGGCTTCGACTGTGCCCCCTTACATCGTAAGCTGGATTATGTTTTATCAGAGTTTGACCAAGTGCGACTCAAAATTTTTTATGATCCAATTTTAAGACATTATGGATATTCCAATACATTTGATTTTACAGAATGCCCCATGACAGATGAGGACATCCATTATCTTTTGAAATTTCCATTTCGCTTTGAAGCACTGTTTGTTGCCCTGCAAAAAGAAGATGTCACCGCACAGGAGATAAGAGAAATATTATATAAAAATATGGTAACACTTTTGACCATGTCAAAATCCGGAGAATTGCATTTCCCAACTGTTATTCGGATTCATACAGAGGATATATGATATGAGTGGTAACGTATATTGGATCACAGGGCTTTCTGGTGCCGGAAAAACAACCATCGGAAAACTCTGGTATCAAGAATTAAAAAAGAAAAAGAATACGGTTGTATTTTTGGATGGTGATATCCTACGACAAATATTTGGGAATGATTTGGGATATACACAGGCTGATCGGAAAAAAAGCGCAATGCGCAATGCTCGTCTTTGTGCATTATTAGCCGAACAAGGAATGGATGTTGTTTGTTGTACCATTTCCATGTTTGATGAGGTACGAAATTGGAATCGTGAAAATATCCCTAAATATATAGAAATTTATGTAAAAGTGTCTATGGAAACACTGCGCACACGCAACCAAAAGGGGTTATACACCCAAAATAATCAAACTGTTGCAGGCATTGATGTGCCAATAGAAGAGCCGAAACATCCTGATTTGGTTCTAAACAATGATGGGCAATATTCGCCTCTTCAACAGATAGAAATCATAAAAAATACAATCCTTGACATCTATTAGAAAAGAGGTACAATCAATGGAACTTGGAGATTTTACAAAATTGGCAAAAGATTATGTAAATCGAGTGGGATATTCTGAAACAATCTTACGTGTATTGTGTAATCATATTGATACACAGATACAGCGAAAACCAAAAGTAGCGGATGTTGGCGCTGGTACTGGGAAATTAACCGAGAATTTGGAGGATATTGGATTATCTGGATATGCCATAGAGCCAAATGATGCTATGCGTCAAGAAGGTATCAAACTATTTGAGGGACGTGCGTCTTTTATTTGGTCAAAAGGAACTGCTGAAACTACCAATCTACCCGACAACTGTGTAGATTGGGTATTGATGGGATCATCCTTTCATTGGACAGACGCTCCTTTGGCACTAAAAGAGTTTCATAGAATCTTACGTCCAAGTGGTTTTTTTACAGCAATTTGGAATCCCAGAAATCTGGAGCGTAGCGATTTTCACATGGATATTGAAAACACGATCAAAAGAATTGTACCTGAATTGCATCGTGTTTCTTCTGGATCACGAAAAAACATGACTGGTACAGAACAAAAGTTGGTGTCCACCCCTTATTTTGAAAATTTATTCTTAATGGAAGCAACCTATGATGTTACCATGAGCCATGAGCGTTATATGGGTGCATGGCGTTCTGTGAATGATATTCAAGCACAGGCCGGAGAAAAGCGATTTCATCAAATCTTGGATATGATTGAAGAAAAAATATATGGTATGGACGAAATCATTGTTCCCTATATGTCCAGAGCGTTTACTGTGCAGTCAACAAAGAAATAGCAACAGAATCTAAAGAATTTTTGAACATCATGTACAAAGTCTTCGTTTTGATACAAACACTCAGGAGGAAATCAAACATGAAAACAGAATGGGATTACACAAATCTTGCAGATGCATACCTTTACAGACCGGATTATGCTTCCGTTGCCATCCATAAAATGTTGGAATTGGCAGGTGTAAAATCAGGATCTTCCACATGTGACATTGGTGCAGGCGCAGCACATCTTACCTTGGAATTGGCAAAATATGGATTAAATGTTTATGCTGTAGAACCCAATGATGCCATGCGTGCCAATGGCATCAAGCGTACCCAACAATACACAAATATACAATGGTTTGAAGGTACTGGTGAACAAACCGGTATGAATAGCAATTCATTCGATTTGGTTACGTTTGGTTCATCCTTCAATGTATGCAATCGTCAGAAAGCATTGATTGAAACGAATCGTATTCTAAAATCCGGCGGATATTTTGTATGTATGTGGAATCATCGAGATCTCAATGATCCATTGCAGCACAAAATAGAACAAATTATAAAACACAATATTCCTGACTATACCTATGGTTCAAGACGTGAAGATCAAACCGAAATCATCAATCAATCCGGTTTGTTTGATACTGTCCAATTGATTGAAGGAACTGTAGAACATCACCTTCCTGTAAACAATTTTATTGAAGGCTGGAAATCACATGGAACTGTTTATCGTCAATCGCCCCATGTATTTCAAAAAATAATTTCAGAAATTACAGAGCTTCTTACAGATCTTCACCAGCCTACTGTAACAGTTCCTTATACTACACGTATTTGGATGGCACAGACAAAAAAATAAAGGTGAGGTAATCGCTATGATAAAATTTACAACAAAAGCAAATACGCTTGTTGCCCTGCAACCTTATTTGACAACAGCTCAGATACTGCCTTTGGTTGTTTTTTCTGTAAAAGAATTTTACGAAGATGAAACGCAGGTATTTGAGTTGTTGAAAAAACAAGGCTTACTATCTCAATGCTTGATTGTGCGCAGCAGTGCCGAAAACGAAGATACCACATATGGCTCTAATGCCGGAAAGTATTTATCCATCGGAAATGTATGTGGAAAAGACGCAATCTTACATGCAATCAAACAAGTTGCACAGGCGATGGGAGAAGATGGTCAAAATCAAATATTTATTCAGCCATATTTGGAAAATGTAGATTTGTGCGGCGTTGCTTTTACCGCAGATCCCAATACAGGCGGAAATTACTATGTATTGAATTATGACACAAAAACAGGTTCTACATCTTCTGTGACAGATGGTACAGGGACACAATTAAATGTATACTATCATTTTAAATCATCTCCTGTGATACCACCTGCTCCACTTGATCGTATCATTACTCTTTGCAAGGAATTGGAACAATTATTCCAATTAGAAACATTGGATATTGAATTTGCTTTTGCCAATCAAATACTTTATCTTTTTCAGGTACGCCCTTTGCTGCTACGAAAACCCCTGGCATCCTTAGCACAACAAAAAGAGGCTTTGGCACAAGTAGATAAGAAAATAAAATGTTCCATGTTCCCCCACCCAGAATTATATGGAAAACGAACCATATATGGGATTATGCCAGATTGGAATCCCGCTGAAATGATCGGAATCCGTCCCAAGCCATTGGCACTTAGTATGTATCGAGAAATCATCACAGATGGCGTATGGGCATACCAAAGAGATAATTATGGATACCGAAATCTGCGCTCCTTTCCATTGATGGTGGATTTTCAAGGTTGCCCTTACATCGATACACGCATTAGCTTTAATTCTTTTTTACCAAAACAAATATCCAGAGAATTGGGGGAAAAACTGATTGACTATTATTTGGATCAGTTGTATCAGCATCCAGAATATCATGATAAAATCGAATTTGAGATTGCCTTTACGTCCTACACCTTCGATCTTCCACAAAGAATAGCGGTATTGCGTATGCATGGATTTACAAAAGAAGAACAAGATACCCTATTATCTTCATTGCGCACATTAACCAATTCTATTATCAATAAGGATGGGTTGTGGAAAAAAGATGCCAAAAAGATAGAAATATTGAAAGAAAAACACCAATCTATCTTGAAAAGCAACATGGATATACAAGGAAAAGTTTATTGGCTTTTGGAATACTTAAAACGCTATGGCACACTTCCATTCGCTGGTTTGGCAAGAGCAGGGTTTATTGCAGTTGAGCTATTGCGTTCTATGGTTTCTACCAAACTATTAACCGAAGAAGAACGGCAAATTTATATGAGTGAATTATCCACTGTAGGAAAGAATATGGCAAGAGATCGTTCTGCACTATCTACACAATCATTTTTTCAAAAATATGGGCATCTTCGTCCTGGTACCTATGACATTTGCTCTCCACGCTATGATCAAGATCAAGACATGTATTTTGGCAACATAATGCCAACAAATGTAATGGCGCATGAACCCTTTAAGCTTACACTATCCCAATTCCATAAAATCCAGCAGGCATTAGACGCACACGGCTTGGATACAGATGTTCTTTCCTTATTTGATTTTATCAAAGGTGCGATTGAAGGCAGAGAGTATGCCAAATTTATATTTACACAAACACTCTCGGATGTATTGGAACTTGTAGCACAATTGGGGAAACAATATGGCTTATCCAAAGAAAATATGTCTTACATAAACATTCGCCAAATTATGAATACATACCCCAGTGCGTGCAATCTCGAACAAGTTATCCGCACATCCATACATACTGGAAAGATACAAGATGCTATGATGACCAGCTTGGTATTTCCTCCACTTTTGTGGCATCCAGAGCAAATATATTCTTTTTCTCTGCCTGATGAAATGCCAAATTTCATTACACAGCATAGCTGTACAGCAGAAGTCATTACCCTTCCCACACAGGAGTCTATCAAAGGGAAATTGGTATTGATTGAAGGTGCTGATCCTGGATATGATTGGATTTTTTCTCATGAAATTGCCGGATTTATCACTGCTTATGGCGGCGCAAATTCACACATGGCAATTCGTGCAGAAGAATTCGGTTTGCCGGCTGTAATCGGGGTGGGCGAAAAACAATTCTTACGGTATACACAAGCAAAAAAACTACATGTTGATTGCAGAAATAAGATGGTGACAATACTATGAAATATATTGCGATTACACAAAGAGTACAAGTATTATCAGAAATTGGCGAACGCAGAGATGCACTTTCCCAAGAATGGACCGCACTTGCAGCGCAGTGTGGCTTTTTGCCAATTCTACTGCCCAATACATTATCAATGGTACAAGCACTATTTGATCATCTTCCCATAGATGGTATTTTATTTTCCGGTGGAAACGATTTGCTCACCCATGGTGGGGATGCACCAGAAAGAGATGCTGTAGAACACTTTCTGATTGAATATGCAATACAAAACAAAATCACACTTTTAGGCATATGTCGTGGCATGGAAATCATATTAGAGCACTTCGGTACGGAATTGGTTCCGATTGACGGACATATTCGTGTACATCATCCATTAACTACGGGTGAAATTGTCAATAGCTTTCACAGTTTTGGAGCACACAGCTGCAAAGCTCCGCTGAAGGCTACACACATGAGTGAAGACGGTGTTGTAGAAGGTATCATACATCATGATTATCCTTGGATTCATGGGATTATGTGGCATCCCGAACGGTATCATCCGTTTCGTCAAAAAGATATTTTATGGATAAAGGAGATGTTTCATTTATGAAAGCAATTATATTAGCAGCAGGTCGTGGCAGTCGCTTGGGTAATCGTACACAAGATCGTCCAAAATGTATGGTAACTGTATGCGGCAAAACAATACTTTCTCGCTGTATAGATGCATTAGAGCAAGCAGGAATACAGCACAGTGAAATTGGAATTGTTACAGGTTATCGTAAAGAGTGTATTGATGTTCCGGGCGTACACTATTTCCATAATGCACAATGGGAAAGTACCAATATGTTTTGTTCGCTTTTAAGAGCCGAAGAATGGTTAAAACAAGAACCCTGTTTGGTCTGCTATTCAGATATTATATTTTCTCCAATAGCCATACAGGCTTTACAGCAGAGCAATGCGTCTTTGGCGCTCACATACTATACTGATTTTTGGCAGTTGTGGCAAAAACGGATGGAAGATCCATTCTCTGATTTGGAGACGTTCCGAATAAATGACAAAAATCGTTTGCTGGAAATCGGACAAAAACCCTCTACACTTACAGATGTAATGGGACAATACATGGGCTTGATTCGATTTACCCCCAAAAGCTGGCAATGGGTGCAGCAAACCATACACTCCCCTCTGCCCAAATCCATAGATAAATTAGATATGACAACATTACTGCAAGCAATGGTAACACAAGGCTTCCCGATTGAAACCATTGCCACACATGAATTATGGCTAGAATGTGATACACAACAAGATATTGAGGTTTACGAAAAACTGTATGCTTCTCAATTATAAACAAATAAACCCTTCCGGATCACCAGATCCAAAAATCTTTTCTCATGGTTCTCCGAATCTATATATACAAATACACAAAAACGGCGTGATATTACCGCCGTTTTTTATTTTCCTCTATGCCAAGCTTCACATACCTTTTACATGCTTCTTTTTGTATAGCAACAATGGAATTAACTTACAACCATGATTTAGCAATCCTTTCAACCAAAAGCTATGCAAAAAGCGTCATCATCCATACAATACAGACTGACAGAGCCATCCTGATTCCTAAAAAATACTTTCATCGTATGGTATAAAATGCGTTTGTGACATTTTCCCATAACCATCTTTTTTCATGCATCACAAAAGGTTCTTGAGAATATCAAAAATCAATGCTATAATTTTGATACATCATTCGACAAAAAGTACCAATCTCGTACCAAAAATCATTTTGGGTATGGGCAAGCTTGGGCTTTGTGAAATAGACCGATACATGGAGGAAAAACGATATGAACAAAAAACTGTTGCGTTATATCTGCTCATCTGCTGTGACTCAAAGTAAAGTCAACAAAAAGAAAAGCTGGAAAAAACTGCCACCGGATCAGGAAGCAATATTAAATGAATTGTTGAAGGGCATTGATGATGCTGCAAAAATATATTCCAAAAATATTGATAAGATTCAGCCACAATATAAATCACAGATGATTGATGCGATGATTCTAAAGGCTGCATCTGCTTTTGACTGGAATGGAAATAGTAAATAATTTCCGATGCAAAATGCGTATTTCTATATATCCATACTGTGAGCATCTCTGCCAAGGCATTGCAGGCAAAGTCCTATAACACGGCTTCGTAGCATTGTGATGCCAATTCGGTGAAGCAAGCGCAGCCTGCTCAACATCATGGATTGCCCTTGTCTTCTATCTGTATACTCTAAAGCAGACCGAGGCAGCCTGCTGCCCGTATTTCTCTGCTTGGAATATCAAAAAGGACTTTGAAACCATATGTTCCAAAGTCCTTTTTCCATGTTCCCATATAAGTTTACACAGCGTATTGCACAAGCTGTTTCATACTTTGTATCAAGTGGCTATCATTCTTTGTAAATTCCAAACCACACCTGATATATTGGGATTGCTTTCTGCTTTTCCATATATATCATAAAATGCCCTTTCGCCATTTGCCCATAAAAACATATATTTTCTCAAGTACATTTCTGGCAGGGTGTCAAATTTCTTGCCAGCGCCTGTTCCAATGTAGTAGGACTGTAAGAACCACCATTACAGGAACTACTATAATGATACCGCTTTCCGGTTGGTGTGACATATACTGTTGGGCTGTTGACCTCCTGCTGCTCTGCGGCAACACGTTCCTGCTCTGCCTTCTCTGCCGCAATACGCTCCTGCTCCGCCTTCTCTGTCGCAATACGCTCCTGTTCCGCTTTCTCTGCCGCAATACGCTCCTGTTCCGCTTTCTCTGCCGCAATACGTTCTTGTTCTGCCTTCTCTGCCGCAATACGCTCTGCTTCTTTTTTCTCATCCACAATGGTAAATGTGACTGCATTGCTCACAACATTCCCATCATGCAGTGTAACATCAAAACTGCCCTCCTTTGACAATGTGTTTACAATCAATGCACCATCCTCAGAAAATTCTACCTTTGCAAGCGTATCATCCGACACCTGTGCAAAAAGATTTGAAGTATCCGCATCTTCTGGTGTGTATGCCCAAGAAAGTATTTCTTCCTGATTGATATCAAATGTTTTTGCATCCTCCTGTACTGCCAATGTTTCTATCGCAGGCAATGGTTTGATTTCTCCCACCAAGACAATTGCCGAAAACAAAAGACAACAGGATGCAATTGCATAAGATACCATTCTTTTTTTTGGCTCTAAAGACATTTTTCTGACATACAAAATATGTACAATGCTTTCCACCAAGATTGCTGCAAACAACAAATTCGTATGAATGATTCCCAGAATCACCGCAATGGCAATATATGCCGTAATACGCAATTTGTCATTTTTTTGAAGTTCCATATTCATAACCCCCTCCACAAAAAGTGATATATTTTTATCATTATACCATAAAAAATAATTTTTTTGTAATAAATATCATTATTTGTGATATTTTTATATGAACTTCTGAAAATATCCAAAATACAACATGCTCTTTTGCGCTCCTGACTCTAAAAGATTGTACTGTATGATCCAACAAAAAAAGAAAGCACAAGACATTGTCAGAAAAATATGATAAAATAATATAGAAACCATATCTAAAAACTTTGATATCATCAAAATCCATAATATGCGATATGGATGGATTCATTTATATCCAAAAATAAGAAAGGTGAAAGATCTATGCGAAAAGCAACATTTATTACAGCAGTCTACAATGGCGAAAAATTTGTTGAGGAGACCATTCAAAGCGTACTCAATCAAACAGAACCTGACTTTTGGTTTGTCATTCGATTAAACGCATGTGTTGATCGTAGCGAGGAAATCGTCAGAGCGTATGCGGAAAAAGATAATCGTATCATTGTATTGAAAAATAAAGTCAATTATATGACAGATGATGGTGTCCATATCTCAAAAAGAGGTTTCTGGCCCGAATTTGACAGTGAATATGTTGTAAAATTGGATCATGATGATATCCTACACCCTGATTTTTTGAAAATATTGTATGAAGCAGGGCATACGGCTCATGCAGATCTTGTGGTTGGTGGTTGTTATTTCTTTGATGATGTTACAAAAAAGATTACCAATGAACGGATTCCTCCTCAGTTACAGACCAACTGCATATCAGATTTGAAAGGCGATTTTCCTGCACTGTATGGTTCCTTGCGCACACTATGGGGAAAGCTGTACTCTGCGAAATTATTTGATCAATGCTACGAGGAGATGTATACAAGACCGGAAAAATTAAAACTTTGTGGTGATACTTGGGCAGTATTTGTATTTTTGGAGCATTGTACCAGCTTTGTAAGTGTAGCGCAGCCTTTAATGTATTACCGTACCGGGCAAAGCAGTCAATTTTTTTCAAAAATCCCGGAAGTTTCTCGTATTTATGAAGGTAAAATTCTTTTTGACAGAGGTATGGAATGTTTACAGAACATTGGCTGCGATACCGCAGAAAACATACGTCATTTATACAGTGTCTATGCCGGGCATATGGCTGATTTGATTTTTATTGTACAAAATAGCAACTCCATGACAGCTGCTCAAAAACTGGAATATCTGCAATTGATTTTACAGGATACACACTTGGCATCCTATCGCAACAGTGCCGTTGTACTATTGCAGCCATACATACAAGAATGTGTCAAAAAAATCTATGCTTCCGACAAAGACAATCCTGCCCTTTTTCGATACTATTTATATCGCTTGGAACATGTTTATCAAAAACAGGATCATACCAAAGAGGGACTATTGATATATCTTAGTGTCATGGCTGATCGTGCAAATCCTTTATTATACGGGATAGAGCTGCTTTCTCATATGTATTGGAATCAAACACCCAAGAAAGAAGCCGTATGGCTTCGTACTCCTTTAGAACAGAAGCTGGCTCTTGTGAAGGATCAACCATTTGTACAAGCCATACAGCAAATATATCCACCCAATACGGTTGAAAATGAATTGGAGCAACAAATGCTTGCAGCGATGGAAGAAGACGAATGGGTTCGTGCCTTCGAGCTATTGCAGAAATTAGAAGATATTACCATGCTTCATGAATCCGGTATTTTTTGTAGACTGATGCTCCTTTTGATTCAAGACAAAATACAAGAGGCAATACAATTTGCTTATGTTGCAAAAAGCATTTTCCCAGAAAGTATGGCAATACAAAATATTTGCGACCAACTATAATCACGTTGGGATAGATATATTGGCTTTATGATGGCACACAAAAAAAATGAGCAGCAATCTGCTCATTTTTTTGTGCTTCTTTCTAAGTATCCACAGTATTTGCAGCATCTGTGATGCATATTCTATCATCAAATCTGTTTCATCAGTTCATAGATCGCATCTGCTTTTTGCCAAATATCGGGCATCACTCGTTTCAACCTTTCTCTAATCTCTTGTCTGTGCAAAAAACAATTTCTTGTTTTTTCTATCATATCATCCAAATTCTCCGGCCTGCAAACATACTGCTCTAATCCCAATTGTTCAGAAAATCCTTTCATTTTATCACTATAAATGATTCTGCTGTCATATTCCAAAAAAACAGTTGGCACATACTGACTGGTTGCTGCTACAGATGCATGCACACGCCCAGTAAAAAGCATATCCAGCTTACCAATAAAGCCCTTCAAATCATATGGTAGCATCGGTTCATCCACCAATGTGATTTGCTCTGCCAAATCCGGATATTTGTTTACAAAAATATGATAAAACTGATGCAGGATATCGAAGTCCCGCCCATTTTTCAATCGAAAATGCGGAGGAAGGTCAAAACCGTTTGTATGCGAGAACAATATGATTTTTGCTTTCAACTCTGCCGTAATATACCTTGCAACAGTCAAAAAACAATCGTATTGTGCTTCTTCTCTCGGCCACATATCATACGGTCCCTTTGGCATATTAAAGCCACCAAATGTCATACCCACCAACACTTCATGATTGGCATGGATTTCATCCTCCAGCTTCCCCCATTTTGACAGGAGATTTTGATTTGCTTCAAATAAGAAGGATGGGCAGGGTGCATATACCACCTTACGAGTATCCATTCCCCATTTCTGCAAGTTGTCTTTAGACACCCTTTCACGGATGACTACCAAATCAAATGCTTCAAATACCTCTTTTGCCAATGCTTCCCGCTTTGTTTGATCAAAAGGTCCCGGTGTAGCTGCATAAAGTATGGTCTTTTTTCCAAGCATCTGTGCAGTCTGCATTTTTAAGCAGTCCACATAAAAACGTTCCTTCCCCACATGCTCCGCATTATTGCCCCACATATCGCCGGAAAGATTGATGACCAAAAAGCATTTTTGCAATGCATCTATATATGGTGTGGATTCCGCTACATCCTGCTGCAATATTTTTCGGGCAACTGCAACATCCTGCTGTGCATTGGGAATATCCGTTTCTTTCCATGCATAATACAAATCCATAGGCAACACTTCGATCTTTTCCTTTTCCACAAATGTTTGATCCATTTGCAGTGTGGTATAAATCGTACACTTTGGAAAATGCTTATGCAACAGCCGAAACATAGGCTCTACAATATAATAATTGCCTACATTTCCATACTGTAATCTACCCCAATGCAATGTAGACAATCCGGTTACTAAAATCCCCTTATTCAAACGCACACCCTCTTTCCGATAGCTGGATAGCCGGCTTGATACGTGGTACATCATTGCATAGACCCACACAGTAAGCACAGGCAATTCCACTTTTTTGTTCTACCATATGCTGTAACAATGCTTTCTTCTCTTGTATGGAAATGGTATCATCCATCAGTGGAACATACTCACCAAGCACCTTTGGCACAATGCCACAATGCATACGCCAATAGGAACGGGAACAGCGGTAAATATTGCCTTGAATCAAAGAAAAATATTGCCCCGTTGCATGAATACATTTTGCTGCATTCGCCTTACGCTCCTCAATCGTTTTCCATTTTAGGGAATGATCCGAGAAATCAATCCAGCCATCATAATACAGATCATCCCCGCTGAATTGACTGATTCTATAAGTAATCCCTCTTTGTATCAATGTTTCCTCTATCTTTCCAATTTCTGTGGAAAGCTCTGCACCATAATTGCTTACAATCATGCGTGCTTGTGTTTTATGCTGTTCAAAAAAGTCCAAAATATCATCCGGTATCATCATAGTACCATTGGTAACAATATCAATGGTATTTGTAATTTTATCTTTATATAAATAAGCTTCTTCTATGATTTTCAAAAAATCCGGATTCAATAGAGGCTCTCCACCTGTAATGGTAAATCTATCTACACGTTCAACCAAGGAAAAATAGGTTTGTAATGTCTTTTTTGCGTCTTCATAAGATGTCATCCATGGATACTCATAATAGGGAACAAACGCCAAACAATTTTTGCATTTCAAATTACAGCATCCCGCAATATTCATTCCCATTCTTTGCATATGTATCTTGCACATTTTCTCCGTCAACCTTTCTTTAACAGCTCATAATGCCTCATCATATCTTTGATTTCTTGTGGTTTACAGAACATCATTACATCAATGATAGACAATCCTTCCGAAAAATGTTCCATTCCCAAAAACTGTGGATAAAAATCCAATTCCTGCTTCAAAAAATATAAGGAAATTCCTGCATCTTCATACTTTTGAGCATCAAAAAACGACATTCCTCCTATTGGATTGATATAGGTATCATAGCCCAATTTTTTTGTAATGTTCAATGCCCACTCGTCTGGGCTTTGTACAGTAATATCGTCCAAACCCATTTGAGCATATACATCAAAATTACCACCAATATTTAAGTATTCGGATACCTGCGTCACACTTTTTATTGAAAGCTCTGATAAAAAATCCGTCTTTGTTTCCAAAACTTCTTTCACAACTTCCAGTGTCTGCGCATAATATGGGGCTTTGCCCTTATATCTGGTCAGTTGCCCATATATTTTTTCTTTCCATGGTATATTTTGATTGATGACAATATCCCGAATGGGTGTATTTCGCTCTGCCTTATGTATGGGTACAGTAACATAAAGCGGTTCATTGTTGCAGTTCAAAATTCTATTGCGGTTGATCCATCCCTTACGGATATATTGTGGTGTATCAAAAAATACAAATTTCTCTGTATGTGCAATCAATGAATAATACCCAATGTATGGGAAAAAATACGGCTGCATAATTGCTATTTTCATACTCACTGCCTCATTCTATGCGATTCTTTTTATATTAAGATCATCTGTAAGAAAATCCGCGCAAACATCAAAAAATCATCTTACAGCATACTCTATCAATTATTATATCTATATCCTACAAGGATTTCAATATTTTGACACATACTTTGCAAAGAACATATGGTATGATACCGAAAAAAACATCCATACTAGGATTGAGGTGATTCATATGGAACAAAAAAAATACCAACCCCAAAAAAATAAAAAACAAGATACCATTTCCAGCACGGATCATTATGCCATCCGTCAAAACGCACATTACAGCGACAGCGGAAAATCAGAGCCAGACAATAATATCTTTTGGGAAAACGGCAGCAATCCTTTAAGCAGCAAAGGCAATTGATGCAACACAAAAGGGAAGCTTCTGCTTCCCTTTCATATCTCAAACCTCACTGCAAAAAACACATGATTGGGGACACTCCTGCAATACCCAAAGTGCATAATCTACATAGACATTGCACGAGAGCAGCAGCGCCTGCTCATCAATATCAAACAACCCATGATGATGTGCATATGCTGTATTTTCATTTTTCGGCGTTCTGGTACCAACAAAGGCATACATTCCCTTTGTCACAGCCAGATAATCCGCAAAATCATCTGCACCCAATGCCTTGGGATAATCGGATATGATATTTTCCCTTCCGCATAATTTTTCTGCGACAGCGCTGACCTCTGCCACCGCCTGTGCATCGTTGATCAAAGGTGCTGCATAATCCCGAAATTCCACCTCGGCATCCGCACCATACATCTGCGCAATCTGCTTTGCGATCCGTGCTACGCTTTCATTGGTATCCTTGCGTATCTGCGGATCAAAGCTGCGGGTTGTACCCTCAATTTCTGCATTTTCTGCCACAATATTATATTGTGTGCCGGCACGCAGCACTCCTATGCCAACCACAACGGTTTCCATTGGCGCAGTATTGCGTGATACAATGGATTGCAGTGCAACGACAATCTGTGCAGCGATATATAGTGCATCCACGCCCAGATGTGGTGTGGAAACATGCGCTCCCTTTCCCTTTACTTGAATCTTAAAATAATCACAGCTTGCATTTTGTTTGCCACTGGTCAAAGAAATTTTTCCGCTGTCTATCCGTGAGCTGACATGCGCACCAAAAATGCGACTGACTCCATCCAGCAATCCGGCTTTTACAAACAATCTGCCACCCTGTCCAATTTCCTCTGCCTGCTGGAAGAACAAACGCACCTGCCCGCAAAATTCGTTTTCTTTCTTTTTCAGTATTTTGGCAGCTGCCAGCAATGTTGCAGTATGTGCGTCATGCCCACATGCATGGCAAACCCCTGCATTTTGTGAATGATACGGCACATCCTTCAGATCATCCATTGCGAGTGCATCCATATCTGCACGCAATGCAACCACTGTTTTTTTGCCTTCTTTTTTGCCATCTATCCATGCATACACTCCGGTTTCACCCACTCGCTGATGTGCAATGCCCATTGCATCGAGTTCCTGTTCAATTCTTTTGCATGTTTCAAACTCTTTCAGGCTCACCTCAGGGTGTGCATGAAAATATCTGCGCATATCACGGATATAGTCTTTTTCTGCCAAAACATAATCTTGAATTGCCATATTGACACCACCTTTTTTCATAAAACAGGCAGGTGGGGTACGCCCTTACCTGCCCAAATATACAATACCATATACGATTTATTCCGCTGCGCCTTCCCATGCGCATACGAATGCACCCTGATAGGATTCTTCAATGGTTTTCTGCACTTCGGATGTATGGTAAGCAGCAACAATTTTCTGATATACTTCGTTGTTTACATCTGCGCTGCGTGCTGCGATGATGTTTACCAGATCCGGTACAGCTTCATTTGTTTCGGGATTGACATCTTCCAGATAGATTGCATCTGTCATGGGATTCAAGCCTGCTGTAAATGCGTTGCCACCATTGATGATTGCAGCTGCACAGTCTGGCAGGATGTTTGCCAGTGTTGCAGATTCTGCTTCCATGATTTCAATCTTTTTGTTGTACTGTGTGATATCTGCCTTTGTTGGAACAACGCCTTTTGCCGGATCACATACAATCAAGCCCGCTTCTTCCAGCAGCTTCAGCGCACGACCACCATTTGTCAGATCACTGGGAATTGCAATCACATCGCCATCTTTGATATCCTCCATCGTAGCAATTTTGTCTTTGTTGTTATAGATTGCCAAAGGCGCAATGATGGTATCCCCAATGGATTCTACTTCATAGCCCTTCTGTGCCACTTCATTGGCAAGATATGCCTTATGCTGAAAAGCATTCAAATCAATTTCGCCATCGTTGAGCGCACGGTTCGGTGCTGCATAGTCTGTGAATTTCACCAGCTCGATTTTGATATTTTCTGGTGCCAGCAATTCATTGATGGTATCCCATTGATTGTTGTATTCGCCTACTACGCCGACCTTTACCACACGCTGTTCTACACCGCTGTCTGCACCATCTTCTGCTGCATTCTGTGTATCGCCACAAGCAGTCAAAGACAATGCTGTCACTGTAGCCAAAGCCGCTGCAATCCATGTTTTTACATTCTTCTTCATTTTTCATCCATCCTTTTCTTTTTTATATTGTATTTGTTGTCTGTTCTATTTTTTCATGCGGACAAGCCGCTGAAAAACCATATTAATGTGTGGTACGGCGAATGATGATATTCCCGATCCCCTGAATGATGCTAATGATGATCAGTATGATGATGACTGTTACCCAAATCATATCACGATAGCCCATCTGATAGCCGTAACGAATGGCAAAGTCCCCTAAGCCACCGGCACCAATTGCACCTGCCATTGCCGTAATCCCAATCAGGCTGACAAATGTAATCATGGTAACACGTGTGATACCCGGAATACTCTCCTTCAGATATACATGAAAAATCATTTCAATTGGAGAAAAACCCATAGAAGCACTTGCTTCTACCAAACCATAATCCACATCGGATAGCACAGACTCGATCTGTCTTGCAAAAAATGGTACCGTACCAAAAATCAAAGCTACATAAGAGCCGGTAACACCCGAGCCGGTTCCCAGCAATGCACGGCTTACCGGAATCAGCAGTACCATCAGTATGATAAATGGAATGGAGCGAATGATATCAATGAGCTTATCCAAAATATTATACACAACTGTTTGCTGCATGATGCCGCCTTTTTTGGTCACAATCAGCAGAACACCCAGAAGCAAACCACAGATGAAAGAAATGATGCCTGATACAAAAATCATTCGGAAGGTCTGACCAATACATTTGATAAGCTCCGCACCCAATGCTTCCAGATTTGGTGCAAGCTGATATAGAAAACTCATTGTGCAATTACCTCCATTTCTACCTTATGCTCACCGATATATGCAATGGCTTTTTCCATATTCTCCGGCGTACCGCTGAGTGTAACCACCAATTTCCCGATTGCCTTACCCTTCAGAATATCAATGTTGCCATATATGATATTGGCTGTAATGTCAAATGCTTCCTTCAAATAAGAAATCAGCGGTTCCCCTGCATTGTTTGCCGAGTATGTCAGCATCAGCATTTTTTCTCCGGGTTGTAAGCGTGTCAGCTCATTGCCCTGCTGAATCAGTTCATAGATTTTATCCACATTGCCTGCGGTACTGATAAAATCTCTGGTTACCTTTTCTCTTGGATGAACAAATACATTTTCTGTGGTGCCTTCTTCTACCACAATCCCATGCTCCATAATTGCCACACGGTCACAAATATCTTTTACCACCGACATTTCATGTGTAATGATGACAATGGTAATTTTCAATGTTTCATTCACCTTACGCAAAAGGTTCAATATGGATTTTGTTGTTTGCGGGTCCAAAGCACTTGTTGCTTCGTCACACAGCAGCACTTTTGGATCATTGGCAAGCGCTCTTGCGATTGCCACACGCTGCTTTTGCCCACCGGAAAGCTGAGAAGGATAGGCATCCTTTTTCTCGGATAATCCAACCAATTCCAGAAGCGCCAATATCTTTTTATGCTTTTCCTCCGTGGACAAACTGCTTTTTTTCAAAGGAAAAGCAATGTTTTGATATACGGTACGGGAACGGAGGAGATTGAAATGCTGAAAAATCATACCGATTTTTCTACGTTCTTCTCTCAACTGTTTTTCTGCCAATGTTGTCAAGTCCAAACCGTCTATCATCACATGCCCTGTCGTTGGACGTTCCAATAAATTGATACATCTGACCAGAGTGGATTTCCCTGCACCGGAAAAACCAATGATGCCAAATACCTCACCTTCCCTGATGTGCAGATTGACATCTTTGACTGCCTGCACCGTACCGGCGGCAGTTTGAAATGTTTTGCTCACCTGTTCCATCCGAATCATACTGATACTGCTCCTTTCCTGACATAAAAAAAAGCTCTCATCCTAAACGCATTAGGACGAAAGCATAGATTCCGTGGTACCACCTAAATTTATCTGTTTCTCACAAAACAGACCTCAAAAAGTACGTCCGCATTCCTGCGGGTTATACTTCGGCACGGTAACGGGTGCACCCGTTATGATCTAACCAAACGGCTCGACCATACTACTCCAAGACCATCTTCAAATACATATCCCTGCATCCTTCCCACCAACCGCATGCTCTCTGTGAGGTATTCTGTATTCTACTCTTCTCTTCCATGTATTTACACCTGTAAAATATGGGTTTATTGTAAGACTGTTTTTCTTCTTTGTCAACCACTTTTTGCATTTTTCCTTTTTTCTGTATAAAAAGCTCAAAAAAAGTCAAAACATATTTATTTTCTCGTGCGAACTGTTAAATTTTGAAAACATGTATTACATTTCTTTCACAAAGCAATCGCATCCACCATTTTTTTCTTTTCTGCATTGTTTGATCCAGCGATACATTTTACAATAAAACATATCACCTTACACCGTTTGCATCCCTTGGACAATCACATTTCTATTTTTTTGAAAATAACATAGAACCTTTTTGATACAAAATCACTCTATACTATAGATGCATCAATTAAGGAGGGAACAGCCTTGACAAGAGAAGAAACAGCGGACTTGGTATGTCGTGTGCAAAGCGGAGAACGTGCAGCATTTGACGCAATCTTTGCTGCATACCAACAACAAGCAGTGCGTACTGCTACTCTGATTTGCAGGGATCAGGCATTGGCAGAAGATGCCGTACAGGAAGCGTTTATCAACTGCCTGCTTCATATACAAACGCTGAAAAATCCCTATGGCTTTGCCACATGGTTTTATAAAATATTGACACGCTGTACATGGAAATTATGCAAAAGCAATACGGATGTGGCAGAGCCGGAGCAGCTTCCAAACACTATGGCGCAGGAAGATGTTTATCCCAGCGAAGTATATGCGTCATATGAAACGCTATACCAAGCAATCTGCCTGCTTGGTACCAAACAGCGAACAACAATCATACTGTACTATTTCAACGATTTTTCCATCAAAGAAATTGCAAACATTCTATCAGTACCGGAAGCTACAGTCAAAACCAGATTGTTTGCCGCAAAACACAGATTGCAAAAATTTTTGAAACAGGAATATGGATACAAAAAGGAGGTTTTTGGATATGGAAAAAATTGATTTTGAGCAACAGATCAAAGACACTTTGACATTCCAAGCAAAAAAAATCACTCCATCCGAAGGATTGTTATCGCAGATTCATGCAGAATTGGATGATCGAAAGGAGCAAACAACAATGAAATGGTCTATATCTAAAAAAATCGTTACCATAGCTGCTGCAATTTGCATACTGACTGTTGGCTGCTATGCTGCAACACAACTGGAAGGCGTCACAAGCCATAGCCAGAACAAATATACAAAATATGAAGATATGTCAAAAGCGGAGAAAAAAGCAGGCTTTGACGCAAAACTGATCGAAACCTTTTCCAATGGATATACCTTTGTCATCGGTGGATTCGGAGAACAATACGGCACTGACGAAAACGGAAATGCGGTATCAAAAGTATATCCTCAAATCGTAGCCACTTATGAAAAAGAGGAACAAGAAATCATATTGTTTGTATCAAATGGCGATCCTATGGTTGATGCCGGACAGGAAATAGCCTCCGGTTACAGTAGCCAAGACTACAAATTTGTACCTCCAGATTATGAAAAAACAGCGGAGGATTTGGCAAAGGAAGCCAGTGGCGAACTGATGATTTCTTATGGTAGCAATACTGTAGAGGAAAACAATGCCGAAAATTACATGTGGGCTGATGGCGATATTTATTATTCCTTGACCGCATTTGATGCACATTTGGGCGAAGAAGCCATGAAGCAGATGGCTGATGAGCTGATGCAGGGAAAATAAAAAATTCATTCCATCCTTTCCCGCATAAGGAACAGAAAACGCTGTGTTTTCTCTCATCCAAAGAGCATGTACCGAGCATCTGGTACATGCTCTTTTTCAATAGACGGTTTGTCAAGCCAACTGCGACAATTCATTCAAAAAAATTTCATTTGAAAAAACTCTCTCAACAAGCCATTGGCATTCTCATTACAGCCTCTTTACCAAGAAAAATATGGCTCAGCAAAGTATGCCGCAATACCTCAGTCACATTCTATTTCTGTATAACAAGAGAACTAGCAGTATGATCATATATGCAATCACACAATGATTCTCGTTTAGAAGAAACCATCTCTAAAATAATTTAATATAAACAAAAAATTCTGGAATAGAAAAATCGCTTATTCCAGAATTTTTATTTTTGTTATTCCGCAGAGCGTATCACAAAATACAATCTTCTCTGAGGTTTTCTTGTTTCAATTGCGTGCTACGAATGTAGAGAAAGCAGCTTTGAGTAACTTTGTGTGCCTGATGGACTGTATGATAAATTCGTATACTTTTACCCCATATTTTCAATCAGTCGCATAAGCATGGCAGAGACTTGTGCTCTTGTTGCGGTTCCCTTAGGATCTAATATATGGTTGCCTGTGCCGCTGATGATGCCGTTTTCCACAGCCCATTGCATAGCTTCTTTCGCAAAGGCACTGACATTGTTCGCATCTTGGAAATTCAAGTCTGAACCATTGTGGGCAGGAGAACCAGCATAACGATAGAGCATAACAGCCAACTGCTCACGGTTGATTTTGTCATTGGGTCCAAAATTCCCATTTCCATAGCCAGAAACAATATCTTTTTCGACAGCCCAACAAACAGCCTGATTATACCATGCACCATTCTTTACATCATGAAATGTAGAAGCAGCTGTGCTGTCAGGATTGTTTTCTAGGTTGTGCAAAACCACCGCCAGCATACCTCGTGTCATACCAGCATTTGGGCTGAATGTCGTATCGGAAGTACCGGTATACAGCTCGTGGCTGGTGACAAAATCAATGCTATTTTTTGCCCAGTGCTCACTAGTATCAGTAAATTGCTTTGTGTTATCCAAAATTTTTATGATAGTTCCATTTTCGATGGAGAGTGTGATACCTGTGTTGGAGTTGACAGATTTCCGAACAATCTTCTCTGTACCATCTTTATGAACAATCACTGCAACTGTATTGAAAGTTGGAGAAGAAACAGGAATGGTTACATTTGCGTTTTCTCCAGATTCTGTTTCCACTGTAACAACAGGTGCATTTTGCAAATTTGTACCAGATTTCATATGGGGGATTGGAAGTTCCAAAGGCTTGCCATGTGCTTTTGCCTCTTTCAAAATATGTTTTGAAAGCAAAACTTCTGTTTTTATATACCCATTTTTATCTATGTCTGTTTTTGTAACCGTTCCATCTACTTTTTTCATAGTGGTAGTAACGGAATCATCTTTCTTTGTTTCTGTAACAGATTTGTCCCCGTTTGGCAAAGTGATTGTTTCAATTTTTGTACCATCAGGTTTTGTAATCGTTTCAACTTGGCTTCCGTCTTTGTTGGTCGTTATTTCTGGCTTTGCAGCTTCATCATGCAAAGAACCGCCACCGCCAGAGGAAGAACCGCCGCCACCACCGGAGGAAGAACCGCCACCACCACC
>JAHHTW010000018.1 GCA_020024265.1 Anaerotignum sp. | reverse complement strand
TGATTCTCGATTTATTTGACTCTTGTTTGTCTTGTATTCAGTTTTCAAGGTACATTCTTTTCTGTTTATCGGTCTTTCTCGCGACCGCTTAGATATATTATCACGCTCTTTTCATATTGTCAACAACTTTTTTCTTTTTTTTGATTTTTTTTCATTTGTGCTATCGTTTTTGCCTTTTCTGGTGTAAAATCCCGTGAAACACATGATTTGCGCTTTTTCTTGCCAAAACAAAAAAAGAGATCGTGCAACACAACTTTGTCACGACCTTTTTTTCTGATTCTTTTTTTATGCTACGCAAATATGGTTAGTATAAATGCCATCAATATATTATGCTCATATAATCCCTTTGTCACATAGGACAGATTGATTGCATCAAATAAAAAATTCATCTTTGCATTACACTGGAACAACGTCAATAAAAAACATACCATCCATACCAGGCAAAGTCCCTTCAGTGCGCCGACCACGCCACCGCTGACACGGTTGCATAAATTCAGCACAGGCATTTTTGCAATCAGATTCATTGCTTTGAGTAAAAAGTGCATCCCTACCCATACAGCAACAAAAACAACCAGTACGCTGATGATATTGATGCATATATTGGCAAGAAACCCAGAAATATATGACTGAAGATTCTCCGCATCCAATAGATTGTAAATTACCGGATTGTTGTTTTCCATCAATGTATTTTTCAAAAATGACGGCAGCTGCATATTGCGAATGATTTCTCTTTGGGTTTGCATCGCCGCCTCTCCTACAACATTTTCCAAATGCAGCCCTTTGCTGACACCATCGGATAAGCTGGTAAAAAACGGTGTCTGTCTCAAAAATTGGCTGACAGATGGTGTCAATATTCTCGTTGCAACCAATGCGACAACTATGGGCAAAAAGCCCAATGCAGACAATATAAAGCCCTTGCGGTATGCCGCAAATGCCATTCCTCCCACCAGAATAATAACTGCCAAATCCAAAATATAAGGCATGATCGACATTTCTTTCCTCCTTATTGCTAGCGCAAATAACTCCTTTTTATTATGTATCCCCCTGCGTCTGCGATACCTCTTTCTCTGTATTTGCAGGCTGTTGCTCTTTCTTTTCCTGCTCCTTTTCTTTTACAGTATCCTGCGGTTCTTTTTGATCTGTACCGTCTTTCTTGTTTCTGTCTTTGCCGTCTTTCTTGTTGCTTTGTTTGTCTTTTTGTTCTGTGTTGTTCTGTGTTTTACTGTCTGTGTTTTTTTCTGTCTGTTCTGTATTTTGCTTGGACGTTGTCTTGGAGTCTTGTTTTTCTGCTTCCACCTTCACATCCTGTGCATCCGGCTTTGTATGTTCTTTCGTATTCTCCTCGCTGTCCATCAGACCAACACTGCCTGCCTGATATTTTGTTATGTCATAAATCGTGGCATCTTCAATTCCAACCATCAGAACATGATGAAATACCTCCATAGGAATTGCATCTGTAATCTTACGCATCGCTTCTATATGCCATTCCTCTTTGCCGGAATACCGTACCCCCATCAATGTCTGTCTGCTGCCAATGATCATTCCATCCTCCCATGCACCCAAATACGTCGGTGCATGTTCCATATGCAGGCTGCCTTCCTGCTTTCCGCCTGAATTGATCCAGCAAACCGTACCAGACGGTTCTCCGGATTTTCCTTGCAGAGCATCCCCCAGTGCAAATACAATACGGTCTTTGTTTTGAAAAGAAATATACTCCAGCATATTGTTCAAAGGGTACTCCCAAGAAACAAAGCTATCCCGCAGCCCATATAATCCACTTTCCGAAACCACGGCAAGTGTCCCATTGCTCCGATAGCTGATGGTACCAACCAATTCATTCGGACGATCTACGGACGCAAATAAGCTGTCTGTATAATTTTCGCTCTCATCCGTACCAATATAGAAAAACAATACACGCCCCATCGGTGCAACATCTGTCAAGTCTGCATAGCTGACCGCAAAGGCTTTGTTATCATCGGAAATATCTGTAGAGATCGGATGCACCCCTGCACTTTCCTCCACACGCCCCTTTAATAATGTGCCTAAATTGCTGTAAATCTTAATTTCGCTATGCCCATCCTTTGACTCAATCAAAGATAAATAGCCGTTGGTATTGAGTGCAAACTGCTGTAAATTTCCTTCCAGCTGCACTTGATAGGCAATCTTGTCCGTATGATATACACGCACCTGTTTTCCGTTGATATCCCCTACTGCCATATAGCTGCCTTCCTGTATCAGCCTTGGCGCTGTCATATTAAATGTATCGCTCCATTTCTGATCTCCGATACTTTGATAGTATTTTGCGCCATCCTTGGTACAAAGCAAAAAGGATTCGTCAAACACCGCAAATGCAGAAGCGCTTCCTGCATCCAGCGGAATTTCACCGAGCAATCCATCTTTTCCCATTGTTTGCCGTGTATCGCTTTGGACAAACATCCCCTTCAGATACCCACGCCCAAAGTAGGTATCGTATATTGTCATACCAACCATACAGCAAATGACCAGTATCAGCGCCATATGCATTGTCTTTTTGGAATATTTTTTTTCTTTTTGTCTGTTTTCCTGCATATTGTCCATCCTGTCTACACATATCTACGATTGTATCTTCCATCCATTTCATCATACTACAACCAAAGATCATTTGCAAATACGCTTCATCGCATAAAAACCCCTTGTCCATTTCTTTTTCGACAAGTACATTGCCATAATGAAAAAGCGATAAAACACAAATGATTTTATCGCCCTTTTCTTTATACACATGGATTTTTGTAAACCATATTATTGCATGCTTTCATATAGCTTGATATACTCTCTTGCGGAATTTTCCCATGAGTAATTGGATGCCATGGCATTTCTAACCACCTGCTGCCACTGCTCCTGCCCCTGATGGTATACGGCAAGCGCTTGATCCAATGCCCATAATATGCCATTTCCATCATATGTTTCAAACAGGAAGCCATTTCCCTTCTTTGTTTGTACATCATAATGAAAAATGGTATCTGCCAATCCACCTGTTTTACGCACCACAGGCACCGTACCATAGCGCAGAGCAAACATCTGCCCCAAGCCGCATGGCTCAAAAAGAGAAGGCATCAGGAACAAATCCGAACCCGCATAAATCTGCTGTGCCAATTTTTCATCAAAGAATATATTGGCGCTCACACGTCCCGGATATCTCTCCTGCATACTGCGGAACAAATGCTCAAAGCGTCCTTCTCCTGTACCAAGCAATACAAATTGTATATCTCTGCGCATCATTTCATCAAATACGCCCGACAAAATATCCAAGCCCTTTTGATCTGCCAAACGGGTAATCATGCCAATCATCGGCACATCTCTTTGTGCAAGAGATAATCTTTCTTGCAGCTGACGTTTGTTTTGCTGCTTTCCCTCCAGATGATCCATATCATAGTGATAGGGAATCCTCGGATCTGTTGCCGGATCATTGCTTTGATAATCAATCCCATTGATGATACCCCGCAATGCCTGATTGCGATATTTCAAAATTCCATCCATACCATATCCGTACTGCCATGTCTGTATTTCATCTGCATAGGTACGGCTTACGGTGCTGATGCAGTCTGCATATATCAAACCCATTTTCATATAGCTCACCGCACCGTAAAATTCTATATTTCCATTTTCATAACAGGAATACGGCACATCCAAAAGCTCCATGATATTTTTATCGAAGTTCCCTTGATACTGCAAGTTATGCACAGTAAATAATGTTTTGATACGTGCATAGTAAATCATCTTACGATACACTTCTTTTAAGTAAAGACAAACCGGTCCTGTCTGCCAGTCGTTGCAGTGAATCACATCCGGATAAAAATTCAGCATTGCCATCATATCCATGACTGCCTTGCCAAAAAATGCAAATCTTTCATAATCATCCTCATAACCATACAATCCACTGCGACCAAAATAATAGTTGTTTTCTATAAAATATACCGGTACTGTTCCGGGCTTAAGCAATATTTTCGCCTGTTGTGTTCTCCAATTCAAATGCACCGGAAATTCCCCAAGGTATTCCACGTCCTGCATTTGATCATCTTTGACTGTCATATACCGTGGAATCACAATACGAATATCTACGCCCTGCGCCCGCAATGCCTTTGGCAGAGAACCTGCTACATCTCCCAAACCGCCACTTTTGATAAAAGGCGCTGCCTCGGAGGCAACCATTAAAACCTTCAAGCAATCTTTCATGCACATTCACCTCGTTACCATGATACTATGAAAATGTATATTCAGCAAGAAAATATTGTCGATTCCTCATTTATTTCCAATGATTTTGATTGTATTTTCCATCATTTGCTGTAAATCCACTTTATAACCATATGCAAAAGTGATATACTAATTGCGAAACAGCAATTTGTTTCTGCTACATCAAAAAATTCGGTACATTGTGTCCGAAAAAATCCATATGAAAGGATGATATTTTTGCAGCATACATTACCAAAACGTACAGAAGTTGATGCTTCTGATCAATGGCACATTGAAGATTACTATGCAAATGATACCCTGTGGGAAGAAGCGTATACCGCTACGGAGGACGAGCTTTCAGAGCTTTGTGCATACAGTGGGCATCTTTCAGAAAGTGCAGCCACACTGCTTGCGTGTCTGGAAAAAAATGATGCACTTTCGTTAACATTGGATCAGCTTTATACCTATGCAAATATGCGCATGCATGAAGATAGCGCCAATGCGTACTATCAGGGACTTGCTTCTCGTGCAGAGCAGCTGCTGATAGCATATTCGGCTGCCATCTCGTTTTTGACTCCGGAAATCATAGCCATGCCGGAATCCCTGCTCTCGGATTTTCGTCAGGAGCGTGCCGAAGATTTTCAAATTTACAATCATTTCTTTGAAAATCTCCTGCGTCAAAAAGCGCATACACTCTCTCCCATTGAGGAAAATCTCCTTGCCAAGGCAGCAGAGCTGGGTGGTGCGCCACAGCAAATTTTTACCATGCTCAACGATGCGGATATCCGCTTTGGCGAAATCACAAATCAGGAGGGCGTACGTGTTTCTCTTACAAAAGGGCGTTATATCACATTTTTGGAAAGCGATGACAGAAGGGTACGAAAGGAAGCCTTTGAAACATTATATGCCGCATATTGGAAGCAGAAAAACACACTGGCTGCGACCTATGCCGCTTCTGTAAAAAGCGATGTGTTTTTTGCAAAAGCACGAAAATACAGTTCTGCCAGAGAAATGGCGCTTGCAGATGACAACATTCCCGTATCGGTCTATGACAATCTGATTGAAACCGTACACCGCCATCTGCCAATGATGCACCGTTATGTTGCGCTGCGTAAAAAAATGCTTGGATTGGACGAAGTGCATATGTACGATTTATATGCTCCTCTGGTTGCGGACATTGATACAAAAATTCCCTATGAACAGGCAAAGAAAACCGTGCTGGAAGCACTGTCTGTGATGGGCAAAGAATATACCGATGCGCTGGACTACGGTATGAATGCTGGCTGGATTGATGTTTATGAAAACGAAGGCAAACGCAGCGGGGCATATTCTTGGGGCAGCTATGGTGTGCATCCCTTTGTATTGCTCAACCATAACGACACCGTAAACAGCATGTTTACATTGGCACACGAAATGGGGCATGCCCTGCACAGCTATTTTACATGGGAAAAACAGCCCTACCTATACAGTGGACACAAAATATTTGTTGCCGAAGTTGCCTCTACCTGTAACGAAGCTCTGCTGATGGAGCATTTACGCAAAACAACCACAGATCCACAGATGCGTAAATATCTGGTGAATTATTTCTTGGAACAGTTTCGAGGAACGTTATTCCGTCAAACCATGTTTGCGGAATTTGAACAAATCACACACACTATGGCAGAATCCGGCGAACCCTTGACATGGGAAAATATGAACCAAATTTATCATGATTTGAATCGCCAATATTTCGGTGAGGATATTGTCATTGATGAAGAAATCGACATTGAATGGGCAAGAATCCCGCATTTTTACAATGCGTTCTATGTCTACCAATATGCAACCGGCTACAGTGCAGCCATTGCACTTTCCAGAAAAATTCTCAAGGAAGGACAGCCTGCCATTGATGCTTACTTGGATTTTCTATCCAAAGGCGACAGCGCATATTCCATTGATTTATTGAAGGGTGCTGGTGTGGATATGACACAAAAAGAAGCCGTGGAAAACGCTTTGCAGCTATTTTCCGAGCTTTTGGACGAGATGGAACAATTTCTTTGAACACCTTGGGGCTTTGCCCCAAGGTCTTACCTCATCAAATGCACCAAAATCGCCTTTTGTGCATGCAATCTGTTTTCTGCTTCGTCAAAAATTTCGTCTGCATGTGCATCAAATACTTCCGCTGTGATTTCCTCACCACGATGTGCAGGCAAACAATGCTGTACCATGCAGCCTTCCTTTGTCACTGCCATCAATGCATCGTTAATCTGGAATCCGGCGAATGCGCTTTCTCTGATTTTCTGTTCTTCCTCTTGTCCCATAGATGCCCATACATCGGTCAACACTACATCGGCATTGTGTGCAGCTTCCTTGGGTATATCCGTCATTTGGAACTTGTCACCATATGCCGCAGCAAAATCCAATACCCTTTGATCTGGCTGATATGCCTTCGGGCAAGCAATGCTGATGGACATTCCTACCTTCAGACAGCCGACAATCAAAGAGTTTGCCATATTGTTTCCATCACCGATATAGCATGCCTTTAAGCCCTCCAGCTTCCCTTTATGCTCACGAATGGTCTGCAAATCCGCCATCACCTGACATGGATGGCAAAAATCCGTCAAACCGTTGATAACAGGAATAGAACCATACTCTGCCAATGTTTCCACTTCCTGCTGGTCAAAGGTACGAATCATAATACCATCTACATAGCGGGAAAGCACTCTGGCTGTATCCTCTGTCGGTTCCCCTCTGCCAATCTGCGCATCCTTGGAGCTGATGAATAATGCATGTCCTCCCAGTTGATACATCCCTGTTTCAAAGGATACACGTGTACGTGTAGAGGATTTTTCAAAAATCATTGCCAAAGTCTTGCCCTTTAATATGGGATGCTCAATCCCCTGTTGCTTTTGTTTTTTCAGCTGATCTGCCAAATCCAATATCTCTATGATTTCTTCTTTGGAATAGTCCAGCAGTTTCAAAAAATGTTTCATATGCTCTCTTCCTCCTTGCAATGATTGCTTTTGCTTCTTATAATATACTTTCCAATACATCCTGCAAAATTTGTAAACCAGCTTGCAGCTCCTGCTGAGAAATGCACAAAGGCGGCAATAAGCGAATTTTTGTTTTTGCCGATAATACCAAAAGCCCATGTTCCATCAATTTCTCTATCACCGGCTTGCTGTCCATATCCAAAGAAATGCCCAGCATCATCCCAAGACCGCTCACTGCTGTGACATGCGGCATTTTGGAAATGGCTTCTTTGCATTGCTTTCCTTTGTTTTGTACTTCCTGTAAAAACAGATCATCCAACCTTTTGAGTATATCCACCGCTCCGGCACAAACAACCGGATTTCCGCCAAATGTAGAGCCATGGTCACCAAAGGCAAATACCTCTGCTGTCTTTTCACCAAAGAGTACCGCACCAATGGGCAGTCCGCCACCCAATCCCTTTGCACAGGATACCAAATCCGGCTGAATACCAAACTGCTGATAGCTAAAAAAACTGCCTGTTCTGCCGATTCCGGTCTGTACTTCGTCCACAATCAGTAAAATATCCTTTTCCTTACATGCCTGTGCAACCGCTTTGATATACTCCGGATGCAGTGCAAATACACCGCCTTCTCCCTGTACCGTTTCCAACATCACTGCACAAACATCCTCCGTCAATTTTGCAAGGGTATCATCCATATCATTCGCTTTCGCAAATACAAAACCCTCTACAAATGGAAAAAAGAAATTGTGATAAGCCTCCTGCCCTGTTGCGGAAAGCGCAGCCATGGTACGCCCATGAAAAGAATTTTCCAATGCCACAATGGTATTGCGTCCCTTGCCATACTGTAAAAAGCTGTATTTTCTTGCTGCCTTTATGGCACCTTCATTTGCCTCTGCGCCACTGTTTGCAAAAAACACCTTTTTCATACCGCTTTTTTCACAAAGCAGTGCTGCTGCCTCTATGCATGGCTGTGTATAATACAAATTGGATGTATGCTGCAATTTTCCCAGCTGCGCTGTCACAGCATTGATCCACTGTGTATCGCAAAAACCAAATACATTGACGCCAATACCGCTGGTAAAATCTATGTACTGCTTGCCACTGTCATCTGTTACCGTTGCCCCCTGTCCCTTTGTCAAAAGCAAGGGGTATCTCTGATAAGAATGTATGATATATGCATCATCCTGTTGCTTTGCTGTCTGAAAATCCATGCAACCGCCTCCTTATGCATCTGCCAAAAACATGGTACCAATTCCTTCATCCGAAAACATTTCAATCAATATCGCATGTGGAATCCTTCCATCAATCATCACTGCACGATGTACCCCGGCACGTACCGCCATCTCACAGCTTTCTACCTTTGGAATCATACCGCCATGGATGATCCCATCCTCTACCAACTGCTGTACTTCACTGATATGTACCACAGGGATCAGTGAATTTGCATCCGAAACATCACGCATCAAACCACGAATATCCGTCAGCGTAATGATATTTTCCGCTTGTAATGCCGCTGCAATTTTGGCTGCTGCGGTATCCGCATTGATGTTGTACACATTGCCTGCACAATCCGTACCCACAGTTGCAACCACAGGAATATAGCCACTTTCAATGGCATGAGTAATCGGTTCGACATCGACATGTGTAATATCTCCAACAAAGCCATAATCTCCTTCCAGCTTCTTTGCCTGTATCATACAGCCATCAATGCCACAAAGCCCGACTGCCCTGCCGCCCTGCTTGCCAATCTGCGCCACCAAATCTTTATTGGTTTTTCCGGCAAGTACCATCTGTACCACACCCACGGCTTCCTTGTCGGTATATCGCAAACCATTTACAAAGCGGGTTTCCATACCCAGTTTGTCCATCATATCGGTAATATCCGGACCACCCCCATGAATCAAAACAACATGAATCCCAACCAGCGACAATAATATAATATCGCTCATGACTGCTTCTTTGAGCTGCTCATCCACCATGGCATTTCCGCCATATTTGACAACGACTGTTTTTCCATAATATTTCTGTATATAAGGCAAGGCTGCTGCCAATATGCTTGCCTTTGTGCTATCACAAATGTACATCCTGCCCCTCCTCATGTTCTATAGTCACCATTGATTTTGACATAATCATATGTCAAGTCACACCCCCAAGCCGTTGCCGCTGCATCGCCCTGCTGCATGTCAATGTCAATATGTACTTCTTCCTGCAAAAGAATTTCTTTGGCTTTATCCTCGTCAAATGCAATGCCCGCACCATTTTTACAAACATCAATCCGCCCCTTGTCAGAAGAAATGGAAACAGCAATGGTATCCACTGCAAACGCCCCTTCTGTATACCCAATGGCACACAAAATTCGTCCCCAGTTGGCATCTGCGCCAAACATAGCCGCTTTTGTCAGGCTTGAGGTAATGACAGATTTGGCAATTGCTTTTGCCAGCTTTGTATCCGGTGCATGAGATACATGACATTCCATCAGCTTGGTCGCACCTTCGCCATCCCCTGCAATTTGTTTTGCCATCATGGTACAGATTTCCTTTACCACCATAAGAAAGGTCTTGAAATCTTCGTTTTCGCAATCAATCACAGGATTTTCCGCCAAGCCATTTGCCATTATGGATACCATATCATTGGTAGAGGTATCACCATCTACGCTTACCATATTAAAGGTATCGTCGACTGCATATTTCAGTGCTTTTTGCAGCATTTCCACCGTGATACAGCAATCTGTGGTCAAAAATCCGAGCATCGTTGCCATATTCGGATGAATCATGCCGCTGCCCTTTGCCATTGCTCCAATGGTCACTGTTTTTCCGCCGATATTGGTCTGATACGCTTCTTGCTTTGGCTTTGTATCTGTTGTCATAATGGCTTCGACTGCATCTTGATGCCCTTCCTTGGAAAGCATGGGCACAAGTGCCGAAATTCCTTTTGCAATGGGTGTCAAATCCAATGTCTGCCCAATGACACCTGTAGATGCCACAATGAGATCGCTTGGCTGTATATGCAGCGCTTCGGCTGCCATAGAGCACATCTTTTCTGCCTTTTCCACACCATCTGCATTGCAGGTATTGGCATTTCCGCTGTTGCAAATCATCGCCTGCGCCATACCATCTGCAATATTCTTTCTCGTCACAGCAATTGGCGCACCATACACCTTATTTTGTGTATAAACCGCTGCTGCTTGACAAGGTACTTCACTGTATAACAAAGCCAAATCCTTTTTATCCTGATTGTTGCGAATCCCACAATGCATACCTGCTGCCACAAATCCTTTGGGCGCTGTGATCCCGCCATTGATTTTTTTCATATATCTTTTCCCCTTTTCTTATAGCAATCCCTGCGTTTCCGGCAGCCCAAGTACCAAATTCATATTTTGAACCGCTGCACCGGATGCCCCTTTCCCCAAATTATCAAACACACTGATGAGTGTCATACGTGCATGGTTACCTGCAATATATAACCGCAGCTTATTTGTATTGGAATTTTCATTTGCCGCTAAAAAACCATCTTCTTTTTCCTCTACAGAAATCAATGGATGCCCTTCATAATATTCTTGCAGAAGCTGTGTCAAATCCGTCTTGGAAATTTTTTTATTCAATAATCTGCCATGCAGCGGCAGGCATGTTGCCATACCACTGTAATAATCTCCGACAATGGGCATGAATATTGGGGCTTCTTCCAGCCCAACCACCTTTTGGATCTCCGGCAGATGCTTGTGCATCTGTGACAGCCCATATTGTCTTGGGCTGTCGTATGCCTTTGGGCGATCCTCGGCTTCATATTCTGCAATCATGCCTTTTCCTCCGCCACTATAGCCTGTCAGACTATATGCAGTAAACGGATAATCCGCTGCTGCGATCCCCATGGCGAGCAAAGGATATGCTGCTGCAATAAATCCTGTTGCATGGCATCCGGGATTGGCAATGCGTTTTGCATGCCGTACCTTTTCCCGATGCGCTTTGGAAAGTTCAGGAAATCCATATACCCAGCCATCGGCTATGCGATGTGCGGTACTCGCATCAATGATACGGGTATGGGGATTTTCGACCAGTCGGATTGCTTCTCTTGCTGCTGCATCCGGCAGGCACAAAAAAACGACATCGGCTGCATTCATAAACTTTTTCCGTTCTTCTGTATTTTTTCTTTTCTTTTCTGAAATACGCAGCAATTCCACACCGCCATGTCCTGCCAGTTTCTCCTGTAGCTGCAAACCGGTTGTTCCCTCTTGCCCATCAATGTATACACGAAACGACATATCCTGCACCTCACTTCAATCATGTGTCTATTCACCTGTATATTCAAATATGATACCATAGTACTATTATGAATATTTTTTCATAAAAGTCAATGCTTTTATGTATAATTATAATTTTTTTGAAATGTTGTCATCTTTTCCCATATAATTTACAGTCTTTTATGCAATTCGCCAACTCAATATCATAAATTATGAAAAAGCAACAATAATTGGTATCAAAATAAATGATAGAACAAAAAATATCTGCCCTTCTTTTCATTTTTTGGATATATGATTTTTTTATTTTTACAAAAGGTTTTCAAAAAATCTGTATTTTTCATGCGGTATCGTATCCATTTTGCTTCATTTCTGCTTTGTTTTTCCTATCTATACATATTGTATACAATGGATTGGATACCATGAATTTCTTTGTATGGAACTTTCTTTTTTCCATCATTCATGATATGCTAAAATCTATATGAAGCAGAGCATGTACGCTCTCATCAGCGTACAGCAACAGAAAAGGGAGAGAATGATATGGAACAATTAACCTTATTATTGCAAAGTGAACTGCGCCCCGCTTTGGGCGTAACAGAAGTTGGTGCCATTGCGCTCGCTGCTGCAAGAGCCGCATCTGCAAGCAAGGGAGAACTACTGCATGTACATGTATCTATGAATGGCGGCATGTATAAAAATGCTTTTTCCTGTGCCATTCCCGGCACAGAAGAAACCGGCTGTGAAACCGCCGCTCTTTTGGGTGCATTATATGGCGATTGGACACAGGGTTTGGAATGTCTGCACAGCATCACACAAGCGCATGCCATACAAGCAAAAAACAGCAATGTTACAGTAGAAACCGACATTTTGCCGGAAAAGGAAACCATCTACATTTTCGCTGAGGCTATTGGCAGCGAAGCCACGGGCAAAGCATTGATTGAAGGGCTGCATAGCAATATTACAACGGTTTGGTGCGATGATACCGAAATCTTTTCTGCACAGGCACAATGTAACACAGAAAGTACTACATTCCCTTTTGACACATTTACCATAGAAGATTTTTATTCCTATGTATCCACTGTCCCCATAGAAGAAATTGCGTTCTTACAGGATATGATTGATATGAATGGCAGGCTTGCCGAAGCAGGAAAAGCAGGAACCGGGCTTGCCATTGGCAAAACACTCTCTGCATTCTTACAAAAGGGACTTGTACAAAATGACACCATACTGCAAGCACAGCTTTTGACAACCGCTGCCATGGATGCCCGACTATCCGGACTTCCACTGCCTGCAATGAGCATCGTGGGCAGTGGCTCACATGGTATACTCTGTTGCTTACCGGTTGTTTCCTATGGGCAGAGCAGCGGAAAATCCCAAGAAGATATTTTACGTGCGCTTGCGCTCAGTGGTTTGGTAACCATTTATAGTAAGCACTATACCGGTAGACTCTCATCCCTTTGTGGCTGTGTACTTGGCGGTGGCAGCGGAGCATCCGCAGGCATTGTCTATCTGATGGGCGGAGATGCACAGGCAATCTCCACTGCTATGGATGCAATGGCTGCCAATTTAACAGGTATGATTTGTGATGGTGGAAGCATCGGCTGTACATTGAAGGCATATTCCGGCGTACAGGCTGCCTTTCTTTCCGCAATGCTTGCCATTGGCGGAACCATGCTGCCACATCCCTTAGGTGTCGTTGGAAACCGTGCCGAACAAACAGCCAAAAATTTGGGGCAAGTCAGCACATATGGCATGGCATCTATGGATCAGACCATACTTTCCATCATGCGTAATCAAAAATAAACCCCATGTATGGCATGAAAAGAGGTCTTGGGAAAATCCCAAGACCTCTTTTCATATCTGCATATGATCTATAAAAATAACCATATAGTTACGCAATATACAAAGGCACGCTTTGCTTCATCGCAAAGCGTGCCTTCTATAAACATAGAATCAGAGATTGTAAAATATACGGCTCCATATATATACAGCCCTATATTTCAGATACCAATATATACTGATATCTGATGGATTGCTTCCACTGTATGCATTTTTCTATATCTATCCCATTTCGGTATTTGAAAAATCATACATGTATGCAAATCTTATTTTTTCATTCATCTGTATTTTATTCTTCACTGTTTTTTGCAGCGTATTTACGACCTGCATGCATCAATACGATGATATACAGTACAACCAATACCGCAGCAATGACATAAGAAATTGTCAAAGGCAGACCAAAGCCGATGGACTGACTGAGCAGGAAGGAAGAAATGATAAACAGATAGAAGCTTCCTGGAAGCAATGAAATCAAGAATGCATATTTTGGCGCACCCTTCTTTGCCTGCAAGTATACGGTAATTGCTGCAAATGCGAATACTGCAATGGTCTGGTTTGCCCATGCGAAGTATCTCCACAAAATATTGAAGCCTTCCGCATTAAGCTTTGCGAATACCAAAATTGCAATAACCGGAACAAAAATACAAAGTGTCAGCATAATACGATTGCGCTTTTCTTTCTGGCTGATATGCAGAGAATCTGCAATCATCAGACGACAGGAACGAAGTGCGGTATCACCGGATGTGATTGGCAGTACGATAACACCCAAAATAGCAACCAAACCACCGATAGGCCCCAACAGATCTTTTGCAACTTCACCAACAACAGCTGTTGTACCGCTCAAAGATCCCTTGTTGTAGATCCCCATTGCTGCTGCTGCCCAAATCATTGCGATCACGCCTTCGAGAATCATCATCCAGTAGAATGTGAAATTCCCTTCTTTTTCGGTTGTTACACTACGTCCAATCAATGTACACTGTGTGGAGTGGAATCCGGATGTAATCCCACAGGCTACTGTTACAAAGAATACAGGGATGAATTTTGTACCTACACCTGTGTTGCCGGCTGCATCCCACATAGGGTATACATCAAACAATCCCTTCATGCCCTGAGAAAGATCAATGTCATTGAGTATATAGCCTTTGGCAAAAATACCAACCAATACGCCAACTGCGGAAAGCAGCAGGATCGCACCAAAGATTGGATAAATTCTACCAATGATTTTATCAATCGGGAATAATGTTGCAATCAGGTAATATCCCAAAATCACAGCATAAATAATCCATGTCCACATATTTACGCCTTGAATGCCCATGATCTGGTTTGCGAACAAGTCGCCGGGTGTATAAGTAAATACAGCACCTACCAGCAGCATCAGCAAACAAAGAAATACATTGTATACACGGTATGTCTTGCCTCCCAAGAATTTATTTACAATACCGGGCATCTGTGCGCCATTTTGACGCAAAGACATCATGCCACACAAATAGTCATGTGTCGCACCACTGATGACGCATCCGATTGGAATTGTCAAAAAAGCAATCGGCCCAAACAAAATACCTTGAATCGGCCCAAAAATAGGACCTGTACCTGCGATATTCAGCAAATTGATCAATGCATTTCTGAATTTGGTCATTGGTACAAAGTCTACACCATCTTGGAATTTTGTTGCAGGCGTCGGTCTATCATCCGGTTTGAAAATACCTTGTACGAATTTTCCATACAGAAAACCGCCAACCAACAAAATTGCCATCCCCACTAAGAACGTTGTCATAACTGTGCCTCCTTCTCAAAATATTCCCCAATATTTGAATAAATTTTCTCTGAAATCCATGTTTACATGAATGATGAATTTCTATTTATATTATACTGTAAAACATAAAAATTGCAAGAAAAAAAAGCTCATTTTTACAAAAGTATCTTTTTTTTTCCATTTTTCCAGTTTATTTTATACTTTTTTTACATTTTATGGAATATTTTATGCATTTATATACATTTTTTTCCTTACACATTCGAAAACAATCATTTTTTCATCCTATATTTTGATTCTTTTTGGATCTGCCTTTTATAGAAAGGCAGTATTTTCTCCTGAAATGGATGCACTCTTTCTTTTTTTCATACAAAAAAGGCGCTGGTTTTCAGCATCAGCACCTTTTTGGTATAAAATGGTTTTGTTTCATATTTCATTGAATGACCAAAGCTATGATATGCATACACCGTCCAAATAACATATCATGCCCTTTGGACGGCATTTCTCAAAAACATATGCGACAATCTTCGGAAATGACTTTGCCAAAACCTCTTGGATCAAAACAAGACCATATTGCTTTTTCTTTGGCATATTATTCCGCCTGTTGTTTCGCACGTCTTGCCATACGTCTTGCCATACGTTTTTCCTTGCTTTTGTTCATCCCTGCATATAGCACAGGAATGAAAATCAGTGTTACCACCGATGACAACGATAACCCAAATACAACGCTGATTGCCATGGAATGCATGGTTTCGCTCCCCTCTTTGTTGGAGAAGATCAAAGGCAGCATACCCAATATGGTGGTCAATGTTGTCATCAAAATCGGACGCAGACGGCGAGGACCTGCTGTGGTCAATGCATCATAGCAATGCATCCCACGATCCATCAACTGATTGGTGTAATCAATCAATACAATACCATTGTTTACGACCATACCCGCCAGCATGATAAAGCCCATCATGGATGTCATGGTGATGGTGTTTCCTGTCAAAAACAGCCCGAAAATAGCGCCGGTAAACGCCAATGGCATAGAGAACATGATGATAAATGGATAGCGCAGGCTTTCAAACTGTGATGCCATAATCATGTATACCAGCAATACTGCTGCAATCAACGCCGTGGATAAGGACTTGAAAGAATCATTCATCATTTCCAATGTACCGCCAAAGGAATATGTACAACCTTCTGGGAAAGGATATGCATCCAACAGGGCTGTCAGGTTCTTTTGTGCATCCCCGCTACTCATACCTTCGATTGACGCTTCAATTGTAATATAGTTCTTCTGGTTTTCACGGGCAATGGACACGGCACTTTCTCCCATTTCTACACGTGCAATACTGGAAATCGGAATCTCACCGCCATATGCAGAAGTCACTGTCAGATTATGCAAATCTGTCAGATAATTCACATCTTGTTTATCATAGCGTATCACAACATCGATTTCTGTGCCATCCACCTTATACTGCGTTGCTGTAGAGCCGGAGATTGCAGTATTGAGTGCAGATGCAATGGATGCGGTTGTAATCCCATACAACGAAGCCTTGCTTCGGTCAATGACAACCTTTGCTTCCGGAACCGGCAAACCGGTCGAGCCTTCCACTTCCTTAAATCCGGGCAGCTGACTGATTTGTGCAACCAAATCTTTCTCTACGTCCATCAACGTCGGAGAATCATAGCCATATACTTGGAATGCAACATCTGCACCCCCAAAACTGCCCATCGCAGCGCCGGAGGATGCGGCTGTAATCTCTGCCCCCGGAATATCGTTCATCATATTCTGTATTTCCTCTGCAATTTCGGCGCTGGAACGTGTACGCTCTGTCTTTCCAATCAAGTTTACCGTAACGCTTGCCTGTGCTGCATTGGAGCTAAATCCACTGCCACCAACGGAAGCATATACCATTTCTTTTTCCGGCACATGCTCCAAGCGTGCCAAGACCTCCCATACCACCGCTTCTGTTTCCTCTAAATCAGAGCCATTTGGCAGTTCAATGGTAATGTTTGCTACCCCTTCATCTGTTTCGTCCATAAAGTCCATACCCGTCAAAGGAATGGTAAACAAGCTTGCCACAAATGTTGCGAGTACCAACGCTACTGTAATCATTGGATGGCGCAAAGAAATATGCATGAGCTTTCCATATCCCTTTTCCAATCCATCAAAGAATAAATCAAACAAATACGAAATACGGAAGCCTTTTTTCTTCTTTTCGCTTTTTCTACGCAAAAAGAGCGCACATGCCATTGGTACAAATGTAATAGATACCACCAAAGAAGAAATCAGCGCAAAACAAATGGTGAAGGACAAGCTTTTCATAATTTGACCGATTGCACCGGATACAAAACTGATCGGCAGAAATACGGCAACAGACGTCAGCGTCGAAGCCATAACTGCCATAGTCACTTCTTTTGCCCCTGCCTCTGCTGCTTCTTTTGGCTCATATCCACGCTCATAGTATTGATGGATGCTGTCCAATACCACGACCGAATTGTCTACCAGCATACCAATACCGATTGCCAATCCACCCATAGAAATGGTATTAAGCGTTATGCCAGATACATACATCAAACCAAATGTCGCAAATATGGATGTTGGAATGGACATGGCAATAATCATGGAAGTAATCGGATTTTTCAAAAATACCAAAAGTACAAAGAATGCAATCAATGCACTGAGCAATGCTGTTTCTGTGACATTGGACAATGACATTTGTATGTAATCTGCGGTATCTGTCAGCATAACCATCTCAATCTCCGGATAGTTCTGGTTGATATGATCCATGGCACGATTGAGCTTGCCGCTGACCTCAACCAAATTTGCAGTAGACTGCTTATTGACAGAAAGCAAAACACCATAGTTGCCGTCAATGATGCTGGCAGAAGTCTTATCCACCTCTACCTCCTCAATGGCTGCCACATCGCTCAGATGCAGCATGGCGCCATTTTGTGTGGTAATAGGCAAATTGCGGATTTCTTCTATAGAAGTAAATTCTCCCAATGTACGAATTTGTACATCTGTAGATCCCTGCAAAAGCGCACCGGAAGGCAAATTCATATTTTCTGCATTCAAAATCTGATTTAATGTATTGGCTGTCAGTCCATAGCCTGCCATTTTATCCGGATCTATGATGATACGAATTTCACGTTCTACCCCACCGGCAATATCCACAGACGCAACGCCTTCAATACGCTCCAGCCTTGTAACGACATCATCCTCTACCAGCTCATTGAGCGCTCTCAAATCCAGATTTTCCGCTGTGACACCAACAGAAATCGGCAATGCGTTCATATCCATTTTGATGATGTTTGGCTCATTTGCATTATCCGGAAGCTGGGACTCGACACGCCCCAGAACATCACGCAAATCCATAGATGCCACATCAATATCCGTACCATCTACAAACTGTACCATAACCATAGAAACATTGGCAGAGGAAACAGACATCACCTTTTCCACATTGGAAACGGTACTCAATGATTTTTCCAATGGCTCCGTCACCAAGCTTTCGATTTCCTCTGGGCCTGCACCAATATAGGATGTGGATACCACAACCACCGGAACATCCACTTCAGGCATCAAATCCATATCCAGATTGATGTAAGCCACAAATCCGACCAAAAACACCATGAGTGTAACCATCAGTGTTGTCACACTGCGGCGAATAGCAAGTCTTGAAAGCATCGCTTATTCCTCCTCACTTGGCACTGTTTGTGCATTGACATCTATTGGCACAGTAATATCCTGCTCCGGCTGGCTTACCTTTACGGTTTCTCCGTCGCTGATATAGGTCTGCCCCTTTGTCACCACCTGCATCCCTTCTGTTAAACCCTTGGTAATCTCAATCATTTCGCCACTTTCAATCCCTGTTTCTACCAATACCTTTTTTGCTACATTATTTTCTACCGTATATACATATACCTCATCGTCTTTTTCCAAAACAGCATTTCTTGGCAACAGCATTGCTCCTGAGGATGCCGCTGTAATAAAGCGTACCTCTGCCAGCATACCGGGCCGCAGCAGCTTCTTGCCATTGTTCATTGTCACCTTTACGGTATAGGTACCCGTCTGGCTTGCAGTAGGGTTGATGGTGGAGACGGTTCCCTGCAATGGTTCCGGAGAAACTGCCGTAAGCAGTACGTCTACCTTTTGTCCCTCCGCAATCTCGTTGACCATCTGTTCGGATACCCCAACTTCTACCTTCACAGCAGAGAGATCAATGAGCGTATAGGCAGGCGCACCCTGTGATGCAAAGCTCCCAATTTCCACTCCACGTACAGAAACCACTCCGTTGATGGGAGATTTTACCGTACAATCCGCAATATTTTTTTCCAAATTTTCCTTTTGGATCTGTATTGCCGTCAAGCTTGCCTGTGCCGAATCGTATGCCAGCTTCATCTGATCGATTTCACTTTGGGACACAATGCCTTCCTCCAGCAGAACCATATTGTTATCCAATGTATTTTTGGCATTGTCCATCTGTAGCTTGGTTGCATTGTAATTTGCTTCTATGCTGCGCAGGTTGTTTTGCAAATCCGTACTGTCCACCTGAAACAATACAGCTCCCTCGCTGACATGATCCCCAACATCAAATCCATAGCTGACTACCTTTCCCGGTATCGTCGGAACCACAGACACCTCTCTGGAAGGTGCCACTTTACCGGAATAGGAAAAATCACTGGAAATATTACCTGTGCTTACTGCTGTTGTTTGTACGGTACGTACTGTTTTTTCTACTGTTTCCGGCTCCTGCTTTTGCTCTGCACATCCAGCAAGCCCTATCACCAAAGACAGTGTAAGTAACAACCCGATCCTTTTTTTCATTCTTCTCGTCCTCCTGCTATTTTTAGCATTGTATGTAATTCTTGTAAAAGCGTATAAAATCGCTCCGATTGCTTTGCATCAAAAACAGAAAAACACATTTCAATATTTTCCAAAATCTGTTCCTCTGTCTTTTGTAACACCATTTTTCCCGCATCCGTCAGACGGAAATATACCTTTCTGCCATCTTCCCTGTCTTCGGTATGCTCTTTGTACAGATACCCTAGCTTTTCCAGCTTTGTCAGCATAATGGACATACTGCTTTTGCTGATTCCAAACCACGCTGCAATCATGGAAACTGTCTGTGCCTTTGTTCTGTGTATGTACATCATCACATGAAATTGCCGAATTGTCAGCGCCCCCTCATTGGATCTTCCATTGACATTGCATGTTTTTTCCAGCTTTGTGCGATTCCAAGCAATCATATGCATAGTGAGGGAAATAAATTCGTTGACCAACGCTCTTTGATTTATCATAAATACGCCCCTATATGTTTTCACACCGATTGAGAAATACGGTACTTTTCTTGCTTCAAAGTACCTTTCCCGATACACCCAATCCTTTCGCATTTCTGCAATTTATAGAAGATTTTAGAATAAAACCATTTGATTGTCAATCACTTCCACGATGAAAAAAAAGTCTTTTTTTTCGCTTTCTAAAAATGAGAAAATAATTTTTCAAAATATAGAATTGTGAAACCCTGCCAATTCCAGTATTCTTCTGCATTTACATAAAAAAAAGATGAAGAATATTTTTATAAATCCCCTTCATCCTCATCAAATTCTCATGAAATTTTTAGATATGATCCCATCTGACATACCATTTGTTTTACATGGCAAAATGCAAAAGCACACATCATACACATTGTTTTTGCATATTCACTCCTGCAAGCACAAGCGAAACCGATTTTTATGATAATCAATCAAACCGTCTTTTTTCATACGGCTCAGCTCTGCGGACATAGCGCTGCGTTCCACTGCCAAATAGTCAGCCAGCTGCTGGCGATTAAATGGTATAGAAAACATCGCACTGCCTGCTTCCTGTGCCTGTAATGAAAGATAAGACAACAGCTTTTCCCTTGTTGTCCGTCCTGTGATATGCGTAATCTTACGTGTCAGTGTCAAATTACGTCTGGCAAAATTTTGCATCAAGCGATGCGAAAACTGTACCAATATCGGATCTTCCGCATTGACAATACGATGCACCTGCAAATAGAGTACTTTTGTATCGCAAACTGCCTGTACGCTCATTTCTGCCGGCATTTGCAGCATTGCATAGGTTTCTGCAAAAAGATAGCCCTGCGGAATATCCGTCACCAAACTGCGATTGCCCCAAAAATCCTCTCTCAAAATATGCACTTCTCCGGAAAGCACCAGCCCTGCGGCACGTACCGTTTCCCCTGCCTGCAACAAAAACTGACCTTTGTGATACTCCATCTGACCTACGGAAAGAGAATCTACAATTTTCTCTACTGCTTCTTTGGATAGCCCTTGAAAAAACGGCAGCTCCGCCAAACATAAATTTTTCATACGCCCTCCTTTTGTTGTAAAAACAACTTACTATTTTGCAAAAGAATAGCATACTGTCTTTAGAAAGTCAATCCATCTACTTGAACAAACACATATCCAATAAGGAGGATACAAAATATGATTCGTAGAATTATCGAAATTGATCAGGAAAAATGCAATGGCTGTGGTCTGTGCGCCAATGCCTGTCATGAAGGTGCCATTGGCATGGTAAACGGCAAGGCAACGCTCTTACGTGATGATTATTGTGATGGTTTGGGAGACTGTCTTCCGGTTTGTCCCACAAATGCCATTACATTTGTGGAGCGAGAGGCGGCGGCATATGACGAAGCAGCAGTATCTCTGCATATGCAGCAAAGAAAACAAAATACCTGTCCGGGCAGTCAGAGCCAGACATTACAGACAAACTCCTGTCCCTCCAGTCAGAGTCATACACTACAGGCAACTTCCTGCTCCACTGCGGCTGTATCTTCTCCTGCCTCACAGCTGCGTCAGTGGCCGGTACAGATAAAACTTGCGCCCATACAAGCGCCCTATTTCGATGGTGCAAAACTCCTCATTGCAGCCGACTGTACTGCATATGCCTATGCAAATTTCCATACCGACTTCATGCAAGGAAAAATCACATTGGTTGGCTGCCCAAAGCTGGATATGGTAGACTATAGCGAAAAGCTCACAGAAATCCTCAAGCAGAATCATATCCATTCTTTGACTGTAGTGCGTATGGAAGTTCCCTGCTGTGGCGGTATTGAAATGGCAGTAAGAAAAGCACTGCAAAACAGCAATCAGCTGATTCCCTGGCAGGTTGTTACCATTTCTACCGATGGTAGAATTTTAGACAGAACATAAATGCTTTTTGCCTCTGCATCCGCACAATATGCTTTTGTTCCCTTTTGCATCATGCTATAATATTACAAAAAGGAGGCGCATCAAATGAAATTCGGATTTATTGGCGCCGGCAATATGGTCAGTGCCATTGTAAAGGGCATGATTGCTGCCGGTTATTGCGGAAAAGATTTGTACCTGTCAAGCAAAAGCTTCATCTCTGCAAAAAAACTTGCTGAGGATTGTCATGCCAATGCCTGTCAAAGTAGCACAGCTCTCATTGCTGCATCTGATATTGTGGTTTTGGGTGTCAAGCCACATGTTCTTGCACAAATCCTACCCGACTTGAAACAGGATTTTGCTGAAAAAATGCCGCTTGTGGTATCCATTGCTGCGGGTAAGACACTCGACCATCTGGAAGATCTGCTCCCAAAGGGCATCCCCATTGTACGTGTGATGCCGAATATCAATGCGAAGATTGGTGCATCTGCTACCGGCATCTGCTGCAATGCTGTCGTTACAGATGCACAGAAACAGCTCGTCAAAGATATTTTTTCCACAATCGGTACTGTCCACGAAATAGAGGAAACGCTGTTTTCTGTCTTTAGCGTCATTGGCGGTGCTTCTGTTGCATTTGCCTATTTGTATATGGATGCATTGGCACGTGCTGCACTCAAAGCAGGTATGCCAAAAAAACAGGCACTCGCCATCACTGCCGAAACAGTCAAGGGCAGTGCGGCAATGATTTTGGAAAGCGGCGAACAGCCATGGCCATTGATTGATCAGGTATGCTCTCCCGGTGGCACCACCATAGAGGGTGTGACCACATTGCAGGCAGAAGGTTTTGAAGCTGCAATCACTGCTGCATTCGATGCTGTATTGGAAAAAGACCATAAAATCGGAAAACCATCCTTCCCATTGTAAAAGGATGCAAATACTTTGGGAACACAAGAAAATCAAAAAAAGCGTGAGAAAGCATTTTGTTTCTCACGCTTTTTTGATGCCAATGGTTCTCTAGGATCCATTCCAATCCATGCTTACAGCAAGCTGCCGATCGAAAGGAATAATGGTGCAAATACCAAAGATACAACGGTCATCAGCTTAATCAAAATGTTGATCGAAGGACCGGAAGTATCCTTAAAAGGATCACCAACGGTATCGCCAACAACAGCTGCCTTATGTGCTTCGCTGCCTTTTCCGCCATGGCTGCCTTCTTCAATATATTTCTTTGCATTGTCCCATGCACCGCCTGCATTGGACATAAAGATTGCCATCAATACACCTGTAATCAAGGAGCCTGCCAGCAGACCACCCAGTGCATCTGTACCCAGCAACAGACCAATCACCAAAGGTGCAGCTACTGCCATGATACCGGGAACCAGCATTTCTTTCAGTGCTGCGGTTGTAGAAATTTCTACACACTTCTTGTAGTCAGGCTTGCCTGTGCCTTCCATGATACCATCAATGGTACGGAATTGACGTCTTACTTCTTCAATCATTTCAAATGCTGCCTTACCAACAGACTGCATGGTGAATGCAGAAAACAGGAATGGAAGCATACCACCAACGAGCATCCCAATGATTACACGAGGTTCCAAAATAGAAATATTTGTCAGCTGTACTGCTTCTGCATAGGATACAAACAGAGCCAGAGCAGTCAGTGCTGCGGAACCAATGGCAAAGCCCTTGCCCATTGCAGCAGTTGTATTGCCTACTGCATCCAGTTTGTCTGTAATGTTTCTTACAGAGTGATCCAAACCGCTCATCTCCGCAATACCACCGGCATTATCCGCAATGGGGCCATAAGCGTCAACTGCTACGGTAATACCTGTTGTGGAAAGCATCCCTACTGCTGCCAGTGCAATGCCATACAGACCGCATACAGAATATGCAACAAAGATACCAACACAAATCAGCACAATAGGAATTGCTGTGGATTCCATACCAACAGCCAAACCACTGATGATGGTTGTTGCAGGGCCTGTTTCAGACTGATCCGCAATCTTCTTTACGGACTTATAATCTCCGGATGTATAAACCTCTGTGATAATACCTATAACCAAACCAACAATCAAACCGGCAATGATTGCAATTGCCGCATTCATATTGCCAAAGAAAATCCAGCTTAAGCTGATAGATGCAATAATAACCAATACCGCTGCAGAATAAGATCCTGCTTTGAGTGCCTTATGTGGATTGGCATTTTCATCACCACGTACCGCAAATGTACCGATAATGGAAGCCAAAATACCTACCGCTGCCAAAATCAGAGGGAAAACAGCGCCTTCTGCCGAGAAATATACCAGACCCAATGTAATTGCAGAGATAATAGAGCCTACATAGGATTCAAACAAGTCTGCACCCATACCGGCTACGTCACCTACGTTATCCCCTACATTGTCCGCAATAACCGCAGGGTTACGGGGATCATCCTCCGGGATACCCGCTTCTACCTTACCTACCAAGTCCGCACCTACGTCCGCAGCCTTTGTATAAATACCGCCGCCTACACGACCAAAGAGTGCAATAGAGGAAGCCCCCAGACCAAAACCAAAGAGTATATTTGCATCCTTTGTAATCGCATATACCAAGCCAACACCCAGCAGGCCCAAACCAACAACGGACATACCCATTACGGCGCCACCGCTAAATGCAATGGACAACGCTCTGTTCATGCCACCAACCTGTGCAGCATTTGCCGTTCTTACGTTTGCCTTTGTTGCCACACTCATACCAAAATAACCTGCCAGTGTAGAAAACAATGCGCCCAATATGAAGCAGATTGCAGTCTTCCAATCTACACCAAAGCCGATTAATACAAAAAGAATGGCTGCAAAAATAACCAAAATACGATATTCCGCCTTCAAAAATGCATTTGCGCCCTCTCTGATTGCTCCAGCGATTTCCTGCATACGTGCAGTGCCTTCCTGCTCTCTGCCAACTTTAGAAGCCAGCACAAAAGCAAACAGCAGTGCAATGATGCCAAGCACCGGAGCCAGATACACCAATTTCTCCATTCAAATTCCCTCTTTCCTTAAAATTATACAATAAATTTTGACCAGATGCCCAGCATACACCCTATGAAAAAATATTCACATATCATCAAAAAAAACGGCACTCTTATGCAGTATTCTTCCATAAATACATGCAAAACTGTTCATCTGCTACCTAGTATATACGAAATTTTTTGTATATACAAGACTTTCCGTATTTTCTCAGACCAAATTTCACAGTATATTTTTTGTTTTAGTTGCACAATATTTTCATTAGCATACAAAGTATATTCGTATAATAAAAATAAAAAAGAACAATAGAAAACATTTATATATATATAATATGCTCTCCTTTGTCCTTTTTTTACAAGATTCAAAGTAAGTTGGTTATTTTATTAACAAACAAAACATTCTTCAAAAATTTCTCTATATCCCCTTGCCCTTGCTCTGTATGTATTTATGGGATACATAAAAATTCTGCTACAAAGGGCAATGTCACCACAGAAAGAATGGTGGATACAAAAACATACTCGGATGCACGTTTTTCATCATTGCCGTAAATTTCTGCAAATGACGGCAGTGCCGCTGCCGCAGGTGTACCCATCAGCACCACAAGCACACTCAATGCAATTCCATCCAAAAACATTCCCGCAATCAGCTTTGTGATGATTGGCATAACAATCAATGTAAAGAAGCTGAATATGTATACCAGCTTATCCGAAAAAATCTCTTTTGTGTTTGCAGCTGCCAGCAAGGTACCAATATAAATCATAGACAGACAAACCGTTGTATTTGCAGAAAACTGCAAGGCATCATAAAGAAATACCGGTAGGGTAATGGATTTTACAAAACAGAAAAATCCTATGATTGCCGAAATGCAAAGCAAATTGAGAAATGCCTCCTTGAGCATACACCAGAATGTTTTTCGCTGACCGGTTCCTACGGCAAAAAGCACAGAGCATACCGTAAACAAAAAGATGTTACAAGTAAACATTACCGCCACACAAAAAATCAAGCCTTCCTCTCCATACATTGCCATAATCAAGGGTTGTCCCATAAATATGACGTTGCTGTATACACCGCCGCCCGCAAAAAGACCTAGCTCCGGAAACTTCATCTTCCATGCTTTTCCAATCAAAAAAAACATCACGGTACCAATGCTGCACATCATAAATGTGCTGCCACATGTTTTCAAAAAGCCAATCAAAATCTCATGCGAATATGGTCTTTGCATCAATATAATCATGTTTGCCGGCACAGCTACACGTGTCAATATAATGGAAAGCCCCTTTGCATTTGGTTCAGAAATCATTTTCTTTTTATTCAGTATTACGCCGACAGCCATCAGCAAAACCATCGTCACCAGTTGATAAATGACAGGCATTGCCATCTGTATTCCCCCTCATCCTTTTTTACATTTACACTTACACATACTTTTTATTATTTTTTATACCAAAAATGAGCAGCCTTCCTTGCAGCATCCTTCTAATCAAATGAAAATCTCATTTTAGGCAACAAATGGTTTGTTTTTCATAGCTGTTTTCCATATCAAAAGCGTAATCCTTGCCATCAAAAACCCAATGACTGCCCCACACAACACGTCCGTTAAAAAATGAACGCCCAGATACATACGGGAAATCCCCATCAGTACCGCAAAAAGATAGGCTGCAATTCCAAAGCGCTTGTCGATTGCATAAATTACCGCAGCCGCTGCAAAGGATGAAGATGTATGCCCGGATGGAAAGGAGTAATCCGAAAGCGTTGGTATCAGAATATCAAATCCCAGCAAATCATAGGGACGAATACGTGCAACCATGGGCTTGAGCCATAGATTGCATACCACTGCATTGCTTGCAAGTGCAAGCAATACCAGAATCCCTTGCCAAAGATGCACCTTATTTTTGATGCCCCAAACCATCAGGCAGACACCAATTGCAATCCATAGAATGCCTTTGTCTCCCAATTTGGATACCAAAATCATCAGTGGATTGAGCCATGGCTGCACCATATGCTCCTGCATCCATAGAATCACGGCATTGTCTATATTCTGTATCATATCGAAATCACACACCTCCAAATATCGCTTCCGGCAACCCTATGCTCAAAGAGAATGTTTATGCCGATGCTATGCGCTCTTTTTGCGAAAATCCTCCCAAGCCTTTGTCCAACACAGCGTCAGATGCGGATACCGCAAAGTCATCCATTGCTGTATCCGCTACAGCCAAGAATATCCTAGTCAGTATACGCCCGAAATCAGAAAAATATACCATACCGGCTTTCTGTCATACAACAAAAGCACCTCCCTTTTGCGACACAAAACATCCACCCTCCTGCCTCATAAAATAGATATCAGACAGTGTAGGTGGATGTTTGAGGTAGCAATCAAATGATTTTTTATAACTCTGATTTTGATTTATAAAAGGTGGTACAAATGCAATCTTGTATCATACAGAATCAAACCCTTTCACGGTCTATCTCTGACTGTATGCCGTGGATTTACCGAATTTTGGGTACTGTCTTTATTTGTTTTGCAAATATTCGTCAATCGCTGCTGCTGCCTTTTTCCCTGCGCCCATTGCCAATATTACTGTTGCAGCACCTGTCACTGCATCACCACCGGCATAGACACCCTCTCTTGTGGTCTGGTTTGTTTCTTCATTTACTACCAAGCAACCTTTGCGGTTTGCTTCCAGTCCATGTGTTGTAGTACGAATCAAAGGATTTGGTGAAGTACCGATGGACATAACAACCGTATCTACATCAATGACATAATTGGAGCCTTCGATCGGCACAGGGCTTCTTCTGCCGCTGGCATCGGGTTCACCCAATTCCATTTTCAGACATTCAATGCCACATACCTGCCCATTGCCATCGTCCAAAATCCTTACAGGGTTACGCAGCAGATGGAATGCAATGCCTTCTTCTTTTGCATGATGGATTTCCTCCAGACGTGCCGGCATTTCTGCTTCAGAACGACGGTACACAATATAAACATGCTCTGCGCCCATTCTTTTTGCACATCTTGCAGCATCCATGGCAACGTTCCCGCCACCAACAACAGCAACTGCCTTGCTCTGACGCAGAGGGGTGTCGTATTTTGGCTGATATGCTTTCATCAGATTGATCCGTGTCAAATATTCATTTGCAGAATATACGCCTACCAATGCCTCTCCCGGAATATTCATAAAGGACGGCAGCCCTGCGCCTGTACCAATAAATACCGCATCAAAGCCCATATCATCAATGATTTCATCAATAGATAGCACTTTCCCGATGACCATATTGGTCATAACATCTACGCCCATTTCAGAGAGCTTATCAATTTCTTTTTGTACGATTGCCTTGGGCAAACGAAATTCCGGAATACCGTATACCAATACACCTCCAGCCGTATGGAATGCCTCAAACATTGTGATGGCATAGCCCTGTTTTGCCAAATCCCCTGCACAAGCCAGAGAAGACGGGCCAGAACCAATGACAGCAACCTTTTTGCCGTTTTGTACAGGCTTCTCCAGTTTTTCATGGCAGTTTTTCATATACCAGTCTGCAACAAATCGTTCCAGTCTGCCGATGGCAACGGCTTCGCCTTTGATGCCACGTACACATTTGGACTCACACTGGCTTTCCTGCGGACAAACACGACCACACACTGCGGGCAATGCATTTGTAGATGTAATCACTTTGTATGCTGCCAAAAAATCGCCTTTTGCAACCTCTGCAATAAATTCGGGGATGCGCACATTGACAGGACAACCGCTCACACATGGTTTATGCTTGCAATTCAAGCAGCGTGTTGCTTCTTCCATTGCCATTTCTTCTGTGTAGCCCAGCGCTACTTCTTCAAAGTTTTTATTTCTTACATCAGGTGCCTGTTCGGGCATTTTGATTTTTTCCAAGCTCATATTTGGCATTTTCCCTGCGCCTCCTTATTGAATCAAGTCATGTGCTAATTTGTCCATACGACAGATATGCTCTTCCTGCATTTTTGCTTCCTCCGCTTTATACACAGAGTTGCGGTTGATCAGTTCATCAAAGTCTACTTCATGTCCATCGAAGTCAGGACCTTCCACACAGGCGAATTTTGTTTTGCCTCCTACCGTTACACGACAGCAGCCACACATTCCTGTACCGTCAATCATAATGGGATTGAGGCTGACAATGGTACGAATACCATAAGGCTTTGTGGTCAGGCTGACAAATTTCATCATGGGAATGGGGCCGATGGCAATTACGGTGTCATACTTGTTTCCTGCATCAATCAGCGCTTTGAGCTTATCTGTGACAAAGCCCTTTTCGCCCTTTGTGCCATCATCTGTCATCAGGTAATAATGATCGGATACCGCCTTCATCTCATCTTCCAAGATTACAATATCTTCATTGCGGAATCCTGCAATCACATCCACCTTTGCCCCCATCTGGTGCAATGCCTTTGCCTGTGGATATGCAATGGCGCAGCCTACACCGCCACCAACCACGGCAACTCTCTTGCAGCCCTCATGCTCTGTTGCAATACCCAAAGGCCCTACAAAATCACGGATGGAATCTCCAATTTCCTTAGATGCCAGCAGCTTTGTCGAAAGACCAACCTTCTGAAAAATAATCGTTACGGTTCCCTTTTCTCTGTCATAATCAGCTATGGTCAGCGGTACACGTTCGCTGTATTCATCTACACGGAAAATAATAAACTGCCCAGCCATTGCTTTTTTCGCAACAAATGGAGCTTCAATTTCCAAAAGCGTTACTGCACTGTTGAGTTCTTTTTTATTCACAATGCGAAACATAGCGGCAACTTCCTTTCTTTTTGCGATCTCTGGCGAAAAATGAATTTCAGCCTTTTCGTTGACAAGTATTTCATTAAGCATTATCATAACATAAATTGCCATAAGGTGATATGGAAAAAACGCTGTTTTTCCGAAAATACAATGAAGAAAGTTTATGATTTTTGAATAAAAAATCGGGGCATTTTTTGTCCCACAGATATAGGGAGGAAAAATCATGGAAAAAAAATATACCTTTGACGACTTACACAACATTGTAGAACGTCTGCGTGGTGAAAATGGCTGCCCATGGGATATGGTGCAGACACACGAAAGTATGCGTGCAGACTTTTTGGAGGAAGCATATGAGGTCATAGATGCGATTGATCAAAACGATATGGAAAACCTGAAAGAGGAGCTTGGGGATGTTTTGCTGCATGTGGTATTCCATTCCTCAATAGAGGCAGGAAAAGGCAGCTTTACACTGGATGATGTTATAGATGGCATTGCCAGAAAAATGATATACCGCCATCCGCATGTATTTGACAATTTGCATGTGGAAAACGCAGATGAAGTATTGGTCAATTGGGAAAAACTTAAGAAAAAAGAAAAACAAATCCAAACACAAACCGATGTCCTCAAGCATGTGCCTGCTGCCCTGCCTGCACTCACACGTGCTGCCAAAATCCAGAAAAAAGCAGCCGATGTGGGCTTTGATTTTGAAAATACCCAACAGGCAATGCAAAAAGTCTACGAGGAGATGGATGAATTGACAGAAGCCATTGCTCAGGGTGAACAAACACATATAGAGGAAGAATTTGGCGATATTTTATTCGCTTTGGTCAATGCAGCAAGGTTTTTGAAAATAAATCCCGAGTTTTCCTTGACAAAAGCGAGCAAAAAGTTTATAAATAGATTTGAGTGTGTTGAGAATTCAGCCCTTTCGGAGGGAAGGCAGCTTTCCGAGATGACTCTGGAAGAAATGGATTTGCTCTGGGAAAAGGCGAAAAACACCTTATCCAAAAAAATTTGAAAGAAATTTAGGAGGACAAAAAAATGAACAAATCTGAATTAGTTGCAGCAATTGCTGAAAAAGCAGAAATGAGCAAAAAAGATGCCGAAAAGGCTCTCAAGGCTTTTGAAGACGTTGTAACAGAAGAACTGACTGCAAACGGCAAAGTACAGCTGGTTGGTTTTGGTACATTCGACGTTGCAGAACGTGCTGCTCGTGAAGGTAGAAACCCTCAGACAGGCGAAGCAATGCCAATCCCTGCTTCCAAAGCGCCCAGATTCAAAGCTGGTAAGGCTCTGAAAGATGCCATCAATAAATAATTGAGATTGCTTTGGTAAATCTGAAAACGCCGCCTCTCTTTTGTGAAGGCGGCGTTTTTTCACAGTTCTTTCCACAAAGGAGGAAACGATATGCGTATCGACAAATTTTTGAAGGTTTCCCGCATCATCAAACGCAGAACCATAGCCAATGAAGCATGTGATGCTGGCAGAGTATCCCTCAATGGCAAGGTTGTCAAGGCAGGTGCAGAGGTCAAATGTGGCGATATTATCGAAATACAGTTTGGCACAAATACCACAAAGGTAGAGGTGCTGCGACTACAGGAATCCACAAAAAAAGAGGATGCTGCCGAAATGTATCGTTCTATGGAATGACACAGCAGCCATTCCAAACATCTCCACCGGCGCTGCTCACATGCCTTGGCTGTTCATATGCGTCGGTGGCTCTTTTTTTCCGTCCCCATTCCTTTTTGAAATATATCCTCTCATACATATGATTTCATAAAAACTCCATCCATTTTATCCATACACCGAGCAATCTTTGATATTGTTCCCATAAAGTATAGGCAGGCGCTTGATTGGCTGCCAATACATCTACTTCATACAATACCGTGCCATCCAGACAAAGTTCTGCCGTACCGATTTTCTCCCCCTGATGTACAGGCGCCTGTAGTGTCATGGACAGCTTTGGCACAAGTGTCAATCTCTGCGCCTCCGATGCAGAAAATAATCCCTTGCAATCTTCAGATAGCACCCCATCTACCGCTTCTACGGGCGAACGGCTGACTGCCGCACTGCCTACGGTACTGCCTTTGTTTGCTACCGTTTGTAATTGATATGTCGCAAATCCATAATCCATCAATGCCTTTGTATCTGTCCACTTTGCCTGCTTACCTGAGCTGCCCCATCCACAGCCCAATACCACACTGACCAGACAGACATCGTCTTTTTGTGCTGCTCCTACAAAGCAATGCCCTGCCTTATTGGTGTATCCCGTTTTGACACCCAATGCGCCGGCGTACATTTGCAAAAATCGGTCTGTATTGACTGCTGTATGCGTATGCTTTCCCGATACATCACAAAAGCTATATGCCGGCATTTGGACAATTTCACGAAATTGCGGATTTTGCAATGCATATCCTGTAATCAACCCCATATCATATGCTGTACTATGATGCTGCTCTTTGGGCAGATGGCTGTCCAAACCATTTGGAGAACCAAAAACCGTATCCTTCGCCCCTATCTGTTTTGCCTTTGCCGTCATTTCCATACAAAACGCTTCTACACTGCCGCTGGTATGCTCTGCCAAAGCAACTGCTGCATCATTGTAAGAGTGCAGCATCATTGCCCGCAGCAAATCTCCCACATACCACTGTTCTCCCTCCAGCAAATCCATTTGTACATCCGGCTGACGTGCCGCATTTTTGCTGACAGTAACAATCTCATATAAATCACTTTTCTCCAGCACCAATATGGCAGTCATAATTTTGGTTGTGCTTGCCATCTCCATAGGCTTATCTGCATTCTTCCCCCACAGCAGCCTGCCGCTTGTGCCATCAACCAATGCTGCTCCCTGTGCTGCCACTTGCGGTTGCATTGCATATACGGGCTGCCAGAGCATACAGCAAATCAACACAAATATACCAATACGCTTCATGAACCACCCCTCCCCTTCATACTATGATTGCAATGTTGTCCGCTATGCTATTTGCTATTGAAAAATATACCAAAAAACGATATACTAAATATAATATATGGTATTATTTTCAGAAAATCTTTGATTGCATCCTGAAAACACAGATGGAGGAAAAATTATGGAGCATGATCAAATGATACTTACACAAGAAGACAAACGGATACTGGACTCCTATAAACCCGTTGCAGAGGGCTTAGGCTCCTATTTGGGCGAAAATTGTGAGATTATTATTCACAATTTAGAGCATCTGGATGCATCGGTCATGACCATTGTGCATGGGCATCACTCCGGTCGAAAGGTTGGCGCACCGATTTCAGAATTTACGCTTTCTTTGGTACATCGCATGATTGAGGATGACAGCCTGCGTCATATTTCCTATTTTGCAAAAAACAAACGTGGCGAAACATTCAAGGCATTTACCGCTGCCATTCTTGGAGAAAACAAACGCATCATTGGTCTGTTCTGTATCAATCTATATCTGAGTGTATCCTTGCTTTCTGTAATGCACAATTTTTATCCACAAGCACAAAATGACACAGAGCATATCTCCGAAATCTTTGTAGACAATACAGAAGAATTGATGCTGACCTCATTGGAAAGCGCAAAAAAAGAGGTCTATGGCAATCCTGCCATTTCTTCTGCAAATAAGAATAAAGAAATCATATATCTTCTTGCACAAAAGGGTATTTTCAATTTAAAAGATGCCGTCATCATCATTGCGGAGCATATGGGCATTTCCAAAAATACCGTTTACATGCACTTGCGTAATAAAAATAAATAATGCCATTCCCGCACGAATCTATCAGATCTACCAAATAACCGATATGGTGCGGCTCTTGACGGCATACCTCTACCGGCAAAATTGACAAAGGAAGCCTTTTTTCTATAATGTGAACCTTCTCCCCTTATGTACAAAGCATACGTTTTTTTCTATGTTCAAAGCAAGGCATATGTCAAACTTTTCTGTATGATTTTGCCCATTCATTCTGAATGTATACAAAATTTGATGGATTGATCCTCAAGACCATACCATCGGCAGACACTTGGCTGTGGACTGATCTGGCGGCTTTTTGTCAGTGGATCGCAAAAACTTCTCTTGCACTACATGTACCGTTACCATGAAAAGTGCAGCCATTTTCTTTGAAAAATTTCTCCGTTGTTGTATCGCATAGTGATTTCGTAATAGGAACGTTTTGCATAAGCTTTTTCAAAAGCTTGTATGACTTGGAGCAACGCCCCAAGGTCTTTTTTGCTTCATAAAACGGCAAAGGAAGCTTGGATGGGGGAATATAATACAATTTTCCAAACAGAGCCAAGGGTTTTTATTTGGTGATACCAAAAAAAGATGTTTTCCTATTTGGAAAACACCTTTTTCCTTATTGCTCTATCGCATTGTCCTCAGGCGAAACCGTATTGGCATACAATATTTCATCCTCAGGTAATCCGCTGATGCTACAGCTTATGGAGCATTGACTGCCCTCTCCCACAATATAGAATACATTCATCCCCTTGTGTAGCATCATAGACAATTCATTCGTAATCTTTTCTTCTGTTGCTGCCATATCCAGCGGCACAGACATTTCCTCCTGCTTGCCGATATGATAGCAGCCAATGGATGCATTCCCTTCCTCTTTGGTAAAGCTATACGACAATGTCACCTCTACATCCTCTTTCATTTCTATGTAGAAAAATGGCGTTTTGCTTTCTGTTGGCACTGCTGTAAACTGAATGCTGGGTAATGCACCATTGGTCACACGCAGGGAAGAAAATACACCTTGCTGCTCCTGCAAGCAGTTTTCTAGCGTTATATCCTGCTTTTGACAGGCGGTACTGCCAAAAAGAAGCAGCCCAAAAAGCACACCAATCATACATTTCTTCATCCTTTATACACCTCACAAATAATTGTAAAATTGATGGATTTCTCTTTTGTATTGCTTTATTCAGTATATGACCATTTTTTTACAATACACAAAAAGAATTCTTACATTTTTATTATTTTTGTATGTATCCGATGCAACCATTTTTGCAAAAATGCAACAAATCTGTGCGAAAAAGAAATTTGTGTGTTTTGGGCTTTGTCTGCTGTTTTGCTCCTCTGCTTCTTTGGAAGAAAGTTTTCCGATTTATTCCTGTTCCTCTTCGTCCTCATCCTCATCATCAATGATGACAACCATCCCGCCCATACGCTTGTTGAGTTCTTTTCTTGTAATCTTGATGATATTGGGTACAACACCGTCAGGCTGTTCATCAATGAAATAAGGGCCTTCCTTGTCGCAGTCATTTTCATCCATCCAACCGCTGAAGAAGGACATGATCGAACGCATGATTTCCACACTATGCCCCCAGTAATCCAAATCCAAGAAAATCAAGCGTTTTTTTTCTCCTGTTTTGGAAAACTTACGGCTTTTATACACCATGGAAAACAAACGTCTTTCTTCCCCCTTGTATGTGAAATACACAGCCATTTCGTTGCTTTCACCAAAGCGGTTTTCATAACGGTTTACTTTTGCCTCCGGATCAAAATAACGGGAGATAAAACGGTAAATCTGTTCCAGTTCAATTTCTTTTGTAATGTAGCCATGTGTTTTTGCAGTCATGCTGGCACATCCTTTCCATAAATATCACATTTTATTTTGTATACGAAATATTTCTATTTGCATTATACAAAACTACATCCATTCTGACAATAGCCTTCTATGAGAAATAACGGCAAATTTCAGCATGTCTTTTTGTTCATTTTTGAATATTGTATCATTTCACTTGTATAAAAGAGAAAAACCCTTACCAAAATATATATTTTTGACAATCATACATTCCTTCCCCCTCTCTGCTCCCCCATGTTTCTGTCGGATGTTGCAAAAATGGCGCTGATGATTTTGGGATTTTTACTTCACCCAAAGCATTGTTTTTCTTGTTTTCATCACAAAGTTCTGCACGCATTTCTTTTTTTTGTATAACATGCTGATTGTTTCTTTGTCCAAATTCAGGTACAATAAGAATACATCTTGTATACAGTATTAAAAAAACGAGGGAATATTTTGAAAACAATAAAATTAAAAGCAAGAGCCAAAATCAATCTTACATTAGACGTAATCGGAAAACGGGAAAACGGATACCATGATCTGAAAATGATTATGCAAACTGTTGGCTTGCATGACAACATCACACTGACACGTATTGCGGAGGATGAAATCCGGCTTTCCTCCAATATGTCTTGGATGCCGACAGATGAACGCAATTTGGCTTGGCGTGCTGCTCATTTGATCAAACAGACCTATGGCATCACAGAGGGAATTTCCATTGATATCCATAAGCGTATCCCCGTTGCTGCGGGGCTTGCCGGAGGCAGTGCAGACTGTGCCGCTGTGCTGGTTGGAATGAACCATCTATTTTCTTTACATCTGCCACGCACAAAACTGGAAGAACTTGCCCTAACCATGGGTACAGATATTCCCTACTGTGTACGCAGAGGTACCGTGCTTGCGGAAGGTCTTGGAAATGAGCTGACCACTATTGCGCCACCCTGTCCTTTTTGCTATGTTGTATTGGTCAAACCTCCTGTCAGTGTATCGACAGCGAAAGTATACCAAAGTCTACAGCTCGACAAAATAACCGAACACCCTGATACCACAGCGATGCTTTGCGCCATAAAAAACGGCAATCTGCATACCATGGGGCAGCTGCTTTGCAACGTACTGGAAACCGTGACCATACCCATGCATCCAACCATTGCAGCGCTCAAATCACATCTGTGCGCACATGGTGCCATTGGTGCATTGATGAGCGGAAGCGGTCCCACCGTATTCGGACTGTTTGCAACGCAGGAAAGCGCACATGCTGCTGCACATGCGTTAAAAAAAGAATTTCATATCAAAGACGTTTTTGTCACCCATATTTACCATACATCACATAGCAACGTAGGAAAGGAGAAAAAAAATGACAGATACGAAATTTAATATCAACACCAATGAATACCTCCCTTTGAGAGATGTGGTTTTTAACACATTGCGGGATGCGATTCTGACCGGTCATCTGCTGCCCGGAGAAAGGCTGATGGAAAATCAACTTGCTGAAAAGCTGGGAGTAAGCCGTACACCTGTACGTGAAGCGCTGCGTATGCTGGAATTGGAAAATTTGGTAGAGCTGGTACCAAGAAAAGGTGCGCAGGTTTTGGATATGAGCGAAAAGGATATTGTAGATATTCTGGAAATTCGCAGTGTATTGGAAGGTTTGGCAACTGCGTTAGCTTGTAAAAAAATGACACCGGAAAGCCTTTCCGAATTGAAACATCTGCAAGAGCTTTTTGAAAAAGCCATTGCAGAAAAAAATTTGGAGGACATTGCAGACCTTGATCAGAAATTCCACCAGCATATTTTCTTATCTACCGATAATGATAAATTGATTCAGGTATTCCAAAACCTGCAAATTCAACTCTATCGTTACCGTATTGCACATTTGAAGCTGGACTCTGTCATCCCTGCCATTGTAGCACACCACAAAGGCATTATCCGTGCCATTGAAAACCATGATTCCGAAGAAGGTACCGCTATTGCACAGGGACATATCAAGTATCATACGGAATTTATACTGCGTGCAGTACGTAACAAACAGCAGGAAATGAAGGATATGCAAAACAAAAAATAAATCTGCACGATAAAAAGCGTTGGAAAACTCCAACGCTTTTTACATAGACTGCTTATACTGTCTTTGCCAACGTTCTTTCCTGCTGGCATTCTGCGCATGTGCCGTATAATATGAGCTGTTCACAGGAAACAGCGAAGTCCAAAGGCTGAGAGAGCTTTTCATGTAAATTGGTCAGCTCCTCCACTTCCAGATCTACCACCTTTCCACAACATGTACATACTGCATGCGGATGACAATGTACAGTTGCATCGTAACGCGCACTGCCTTCACCCACATTCAACTCCTGTACCAAACCCAGATGCTTGAAGTAATCCAATGTCTTATAGACCGTAGCCAGGCTCATGGTTGGATTGGTTTCTTCCAAAGCACGATAAATCATATCTGCATTTGGATGACTGTTTGTCTGCAAGAGCATATTATAAACTGCAATTCTTTGAGGTGTTACCTTCAAACCTTTTTCGCGCAGAATTTGTGCTGTTTCTTTCATGGTATCACCTTCTAACAAATAATTGTTGTTATTTAATAATAATAGAAAATCTCCATTCCGTCAAGTAGAAATCATTCTCAAAAAACTTCTTTTTATGAAATTGCGTTTTTCCTTCCCATATGCTACAATTTGAAACAAATATATCAAAAAAGAAAGAAGGAAACAGCTTGAGCTTACATATTGTATTGTTAGAACCTGAAATTCCGCAAAATGCCGGAAATATCGCCCGTACCTGTGCCGTCACAAATGCTGTGCTTCACCTGATTGAGCCGCTTGGGTTTTCTACGGATGATAAGCATTTGAAACGTGCCGGTTTGGATTATTGGAAATTTCTTGATATTCGCTACTATAAAAATTTCGGAGAATTCTTAGAAAAAAATCCACATGCTCGTATTTGGATGGCAAGCACAAAAGCAAAACATATATACAGCGATGTACAATATCATGACAATGATTATTTGATGTTTGGAAAAGAAAGTGCGGGGATTGCAGAGGAAATTTTGCTGCAATATCCGGAAAATACCGTACGCATCCCCATGCTTCGTGCCGCACGCTCTTTGAATCTGTCAAACTCTGTTGCCATTATGGTATATGAAGCAATGCGCCAGCTTGGCTTTCCGGGAATGTTGTGTGAAGGCGAACTGCATCATCATACATGGGCAGAGGCTGCCACAAAAGAATAACAGCAAAAAGGCTATCGACACATGCAGCATGTCGATAGCCTTTTGCATTGCCTGCTTTTTGTGGACTCCACCACATCAGATCCTATTGTTTTGCCAAAAGCGAAAGCTCCTCTATTGCTCCTACCTATCTGGGTTTTATTTGGTTATAGCAAAAAAGAGGATGCCTGTTCAGACATCCTCTTGTAAAAGCCAAAAGCTATTTTGTTATATATCAATCATTCTTATTTATGACCAGCTGCTTTGTATGCTTCAATACCTTTGCCCAGCAATTCGATACCTCTTGCCATATCTTCTGCTTTGAGGATATACGCAATACGCAGTTCGTCTTTACCCAGACCAGGTGTAGCATAGAAGCCTTCTGCAGGTGCATACATAACTGTTTCGTTGTTATCTCTGAATTCCTTCAGCAGGAATACCAACAAATCTTCTGCACTTTCTACAGGCAGCTTGCAAGTGATGTAGAATGCACCACCGGGTTTTTCACATACAATACCAGGAATTTTCTTCAGAGCTTCGTAAGAAACATCTCTTCTGTGTTCGTATTCTTTTCTTACTTCGTCGAAGAAAGAAGGATCTAAGCCGTACAGAGCGGTTGCGCCAACCATTTCCAGAGTAGGGCAGCACAGACGACCCATAGCAATCTTCATAACCTGAGACATAAATTCATCGTTCTTACATACGATACAGCCAATACGTGCACCACAAGCAGAGAATCTCTTGGATACGGAGTCGATCACGATCACTCTGTCTGCTACATCTTCATACTGACCGAAGGATGTCATTTCTCTGCCATCATAAGCAAATTCTCTGTAAACTTCGTCTGCCAGAATCCACAGATCGTGTTCTTTTGCAAAATCACAGATAACTCTCATGTCTTCTCTGGACAAGATGCAGCCTGTAGGGTTGCCAGGGTTTACAATAGAGATCATTTTTGTTTTCTCTGTAACAACCTTTTCCAGTCTTTCTTTGATTGCATATTTGAAGCCTTCTTCAGCGTATGTTGTAACAGGTTTGATCACGCCGTCTGCAGCCTGAATGAATGTCAGATAGTTTGTGTAGTAAGGTTCTGCAACAATAACTTCATCACCAGGGTTGAGCAGGGAAAGGAAAACCAATGTCAGAGCTTCGGAACCACCGCTTGTGATCAGGACATCTTTTCTTTCCAAATCCATATTGAATGTCTTGAAATATTTGATGATGGCATCCTGCAACATAGGCAGACCGGGAGATTCCGCATAAGCCAGAACTTTCTGATCGAAGCCTTTGATTGCTTCCATGAATACGGAAGGTGTTTCAATATCAGGCTGACCAATATTCAGATGGTAAACCTTTGTACCCTGTGCTTTGACTTCAGCAGCGATCGGGTTAAACTTTCTGATGGGGGAATTCTGCATAGCCTGAACTCTGTCAGATAATCTCATTTCTTTCACTTCTCCTTTTTTTATGTATTTCGTTATGATTACTATTTGTTGCTGATAAGAAAACGCTTCTGTCCTTGTGAGGTGAGCCTGGAGAAACTCCCGTGTGCAGATACCCCTTGCACGATTCATATTCATCTCAACAAAAAAACAAATGCATTTCTGCTTGCATTATCAGTATAACACGTTTGTAAAGAAAAGCAAGCCCAACTGTGAAAAATTCCACAAAGTCAAGGATTTTTGTATATTATTTCGTTCAATCTGTGCCTTTCTTTTACATATCTTTCTATTTTTATTGAGTATATACGAAAATAATGCAGCCATTCTCTTTGGATTTTATACATATTGTTCATATAAAGTATCTTAGAAAACACAGTATCCGCAAAAGTATAGCCACATTGAAATTTGCTCATTTTTTGTGATACATCGGTATTTTTTTTGTTTTTTTGCATATATTTATATATATGTAGCATCAAAAGAATGGATGCAAAAAGGAAAAATATGATAAAAAAACAAATTTCCTCTTGACGAAGAATATTTCTTTCAGTATAATACTTTTCAGATGGCGCCATAGCCAAGTGGTAAGGCAAAGGTCTGCAACACCTCTATCCCCGGTT
>JAHHTW010000017.1 GCA_020024265.1 Anaerotignum sp. | reverse complement strand
ATTGACTATGGGTTGTAAGTTTATTTCTGCTATTTCGTTTTCAAGGATCAGTCTTTTGTCGTTTGTCCTATTTCTCAATAAGACTTTTATATTTTACCAAGTTTCATTTTTGTTGTCAAGTATTTTTTGAAAAACTTTATTGAAACTTTTTTTCAATCACGTTCCTTTTCAAGAACGCTCGTATATTCTACCAGTTCTTCTTTTTTCTGTCAAGCACTTTTTTTCGTACTTTTTGATGAATTGTTGAAGAAATGCCTGATTTCTGCATTTTTTCTGGTATTTTGTTTCCCCTCTTGTCGAGTGCTTGATTATTCTATCAGGTATATCTTGGTTTGTCAATCCTTTTTTTACATTTTTTTATGTTTTTTTATTGGATGCTATGACACCGGTGTGATCCGTTTGATGAATATCTGATCTCATGGGTTCTGCCAACAGGAAACAGCACCGCATACATCATCCCTTTTGTGCCTTGTTTGATTCAGACAACCATTTTTTATGTTATCGCAGCTTGCCTTATTTAGGAATTTTCTCCGATTCCGTTCCTATATCATACACCCTCGTAGTCTATCATAATTTCTGCAAAAATTGCCACAGCACAAAAATAGGCTACCACGACGCAATCAAAAGATTTTGTCGGGATAGCCTACTTTTTATTTCCTTTTATGAAAATACGGATATCGCATCAGAAAACCAATTCCAACCGTATTTTCTTACGGCATTTGCCTTACCTTATCTAGGATTTTTGATCTGTGCCTGTGCTGCTGCCAATCTTGCGATGGGTACACGGAACGGAGAGCAGGATACATAGTCCAGACCAATTTCATGACAAAATTCTACAGAAGAAGGATCGCCACCATGTTCACCACAGATTCCCAGATGGATGTCGGGGCGTACAGGTTTTGCCTTTTCCACTGCCCATTTCATCAGCTGACCAACCCCCTGCTGATCCAGTCTTGCTGTAGGGTCACATTCGTAGATATTTTTATCAATATAATCATTGAGAATTTTACCTGCATCATCACGAGAAAGACCATATGTCATCTGTGTCAGGTCGTTTGTACCAAAGGAGAAGAATTCCGCTTCGGTTGCAATCTGATCTGCTGTAAGCGCTGCTCTTGGAATTTCAATCATAGTGCCTACCAGATATTTGAGCTTCTTGCCCTTTTCTTCCATTACCTTTTCCGCTGTTTCTACAACAACATTCTTTACAAACTTCAATTCTTTGATTTCGCCGATCAAAGGAATCATGATTTCCGGCTCGATTTCGATGCCCTTTTCCAAGGAAACCTCTACGGCTGCTTCGATGATTGCCTTTGTCTGCATTTCTGCAATTTCAGGATAGCTTACAGCCAGACGGCAGCCTCTATGGCCCATCATAGGGTTCAATTCATGCAGGCTCTTTGCTTTGATTTTCAGTTCTTCTACGCTCTTACCTGTTTCCTTTGCCAGAATTGCAAATTCTTCTTCTGTGTTTGGCATAAATTCATGCAAAGGAGGGTCTAAAAGACGGATGGTAACCGGTCTTTCGCCCATTGCTTCATAGATTCCCTTGAAATCGTCTTTCTGGAATGGTTCGATACCAGCCAAAGCTTTCTTTCTTTCTTCTACAGTTTCTGCAAGAATCATCTTTCTGAATTTCATGATTCTATCGCCTTCAAAGAACATATGCTCTGTTCTGGTCAAACCAATACCCTCTGCACCAAAGTCGATTGCTGTCTGTGCGTCATGAGGTGTGTCGGCATTGGTTCTTACCTTCAGCGCTCTCTTTTCATCCGCCCATGCCATGAAAGTAGCAAAGTTGCCACTGATCTCAGGATCTACGGTAGGAATATCTTCGCCATAGATATTACCTGTGGAACCATCCAAAGAGATGTAATCGCCTTCCTTGAATGTTCTGCCGCTGAGCGTAAATGTTTTTGCTTCTTCATTCATCTTGATTTCTTCACAACCGGATACGCAGCAAGTACCCATACCACGTGCAACCACGGCTGCATGAGAAGTCATACCGCCACGTACAGTCAGAATACCTTGCGCCGCTGCCATACCTTCAATATCCTCGGGAGAGGTTTCCAGACGCACCAGAATCACTCTGTCGCCAGCCTCTGCCTGTGCCTTTGCGTCCTCTGCGGTAAAGCAAATCTTACCTGCCGCCGCACCGGGAGATGCAGGCAGACCTTTGCCAATCACTTCTGCTGCTTTGAGCGCCTTCTGGTCAAATGCGGGATGCAAAATCTGATCCAGCTGCTTGGGTTCTACCTTCATCAGTGCTTCTTCCTTTGTCAGCAGGCCTTCATCTACCATTTCTACCGCAATACGCAGTGCAGCATTTGCTGTTCTCTTGCCATTTCTTGTTTGCAGGAAATACAGTTTGCCTTCTTCTACGGTAAATTCCATATCCTGCATATCTTTATAATGATTTTCCAGCTTGTTTGCAATTTCCATAAACTGTGCGTATACTTCGGGCATATCCTCTGCCAGTTTTGCAATTGGCTTTGGTGTACGAACGCCGGCAACAACGTCTTCCCCCTGTGCATTTACCAAGTATTCGCCCAACATTGCTTTCTCGCCTGTTGCTGCATTTCTGGTAAAGGCAACACCTGTACCGGATGTATCGCCCATATTGCCGAACACCATCATCTGTACGTTTACGGCAGTACCCCAGCTATAAGGAATGTCGTTCATTCTTCTGTAAACAAAAGCACGGGGGTTATCCCAGCTGCGGAACACAGCCTTTGCAGCTTCAAAAAGCTGTTCCTTTGGATCTTGTGGGAATTGTTTGCCCTGATCTTCCAAATAAATCTGTTTGAATATTTCCACAATCTTCTTGAGATCGTCTGCTGACAGGTCTGTATCATACTTTGCACCAACCTGCTCCTTGTATTCATCCAACTTTCTTTCAAATTTGGATTTGGATACGCCGATCACCACATCGGCAAACATCATAATAAATCTTCTGTAGGAATCATAAGCAAATCTTGGATTGCCTGTTTTATCTGCCAAGCCTTCCACGGAAACATCATTCAAACCCAGATTCAAAACGGTATCCATCATACCGGGCATGGATGCTCTTGCGCCGGAACGTACAGATACCAGCAGGGGATTTTTGGGATCACCCAGTTTTTTGCCTGCCATTTCTTCCAGCTTGGAAAGTGCAGCCTCAATCTGCTCAATCATTTCTGCTGTCAGCTCTTTGCCGCCTTCGTTGTATTCCGTACATGCTTCTGTTGTGATTGTGAAGCCCTGTGGAATAGGCAGACCAAGCATTGTCATTTCTGCAAGGTTAGCACCCTTGCCACCCAGCAGGTTACGCATGGAAGCGTTACCTTCGCTGAACATATACACATATTTCTTACCCATAGTCGATTCCCTCCTAATTTAATTGAGATGTTATAGTACAGCAGGAAGTGTCTTCAAAGAAATACACAAAGGCGCTATGCACCGAAAACGATATGCCATCGTTTATGTACATCTTCCCACATCATACCTACAGGTCATATTGCCATAGACGATTTCCATTTTTGGCGATACCTCCCTGTTACTAAGATTATACCAAAACCGTAAATTTCGCAAGGTAGTTTTTCTCAAAATTTATTGTTTTGCAAAAGTTCTTTTGCCATCTGCATACCGTATGAAATACAGGTATTTTTTGTGTATTTTATTGTTATTTCTTTCTGTAAAGCGAATTTTTTTATGTATACTCCACCAATCATTCTTTTTTTCATACCGCATATTTTGAGCAATACCATACAATTGCACAGATACCACTTTTTGCATATTGCACCCAAGCAAATCCGGACAGAGCATCTCTCAAAACATATGCACGCTCAGCTCTCCAGCTGATCGCACAGGGCATGGATTTGTTTGAGCATTTTTTCCATATCCCGATTGGCACCACCCTTATTTTGTGAAATGATGCGCAGCAGGCGTTTTCCCGCTTCATCCAGCTGTCCTGCCAAATACATGGCTCTTTTTCCGCCTTCGCTGACCGCCTTTGCCTGCGGATACATTTTGGGCGCAACCGGAATACGCACACCAGCAGAAATCATCGTACCGCTTGCCAAATCATAGCATGCACCGCTGTAAGGCGCAGCAACATCATAGCCGTATTCCTCTTGCAGGCATTTTGCAAAAGATTCGCATACCAAATCCTCCCCATGCACCACAAAGACCTTCTTGGGTTTCTGCGCAAAATGCGTAATCCATTCCAGCAACCCCTTTTTATCGGCATGCCCGCTGACACCTGCCAATTGTCTAATTTGCGCATTGACTTCTATGGTTTCACCAAAAAGTCGCACCTCCTGTGCGCCCTCCACAAGATTACGCCCCAGTGTGCCAATCGCCTGATAGCCTACGAAAAGCACCGTACACTCCCTGCGCCACAAATTGTGCTTCAAATGATGGCGGATGCGTCCTGCTTCACACATACCGGATGCGGAAAGAATCACCTTTGGTGTACGGTCAAAATTGATTGCAGTAGAATCCTCCGCCGTAACTGCCAGCTTCAGTCCCGGAAATTCCAGCGGATTGATGCCCTGTGCAATCAAAGCCATCGCTTCGGCATCAAAACAATTCATATGATTTTCCATAAACACCTTTGTGGCTTCTATGGCAAGCGGGCTGTCCACATACACAGGGAAGTGATCATGCCCCTGCACCAGATGCTTTTCCTTGATTTCCCGTATGAAATACAGCATTTCCTGTGTACGCCCCACAGCAAAAGACGGAATCACAAGATTGCCGCCACGATCCAGCGTCTGCTGGATCTGTGCTGCCAATTCGCCGACATAATCCGGCGCCGACTGGTGATAGCGATCGCCATATGTGCTTTCCATAATGACATAATCGGCTTGCGTGGTATAAGACGGATCATGCACAATGGGCTGATTGATATTCCCAACATCTCCGGAAAACACAATTTTTTTGGTCACATCATCTTCCGTCAGCCAAATTTCCATACTCGCAGATCCAAGCAAATGCCCCACATCCGTAAAGCGCAGCGCAATGCCTTCTGCCACCTCTATTTTTTTCATATACGCACATGGAACAAAATGCTCCATCACTGCCGTAGCCTCTGCAACCGTGTACAAAGGCGCAAAAGGAGGTGTACCGGCACGCTTTGCCTTTCTGTTTCTCCATTTTGCTTCAAATTCTTGGATATGTGCGCTATCCAGCAGCATAATACGGCAGAGGTCACAAGTTGCTTCTGTGGCATAGATCTGCCCCTGAAATCCATTTTTATACAGCAATGGGATCAAACCCGAATGGTCGATATGCGCATGGGAGAGAAATACAAAGTCAATGGCAGATGCTGCCACCGGTATCTCCTGATTTTCATAAGTATCCCGTCCCTGTTCCATACCGCAATCAAGCAGTATGCTTTTGCCACAGGCTTCTATATAGTGACAGCTGCCTGTCACCTCATGATCCGCACCCAAAAACATCAGCTTCATACGTTTTCCCTCCTTAAAAAAATCCGGATATCATCGGCAACGTTTCTCACGCAAACCATCTACTTTGATATATTCAGTATAGTCTTTTTTTCTCCTTCTGACAATTTCTTTTTGCCGTCAAAATTTTTTCGCACAAACGACGGTTTGTCCATAGCATACCACTCCTTTCTTCCTGCAATGGCATGTTTTTTTCACGGCATTCCAAAAAATCAAAAAAAGCGGCATATATTTTCAAAAGAAGGGATGTTATCCATACAAAAATCTGGTAAAATAAAATCATATCATTGTGCATATGCGGTGCGAAATGCCCATATCCAAATGTCGGCACAAATGATTGTGCAGGCAATTTTCAAAACCACAAAGGAGCTGAAAAAAATGATGAATGCAAAACATTTAAGCGCACTTTTTCAAATCATTCAAGGAGAGCATACAGACCCCCATACCATATTGGGGATGCACGAAATAGAGGAAAACGGCAAGCCGTGTGTTGTAGTACGTGCCTTCCTTCCCACCGCAGAGAAAGTCACCGTCATAGATGCTGTGAACAAACGGCAAAAATACCCTATGGAACGTATTCATGAAGACGGTTTTTTTGAAGTCTGCATACCCAGTCGCAGCCAGTGGTTTCGCTATCGTCTGGATTGTACGGACTTTGCAGGCAATCATTGGCAGAGCTATGATCCCTATGCCTTCTCCCCCACCGTTTCCGAATATGACCGCTATCTCTTTGGCGCCGGTACACACTATACCATATATGAAAAACTGGGCGCACATTTGATGACATTTGAAGGTGCCAGAGGGGTATCCTTTGCCGTATGGGCGCCAAATGCCAAAAGTGTAAGCGTCATCGGAAATTTCAATGGCTGGAACACACTGCGTCATCCCATGCGTTTATTGGGCAATTCCGGCATATGGGAGCTGTTCATTCCCGGGCTTACCGCAATGGATCAGTATAAATTCCATATCGTACAGTCCACAGGCAGACAGGTGGATAAATGTGATCCTTATGCTTTCTATGCGCAGCTGCGTCCGGATACCGCATCTGTAATCTATCCTCTGCATCGTTACAAATGGAAAGATCGAAAATGGATGACAGCAAGAAAAAAAGCGGATGTCTATGCATCCCCCATGAATATCTATGAAGTACATCTTGGTTCCTGGATGCGTGTACCGGAAGAAGAAAACCGCTTTTTGACTTATACAGAGCTTGCAGAGCGTTTGATTCCTTATGTCAAAGAAATGGGCTTTCGCCAAATTGAGCTGCTGCCTGTTACAGAGCATCCCTTTGACGGCAGCTGGGGCTATCAGGTAACGGGCTACTATGCACCTACCAGCCGTTACGGTACACCGGAAATGTTCAAGGCATTTGTGGATGCCTGTCACCAAAACGGCATTGGTGTCATACTGGACTGGGTACCGGCACATTTTCCAAAGGACGACTTTTCTCTGGGGCGCTTTGACGGCACTGCATTGTATGAGCATCAAGATCCCCGCCAAGGCGAGCATCTGCAATGGGGCACATATATCTTCAATTATGGCAGAAAGGAGGTCAGCAACTTTTTGATCGCAAATGCCTTATTCTGGCTGCATGAATATCATATTGACGGCTTACGTGTCGATGCGGTAGCATCTATGCTGTATCTGGATTTCTGCAAAAACGACGGCGAGTGGACACCCAATATCTATGGCGGCAGAGAAAATATAGAAGCCGTAGAACTCATCAAGCATTTCAATTCAATCATTGCAGAGCGTGAGCCAGGCGCCATAACGATTGCAGAGGAATCCACATCCTGGGAAGGTGTGACAAAGCCTGTTGCAGACGGCGGACTTGGCTTTACATTCAAATGGAATATGGGCTGGATGAACGACTTCCTGTTCTATATCCAAAAAGATCCCATTTACAGAAAATACCATCATAACAACTTGACATTTGGTATGGCATACAACCATTCTGAAAAATTCGTTTTGGTACTCTCTCATGATGAGGTGGTACATGGCAAAAGCCCCATGATCGGCAAAATGCCGGGAGATTTATGGCAGAAATATGCAAATCTGCGTCTGTCCTACGGCTTTATGTATGCCCATCCCGGAAAAAAACTCCTGTTTATGGGCAATGAATTTGCACAATTTCAGGAGTGGTCAGAAGCGAAAAGTTTGGATTGGCATTTGCTGCAATATCAAGACCATCAACAGATGCAGCGTTATGTCAAAGCGCTCAATCATCTGTATCTTTCCGAGCCTGCTTTTTGGGAAAAAGACCATCATGCCGATGGCTTCACATGGATTGACTGTGACGATGCGCAATCCTCGGTGGTTTCCTTCATGCGGCGCAGCGATACACGCACGCTCTATTTCATATGCAATTTTACACCCAAAACATATCCGGATTTCTGCCTGGGCGTACCGACTGCCGGAGCCTATACGGAAATATTCAACAGCGATGATATTGCATACGGCGGAAGCGGTGTTGTCAATACAAAACCCGTAAACAGCCAACCAAACGCATACCATTGCCTGCCCCACAGCATCCATATACAGGTTCCGCCTTTGGGCATGGTGGTTTTGCAAGAGCTTCCAAAAAAGGAGTCCAAAAAATAAAAGCCAAAAATGCGGCATAAAAAATGCACCACACAGAAGATCCAAACGTTCTTTTTGTGTGGTGCATTTTCTTATCATACATTCTTATCGAATATCCAATCCTGCAAGCTGTGCCATTTCTATGATGGACTGTTTAGAAACCTTTTTTCCTTTATAGTCGATCAGGTCGTCCATATTTCCTGTGAAAATATCTGCCGGTTCGTATTTCTTCAATACAATGGTGCCATCTTCCACAAAAATTTCCAAAGAGTCTTTGATCGCAATCCCCATATTGCGACGCAGCTCAATTGGCAGAACCACACGACCCAATTCATCTACTTTTCGTACAATTCCTGTTGATTTCATTATATTCCCCCTTGTGATATTTGCTTACCAAAATGTATATCTATCGGCAAGCTGTTTGACGAACGAAATAGTAACATAATCCCAGAAAAATCGCAAGTGAATATGGCATAAAAATCTATTCACACATTGCCTTTACATCTCTTGTACGGGTACGAAATTCCATATTCTTCTTCTGTTTTTCTGTAGAACAAAACGGCTTGCCGTCCTTTCTTAACGAAATATTAACACACTTTATGCAAAAGCGCAAGGGAAAATGGAATGATTTTCCATTAAAATACTATTTTTTACATTCTCATCACATCAGAGCGGATAAGTACGCCTGATTTTGTGCAATTGCTTGTTCTGTCGCCGCCTTTGCCGGTCCGCCAATGACATTTCGTGCTTCTACGCACTGTTTTACGCCAATGGCTTCGTACACTGTTTCGTCAAACACGGGAGAGATTGCTCGATATTCCGCCAAAGACAGATCATCCAAATTGGTTTGATGTTCGATACAGTACAACACCAAACGCCCAATGATGCTATGTGCATCCCGAAATGCCACACCCTGTTTGACCAACCAATCTGCCGCATCGGTTGCATTGGTAAATCCGCCCTTTGCCGCTTGCAGCATGGCATCCTTCTGAACCGTCATGGTTGCAATCATATTGGTAAATACAGGCAGGCACATTTTTACGGTATCAATGGCATCAAACAGCCCTTCCTTATCCTCCTGCATATCCTTATTGTATGCCAAGGGCAGACCTTTGAGTGTTGTCAAAAGCCCCATCAAATGCCCATAGACACGACCGCTTTTGCCACGAATCAGTTCTGCCATATCTGGGTTTTTCTTTTGCGGCATAATGCTGGAGCCTGTGGAATATGCATCATCCAGCTCAATAAAATGGAATTCATGGCTGCTCCACAAAATCAACTCCTCACAAAAACGGCTCAAATGCATCATCATAATAGAAAGTGCAGAAACCAGCTCCACACAGAAATCCCGATCGGATACCGCATCCATGCTATTTGCGGAAATCTCCGCAAAGCCCAGCTTCTTTGCTACAAAGAAGCGATCCAAAGGATATGTGGTCGTTGCCAATGCGCCGCTGCCCAAGGGCAGCACATCGGTACGTTTATATGTATCGGACAAACGTGCGTAATCTCTTTTGAACATTTCCAGATATGCCAGCAGATGATGTGCCAGTGTAACGGGCTGCGCACGTTGCAAATGGGTATAGCCCGGCAGTATGGTTTCTGTATGCGCAGCAGCCAGCGTATTCAGCTCCTGCATCAGATTTTTCACCAATTTCTGAATTTCTGTAATCTCTTTTTTGGTATACATACGGGTGTCCAATGCCACCTGATCGTTTCTGCTTCTGCCGGTATGCAGGCGTTTTCCAACATCCCCAATACGGCTGATGAGTATGGTTTCGATATTCATATGAATATCCTCGGCTTTTTCGTCAAAGCTGATTTTGCCCGCATCAATATCCTCCAAAATCTCGCCCAATGTCTTTACGATTATGTCTGCATCCTCCTGTGGTATGATGTTTTGCTTGCCCAGCATCTGTGCATGTGCCATACTGCCTGTAATATCCTCATGATACATGCGGCTGTCAAAGCCGATGGAGGAATGAAAATGATCGGTAAAGCTGTCTGTGGATTTGGTGAAGCGACCACCCCAAAGTTTCTGCATAGAACATCGTCCTTTCTCTTTTTTGATATGATGAAAAAAATGGATAAAAGCAAGCAAATTGCCATCTTTTATCCATTTTTGTCTGTTTATGCTTGATTTGATTTCTTATTTATTGTTCTGATCCATCATCATGGCACGTACCTTCAGAGGCAAACCAAAGAGGTTGATAAAGCCGTCTGCATCTTTATGGTTGTACAATTCGCCTGTTGTAAAGCTTGCCATAGACTCGTTGTACAGGCTGTAAGGAGAAGTGGTTCCGGCAGGCATAATATTGCCTTTGTAGAGCTTCAATTTTACACTGCCTGTTACGGTTTCATTGACTTTATCGAAATATGCACTCAGCGCTTCACGCAGTGGGGTATACCATTCGCCGCTGTATACCAGCTCTGTGAATTTATTGCTTGCCACTTCATTGAACGCCTGTGTTTTCTTGTCTGTGCAAAGGTATTCCAGTTCACGGTGTGCATAGTACAAAATGGTACCTCCGGGTGTTTCATATACGCCACGGGATTTCATACCAACAACACGGTTTTCGCAGATATCGGCAATACCAATACCATTTTTTCCGCCGATTTCATTCAGCTTTGTCAGCATTTCCACAGGGCTCAGCTTGTCGCCGTTGAGTGCAACAGGGATACCCGCTTCAAAGTCCAGTGTGATGTATTGTGGTGTATCCGGTGCATCCTCAGGAGATACGCCAAGCTGTAGCAAATGCTTGTAGTTGGGTTCGTTTGCGGGATCTTCCAGCTCCAGACCTTCATGGCTCAGATGCCAGATATTGCGGTCACGGCTGTAGGAATTGTCATGACTTGCTTCAAAGGGAATGCCATGCGCCTCCAGATAAGCCAATTCATCTTCACGGCTTTCCATGCCCCATGTGTCCAATCGCCAAGGAGCGATAATTTTCAGTTCGGGAGCCAATGCCTTGATGGTCAATTCAAAACGCACCTGATCATTGCCCTTACCGGTTGCACCGTGGCAGATTGCCGTTGCGCCTTCTTTTTTCGCAATTTCCACCAGCTTCTTTGCAATGATGGGACGTGCCATGGAAGTACCCAGAAGATATTTGCCTTCATATACCGCATTTGCCTTGACACAGGGATAGATGGCATCTGTGATAAATTCTTCTGTCAAATCCGCAATATAGAGCTTGCTTGCACCTGTTTTCAGCGCTTTTTCCTCCAAGCCTTCTGTTTCCTTGCCCTGTCCCACGTCACCGCACACAGCGATCACTTCTGCATCATAATTTTCTTTGAGCCATGGAATGATTACGGATGTATCCAAACCGCCGGAATATGCCAATACAATTTTTTCTTTCATCAATAAATCCTCCTTCAAAACCATTTCGTAGAAACGATATCACACCGTGTATACGCCTGAATATTTATGAATGTATTATACATAGAGCCTTTCCATAAATCAATAGCAAATTCCATAAAAAGCATTTTTTTGTATAAAACAGTATAATCATATTCTTTATTTTCAATTCTTTTGTTTACTTTTTTCGACATCATTTTATAAATATGCAGATTTTGTCGTATGAAAGCATATACCGCACCCTCCGTGCATGTGCCGCCGTCTGGGGAATGATACTTTTTTCTTTCCGAATAGCGTCTTTTGTGATATGATAGGTGAAAAGTAGGCAGTATTTGCATGATGTCAGGAGGTTTTAGCATATGAAAATTTTGACATATATACATGGCGGGCATACCGCAATTGGTATTTTGAAAAAGGATGGTACTGCCGTTGTGCCTGTCAATTATATCGGCTGTGATTTGACAGATATGACTGCTGTCATTGCGTCTATGACACCGGCAAAGCTCTGCAAGCTGGAAAAAAACACAGAGCTGATGGAGGGTATTCCCATAGAGGAAATCCGCATCCTCGCACCCATTGTAAATCCCAAGCAGGATATTATCTGTCTTGGCATCAATTATTATGCGCATGCGGAGGAAGCGGCACGCTTTCATGACGAAGCCTTTGGCGGAGAACGTCCCGTACCGATTTATTTCTCAAAGCGTGTCAACCGTGCTGTTGCAGACGGCGGATACATTGATGGGCATTTCGACATTGTAGACAGCTTGGATTACGAAGCAGAGCTTGCCGTCATCATTGGCAAGGATGCAAAGAATGTCAGCCAGCAGGATGCCTTCGATTACGTCTTTGGCTATACCATACTCAACGATATGAGCGCCAGAAATCTGCAAACGGCACACAAGCAATGGTACTTTGGCAAAAGTCTGGATGACTTTACACCCATAGGGCCTTGGATTGTGACAAAAAACGAGTTTGAAAATCCCCCTGCGCTTGCCATCCGTTCTTATGTCAATGGCGAACTGCGTCAGGACAGCAATACATCCTTGATGATTCATGGCATTGCAAAAGTGATACACAACCTTTCACAGGGCATGACACTGCAAGCCGGCACCATCATTGCTATGGGTACTCCTGCCGGTGTTGGCATGGGATTTGATCCGCCAAGATTCCTGCAAGCAGGTGATGAAGTCATTTGTGAAATCGAAGGCATTGGGCGTTTGAAAAATAAAATCAAAGGATAAAGGAGTATCATTATGGATAATATCAAAGTAATGAGCGTATTCGGCACACGTCCGGAGGCAATCAAAATGGCGCCTTTGGTCAAGGTACTGGAACAGACGGAGCAAATCACAAGCATTGTCTGTGTCACCGCACAGCATCGGGAAATGCTCGATCAGGTATTGGAGATTTTTGATTTGCATCCACAGTATGATCTGAATATCATGCAGAGCCGTCAGACGCTTGCCGGCATCACCACCCGTGCCTTAATGGGGCTGGAAGATATCATGGCAAAAGAAAAACCGGACATTGTACTGGTGCATGGAGATACCTCCACCACATTTGCAGGTGCATTGGCCGCATACTACAATCAAATCGCCGTTGGGCATGTAGAAGCCGGCTTACGTACCTATGACAAATATCAACCCTTCCCCGAGGAAATGAACCGCCGTCTGACAGGTACGCTGACCGATATTCACTTTGCCCCAACCAAATTGGCAAAAGAGCATTTGCAGAAAGAAAATATTGCACCCAAAAGCATATTCATCACAGGCAATACCGTCATTGATGCATTGGCGCATACCATCGAGGAGGACTATACCTTCCACGAGGATTGCCTCAATCATATTGATTTTCAAAATCACCGCATCATTGCCATGACCGCACACCGCAGAGAAAATCTTGGTACGCCTCTGGAAAATATCTGTCATGCCGTCCAGCGTGTGGTAGAAAACTTTCCGGATGTTGAAGTGGTATATGCCGTACACAAAAATCCTGCCGTTATGGAGCCTGTAAAGCGGATTTTGGGCAATCATCCACGCATCCACCTGACAGAGCCATTGGATTTGAAGGATATGCATAATTTGATGTATCGCTCCTTCTTTGTCATGACAGACAGTGGCGGCTTACAGGAGGAAGTCCCTTCCATGGGCAAGCCGGTATTGGTGCTGCGCAATGTCACAGAACGCCCTGAAGGCATAGAAGCAGGCACATTGAAGCTTGCCGGTACAGAGCAGGACACCATCTATGCGATGGCAGAAACACTGCTGACCGACGATGCCGTATATCAGTCCATGGCACAGGCAAAAAATCCCTTTGGCGATGGCAATGCCTCCAAGCGCATTGTACAAGCCATCTTATATACCTTTGGTTTGTCCGAAAACCGTCCGCAGGACTATACCATTTCTATCTCTGAGCATAAAAAGAAGGAGGAATCACCCATGAAGGAAGAACGTATGGCAATTTTAAGCATGTTGGAAAAAGGTCTGATCACTGCCGAGGAAGCAGAGCGTCTTTTGATCGTATTGCAAAATGGATTGCAAAAAGACAGCAATATTGGCAAGGCTGTCGGCAACGCATTGGAGAAAGCGGAAAGTGCATTGGGCAGTGTGGCAAAGAGTGTTGGCAAAACTGCTGAACGCTTGCAGCCAACAATGAAAAAATTCGCTTCTAAAGTGGCAGACAAAGCAGACGATTTACAGCCCAAGGTAAGAAGCGCCGCATTCCGCATGACAGAAAAGGCACAGGAGCTGAAGGAGGATGCCCGTTTCTACAGAGAGCAGCTGCGTGCCAAAAGAGCAATGGATGCACAGCAAGCATGGGACGATGAAGATTTGGATGCAATGGATGCAGAGGAAACAAAAACAGAGGAAACAAAAGCAGAAGAAGCAAACGAAGCTGCAAGCCTTACAGAAGCAAGCGCCGCTGTAAAGGAAGGCGAAGCAAATGAAGCAAGCGCCGAAGCTGCTGCCGAAGAACTGGATCCACAAATTGAAAAATACACCAAAAATGTAGAAGCTGTGATGAATTCTGTACAGATGCAGATGGAACAGATTGACGAATGTGAAGATTTTCTAAAAGCGGCATTCCCCGATTTCGATCCTGCTGATTTTGAAGATGACGAGGATGGAGAAGAAAACACAGACAAAAAAGAAGATCATGCATGATAAAAAAAATACCTGCCATAGGCAGGTATTTTTTTATCCCCAAAAAGCAAAGCATGCCCTCGGCAGTTTGACAAAACCGTCTGCCGAGGCAATCCTTTCATATACATACTGCAAACACAATTGTTTTCTGTCATTGCTTGCCCAAATACTGGTCTGCATAGACACTGTACATCAGTTTTTTGTATGCGTCATCACAAATCTGCATCGCACGAATCACAGCATCATAGCACAATACCCCTGTATCCACATCCGGCGGAAGCAATACATCCATGTTCATTTCTACACTCATATCTATGGAATCAATATAAAATTTTGCAAAACGATATTCCTGATTGAGTTCATTGACGACACCAAAAAGCGCTTGTAGCTTTTCCGGCGGAACAGAAATGATATCCAAAATCTGAATCTGCATACTTTGAGATTTCTGAAAGAATAAAATATGCGTAACCAGATTTTGTACATGCTTCCCACCAAAGCTGAGGGTGATATGATCCTCTCCATGCTTCAGCCTGCCCTGCTTCTGATATACGAAGCCGTGAGCATCCAATTCTCTTAAAAGTGCCGCAGTCAATACATACATTTTTTTCTTCTCCTATCTTCCATACCCTCTGACCCTTTTATGATATTGTTACTTTTGATTGCGCTTGTCCATCGCTTTTGTTCATATCCATAATTGCCTGTTCATAATTGACGGCATTTCTTGCTTCCTTTGGAATTTCAATATTGGGTACCTGATTGATATGCAAAACTTCCATCTGTATATCGTATGTTTGCAGTAAAAATCCATCATCCGATACCTGTAATTCTTTGAGAATATTATTCGTTACCACCTGCTGTATCTGAGAAAGTTCCATTTTGCATGTCAGTGGCACGATATTTGCCTGATTCAATGTCAGCGTTATATTCAAATCCTCTGCACCGGAAAAATATGTTTTCGATATGCCATTGATGCCCGAAAGCTGTAAAAGGTTTGTTTCGTGTATGACATCATACACAGCCTCTGCCGGAATGGTACCAGAGAGTACAATCTCCTGCGCATTGCGCTCTACCTCTTTCCAGTTTGTCCCCTTTTGCAACAATATCTGGATGTTGACTCCCACATCAAAAAAGCGCATGCTTTTCAAAGCTTCGCTTTTGGGCAGTGAGATTGCCGTCCACAATCCTTCATACTGACGGTACAAATTGACAATATCGTCTACTTCTTCCATATATATTTCTGTAATCAGTCTGGTATCGCCATATACATACCGCTCCTCCATTTGCGCTTTCAGCGGGTTGTTGATTTTGCTGATATCCGCTGTGGTACGATAGCTTTCGGAGGCCGTTTTTGTTGTTACCTCCAGCTTCCCTGTATAGCTCTCTGCCGCCTGCAAAAGCTCTGATACCTGAGTAATATATCCCTCCGGTGTCATGTCCTGCTGTGCATTTCCTTCCCCATATTGTGCTGCTCCACATGATGTCAACCCAAATGCTGTCCATATTACAAAACAAATGGCAAGGTATTTATATTGTTTTTTCATGTCCGAACCTCCCCTTGGCCATTTTTTTGCAATCCATGCAAAGACCTTTTTGCTCTTTTATTGTATCCAAAACATGATTTGATTTCAAGCCTATTGTCAATCTTTATGAAAAATATAAGATTTTTTCATACAGTTTTTTGCATCTTCCAAAGCCATAAAAAAACAAGAGAATGTATTTGCCAAAAACCCCCGATTCTACCGGAATATTCACCTTGTTTGTGCCCTTTGATTTGTTGTTTTTTATGGAAAGCGACTGATTTTTTTATTTTTTCCATATACTTTTTCTTCAAATATACAAAATATATGTATTTACCTGTATATCTGTTTACATCACGAAAAGACTACCGTATAATGAATAGTACTTTTATGATCACACGATATGACATGGTTGTCCGTACATTCTGCCATGGCATATCTCAGTATCGGCAAAAAACATAAGAGAACATCGTATATTTCCGGCATAATATTCATCTACCGGATGTATCATGGAAAGGGAGAGTTGTATCATGGATTTGTTGAAACAAAGAATATTAAAAGATGGATTGGAAGCCGGTTCCGGTGTCATCAAAGCGGATTCTTTTCTCAATCATCAGCTGGACATTGGATTATTTATGGCATTGGGCAAAGAAATCCACCGTCGTTTTGGGCATTTGAATATCAACAAAATCCTGACCATAGAATCCTCCGGTATTGGTATTGCAGCCATCACAGCGATTTATTTCGATTTGGTGTCTGTGGTATTTGCCAAAAAAATGCAGCCCAATACCATGACGGAGGCATTTTACAGCGCACCCGTAAAATCTTTTACCAAAGGCACCGTATCTATGGCCATGGTGGCAAAACAGTACCTTACTTCACAGGATCGTGTACTCATCATTGATGACTTTATGGCACATGGCGAAGCAGCAATGGGACTTACCAGTCTGGTAGAGCAGGCAGGGGGTACGGTATGCGGGATTGCCGCAATCATAGAAAAAGAATTTCAAGGCGGCAGCAAAAAGCTCAGGGATGCCGGCTATCTGGTGGACTCCTTGGCTGTTGTCAGCAAAATCGAAAATGGGCAAATTTATTTCAAAGACTGAGATCGCATTTCATTTTTCATTGCATCCAGAAAACCTCTTGGCAGAACTCCTGCCAAGAGGTTTTTTGATGTCTATGTATCGTGTTTGGTAAAACGTTCCCGAATCATGCGTTTATTCGTCCAACAGATTAACAACCAAATCACTCACATCTGCTTTTTCGGTCAGTGCGCCGTATTCGTGCAACCAATCTGCATTGGACTGCCAAATCGCAACATCCTGTGTCAAGAAAGGCGCATCCTCTTTTTCCATTGCAGGAATCAGTATTTCCATGCTCTTTTTCTCTACACTTTCAGACAGCGGGAAGTTTGCTTCATTCTGGTTGTCCAGCAATGTTTTCAGAGAGCCGTCAGGGTCGTTTTTCATATCTGCAAACCCCTTTTGGCAGGCACGCAGGAACTTCTGATATTTTTCTTTATTCTGCGCCACATCGTCCTTGTTTGCCAAGAATACCATTTCGTATACATAAGGCACACCAAAGTCTGTTGGATAGAAATAATTGATTTCTACGCCTTCTTCCTGCAGCTGGGGTACTTCGTGATTGACCATATTGCCGGTGGTTGCATCCACCTGATCGGTTGTAATTGCAGACAGCAGTTCAAAGCCAACATCCACAAATTCGCAATCCTCTACAGACATACCGTTTCTTTCCAGCATGGTCTTTGTCTGTAATTCGGAAATCAATGTGCCGGAATATCCGATCTTTTTGCCCTGCAAATCCTCTGCACCCTGAATGCCGCTATCCTTCTTTGCAATTACAACATTCAGCGGTTCCTGGCATACTGCGCCAATGGATACAATCGGAACATTTTCTTCTTTTGCTGCCAAAATTGCATCTGGCAGATAGTAAATCCCAACATCTGCTTTGCCTGCTGCCGGCATGGAAATACCATCATTGGTATTGGCAGGGAAGTGGATCTGCAAATCCAGACCTTCTTCTTTGAAATAGCCTTTTTCGATTGCATTGTACAAGAACGAATGGATTGCATTTGGATACCAGTCCAAAACGATGGAAAATTTCTCCAAATCCGCACTTTCTGTTTCTACATTTGCATCCGTTGCCGCACCATCCTCCTGATTGCCTGTGCATCCAGCCATACCAAATGCCATAACGCCTGCCATAAGCAGTGCAAAAATCTTGTGTTTCATTTTTCAAATCTCCTTTCTCCACTGTATCAATTTTCTTTCTAAAACGGTAATCACGCCAACGGCAATCATTGCCACGACGGATAACAGCACCACGGGCGCAAATACACCCGCACCGTCTAGCTGTGTCATCATTCGTTTGCTGAAATACCCCAGCCCTTCCTGTGCGCCCAACCACTCGGCAATGGCAGCCCCTATGACACTCATGGGAATTGCCATTTTGATGGCAGAGAAGAAATTGGGCAGCGCCGTTGGCAGTTTCAGCTTCAGGAAAACATCCTTCTTTGTTGCGCCATAAGTATAAAGCAGTTCTTCCATTTCCCTTTTGGTTGCCTTCAGCCCATCAAATACTGTAATGGCAATCGGGAAAAATGTAATCAATATCGTTACCAGCACCTTGCTCCAAATACCGTATCCAAACCAGAGTATGAACAAGGGTGCAATCGCTGTTGTAGGTATGGTCTGAGAGGCTACAATGACAGGGTAGAGCGCACGCTCAATTTTGGGATTGCAGTCCATAGAAATGGCAAGCAGCAGCCCCAAAACAACAGAAATCCCAAGCCCAATGCCCGTAACACACATCGTCGCCGGCAGATGCACCAAAAACAAAGGCTCTCTCAGCTGCCACAGCCGTATGCAGATCTGTATGGGTGAAGGCAGTATATACGCCGCACCAATGAGTATGGCAATCACCTGCCACAGGAGCAGCAAAACCACTGCCAAAAGTACCGCAGGAATATGCTTTTTCATACTGCCACACTCCTTCTGAGCTTTTCAATGAGCTTTTCCCTCAGCTCTACAATTTCCGGTCGTTTCAAATCCTCCCTTTTGCGTGGGTATGGCAAAGGGACTTCCACCTGTTCCATACTGGAAAACGGTCTGTCCTGTATCACATAGATATATTTCGATAAAAATATGGCTTCCTCCACATCATGGGTGATAAAGAGAATGGTTTTATGGTAATGCTCCCATTGATGCAGCAGCCATTCCTGCATATCCACACGTGTCAGATAATCCAAAGCACTGAAGGGTTCATCCAGCAAAAGCAGATCGGCACCGGCAAGCAGTGTACGTGCAAATGCAACCCTTTGCTTCATACCGCCGGACAAATCCTTGGGGTATTTTTTCCTGTATTCCAAAAGTCCCACCTGCTGCAAAACCTCTGTGCAGCGTTTTTCCTGTTCTGTCCATGGCACATTGGCAATCTCCATAGGCAGTGCAATATTTTTTTCAATCGTGCGCCAGGGAAAGAGCAGATCCTTTTGCGGCATAAAGGCACTGTAATTTTTCAATGACTGTACCGGTTTTCCGTCTACAGTTATCTTGCCGCTTTGCAGCTGTTCCAAGCCATTGATCAGACGGAAAATGGTACTTTTTCCACAACCGCTTGCACCAATGATGGAATCAAATGCCCCATCCTCTACCGAAAAGCTCAAATGCTGCATCATGGGCTGCTCGTCCCCTGCGTATTGAAAAGATACATCCTCAAATTGCAACATATGCGTTGCCTCCTTTTACATTTCCATACGCTCTGCCATATCCCAGAAATTCTTTTCATACAAACTGCAATTGACAAATACCTCCGTCAGATATGCCTCCTGTTTTGGTGTAATTTCTGCGCCCAACGCATCCACACACGCCATGATTTCTTCTGTGCTTTTGCGGTATTCTGCACTGCTGTAGCCCTGTACCCATTCACCGTAGAACGGATGTGTCAGTGCGCCGTCTATGTTCATATGGTGCGCACCAATAAACTGATAGCTCCATGCACATGCCAAAACGGCAATCAATATTTCCAATGCACCGCCCTTATTTGCGACATCCAGCATATAAGAGGTGTATGACTGATTGGCAAGAGCGGACTTTGTATTTTTGATTTCTTCTGGTGTAATGCCCAATCTGGACATATAGGCTTTATGTACATTCATCTCGCCGTTTAGCACATCATATACCATACCGGAAAAACGCACCATCAATGCCTCGTCCTCCGCTTTGACAATCCCAAGTGCAAACACCTTTGCATATTGCAGCAAATACCGATAGTCCTGTATCATATAAAAACGGAATTTTTCTACTGCAAGCGTACCATCTGCCAAGCCTGACACAAACGGCTGCTCCAGATAGCCATTCCAAATATCCTTGACACTTTCATATAATTTTTCTGTCAGCTTCATTTCATTTTCCTCCTACACGATTTTTTGGCAATAAAAAAAATTCTTTTTGCACATTCGTTCCACGAAAGAAAGAACTTCTCAAAAAGAATTCTCATATCATTTGCTTCCCTCCGTTGGTACGAACCACATCAAGTTCAAAGGGTTGGAATCTCCTCTCAGCTACCCATTTGGGCAGCACCCCCAGCACTTTTCTTTATGCTTTTTTTCTAGTATAGTACAAAATATTGTAAAAGTAAATGATTTCTTTGGATACAATATCGTTTCGCACAAAAAAAATAGTTTGCAAGCGAAATATTTTTACAAAAAGCCATATTTACATTTTGCAAAAAAGGAATACACTGTAATGGTAATTATATACACAACGAGAGCCGTAAAGCAAACAAACCATGTCATAAGGAGGGATTATCATATGTTGGACAATGATACCAAGCTGCTCAATCTTGCGCTTGATGCCGGAGAGATTATGCTGATGTCGGGTGCAGAAACACATCGTGTACAGGACACCATGCTGCGTATTCTCTCCATGAGCGGACGACAGCAAATAGAGGCGTTGGCACTTTCTACCATGCTGATTGTCAGTCTGCCCAGAGAGGAAAAGGGGCCGCTGTCTATGGCAAGGGGTGTTTCCACACGTGCAGTCAATTTTGAAAAGATTTGTGCAGTCAATTCCATGAGCCGTGATTTTGTATCCGGCAAGATTACATTGGAGCAAGCCACAACAAGACTTTTGGAAATCCATCATGCGCCGAACTTCAGCGATTTTGCGCATGTGCTTGCCTACGGTTTGACCTCCGGCGGCTTTACCATGGTATACCACGGAAACGCTCTGGATGGTATGGCAGCGTTTGTCATTGGTATGACATTGGGGCTTTTGGTCATTTGGAACGGAAAATGGAGAGCGCCGTACTTTTTCAGCTCTTTTATGGGCGGTGTAATTACGGGGCTTATGGCATGGATCTTCCACCGTATGATATCGGAAACACAAATTTCCAATATTGTCATCGGCAGTATCATGCCACTTTTGCCGGGGATTACGATGACAAAAGGGATTCGTGACATACTGGAAGGGAATTTTATCAGCGGCAATTCAAAGCTGATGGAGGCATTGCTCGTTGCCTGCGCCATTGCCGGCGGTGTTGCGTTGGTTTTTGGGTTATTGCCCGTATAAAGAATTTTACCGATCATTTGAGTACATAAAGTAAGGAGGAATTTCCATGACGGAATTTACCATGCATGACGCATTGCTACAGTCCGTATTTTCATTTATTGCCTGCTATGGGTACTCCATTATATGCAATGCACCACGCAAAGAGCTGCTGTACTGCGGCATCAATGGGTTTTTGGGCTGGTTTTTCTATGTCGTGATGATGATGGAAAACGGCAGTCCCACAATGGCAACGCTTGTTGCCACAATGGTCGTAACCGCAGTATCCCGCTTCTTCTCCTATCACAGAGAAGCGCCATCCATACTCTATCACATCCCCGGCGTACTGCCCTTGGTACCCGGTGCAGCGGTATACAACACCATGCAGGCTGCCATTGAAAGCAATATTTTATCCACATATTCCTATGCACTTTCCGGACTAAAGCTTTCGGGGGCAATCGGGATTGGATCGCTGCTCATTTTGGTACTGCCCTATCGTACTTTTGAGATTATCCCACGCTTTGGCAGAAAAAAAAGCTGAATACCCTTGGGCATTGCAAACATACCTTGGGACTTTGTCCCAAGGTATGTTTGCTACATCAAATCCTTGCGGTTTACGATGCTGAGGTATTCCCCCATACAGCAGCCCATCACCACCGTCTGGCAACGGTAAACCTCCCAGCCATGCCCTGTGTACTCCACCACTGCGCCGGATAAAAAACGATTGACCTGTTTTTTGCTTTGTGCGACATTGGTCTTTGGGAATAATGCCACAAACTCCTCCAAGGTACCCGCAAATGCAATCCCCTTTGGAATTTGTGTCATACCTGTCATCAAATAACTTTCCACCTGTTTGTCAAAAAGCAGATTTCCGCCTGCGCCACCGGCAGCAAGCCATTCTTTTTTCGCCTGTTCGCTGCCGCAAAGGCAGACAAAGCCTTCGATATTTTGTTTTTGTAATGTGTCTAAAATTTCCTGTAGCATAGCATCCATCCTCTCTTATACTGCCTGCGAACGTTTTCTTGGCTTTGGCCCATGCTGCTGCCACGGACGCATACGATAAAACGCATACGAAAGCGCTGCGGAAATCCCCCAACCAAAGGGCCAGGAAAGCCAAATCCCCACCGCATCCATACCAACCACACGTACAAAAACATAAGCCAAAACCACACGCAATACCAAATCCGTAAATGTTGTCGTTGTAAAATACGCAACACAGCTTGTGCCACGCAATACGCTGTCACACATTGCTTTTACCATAACCACAAAATAGAACGGCGCTACCATCTTCAAAAATGCCATACCGCTTGCAATCGCTGCGTTGCTGCCACTGTCCATAAACAGTCCAATGGCATAACGCCCGCCAAAGCAATACAGCAATACAAAGGGCAGACAGACCATTGCGCCCATACGCAGACTTTCCCGCAGCCCCTCTGTGATCCGTTCCTCCTTGTGTGCCCCGATATTTTGAGCGGTAAAGGCGGATAAACCGTTTGCCTGTGTCATCATACATGTAACGGCAAATGTATTGAGCTTTATTGCAGAGCTGTATCCTGCAATGACGGCAGAGCCAAAGCCATTGACCAAACTTTGTATAAACAGATTGCCTATGGATACAAAGCTTTGCTGTAAAATACTTGGTACTGCAATCATCGAAATCTGTTTCAGCAAATGAAACGAAAACAAGGGATACGGCTTTGTTGTTTTGACCTGCTTGAGGCGGTGGAAAAGCGCAGCCAATGCGAGTATGGAGGATACCCCCTGTGCCACAAAAGTTGCCCATGCCAAGCCCCCAACGCCCATACCAAAGCGAATGACAAACAAAAGATCCAGTGCGATATTGCCCAAAGACGAACAGATGAGCAGATACAACGGTGTTTTGGAATCACCCAATGCCGTAAAAATCCCAGTACAGACATTATACAGAAATAAAAAGAGAAAGCCATACATATAAATTCTCAAATACAACACACCATCTGCAAATATATTTTCTGGTGTTTGCAGCATATGCATCATATGTTCTCCCTGCCATATGCCGAACGCCGTCAAACCAATGCTCAGCACCACACAGGAAATAAAAATGGTACTGACGGCACATTTCAAATACAGATAATGATTTGCACCAAACAGTCTGGAAATCACCACCGCACAACCGCTGCTGCCACCAATGGCAACCGCCATAAAAATCATGGTAATGGGGTATGACGCTCCTACCGCCGCCAACGCATCCTCACCAATGAACCGCCCCGCAATCATACTGTCAGCGATATGATACATCTGTTGAAATGCCACGCTGATGAGCATAGGTATGGAGAATCTCCATAACAATTTACGGACATCTCCCGTTGTCAGATCGTTTATCATAGCCAGCCCCCTATTCTTTTTTCCCCTATGGATTGCCCCTGCTTTCTCCTTTGAGTATATCACATTTTTTGTCAGAAAGAATCCACGATACTATAGAAAAAATGGTATGATTTTTGGTATCTTCTCATAACAAAACGGTATGCACTTTTTTGAAAAAAACGGCTGTCCCTACACAAGGCATCCCTTTTGTCCGTATGTGCGGACAGAAAAAAATATCCAAAAGCCATATGGTCTTTGGATATTTTTCTTGTCATATCTTATTGCTCCAGCATTTCCTCCACCTTATGCAGCAAGCGTTTTGTGGCTTCACCCGGTTGTTTTTTTGCATACAATGCAGAAATCACAGAAACTCCATCAATACCGCTGCCCTTTAATTGCAATACATTCTCCTCATTGATGCCACCAATTGCCACCACCGGAATATGGACGGCTTTGCAGATTGCAAGCAGGGAATCATTGCTCAGGCATTGTGCATCCTTTTTGGTATCCGTATGGAATACTGCGCCCACGCCAATATAGTCTGCGCCACTTTCCTGCGCCTTTTGTGCGGCTTCTACCGTGTCTGCGGAAATCCCCAATATCATATCCGGTCCAATGAGCGCACGCATATCCTTACCAATGATATCAGTCTGCCCCACATGCACACCGTCTGCACCGCATTTCTTTGCAATTTCAATATTGTCATTGACCACAAACGGCACACGATATTTTTTTGCCAGTGCTGCCAAGTCCTTTGCTTCTTCTAAAAAAGAGGCTTCATCCAATTCCTTCTCTCTGATTTGCAGAAACGTAGCGCCGGCTGCCAAAATTTCCTCTGTCACATCATGCAGTGTACGTTCTCCCAGCCAGCTGCGGTCTGTAATGGCATAGAGCTTCATGGATTCCTTGGTTGCTTTTTCCGGCAAGAACAGTTCCTCCACCTTTGCACGTTCCATCACAGCTTCGGCATCTACAAGGCTGATGGCATCAATCAAATGGGTGCGGAAGGTCAATGTGCCTGCATGCTGTGCATCGGTCTTTTCTCTTGCAATCTCTCCGCTTACCCCCATCCATGTGACAGCACATACCGTAGCTTCCAAAATATGATTGGGGTTTCCGCCGCAACATGCGCCCAAAAGCGCAGTCAGCATACATCCGCTTCCCGTAATGCGTGACATCATCACATCGCCGTTTCTCACTGCAAATACACGGTCTTTGGAAGCAATGATATCAATGACACCGGAAATGGCAATGACTGCACCTGTTTTTCGTGCCAAATCTCTTGCCATTGCCCCAAATTTTTTATAGTTTGCTTCTGTGATTTTGTCCTCCTGTGCGGCATCCACCCCACGTGTGGAACCGCTGCCCATTGCCAGATGCTTGATTTCAGAAGCATTGCCACGAATGACAGAGAAGCGCATCTGTTCCAAAAGCTTTTTTCCGCTATTTCTGCGCAATGCCGTTGCCCCTACTGCCACGGGATCGAGAATGACAGGCACATCTGCTGCATTTGCCGCCCTGCCTGCCACAAGCATTGCCTCCACATCCTCCATTGTCCCCATATTCATCACAAGCGCCTGTACCACAGCGGCAACCTCTGCGACCTCGTCCACCTCATGCGCCATGGTGGGAGATGCACCTGCTGCCAATATGATATTGGCACAATCATTGACTGTAACAAAATTGGTGATTGCCTGTACCACAGGCTCTTTTTCCTTCACATTCGCCATCATTTGTGCAAAGCTTTCCGTAATCTGCATGTTGTTTCCTCCTTTGATTGTTCCCTGCGTAAATAAAAAAGGCTTCCTTGCGGAAGCCTTCAGATCTTCTTGATTCCTTCTCTTGCATCCCTCCGTTGGCATGATCCAAATCAGGTGTAAAGGTCGAAGGGCAATTCCTTCCTCTCAGCCTGTCTTTTGCAGACTCCCTTTGCATTTTTTGTCATTATAATACGATTTGAAACGCTTGTCAATCTCACAAGGCATCCGTCCCCTTTGCAAAAATATCCGGATGCATCTTCGCATATCCAACATACGAAACGACCATTTTCCCAAAACCACATCGCCCCCTTCCAGACTTCTTTCAAAAAATATAAAAAGAGGGTGCATACCCGAAATACCTGCTTGCTTTTTTCTGATTTTTATAGTAATATTGTGTTAGCTCATGCTAACAGAGGGAAGTGATGTATAATTTTTTGAGAAAGGAAATCAATCATGCTGAAAGAATATTTGGAAAAAAGCAACTTCCTCCCCAATACTGCTTTGCAAAATACCATATTGGGTGTACAGGCATGTCGCTTTTGTCTCCATTCGCAAAAAGCAGATTGTCCTATTTTACTTTCAAAGGATACCGACACACCATCCTTTGAAATGATTTTCTGTTGCAAGGGTACATTGATTTTGGAACACACAAATCAAAATCCATCCATCGTACAAGCTCCAAAAATCCTGCTGCTTTCCAACCAAAGCAGCATCCATCAGATACAAATTACGCAAGATCTGGAAGGTATTTTGGTAAGCATCCATACAGAGCAGCTATATCAAGGTCTGCAATCCTTTTACGCACTGATGGGAAAGCATGATTTTCGCACCAAACAGGCTGAGGATTACATGCAGATGCATGATGGGTATGTGATGATACCGCAAACACCGTGGAGCAATGCGATATTTTCTACAATTTTACATCTGCCCGAGAGCGAGTGGGAGCATTATTGCATTTGGAAGGCGCTGGAACTGCTGTATCTTCTTGGTACACATAACACCTCCTCTTTTCATATCGCAACAAACAGCCGTCTGGCGCCTGCCATTGCTGCCATTCGTACATATATGCAAGCGCATCTGGACGAAAAACTGACCATTGCTTCACTCAGTCATAAATTTTGTCTTTCGCCCACTACATTAAAGGTTGGCTTTCGCCAAATGTATGGGGAATCGGTACACAAGTGCCTGCAACGCCTACGCATTGCACAGGCAGCAAAACTGCTCTCTACCTCTACCATGACGGTATTGCAGATTGCGCAATCGGTTGGTTATGATGGTGTCAGCCAATTTAATGTGGTTTTCAAAAAAACATATGGTCTGACTCCCACACAATATAGAAAAATGTCTGTTTCCGTCAATATTTGTCATATTCCGCAAGACAGATGAATATCTGCTCGTTATAATAACAAGAAAATATGGGAACTATAGATTTCATCCGGACGATCTGCCCCAATTGATATCTCCCTGAAATCTACGGTTCTTTTTTGATTTTGTAAGGAGGGATTTCCTTGAAACAACATCGTTTTTGGGCTTGGGGGGCTGTACTGTGCATGTTCATGGTTATGCTCACCGGCTACAAGAGAAAATAAAAAACCAAAAAAAAGAACAGTGGAAACAAAGAGAAAGGAAGTAGAATGATGATCTCATATAAGAAATTGGCTTGCTTTGTAGGCGGGCTGTTGTTTGGTTCTGTTGGTATGAAGGTATTGGGCAGCAAAGATGCGAAAAATGTTTATGTACATATTACCGCTGCCGGTCTGCGTGCAAAAGACAGTGTGATGGAAACTGTAACATGTGTACAGGAACACGTTGCAGACATCGTATCTTCCGCAAAGGATCTCAACGAAGCACGTGAGATGGATGACGAAGACGAAGAAATCATCACAGACGATGCTTTTGAGGGTTCTTCCGAAGACGAACTGCCTGAGGATCAGGAAGATTAATCTGCTTTGCATTGCAATCAGGGAGCCTTTGGCTCCCTTTTTGGCTTGTATGGAAAACTATCATCAGACACAAATTCTGGAAGGAGAACCCCTATGAATGCAAGAATTGTACACGAAAGTCGTGGGCGTATGCGCTTACAGCTCAAACAAGAACGTCTTTCTTTGGCACATGCGGATTTGCTGGAAGCATGGCTGGAAAAACAGCCTTGGGTAGACCGAGTGACTGTGCATGAGCGCACACGCTGTATCATACTGTATTATACCGGCACACGTGATCAGGTCATTGCCGGCATCCGCAGCTTTTCTTGGAAAAAAGCAAAGGAAAGCATGGCGCAGCCTACACATACCACAAGAGAACTGAATCGTACCTTTGAAGAAAAACTGGTCGGAAAAATCGTATGCAAGGCTGTCTGCACGCTCTTTTTGCCACACCCTCTGCGTATTGCCAGATTTGCAATACACTCTCTGCCGTTCTTCCGTCGTGGGCTTTTCTGCGTACTGCATCGTAAGATGAGAGTAGAACTGCTGGATGCGCTTTCTATCGGAATTTCTGCCTTCCGTAAGGATTTCAGCACTGCGGGTGCAGTCATGTTCCTTCTGGAAATCGGTGAACTTTTGGAAGAATGGACACGCAAAAAATCCGTAGAGGATCTTGCCCGCTGCATGGCGCTGAATGTAGACCGTGTATGGCTGCGTACAGAAAACGGCGAAGTGTTGACACCCATCGAACAAATTGCTGTCGGCGATCATGTTGTCGTGCGTGCAGGCGGCATCATCCCTGTAGACGGCATTGTGGCAGAGGGCGAGGTTTCCGTAAATCAGGCATCTCTGACAGGCGAATCCATACCCATCACAAAACGCATCGGCGGTGCGGTTTATGCCGGCACGGTTGTAGAAGAAGGCGAATGTGTGATTGAGGTCAAGCAGGCAAGCGGGCAAAGCAGATACGATCAAATCGTAACCATGATCGAACGCTCCGAGCAAATGAAGTCCGAAACAGAAAGCAAAGCCGCACACCTTGCAGACAAGCTGGTGCCTTATACATTTGCAGGCAGTCTTTTGAGCCTGCTTTTGACAGGCAATACCGCACGTGCGCTTTCCGTATTGATGGTAGACTTCTCCTGCGCATTGAAGCTGGCTATGCCTCTGGCTGTACTCTCTGCAATGCGGGAAGCGGGCAAAGCACATATCACCGTAAAAGGCGGTAAATTTCTGGAGGTAGTCGCACAAGCAGATACCATTGTATTTGACAAAACCGGTACGCTGACACATGCATGCCCTCAGGTAGCAAAAATCATTCCTTTCGGCGGCAACGACGAACAGGAAATGCTGCGTATGGCAGCCTGCTTGGAGGAACATTTCCCCCATTCCATGGCAAATGCCGTTGTGGAAGAAGCCAGCAAGCGTGGGCTGACGCATGACGAATTTCACTCCAAGGTAGAATATTTGGTCGCACATGGTATTGTAAGTACCGTCAATGGCAAACGTGTCTGCATCGGCAGTGCGCACTTCATATTTGAGGATGAAGGCTGCTCCATCCCCGCAGGCGAACAAGATCGCTTTGACAATCTCTCCCCTGCATACTCCCATCTGTACCTTGCCATTGGGCAGCAGCTGGCAGCCGTTCTTTGCATCTCTGATCCTTTGCGTGAGGAAGCAAAGGCAGTTATGCAGACGCTCAGACATCTTGGCATCAAACGTACCGTTATGCTGACTGGCGACAGCAAGCATACTGCTCAAGCCATTGCGGCAGAGGTTGGTGTGGACGACTTCTGTGCAGAAGTACTGCCTGCGGAAAAAGCACAGTATGTTGCCGATTTGCGTGCAGAGGGGCATACCGTACTGATGATTGGTGACGGTATCAATGACTCCCCCGCATTATCCGAAGCAGATGCCGGTCTTGCCATTCGTGACGGCGCTGCAATTGCACGGGAAATTGCGGATATTACATTGGCTGCCGACAGCCTTTGGGATTTGGTACATCTGCGTCAGATTTCTATGGCATTGATGCAGCGTATCCATTCCAATTACCGCTTTGTCATTCTTTTCAACAGCAGCTTGATTGTTCTTGGCGTAGCGGGTATTTTGACGCCAGCTGCCTCTGCCACACTGCATAACTTATCCACACTTGGTATCAGTCTGCACAGCATGAGCGCTCTGCCCAAACCGCAGATTTGAAAAACAGGCTGCCAAAAGCAGTGGATTGTTGTACATGGATGTCATAAACATATGGGACTCCAAAACACAATACCTGTATGAATTGCCGCATCCGATGCGATTTGCAAACCATACCAGTTCTTGGCTACAGCATATATATACGCAAAACGCCACAGTCAAACCGAAACATCAGGGTATGACTGTGGCGTTTTTCTTTTTGATTTTTGCAACAAGCGATGGGAATTTACGCTTATCCTTCGCTTTCTCTCAAACGCTCTACTATGCTCTGTTTGGACACACTGCGATATACCAGCAGAGGCGCCAGAGAGCCTACAAGGGCAAAGATGGGAGCTACCACAAGAATTGGCAAAAACGTCGGTCGATACGTAAAGAACCAGAACATCTTTTCAAGTACCGAAGCAGCCAATGGCCCAATCAGCAGGGTGCATATATATGCCAATAACGCAGAACCCAAAGCATAAAGCAGCCCTTCTGTTATAAGCATACATTTTAACTGCCTGCCTGTCATACCGATGGATTGCAGCATGGCAAACTCTCTCTTTCGTGTCAGGATACCGGTCAGAATGGCATTGATAAAATTCAGGATACCCACCAGACCGACCACAAAGCTGAGCAATCCCCCCATCATAATAAACATGGAACGGAAGCCGTAAAATTCCTGCTCATAAATCTGCTTGCTTTCATAGCCGTATCGTGGATTGACCGTTTGTGTGTATTTGCAAAGGAATTGTTCCATTGCATGCTCCGTACCATCGTTTGTATCAAATGCATAGAGCATCACATCCGATTTTCCGGTCATGTTTTGGAAGGTTTCTGCATTCAGTACAAATGCATCGTCGCCAAAATACCGATAGCTGAGATTGTTTGGAACCAGCACCAATGCCTCCACAGTAAATGTTTCATCATGATATTGTGCAGGTCGTGCCAGATAATTCTTTTCAAAAGCATCCACAGTATCGTGGACTTCACCGGTTTCGGGGGAATAATACTCCCACGACTGCGGAACACGCAGTGTAACCGTATCCCCCACCTTAGCCCAATGAGAATCTTGAATCACCTTTGCATAATCATCATCTTGATACACAGCTGCAACTGCCCGACTTCCCGATTCATACAGCTTGGAAAGGTCCCCTTCGATCACCGTAAGCGCATCCAGTACAAAAGGCTCCATACCATACGTATTGACGGCGCTCATGACTCTTCCATCTTCCGTGTGCGGACTGTTGGAAATGATGTATTCCACGTTCTCTGGCGTGTTTCCAAAGCGGCTCAGACATTGGGAAACCCACTCTTTGGGAGCAAACTGCTGGATCGCATCCATCTGACCATAAATCCGACCCGCATTCTGTATGCTTCCCTGCGCATCAACCATGGCAATCACTTCCTTTGGCAAAATTCCTTGCCCTATGCGCCATGTGCGTACATTGTTGTCAAAATACCCGCCATCTGCCACGATAAAATCGCAATGCGATTTATCTCTCAGATATTTCTCCATATCAAAGCCATTGGTAAAGAGCATGGTTATTTGCAGCAGCAGCACAGCCAAAGTCAGACTGAGAATGGTCACAAAGGTCTTTGCCTTACTGCGCCCTAAGTTTGCCCATGCCATACCCAATATGGAAATTTTACCGTTGCCTTTTTTGTACTTTCGCTTTTTGATGCCGCCTTCCGTATAGCGAACTGCTTCCACAGGGGAAACCTTGGCTGCCAGACGACCGGGACGGGCAGCAGAAAGCAAAACCGTCATCAGGGAAAACAGCGCAGCGCCCACAAAAATCATCGGGGCTACAGATATGGTATCCACCACAACACCATTCAGGCGACGCAATATGACCGGACTGAGCTTGGCTCCGATCAACCAGCCCAAAACCCAGCCAATCGGGATTCCCAGCAGCGAGAGCAAAAACGCCTGCCTGCGCAGTATGGATTTGATCTGCTTTCCGGTTGTGCCGATGGTCTTTAGCAAACCATAGAAGCGAATGTCCCCAGCTACAGAAATCCGGAATATATTATAGATAATCAGATATCCGGTAAATGTGATGAGCAGAAGCAGTATGATGACTGTAACGACGGTCATTGCATCCATATTTTCGGCAAACTGCGCTCCTGTATAGCCCCAGTTCACGCCGGTTCTGATATAATTCGGCTCTGTGGGTACTTCTGACTGATAGCCATGCTTCTCTAAGACCTGATTGATATTTTCTTGAATTTTATGGGAATTTTTGAACATAACACTCAGCTGCCAGCTGCCTGTCAGTTGGTCTTTTTCAAACAGTGTCATGTCCATGGCTTCCAATACGGCGTCCACCCGACTTTCCGGAATCAGTACCATGTTTGCGACTACAATCGGATCCTTTTCCCACCAACCACAGAGGGTAAACGTCTGCGCTGTTGGCTTGCCACACACATCCACCCAAATGGTAAACTCTGCCCCCAGCTTCGGCTCCACTCCCAAAAGCCGCAACACTTCCAGATCCGTCGCCGCTTCATCCGTACCTTCTTTCGGGAGCCTGCCCACAATGGGGTCGAGATACATCCAGTGGGCATCATGCGAATCAGCCCAGCGCACTTCTACATGATTTTTCCGCAGCTCGTCATTCACAGAAAATCCGAGAACACGGCTGACACCGCTTTCTTGAATCAGAACATCGTCCTTTAGCTCCAAGAAGCGTTCCTTCGTCAATTCTTTGAACGTACCATGTGCATAACCGCCCACCTGCCGAAAATTCGCCTGCTGAATGGCCTCATTCATGGAAAATCCCACGGTAAAAAGTACCGTAAACAAAAGCGTTGTCAGTGCAATTGCCAATACGGCAATCAGATTGCGTGTCTTGGCTGCCCGAAAGCTCTTGTGTGCAATTTCCCGCATACAGGGTTTGTTAGAAACTTTGAGCATTTCCTCACCCCCTTGTCACAATATGCCCATCCTCAATCCGGATGATGCGATCAGCCAGCTGTGCAATTTCTTCGTTGTGCGTAATCATCACAATCGTTTGTGCAAAACGCTGACTGCTGACTTTCAAGAGGCTCAGTACGTCTTGGCTGGTTTGGCTGTCCAAATTTCCGGTGGGTTCATCTGCCAGAATGATTGCCGGTTTTGCAGCCAATGCACGGGCAATGGCAACCCGCTGCTGCTGACCACCGGAGAGGTTGTTAGGCAGGCTTTGGAGTTTTTTTTGCAGCCCCAGCACTGCGATGATTTCATGCACATAGGCTTCGTCCACCGGCTTGCCGTCCAAACGAATGGGCAGCACAATATTCTCCAGTACATTGAGTATCGGCACCAGATTGTAATTCTGGAACACAAAGCCAATCTTGCGGCGGCGGAAGATCGTCCGTTCCTCATCCTTCAGACTGCCCAATTCCCGCCCATCTACCGTGACAGTACCCTCTGTTGGACAATCCAATCCGCCCAGCATATGCAGCAGTGTGGATTTACCGGAACCGGAAGTGCCGACAATGGCAACAAACTCGCCCTGCTCCACAGACAGATCCACACCATCCAATGCATGGACAGCCGTTTCACCCGCTCCGTAAATCTTTTTTAGATTCTGCACCTGTAAAATACACATATCCTTTCCTCCTTTGAAAAAATCTCAAGACAAAATGCTGTCATCTCCGCTACACTTGAGATTGTATCAAATCATTCTTTCCAGAATCTTTCCGGTATCCAATCCATTCTTACATTCTTGAAAGAATTGGAGGTATACAGACAACAGATCCTCTGCAAGCCCTGTATCCATCCATGCTATGGCTGCCCTCTTTTGGCATCAGGCTTCTTTTGCGCTACACAATACCATACCGACATCCTGCTTTCCTCCATAAAAAGAGAGGATGCCCTGTATCTGCCACGATTGCGAAATACGGATGCCGGTATTGGAAATATCCAACCATCTACTGCTTTTGGCTGCCTGCCCCCGCTGACCAAAGCCCATGAGATTGCAGCAGTGCATCGTTTAAGCCTTCCAAATATCCTGCTCTGTCACCACAAGATCCATACGGCAGTCATGCACTTCTGTCGGAATTTGCGGCAAAAGTAAGCGAGCATAGCAAATCACTGCTGTGGTAAATGCGGCATCTGCCAAATATCTGTCATAATATCCGCCACCATGCCCCAGACGATTGCCATATCTGTCTGCGGACATACAGGGAATGATTGCAAAATCAATCTCTGCCTTCGGCACAGCCATACCATCTGCCTTCGGCTCATAAATGCCATACTTTCCTCTTTCCAAATCCTGCATTGCAAAAATGGGATATACCTCCATGATGCCTTTTTCCATGCATCTGGGCAGCAATACACGTTTTCCATCCGCCCATGCCTGCTGTAACAGCATTGCTGTTTGCACCTCATTTTCCTTGCCGAAAAAAAACAACACACTCTGCGCCTGTTGGTAATGTGGCAATGCCAAAATCCTTTTACAGATTTTTGCATCCGCTTCCTTACGGTATGTCCAAGACAGCTTCTTTTGTTCCTCCCGTACCCATTGCCTGCACATCTTTTTTGCTTTTGTTTGTTCTGTCATCGTATGGATTCCTTTCTTTGACGCCTGCGATATGACAAAAAACCGAAAGCCTCCATAAAAAGGCCTTCGGCTTTTTTGATCATCAGGCATGTTCTGTGAAACCGACTGCTACAGACACCGGTTCCTGTTGTGTGACATATGCAGCCTTTGCACGTGCATGACGCACTTTACGCTGTGCATCCGATTCTATTTCTATTTTTGGTTCATGCCGTTCTATCGTTTCTGATTTTTGGGATTTGTCCGTATGCTCTGGCTTTGTCTGCGCTGTATCCGGCAAATCACCCGTCTGTCCTTTGTCTGTCTGCCCAACAGGTTCTTCGCCCTCTGTTTCTTCCGGCTTTTGTGCCTGTTGCGCTTCGTTTTCCGATTCTGTGGAAGGATGCAGTTTTTCTGCCATCTCCTTCTGTGCTTGTGCATATTCCGCATCGGTTGGCAGTCTGCTGAATGCTCCGCTTTTTACGAATTTCTGCGTACTTTCCAATACATTGTTGACTTTGCGCTGTTCTCTCATGGCAATCTCGAGTTTTTTCTGCAATGGAATATTGGGATTGTTTTCCACCACTTTGATTGCTGTCATAGATTTGCCAAGCTGCATGGTTTTGAGGCGTTCCACATCCTCTTTTGTCTTGCAGCGACGCATCGCCTCCTCATACGCCTTCTGCTCCTGTTCTTCCTGCACAAGTTCTCGATAGGCCTCTGGATCATGCTCCTGCAAATACTTGCGTTCCTCTGCTGTCAAGCTGACTCCGGCTTGCCGTTTTGTATGGATTTCACTCAGCTTCACACGATCCGGCCCACCATTACGCCCATGCATGTCATCCACTTGTTTTTGCAGCATTTCAACAATCGGATCTTTTTTTGCAGTCATATCACCAGATGCTTTTTTTCTTTCCCATAAAGATTGACGCTCCATCGTTTTCAGATAACTGTGTAAATTTCCAACCATATGCAAACCCAGCATCCGAATCTCCTCCCTATCCTTGTATTTTCCGACTCTGTTATCGAATATATCGACCAACAATCTGAAAAATTAAGAATCTTTCCAGCAAAAATACATGTATACATTTTATCAGAGAAATGCATAAAAAGCATTTGTGCCACAGATATGACTCTGCAATGGACAAAAATGGATGAATCACAAATATCTTTTTGGCATTTTGGCTGTATGGTAGCCTCCCATGTGACTGCATCGGCATCCGAATGCCGTATACGTTTGCAAAAAAATTTTTTTTGGGTATTGACATTAGTCCGAAAAAGGACTATAATGCCAAATAACAAATCGTCCGATTACGGACTAATTGAAAAAAGACTTTTCTCTCATTCACTTTTCCATTTACAGAAGGAGGGCTTCCCATGACACATACAACAAATGCAATCCATGTCCTACAAGAAAACAACATCCCCTATTCCATTATGGAATATCCGGAAAACGGGCCTGTTGCAGCAAGCGACGTAGCAAAATACTTTGGCTTTGGCGACCATGCAGATCGTTTGTTCAAAACACTGGTAACTACAGACCAAAGGGGCGGTTATTATGTATTTTGTCTGCCCGGCGAAAAACGGTTGGATCTGAAGAAAGCAGCCGCTTTTGTGGGTGTCAAAAACCTGCAAATGCTCAAAGCAGACGTATTTGAAAAGCTGACAGGCTATGTACATGGCGGCTGTTCTCCCTTGGGTATGAAAACACCGCTTCCCACCATATTGGATACCAGCGCAAAAAACTGGGATACCATTTATGTATCCGGCGGACGTGTGGGTTTGCTTCTTGAGATTGCCCCTCATGTATTGGAACATATGGTATCTGCACAATACACCGACATCGTAAAAGAAACCGTATGACAAAGAAAGGAGCATCCGCTTTATGAACTTCAAAGACTTGGCAGAAAAACGCTATTCCTGTAGAAAATTTTCAAATAAAAAAGTAGATCGGCAATTGCTCGATCAAATCATAGAAACTGCAATCAAAGCGCCTACCGCAGTCAACAAACAACCCTATAAAATCTTTCTTTTGGATTCCGAAGAAGCAAAAAACAACATCAAAAAAGCAAGCAGCTGCACATTTGGTGCAGATGCCTTCCTAATGGTCGGTGGAAGAAAAGAGGATGCATGGGTCAGAGCCTATGACAATCGCAATTTCGCAGATGTGGACGCCAGCATTGTGGCAACACATATCATGATGCAGATTTATGCGCTTGGTCTTGCGACCACATGGGTGGGGCATTTTGATGTTCCTTTCTTAAAGCAAACCTACCCCCAGATGCAGGATTATGACCTTGTGGCATTGTTCCCCATCGGCTATCCGGCAGAGGATGGACAGCCCTCTGCAAGACATTTTGAACGAAAAACACAGGAAGAAATACTTGCTGTTTTATAACACATATAGGGAAAAGGGGTCTGACAATGAATCAGGAATTGGAAAAATGGAACCGACTCATCAAGCGACAGGATGAGCTGTATCATCAGTGTGCAAAAAAAGCAGGCTTGGCAGATGCCCAATTTTGGGTTTTGTATGCATTGTGTGAAACAAATCAAGCACTTTGTCAAAATACATTCTGCGAAAACTGGTGCTATTCCAAGCAAACCGTCAATACGGCAGTGGCAAATCTCGAAAAAATGGGGCTGGTCTATCTGACATTTGCAGAAGGCTCCCGCAAGCAAAAGGATTTGCGGCTGACCGTGCAAGGAGAGCAGTTCTGCGATATACATATACGCTCCCTGCAAAATATAGAGGAAAAGGTATTGGAATCCTTTACCGCAGCAGAAAGAGACTCCTTTTTCCGATTTTTAGAAGGTTTATTGTGTACTCTGGAGCAGGAGCTTTCACAGACACCGGATGCAAAAGCATAATATATTTCCATACAAAAGGGAGGATGCCAACCATTTGCCCTCCTCCTTTTTTGTGCAGCAAAGAACGGACGAAAGGAGCGTACCCCATGCACAAAGATACCATCAGCGTCATAGATGCAACACAGAATAATTTGAAACATGTATCTGTGGAAATTCCAAAGCACCAGATTACCGTAGTCACAGGTGTTTCCGGCTCCGGAAAAAGCTCATTGGTATTGGACACCATTGCAGCACAATCCAGACGGGAACTGAATGATACATTCCCAAGCTTTGCACAGCGGTATCTGCCCAAATATGGCAGACCGCATGTGGGACAGATTGACAGCCTGCCCACCGCAATTGTCATTGATCAGAAAAAGCCTTCGGGGCAGGTACGCTCTACCGTAGGTACCTATACCGATATTTATGCCCTGCTGCGCCTGCTCTTTTCCCGTGTCGGCACACCCTTTGTGGGATACTCGGATTCCTTCTCCTTCAATCACCCGCAGGGACGATGCCCCCGTTGTGACGGTCTGGGAGAAGTCACAGAGCTGGATGTGCATAAGCTTGTGGATTTTGATAAATCATTGAGCGAATCCGGTGTCATTGATTATGTTGCCTATGAACCGGAGCAATGGCGCTGGAACTACTATGGCAAATCCGGATTGTTTGACATTCATAAAAAAATTCGTGATTATTCCCCACAAGAGCTGGAGCTGTTTCTCTATCAGCCTCCCATGAAGCTGAAAAATCCGCCGCCGGATTATTATAAAACCGCACCTTATGAAGGCTTGATGCATCGGATGAACCGTATGCTCAAAAGAGAAGATGCCAAGGCGCATTGGAAACGGCTCGAACCATTGGTACATCAAGGCATTTGTCCAGACTGTCATGGTGCAAGGCTCAATCCTACCATACTCTCCTGCAAAATCGGCGGCAAAAACATCTCCGAAGTCACACAAATGCCCTTGCCAGAAATCATTGTATGGCTTCATCAGATTACAGATCCCATTGCTGTAGATATGATTGATGCACTGAAAAACAGAATACATGCACTGATTGATATTGGTCTGGATTATCTCACACTCGACCGTACCATGGGTTCTCTCTCCGGCGGAGAAGCGCAAAGATGTAAAATCGCAAAATACAACAACTCCTCGCTCTCCGACCTCTTATATGTGTTGGATGAACCCAGCGTAGGGCTGCACAGCCACGATATTCACCGTTTGAGTGAAGCCATCGTCGCACTGCGTGATCGTGGGAATACGGTATTGATGGTAGAGCATCACAAGGAAATGATGGAAATTGCCGACCATATCATTGATATGGGGCCGGGTGCAGGCGCTTTGGGTGGTACGGTACTGTTTGAAGGCAGCCATACTGCGCTGTTGCAAAGCGATACGCTGACGGGAAAACTGCTGCGTACCCACACCCCTCTGAAAGAGCATCCACGTACTCCAAAAGAATGGTTTACATTGGAGCATATACAGCTACATAATCTCAAGGATGTATCGGTAAAATTGCCCAAGGATGTATTTACCGTCATTGCCGGTGTGGCAGGCTCAGGCAAAAGCTCTCTCATGCAGGCTTTTGCACAACAGTCTAAAGAAGCAGTCACATTCATCAGCCAAAAAAATATCGGCATCAGCCTACGTTCCACCCCTGCAACCTATATGGGTGTAGCAGATGACATCCGCAAGCTCTTTGCAAAGCAAACCGGACAAAAGATGGGATTGTTTGCATTCAATGGTGCAGGCGCCTGCCCCATCTGTCAGGGCAAGGGTGTGATCGTTTCAGAAATGGCTTTTATGGATTCCATAGAAACTGCCTGCGAAGCCTGCAAAGGCTTACGCTACTCACCAAAAGCGCTGGAATATACGGTAGACGGACTGAATATCGCACAGGTGATGGATCTTACCATACGACAGGCAATGGAACACTTTGCAGGGACTGTCATTGCCAAAAAACTCCAGCCACTTGCAGCCGTTGGGCTGTTTTATCTGCACCTGAATCAAGCATTGTCCACACTCTCCGGCGGAGAATTGCAGCGTATGAAACTGGCGTCCCATCTTGACAAAAAGGGGCAAATCCTGATTTTGGACGAGCCGACCGACGGCTTGCATTTGCAGGATGTACAACAAATCATCGCATTGTTTGAAGGGATTGTTGCAGATGGGAACTCCGTATTTTTGATTGAGCATAATCTGGAGGTATTGAAAGCTGCGGATTATGTGGTGGAAATTGGGCCGGGTGGCGGCATGGATGGCGGAAACGTCATTTTCACAGGAACACCCGCACAAATGCTGCAATCCAAACAATCCGTAACCGCACCCTACCTGCAAAACGCTTTGCAAAAATAACGCAACGCATACCCTACCGCCGTAAAAATTGCAGTATTGCGCATGTCCCCATACAAAACAACCATATAAACGGGCTGTACAAACATCCGTAAGGATTTCTGTACAGCCGCTTTTTCCCCACGCAGCACTTCTGCCCTATCTGCTTTTGTGCTTTGCGTGCTGTACGCATATGCATTGACAACAAATCCGAAAAAAGAAAGGCAGCATTTTTGCTGAATGGAAAACTATGATAGAAAATCGTTTCGCACAATCGTTCAACTTTTACAGTCTTATGAAATTCAGTATTCCCACAATGATTATGATGGTATTTATGTCGCTCTATCAAACCGTAGACGGTGTATTTATATCCAATCTGGTAGGGGAAATCGCATTGACGGCACTCAATGTGGTATATCCGTTTACCAGTGTCGTCATTGCTGTGGCAATCATGCTGGCAAGTGGCGGCAGCGCCGTACTCGCCATTGATATGGGGCTGGGAAAGGAACAGCGGGCAAAGGAAAATTTTACATTCATACTTCTTGTCGGTATTCTGCTTGCCATAGTGCTGACCATTGCGGGTATGGTATGGATTGATCCGATCATATGGTTTCTCGGGGCAACGCCACGCATCTATCAGATGTGCTATGACTATCTTGTGGTCATGATTCTTTCCACACCGCTTGCAATACTGCAATTATTGTTTCAGACATTCTTCGTTACGGCAGGCAAGCCAAAAATCGGACTGATATTCACGCTGCTCAGCGGTGTGGCAAATATTGTACTGGATGCCCTGTTTCTGGGTGTGTTTCATATGGGCGTGCGTGGTGCGGCTTTGGCAACTGCCATTGGCTATGCCATTACGGCATTGTACGGGCTTGGCTATTTTGCCCTCCAGCGCAAGGGACAATTATATTTCGTAAAGCCCAGATTGCGTATGGATGTACTGATCAAAACCTGTCTGAACGGAAGCAGCGAAATGGTAAACAATCTTTCCATTGCCGTCACAACACTGCTGTTTAATCTTGTGGGATTGCGTTTTTTGAAAGAGGAGGGCGTTGCTGCCATTTCCATCATATTGTATGCACAATTTATTATGACAGCTGTGTTTATGGGCTATGCAAACGGCGTTGCCCCCATTTTCAGCTACAAATACGGCGCAAATGACCGCCCGCAAATCCGAAGGATTTTTCAAATCAGTATCTTTTTTATCTCTGCACTGTCCATCGTGGTATTTTTGCTTTCCTTTGTTCTTGCCGAACCCATTGCAATGATTTTTTCCGCAAACAACCTCTATGTATTGGAATTGGCAAAACACGGATTTTATTTGTTTGCAATTTCCTTCCTATTCACCGGCTTGAATATATTTGCATCTGCACTCTTTACCGCCTTCTCAAACGGTATCGTTTCGGGATTTCTGTCGTTCTTGCGTACATTTGTGCTGTTGGTCGTTGCACTGCTGACACTTCCAAACTGGATCGGTGTCAATGGCATTTGGCTTGCTGTGCCATTTGCAGAAGGCATTGCTGCTCTGGTATCCCTCTTTGTACTGTATGTCTATCAACAGAAATATCATTATGCCAAACTCAAAAATCAACCGCATATAGAATAGCCGGAACGGTTTCACCATAGCATACATCCAATATTTCGGGCGTGTCACAGTTTTTCTGTAACACGCCCTTTTTTTGCAACGATCATGGGACAATACCGCCTTCGTAGGAAATTCAATTGCAAGCGGTATTGTACATTTCATCTGTATCCATTTTTCAACCCCATAGCACATCATACACTTGATGCGAAAAAACGATTGCCCGCTGTGGCAATCAATCATCCATCACCTGTATGCACCTCCTCATCAAACGTAAGTCCTGCCACAGCTTTTGTGAGATTGCCTTGTACATATGATGCCTTTGTATCCTCATGCTGTTGTATTTCTGACAAAAGACTGACGACAATCGCTGCAATGATACAAAGCACACATGCACCAAACAATAGATTCTTGCGTTTCATCTCCATTCCCCCTTTTTGTGCAGTAAACGGCCCAAATAGCCATGTAAGGCAGCCGTACTCTGAATTGCCTGAAAAAACAAAAAGAAGCATATCAATCCCGATATACTGTTTTCAAATGAGATTTTCAGCTTTTTCTGATAGAGATACATACTGAAATGGATCAAAATGCAAACTGCTGCCATCAATAGCGTGAGTATGCCTGCCAAATAATAATAACCAAACAACGCCAGAATTACCCCCGGAATGAACCCAAAGACAAAAGCCAGATCCAGATAAACAATAGCCAAATTCACACATGCAAAATGAAAGGAAAAGCCCGTACCCTGCTTCCATGGGGGGATGGCAGACAGCCCCTCCAGCATGCCGATTGCCCATCGCTTGCGCTGATTGTAAAAATCATGGACGGTTTCCGGAACATGGGTATATCCCACCGCACACGGCTCATAGGTAGACGGTAAGCCTTGGTGCAGCAGCTGATACGTAAGCACAATATCCTCTCCCAGTACATTCTGCCATCCGCCAACTTTGCGTACTGCTTCTGTTTGATACGCACTAAATGCTCCCTGTGCCACCAGCGTAGACCGATAACTGCCTTGAAAACGCTTAATTGCGGCAATGCTCAGTAAATAATCATAAATTTGCATCTTTGTCATCAAAGATGTCTTTGTATTTTGGACAAATAAATTCCCTGCAACACAAGCACTGCTGCAAAACACCAAATGATTCATGATTTTTTGTACTGCTTGCTTTTCCAGACTCGTATCTGCATCCACTGTCATAAAATGTGGTGTGCAAACCAATGCCAATCCCGCATTGAGTGCATTTGCCTTACCCGTTTTGTCGCAGTAAACGTATTCTATCGAACAATTTTTTGGGGCAGATGGTTGCAAGCAGATGATTTTTTCTTTGGTATGGTCAGTGGATGCATTATCCACAATCAGCAGGCGGATATGCCCTTTGTATTGTTGATTGAAAATCGCCTGTATGGCTTGGGCAATCCGCTGTTCTTCGTTGTGCGCACACATGATTATGGTGGTATCTTCCTCGGTATCCGGATATTCTTTTACCCTCCAGTGCAGCAAGTTTGAAAAAAACATGGCACTCATCAAAAATCCCGGCAGCAGGGCAATACCGATAATGGTCCACCAAACATATGCCACAGGTAAAACATCAGAAATCCCCCTTGCCCAGCCAACTGCAAAATACACGGAAATAGCCAGCCAAAGGCAGCCAAAACAAATGGAACATATAAATTTCTTTTTCAAAATATCACCCCTTTTTTTCCAATGTATGACCGTATGAAAATATAGTGATTTTCTTCTGAAAGAAATTGATATGCCATTGCCCATCGTTCTTTGTCCAAAATGTTTGGCAGAATATCAGACCAGCCTGCATCAAACATTGCTGCATGGCTTGCGGTTCACATAGTACGATTGTCTGTTCCATGCAGATGAAAGGGCGGTGCTTACGTCCAACGAAAAGCAGGAGCGGATTGGGTAAGGATGCTTTTTACACCTTTTCACTCGGATCGTTTTCCACCTGCTTCGTGGGCTATGATTGCTTTTTCTGTGTGTCCAAAGTATAATCGAAATAGTTCTATCCATGAAAAAGGGAAAGGAAGGAAAAACATGGTTACTGCAAACAGAAAAGAGCGGATTTCTTGTGATATTCATAAAGTTTGGGAAACTGTGGTGGATATTGCGCAATATCATACATGGAGAAGCGATTTAAGCAAAACAGAAATCGTAAATGAAAGCAAATTTATCGAATATACCAAAGAGGGATATGCCACAACTTTTACCGTTACAATGGTAGAGCCATATAAGCGCTGGGAGTTTGATATGGAAAATCGTAATATGAAAGGGCATTGGATTGGTATTTTTACGCCCAAAGAAACCGAAACGCAAATAGATTTTACAGAAAATATCATACCAAAAAAGTGGTTTATGAAGCCATTTGTAAAATCTTACCTGAAAAAACAACAGAAACAATTTGTTTTGGACTTAAAGAAAGCATTGGAGTAGCCCATCATTTTGTTTGGCTGACAAATCAAACAGCTTCTACCTTCATACTGGATGTTTTTTTGCCATAAACTTTTTGATTGCCTCCCAATTGCACTGTGGGATTTGATCATGCCTCTTTCGCTGCCAATGGAAAAAAGCCGTCTGGAATAAAATCCAAACGACTGCGTTGTGTCGGCTTTGTCATAATGGTATGGAGCACACATACTTTTTGTCTTAGCTGGGAAATGAGCAGGATTTGTTACAAGTTCGAATTTTGTGGTGTGCATTGGATATAAGAAAAGCCGGAAAACCAAGTAAAATCAAGGCTTTCCGGCATTGTATTCTGGCGTCCACGAGAGGATTTGAACCTCCGACCCCACGCTTAGGAGTTAGGCGTGCACAATGCCGCACGAACCGAATGTGACTTCCAATCATTCCTTTTTCGAGGAATAGTCCGTAGTACATGATTTTTATGATGAAAATTGCACAAAAAGCCGTTC
>JAHHTW010000016.1 GCA_020024265.1 Anaerotignum sp. | reverse complement strand
CCTCGATTTCCGCCTGACTCAGCGTTTTGTTGGATGCCGCCTCCGGTGCTGGCGCAGGTGCAGGTGTTTCATCTGCATGATCTTCTGCATCACCCAGTCCAAATACAGAAACCAATCGTTTTGCCAAGTCCACAGACATCAGATTCATAAATCTGCTTTCTACCAAATCATCAATTTTCAAATGAAAATTAACAACAACCATTTCCTCACGATCTTCAAAGCATTTTTTCTTAAATGCTTCCGGTTCACCAATTTCAAAGGATACCGGTGTTGAAATGTTTACCACTTCACCCAAAAACTCTGACAGTGCAGTAGAGGATGCTCCCATCATCTGGTTCATAACCTCACAAACGGCACTCATATTCATTTCATCCAGAACAAATTCTTCTTCCGGAATATCCATTCCCATCAGCAGTTCGACAATTACTTTTACATCGTGTCTTTTGAGCAACATAATGTTGCTGCCGCTTAAGCCGGTTACATATGTAATCTCTACACCAACAGCGGGTTCCATTTCTGCGTATTCAAAATTATCAAATGTTACAACCTCCACGTGAGGTGTTGTAATATCCACACGCTTTCCAAGCATCGTAGAAATGGCTGTTGCGGAAGCGCCCAAGCTGATATTCAGGATTTCTCCTATGGCATCTATTTCTATAGATGTAAATTTTGTTAAACTCATATCTGCTATTCTCCTTGTGCCGAATTCTACAGTTTCTCACATATCTCATTGATTTTGACTGCCATGTTTTTATTGCTCTTGCCAAGCTCTCCCTTGAACCATGGCTCTCCTTCAACATACAGATAAACCTCAGAATCCTTTGATTTATTCAAATTGATCACATCGCCTACCTGAAGTCCAAATAAATCACGCAACAATAGCTTTGAGCTGCCAAGCTCTGCCTTGATTTCCATAGAAGTTTCTTTGATCCCTTCCATAATATTTTGGACTACTTCATTCTCCTGTCCAGCTTTTTCCTCATGTTCTTCCAAACATTTGAATACATTGGTTAAAAAGCTCCCCGGCAAGCAAATGTTGATTTTTCCAGAAACCCCAGCAATATCTACATTCATAACAACGATGACAACGGTTTCGTCAAAACCAATTCTCTGCATCATACCCGGATTCGTTTCTATCTTATCCAGATTGAAATACAGTTCCAAATAATTTGACCATCCATCCTTCATCACAGATATCCAGTATTTCACAATATAGCGATATAAAGAAAGTTCTATATCGGTATATGTATACGATGTCGAAACATGCTGTGAATCTTCCCCTGTACCACCCAACATACGATCCATCATACATAAAAGCAGCTGGTTCGATGCATATAAGAGAACAGGTCCATTGATACTACCATCGGGCATTGTAACATTGATGAGTGTCAATACATCATTTTCATTCAGCGCATTACTAAATTCATAGTAACGCTGTTCTTCTACATCAATCACTTCAATTTGACTGGATACACGTACCAGACTGTTGATGCGAGAAGAACAAAGCCTAGCATAGTTTTCATATATGCTGCTGAGCATCTTCAGCTTATCTTTTGTAAATTTTTTGGGGCTGTAGAAGTCATATTTTTTATAGGTATTTTCCTTTTTTGTTTCTACTTCTGCTGTGGCATCTCCACTTGTCATTGAATTGATCAACGCATCAATCTGACTTTGCGATAATATTTCAGGCATTTATGGTACTCCCCCCCTCTCTTTTTTTTGCATTTGTAACATAAAACAACAAACCCTGTATCTGAAACCAAATTGTTTCCTATCAGCTTTCAGGATTTATAATATTGGCTTCTTCATAATATTGTTCCAGCGTTTTCATAACACTGTCTGTTTTCGTAATTAAAATTTCAACACGTCTGTTTCTTGCTCGTTCTTCTCTTGTATTGAAAGAGCTGATGGGACGATGTTGACCAAAACCGGTTGCAATCAGCTTGGACGGATCCAATATATTCTTTTGCTGAATATAGAGCAATACTGTTGTTGCTCTGTCTGATGCCAAAAAGCGATCACTCACAGGCTCATTCGCCACATAAGGGCTTGCCTGTGAAGTATGCCCAAGTACCTGTAGTTCTTGTATAGAATCTCGTGTATCTTGCAATGCTTTGCAAAACTCGTCTAGTACAGCCTTTCCTTCTTCTTTCAAAATATAACTATCTCCATCAAAAAATACATTATCCCGAAACGTAATAAATGTAAAGCCATCTCCACGTGACAATTCAATATCGGCTTGCAGTTGATTTGATTCTACATAGGCGGAAAGCTGATAATATAAGTTATCGAAATCATCCGGCTTTTCTTCTAACTCAGCTCCACCCTCCACAGGCTCTGTATATGTATTTTGTTGTTCTCCTATTACAATCTGAGAGGAGTGCTGACCATCCGGATTTAAACTTTTTACCAGAATTTCCCATTTTTCCTGACTCACAGTGGACATAGAATACAGCAACACAAAAAAGCAAAGCAACAATGTTACCATATCCCCATATGTATCCATCCAGTTCGCACCGCCCTCCTGGTGCTTTTTCTTTTTTCCTGCCATACAAACACATCCTATTTCCTATTTGCTTTTATCCCTATATAAAATGCTGATTTCATCAGCAAATAAGGTATAAACAATTGCACATAGCTCAAACTTCAAATCTGTAATTTTGATTCAAAATTCGGTATTGCCACCAAACGCTACTGGAGTTTTGAAATCAGTGATGATTATTTTTTCCCTTTTTTTCTTCCTCCCCCGGCACCCTCTTCACCAAGAGCAACATCTCTGTCCTTCTGTGCCAAATAGGAAATGAGTTTTTCCTTCATAAACTTCGGGTTTTCACCGGATTGTATGGATAACACACCTTCTATGATAATTTGTTTACACAAATACTCATCATCGTTTCTTATGGTTAATTTCTTTGCAATTGGTGCAAAGATCAAATTTGCCATCAAAACACCATAGAATGTGGTAATCAAAGCAACAGACATATCCTTCCCAATGGAACCGCCTCCACTTTCCATATCCATACCACGTAGCATATTGATCAAGCCTACCAATGTACCGATCATACCAAATGCAGGTGCACAAGCTGCTGCTTTTTCATACAAGCCAACACCTTCTGCGTGACGTTCTGCCAAATAATCCAAATCGTTGTTCAGCATCGTTCTGATTTTCTCAGAGTCTGTCGCATCTACAATCAGCATGATGCTCTGCTTCAAGAAAGGATCTGTCTGCTGATTTGCTTTTTCTTCCAATGCGAGCAGACCATTTTTTCTGGCAATCTGTGAAAATTCAACCAGAAGATCAATATAGTCCAGCGGATTGTATTTGTTCCCCTGCATCATAATTTTGATGTGTACCGGAATGTTTTTCAACATACTCACCGGATAACTTGCAATCACTGCTGAAATCGTACCACCAATAACAATCAACGCACTGGTAGGATCCAAGAAGTTGATAATCTGCTTAAAATTAAATCCCATTGGCGGAACAAAAACAATACCAAACATAATTAATACTGTTCCCAGTATAACCCCTATGATCGTTGTTATATCCATATTATGTACACCCTCTGCCCTTAGTCATTATTGTTGACAACATTGATTTTCTGGTGCATATTATAAATCTTTGCATTATACTCAATGACACGATCAATGATTTCATCTACACTTTCTCGTACAATATAAAAATCTTTGTTCGTCATAATCACTTTGGATTCCGGTATCATTTCGATACATTCAATATGATTGGAATTGATGATAAATTCATCTCGATTGAGCTTTGTTAATTTAATCATGCCATACCTTCCTTTCTTTACCCCTACCTTACACGCTACATTGACATTTCCATTGTACTGCTATGATGAATATACACGAATAGCGTACATCATGCACCCTATTCGTGTATGATATCATACTTTGTCGTTTTCTGTCAGTCGGTTTTTCTATTATACCACATTTTACCGTTTCATGTTAACCAATTCCTGTAACATTTCATCAGAAACTGTAATCATTTTCGAGCAGGCTTGGAACCCTCTCTGTGTGGTAATCATATTGGAAAACTCTGTTGCCAAATCTACATTAGACATTTCCAAGCAGTTGGAAACCAGCTTACCGGTTGTACCAGCGCCCGGTGCATAGCCACGTACATAGCCTGTGTTATTGATGGCTTTGTAGTAGGACTGACCCTGATTTTCCAAACCGTTGGGGTTTGGTACATTGGCAATACCCAACTGACCAAATTTATAAACAGTACCATCTTCACCGATACCAGAGATTACGCCTCCTTCATCAATGGAAATGTTGTTTAAGTTCATGGGCGTGGTATCTGCACCATATTCTACGACAAACTTACCATCATCTCTCTTTACAGGCACACGCAGAGGCATCAGCTGATCGTAGTTTGCAGCCCACGGTGTGGTACCTGTCAATGCTTCATTTGCTTCATTATTACCGCCGTTTGCTGCGGGAATAGACAGAAAACCATATACCACATTCCCGTTTGCGTCTACCAAATATCCATCACCATCTACAGTGAATTTACCCACTCTTGTCAGCTTCAATGTACTTGCTTGGCTATCCTGCTCACCATTGACAATACCGGCGATATTTTTCTGGCCAACCAAAAAATATCCGCCACCATTGATCATACAGTCTGTACCATAGCCTGTCGGTTCGTAGCTGCCTGTTGTATGGTTTACGTCTACCGACGCAAGCTGGGAACCATAACCCATCTGACTGGCATTGGTACCGCCGTATACATTGTTACCGGAACTGGAGTTACGTACAGACTGATAAATGGAATCCATAAATGTTGCACGTGCGCCTTTGAAGCCTGCGGTATTGACATTTGCAATGTTGTTACCAATAACGTCCATTTTATTCTGATGTGCACGTAGACCGGATACCCCGGAAAACATTGATCTAAGCATTTTATTTCTCCTCTCCTGCAGAGCGTTGTGCTGTGGACTGTACTTCAGACAGTCACTTTTGCCTCCTGATCGGTCCAGCAATTATATCAGCACTGCGCCATCTATCTTTGTAAAAATATTCTGTTTCATTTCATTTCCATTCATTGCTGTAATTACGGTATTGTTTGGAATACTTACAATAAATACCGCCTCTTTATCAATCATTACAACATCCTTTGCGCCCTTTTGCTTCGCACTTGTTGCCGCTTCATTCATTCTGCCCAGCAGTTCCTCTGTCATCTCGATGCCCCGCTGTACAATGCGTTCTTTGGAATGCTTGGAAAACTGCAACGACTCTTTTCCCTGCAATTTTTCCTGCAAAAGCTGTTCAAAGGTGCTTTGTGGCTGATTGACCGTTTTTTGATTGGATGCTACATGAAATGGCTTTGGTTGCAGCTGCCGCAGCTTCAAATCATTGATGTTCTCAATCAACATAACACCTCCTTCATGACATTCCTTTGGAAATGCTTATACCTCAGTGGTCTTTTCCGGCTCTACAGCATCCGGCTTCTGTGTCCCATCGGGATTTGGATTCGGTTTTTCTTCGGGCTTTGTTGGTGGAGGCGGCAGTTTACCGACAGCCAACAGCTGATCCATGGAATACGGTTTCCCATCTACATATAAGATGGTCTGACCTTCATAGAAGGTCACACCGGTTACGGTACCGACGATTTCCTTCATTTCCCCTTTTGGGTCTACTTCACCCACAGTCACCTCTTTGCCTGCCAAAGATGCACCATATGTCATCATAGTCACTTCGCTCATCTTTGTCATTGCCTGCAAAGAAGCCATCTGTGCCATCTGTACCATGTACGTATCCTGACTGGTAGGGTTCATGGGATCCTGATTTTGCATCTGTGCAACCATTAATTGTAAAAATGTCTGCATGCTCATCTCTGTAGGATCTTTTTTCTTTGTTGCGACTTTTGTTGTCTGTACGGAAGATGATCTTGTGATTGCATCTGTAGATGTATTCAAATAAATTCCTCCCTTCTGTGTGTTATGCCAATCCTAAGCGCAGCTGCTGTAAGAAGCTATTGGTATCCTCATCCTGCCGCTGCTTTTGCTGGTGCGTATCCTCCTGTCTTTGTTCCTGTTTGTTGTTGTTCTGTTGGTCATGCTGGAAAAACAGATCCTGCTCCTCCTGTGTATGTACCTGCACATTTGCTGCCTGTCCCATACGGTTTTCCAAAAGTCCAATCAAAGATGCTTTGTTATCTGACAATACTTCCATTGCTTTTTGGCTTGCGCAAAGAATGGATACGGTGGTTTCCCCATGTTCAAAGGATACTTTCACCTGAATTTTACCCAAGTGCATCGGATCAAGCTGCAATTCAAATACATTCTGTTTTTTCATCAGAATTTGATCCGCCAGCTGCTCTGCAACATCTCCCTTTTCCACAGACACCACATCTGCCACTTTGACATAGCGCATCTCCTCCACAGGCGTCAGAGGCTTGCTTTCCATAACAATTTCCTTGGGTATTTCATCCTGTGTCTGCTCTGCGCCATCTTGTATCACCACATGTTTTCTCGGTTCTACGGCTTTCTTTTGCACCACAGTATGATCTGCCTGCAATGCCTGCAATGCTTCTTTGACAACCTTCTGCTCGGATACCAATTGGGGCTGTTCCTCAGCTGTATGGGCTTTTGGCTGTTTTACAGCCTCTGTAGCCTTAGGCACAACAGCTTCTGCATCTGTATTTTGTGTGGTTGTGCTGTTTTCTGTCTGTACCAACGCAGGCTGTTTTCCCACAGTGCCTTCTTCTGCTGCAACTGTTTGTACCGGCGCTGCGACAACGACTTCTGTAGGCACTTCATTCGGTGTTTGCAGGCTTTGCAGCGCTGCTGTCCAATCGTTGTGATGCAAAAGCATTGCTGCCAGCAATTCACTGTTGCCCAAATCATTTTCTGCAACAAAGTCCTCCGGCACATTTTCCGGCAACAAACTTTCTGTGTCCTTCTGATCTGTTACAGACTCCTTGTCCGTGCCATTGTTTTTCAAATCTTCCGGTTTTTTGTTCGTTGTTTGTTCTGCTTTCGATGGTGCATCTTTTTCATTGGCTTTTTGATTGAGCAGGGATTCAAAGCTCTCTTTGTTGCCTTTCCTACCTGTCAAAGATGCAGCATTGCTGCTTTGCGCCGCCTGAAAAAACATCATCATGGTTTGGTTGATATCCAAATCATCACTCCTTTCTTTTTTCTTTGTTTTTTGATCAAGCATTGCTTGATGATATATGGTAATGGTTGCCATCCTTCGGACAAGGAACAGACGGCAACCGATTACACGCTTTTGTATGCTTGCATGATATATTAACGTCTTGCTTGCTGCGCACGTGTTCTTGCATTGGATACAAATTCTTCTATAAAAAGCTCTGTTTCCTTCTGCATTGCCTGTTTGTATTGTCCTACTTGAATTTCTTTGAGTTTTTCAATGGACATTTTCTCCCGCTTTGCTTCGATCATGATATTTCTTTTTTCCTGCTCAACATTTTGCAATTCTTGAAGTATTGTATTTTCTTTTTTGATGATCGCATTTTGTCTTTGCAAGTAGCTTTCGTAGATACTTGCTTCCATAATGGTCATAAAACCACGTTTTTTCTCATTAAATTCCAAAAGAAAAGATTTTTTTTCATTTTCCAATTGATCAATATATGTTTCTTGATCCACGACTGCTTTCAAAGCGTGGCTGTGTTCATTGCGTTTCATTTCCAATATATCGCTTTTGTATTGCAGCACCGGTTCCAGCTGAAATGAAAATTTCTTCATGTCAAAGCCCCTTTCATTCTTCGATTACATCAAGATCTCACGCATCTGTTCTATGACTTGATCATAAGTAAATACTTCATGAATGCCTTGCATCAAAAATGCATTGAGCTTATCAATTCTGCGAATTGCATCGTCTAACCTTGGATTTGTACCGGACTTATATGCACCAATGGAAATCAAATCTTCATTTTTGTTATACAGACTCAAAATATCTCTGCATCTGCTTGCGAGGTGTAAATGCTCCTCTGGTGCAACCGTAGACATCAAACGGGAAATACTTGCATTGATATCTATTGCCGGAAAATGATTGCTGTTTGCCAGCTTTCTGGAGAGCACAATATGCCCATCTAAAATTCCTCGCACCGTATCTGCAATCGGTTCATTGGTATCATCCCCTTCTACCAGCACGGTATAAATACCGGTAATAGATCCCCTCTCAAAATTACCGCTTCGCTCCAACAGCTTTGGCAATTCTGAATATATAGAAGGCGTATAGCCTCTTGCGATTGGCGGCTCGCCAATGGCAAGTCCAATTTCTCTTTGTGCCATTGCAAAACGTGTCAAGGAGTCCATCATCAATAGAACATCTTTTCCCTGATCTCTGAAATACTCTGCAATCGCTGTTGCAACAATGGGGCATTTCATACGCAGCATAGGTGACTGATCAGAAGTTGCCACCACCAAGATAGAACGTGCCAAGCCTTCCGGCCCCAAATCCTTCTCCACAAATTCCAATACTTCTCTGCCACGTTCACCCACCAGAGCGATGACATTGATATCCGCCTTGACATTTTTTGCAATCATACCAAGCAGTGTACTCTTCCCGACACCACTGCCGGCAAAGATACCCACTCTTTGCCCCTTGCCGATGGTCAACATACCATCCAACGCTTTGATGCCAAAGTCCATTTTTTCACGAATGGGAGGACGTGCCAAGGGATTGATATAGCTGTTTGTCACTGCATAATACTCCTTGGTTTCAAATGCGCCCAAACCATCAATCGGCTCACCCATTGCGCTGATGATACGCCCCTGCAAAAAATCTCCAACAGGTATCTTCAGTCTTTGGCCCGTATTGCGTACAAAGCTGCCTGCCATAATGCCATCCGTACTTTCATATGGCATCAAAAGGACTTTATCATCCTTAAAGCCAACCACCTCTGCCAGTACACGCCCCTTATTGTTCTGGCTGTAAATGCTGCTGATATCCCCGATACCCGCTTTGCCGCCAGAAGCCTCCATCGTCATACCGACAATGTTTTCAATCTTGCCGATACGACTGATGGTTTCCGTTTGTTTGATCGTGTTGATCATATTTTTATACGTAACAATCCCCTCACTATCTTCCGAAGTGATTCAAAATCTCCTTGATATTTTCCATCTGGGTATCGACACTTGCATCCATAATTTCGTCAGGGAATTCCAAAATACAAGTTCCCTGTTTTTCATTCTCCATTGCAACCACACGGATATGATCTGACAAATGGGATAGTATTTTTACAATGTCACGATCTGCTTCTATCATCATTTCCGCATCTGTTTTGGAAATATAAACCTTCACCCATTCTTTTGCCTTCAAGCGTTCGGTTGCGGATAATATCATTCTTTCCACAATTTCACCACTGGATTTCAGACTTACCTGAATCACCTTTTCCGCTACCGCAATGGCTAAATTTTTCAACTCATCCTTGTAGGTGGAAATGATTTCGTCTTTTTCTACAGACAGTTGGCGGATTTCGTCTGCAATCTGTTCCATAAATTCATGGCTCTTTACGCCAACTGTTTGTATAATGTCTGCTTTTGCTTCTGCTTCTCCTTTGGCATAGCCATCTGCATAACCTTGGTTTTGTGCTTCTTGCCGTATGATTTCTGCATCATGCTGTGCTTTGTCCAAAAGCTCCTGTGTTTCTTTTTGCGTTTGTTCTTGCATTTGCCGCAAATGCTCTATGTGTGCCGCTTCTTCCTCCTGCCATTGTTTGTGGAGGCGTTCTGCTTCCTCATGCAGTTTTTTGCGTTCTGCTGCAATCTCCTGCAAAGAATGTGTGGGGTTGTGCTTGTCCTCGGCATTTTCTGTATGTTCTGCCGCTGCATGCTCCAATGCTTCTTGTTGCTTCTTTTGTGCAAGCACCTGCAATCGTTCCTCCAAAAGCTGTGCCGGATCATATTCATTTTGGAACAGATAATTTTCCACAGAGGCCCCCTGTTCCTGTCTTTTCAACAGATTAGGCAATGATATCATCCTTTCCGCCCTTCATGACGACTAATTCGCCAGCTTCCTCAAGCTGCCTGATGACACCCACAATTCTCTGCTGCGCTTCTTCCACGTCTTTGATACGCACGTTGACGGTAACCTCCAAATCGCTCTTGATGGATTCTGCCATACGTGTAGACATATTGGAGAATATGAGATTGGCAACTTCCGCATTTGCGCCCTTGAGTGCCAATACGATATCCTTGGGATCACAGTCACGCAGGAAGCGCTGAATGGAACGGTTGTCCATAACTGTAATGTCTTCGAATACAAACATACGTTTTCTGATTTCCTCGGTAAGCTTTGCATCCTTTTCCACCAGTTCGTCGAAGATATATTTTTCGTTGCTGCGATCCATGTAGTTGATAACCTCTGCGATATAATCGATACCGCCTGCTTTTGTAAAATCTGTGGTAAGCACAGAGGAAAACTTCTTCTCGATTTCCATTTCTATAATTTTGATTGCTTCCGGAGAAGCGCTGTCCATTTTCGCAATGGCTTCTACTACATGCAGCTGCTTGATTTTTGGCAAAGAAACAATGACATCGGCTGCCTGTCCGGGATTTGCATAGGACAATACCAATGCAATGGTCTGCGGACGTTCGTGCTGGAGTATGGAAAACAAGTTTTTGCTGTCCAGCTTGCGCACGAAGGAAAAGGGCATGGTTTTCAGTGATTTTGCCACTTTTTCCAATAACACGGTTGCTGTCTGCTGACCGAAGGCTTTTTCCAAAATGCTTCTTGCATAATCCAAACCGCCTTCTGTTACCACCTTTTGTGTCATACATTCTTTGTAAAACTCATCCAAAACACTTTCTGTTTCTTCTTGCGAGAGATGCCGCATTTTGGCAATTTCCACGGTCAATATTTCAATATCTTCTTCACTGAGATATTTATATAGCTGGGAAGCTTTATCCGTTCCCATTGAGATAATCACAGCAGCCGCCTTTTGTTCGGGCGTCAACATACTTTCTTCCATTACTGCTTACCTCCTCTCAGCCACATTTTCAATGTCTGTGCCGAAATTTCCGGACTTTCTTCCGTCATCTCACGAATCTTATTCTTCAATTCCATACTGCGTTCATTCTTAATATCCAAAAGATCCGCAACCATATCCAGATTGTTGACCTGATCCATACTTTCCTGCGACATTGCTGTTGGTATAGCTGCGTTTGGTATTCTGTTTGCTGCCTGTAACGCCTGCTGTTGCATGCTCTGCTCAAAGCGTTCACGTCTTTTTCTTCTTCTCTTAAGCAGTATCAGCAGTATCAGTAGCAGGAATAACAATGCAACACCTGCAACAATAACCCATAACAAGATTTGACGAATTTCATCCTGTGTCATCTTCGGCTTATCATCTGTAATCGGTTCTGTTTTATCGGAATAGAATGGTGCTGTTACGATTTCTATTTTGTCATTTTGCTGATCCGGAGCAATGCCTGCCGCCTTTGCTACCAAAGAGGAGAGGTTCGCTCTTGAGATTCCGCCTGTATTTCTTCCGTCAATGATTACGGCAATGGTCAGATCCTTCAGCGTATTGGTATCAATTTGTTCCTGCTCCTTGATTTGGTCTACCAGATACTGCACGCTGCCATCGCTCAATATGTAGGATTCTGTACCGTCTGTATTGATTCTGGTATAAATTGGAATATCAGCATTGGTTTCCGCACCCGGAACACCACCCTGATTTTCTCTGTCTTTGGATACTTCCTGTGTTGCATTCTGTGCAGAAATCACACCGGTATTGGTTTGTGGATCTTCAGCGGAATAATTGATCATTTCTCTGAGTTTTTTGTTGATATCCACTTCACTATGTACAGATACCTCTACATGTTCTTCCCCATAAATAGGTAAGAGTACGGTCATTACCTTTTCACGAATTTTCTCGTCAATGGCTTGCTCAATCTGAAATTTCAATTCGTTGGAATCCACCTGTGATCTTTCTTCCGTAATGCTGACATCCTTACCATTACAGATGACTACAACGTTGCTAAACTCCATATCCGGCGTACTCTTGGATACCAGACGCTGGATTGCTTTTACCGTTTCTTCTTCTAAAGGTTCTTTGTTTTCGGTTGTCACTGTTACAGATGCGCTTGCTTTTTTCTCCTCCTCTGTATCCAGAACATATTTTTTATCCTTTGCCAAAGAAACCAGAACATTTACATCTTTCACATTGGGGAACAACGCAATGGTAGAGCGCAAGCTTTCTTGAAGATCCATCAATTTATATTGTTCCTTTTCACTTTCAGATGTTGTTAAATCAATGTTAGACAAATAATAATCATAGGTAAAACCACTTTTGGGATACCCTTCATATACCAGTTGTGCCTTGAGCTGTTCTGCCTGATTCTCCGGAACCAATATGGTACCGGTTGTTTCGTACTTGTAATCTACGCCCTGTTCTTGCAGCTTGCCCATGATTTCACTTGCTTCTTCATTTGTCAAATCAGAAAACAACATTTCATAAGGGCGATTATTGAGCCATACCGCAATTCCTATTGAGGCAAGCAATGATGCTGCAATGCCTATAAGAATGATTTTTTTCGTTTTTGCACTTAAGCCCTTCGTTGCTTCTGTTATTTTTGTACGAATAGCCTCAATCCGTTCTTTCACTATAAAATCCCTTTCCACATCATTCATCAAACAAATGCCATGTATATCACACAGCTGTTATTTGTGCTTACAAAGCAATACGCATCAATTCATTATAGGATTCCACCGCTTTGTTGCGCAGTTGTAGCATCAAATCCACAGAGAGCTGCGCATTTGCTGCTGCAATGGGAACCGTATGTGCATCATCAATTTCTCCAACGGATAGCATATATTGGCTTTCCTCAAGTGTTTTTTCATTTTCTGCAACATCCTGTATTGCATTTTGAAAAATTTGCCCAAAGGGCACTGCAACACCTTTCTGTTCTTCATTTTGATTTTCCCAAGATAATTTTAAAGGAGAAAACTCCTGCATTGCGGAAATCTTCATCGTTATACACTCCCTTATTGTCACTCAAACAGAACATCCATATGTTACTGTCTTCCAATCTCCAACGCCTTGCTTGCCATTGTTTTTATTGTATTAAATACTGTCAAATTTGCATCATATGCACGGCTTGCGGACATACTGTCAATGGTTTCTTTTAATAGATCGACATTTGGCATCTGTACATACCCATTTTCATCTGCATCCGGATGCGTTGGATCATATACAGATTTCAAATCTCTGTTATCTTCTATAATTTCTGTCACACGTACACCGCCGCCATTGGCATTCCCCTTACCTCTGCGTGCCATTTTGCTCTGCAATACACTTCCAAAGTTTGTGTTTTCAATGGATTCAAAAACCACCATTTTTCTTCTGTATGGCTCACCATTTTCCGTTCTTGTTGTATTGACATTGGTAATATTATCCGCAGCAATATCCAGTCGCATTCTTTGTGCTGTCATCCCGGAAGCGCTGATGTTCATTGCATTCAAAAATGCCATTTCCATTCCTCCTTTATACCATATTGCGTATCAAAATCATCCTTTGATCACTGTCCTGAGTCTGCTGTAATCATCATTAAAACTTTTGAGCATATATTGATACTGCAACGCAGCTTTTGCAACCTCGACACTTTCTACATCCAAATTGACATTATTCCCATTGGAATGGACACTTTCATTTTCTGTCAAATGCACTTGTGCTTTTGATGAAAGAATCGCTTCTCTGATTTCTGAAGCTGTTTTCCCTTTTGTCCTGCCGATTCTTTTTTTCAACTCATCTTCAAATGTAACATAGCTGCTTTGAAAACCGGGTGTTTCTGCATTGGAAATATTATGAGAGCCAACCTCCTGTTTTTTCCATAAAAAATCCAGCATTTTTTGTGACAGCAGCATTGCGTTATTATTCACGTAATTCATACATTCCCCTCCACATCAGCACAAAGATATTTCGTATCAGAAGAACATCAACCTTCTATTTATACATACAATCTGTACGCAGACAGCACACACTATACCATTTTGTTCCTGTATAGATATGGTTCCTCAACATATAAAACCGTACAAACAAAAAATTGTATATCAATTCCAGACATATTTTACTATTATATTATATCCAAATTTGGAACAAAATTCAATGTAATTCGACAAATTCACTAGAGATTTTTTTGTATTTTTCAGTAAGTTTCTGTAGAATTTTTACTTAACATTCCTTGATTTGATTTTATTTCCAATTCAGTATTCTAAAATAGAAACAAATTATTGCTTTGTACTTTCTCTAACACTGTTTATTTTTACAGAAATATTTTTTGTCTTTATACCATGTACATGCTTGTATATACTGTATATGCAATTTATTTATGACTCCATTCATAATCATTTTGTTATGCAGCATATATACAGTTGTCTATATTTATCTCTCTATATATTGTGTATAGATGTTTTTTCGGTTTGTTGTTTGCATCTCCATGATATTCCACACCCCACAATTCCTATAAATTCAATGGGCAATAAGTTTTTTGACCATCTATGTCTTTGATACCGTCCATCTATGGATATACACATTCACATATGAATAAAATTCTTGCAAAATATCGCTGAAAATATTGTCATACATCTTGGATGTCCTTCTCAAAAAATTGCTCTGATTCACAATTTTGATTTTGGGTATTTCAATTGGTTCTATATTTCCGTAGCAATAGCATATCCCATTTCCATCTTCAAATCAGATATAACAAACAATACAAAAACCTCCCGTGCTTACAAACAGCATCAGGAGGTTTTTTACTGACATCCTCAAGAACTCAGGATATCATTTGATGATATAAAAAAGCTCTGCAACAGATTTCTCCATTGCAGAGCTTCTTTTATGTACCATATTTACAATTCGTGGAATATGCTTTAATTCTTATTTGTCAACAGTAGGAATTTCATCATCAGACCAAGCATCCATATTGTCGTCGAACAGATATTTCTTTGTTTCGGCTGCGATAACACCACTCAAACCAAGCAAAGAAACCAAGTTCGGGAATGCCATAGAAGCATTCAATACGTCTGCGATACCCCAGATAACATCCAAGCTTACAACAGAACCTACAAATACCATAATTGTCCAAGCAATACGGAAAGGCATAATTGCTTTCTGCCCTACCAAATATACCCAACATCTTTCACCATAGTAGCTCCAGCCCAAAATGGTGGACCATGCGAATGTAATCAAGCCAATGGTCAATACAATTGGACCAATTACAGGAATGTTTGCAAATGCTGCAGAAGAAAGGTCACCACCGGACAGACCAGCCATACCTTCTGGATCTTTCAAAACAGAAGATACCAGTACCAAACCTGTCAAAGCACATACAACTACGGTATCCCAGAATACACCTGTCATAGCGATCAGACCCTGACGAACGGGGTTTCTTGTTACAGCTGCTGCGTCAACGATTGGAGCGGAGCCCAAACCGGATTCATTTGTGAACAAACCACGTGCAATACCAAAACGAATTGCCAGCATTGCTGTGGAACCAATAAAACCGCCACCTGCCGCTCTCGGTGTAAATGCGCTGGAAACAATCAGCTTCAATGCATCCAATACATAATGACCATTGAGGAACAGAATGATGATACAACCAAGGATGTAGAAACCAGCCATAAAAGGAACCAGTTTTTCACAAACTTTTGCGATAGACTTAACGCCGCCCAGAATAACCAAACCAGTAATGATTGTCAATATAATACCGCTGATATAAGGAGAAACGCCAAATGTATTCTTTACCATACCTGTAATCGCATTGCCTTGTGTACCATTACCGATACCAAAGCAGGCAAGACCTGCAAACAGAGCAAACAATACCCCGAGCCATTTCTGTTTCATACCTCTTTCCAGAGCGTACATGGGACCACCGATCATACCGCCGTCTTTCCCTTTTACTCTGTATTTGATTGCCAGAACCGCTTCACCGTATTTTGTTGCGATACCGAAGCAGCCTGTCAGCCAAACCCAGAATACCGCACCAGGACCACCGGCTGCAATCGCTGTTGCAACACCGACGATATTACCAGTACCGATTGTCGCAGCCAGTGCAGTGGCCAATGCGCCAAAACCGGATACGTCACCTGCCGCTTCCTTATCAGGAGTTACAGAAAGCTTGATACCCTTAAAGATGTATCTTTGGATTACTTTTGTACGTATTGTCAAAAATACATGGGTACCAAACAGCAAAAGAAGCATAACCGGACCCCAGACAATACCTTGCATTTTAGAAATTACGTCCATCATAGTTTTTTCCCTCCCATTATTTGAATGAAGTCTTGAAAAAAAAAGATTATTGCGTTGGCAGATATTGGCACTTGTTTCTTAATAGGTATTTTTTGATTCGCCCCACGAAAACAAATGAAAAAATCCCTTTCTGGAAATCACGTTCTGCCAATCTCTGAACCTGTTATTATTTTATCGTATTTTTGCAAAATTACAAGTAGTTTTTTACGAAACACATACCCATCATCCCTCACTTTTCTTAAAAAATATACAATTTTTATCAATAGACATATTATTTTTTGCATTATTTTTATAATATTTTATCGTTTTCCTTTTTTTTCTTTTCTTTCTGTGCTATTGCATATCTTACAAAATATCGTCTGTCCATTTTATCTAGCTTTCAATTATTTGCACAAAAAAATACCGTTTTTCGGCATTTTTGAAAGACATTTGTACACCTCACAGAATTAAATGGAATAAAATTACATTTAATTCCTTTTTTTTACATAATGCGAAGTGTTTTTTTCGTGTAATGAATAAAATATTTTACAGTTTTCATTAAATGACTGAAATATTTTACACTAAAAAACAGATTATGTATCTTTTTCATACACAATCTGTTTTTCAGATAAACCATATTACGCCATATAACCGGCTGCGTTGTCTTAATTCTGTGTTTGATTATCTGTTGACTACAGGAACCTCATCATCAGACCATCCATCCAAATTGTCATCATAGAGGTATTTCTTAGTTTCAGATGCAATCACGCCACTCAAGCCAAGCAAAGCAACCAAGTTCGGGAATGCCATCAATGCATTGAGTACGTCCGCAATCCCCCAAACCAAATCCAAGCTGACAACGGAACCTACAAATACCACGATGGTCCATAGAATACGGAAAGGCATAATTGCTTTTTCACCAATCAAATATACCCAGCATCTTTCACCATAGTAGCTCCAGCCCAAAATGGTGGACCAAGCAAATGTAATCAACCCGATGGTCAATACGATAGGGCCGATGGTGGGGATACTTGCAAATGCAGCGGAGGAAAGGTCGCCGCCGGTCAAGCCCTGCATGCCTTCCGGATTTTTCAAAATAGAAGATACCAGTACCAAACCTGTCATTGCACATACAATAATGGTATCCCAGAATACACCTGTCATTGCGATCAAGCCCTGACGAACCGGATTTCTTGTCATCGCCGCTGCATCGGCAATCGGCGCAGAACCCAAACCGGATTCATTCGTAAACAAACCACGTGCAATACCAAATCGAATTGCCATCATTACCGTTGCACCGACGAAACCGCCGCCCATAGCATTTCCTGTAAATGCACTGGTAACAATCAGGCTCAATGCCTGCCCCAGATATTCACGGTTGATTACCATAATTGCAATACAACCAAGGATGTAGAAACCAGCCATAAAAGGAACCAGCTTTTCACAAACCTTTGCGATGGATTTTACCCCGCCAAGGATAACCAAACCTGTTCCAATAGTCAAAATCGCACCGGAGATATAAGGGGAAATGCCGAATGTATTTTTTACCATACCAGTAATGGAGTTCCCTTGTGTACCATTACCGATACCAAAACAAGCAATCCCTGCAAAGAGTGCAAACAAAACGCCGAGCCATTTCTGCTTCATACCTCTTTCCAAAGCATACATAGGTCCACCATTCATGGCGCCATCTGCACCTTTGACTCTGTATTTGATTGCCAGTACCGCTTCACCATACTTGGAAGCAATCCCAAACAATCCAGTCAACCATACCCAGAATACTGCACCAGGGCCACCGGCTGCAACTGCGGTTGCTACACCGACGATATTCCCTGTACCAATGGTTGCCGCCAATGCGGTTGCCAATGCACCAAAACCGGATACGTCACCCTCTGCTTCTTTATCCGGTGTAATGGATAATTTGATTCCTTTGAAAACATATCTTTGAATTACTTTTGTACGAATGGTCAAGAATACATGTGTACCAAAAAGCAGTACCAGCATCACAGGTCCCCAGACAATGCCCTGGAGCGTTGAAATAAATTCCATCATAGTGTTTGTTCCCTCCCTAAAAATCGTGTTTGTTTGAAGCCAGAATAAGTCCTTTGTATGGATTGCACTGTGAACCGCGGTTTCCACAGACAATCTTTTCGTATAATTTGATTAGAACTTGCTGTAATTTTATTAGAAAACTGTTTAATATGCAATAGCATTTCTCTGTTTTTAACATTTTCTTTATTAGTTTTTTATATTTTATTTACGGTTTGTTTATGATTTATTTATATATTTTTTACAAAAAATTTATGTTTTTTTTACAAGTTCTTTATGTCCAAGCAATGACCATTGTGCCAAAACAGTAAATTTTAGAAACTAACAAATCATCCTTTTTCCCAAAATTACAGTATATTCAGACCTTTTTTATATCTTTTCAAAGCTCTCTTTTTCTCTGCAACGCACAGCTGTTTTTTCGATTGGTCTTCGCTTGTATTGCCTGATGCTCTTTTACACAATATTGTATCCATATTTGTACATTTCGCTGTGAAAACAAAACACATTGCTATCTTTTTTGTGCCATCACAAGACATAGTAAAAAGCCCCAGTGATTGTACACCGAGGCTTTTTGCTATGTTCTGCAAATATTTTCTTATTTTTTATACGCATGATAGCATATACAAAATTTATTTGCACGCTCTTTTTTCTACAACCATAAAGCCGGAAAATTTCTCTCTTGATTGGATGCTTCTCGTTATGCAACAAGATCTGCTTTTTTTCTTTAATCTAAAAAAAATCAAACAATCTGTAGGCAAAAGAAGAAAAAAAGTATCGCTGTAATACAATCAAATAATATATGCATATCTGCCATCGCAACATCCGAAAACACATTTTTATTTTACGCAAAATATACACCAATCATAGAAAAGTGAATTGCATCATACTCGTACGATACTTCCCTTGCTGAAATACAAAACAGTTTTATCAAACAATAAAAATAACCATACTTTTTCCTATCACTCAGCGACGATAGATGACAACTCCATCTTTGATGGTTGCCAAGACCTGTATCTCACGCAATGCCTTTTGAGAAAGCATCATAGGGTCTTGATCCAATATCACAAAGTCCGCATGTTTTCCCTTGGCAATGCTTCCCTTTTCCCCTTCTTCCCCATACTGCATTGCTGCATGCAATGTCATTGCTTTGATGGCTTCATATGGTGTCAATCTTTGTGCGCCACCAAGCAGGATATCATTTTTGGTGCGTCTTTCCACAGCACACCAGAGCATTTCCATCATATCCGGAAAAAGTACCGGCGAATCCTGATGCATGGTAAAGGGTAAGCCATATTCCAAGGCAGTATGCATGGCGCTGATATTTTGCGCACGTGCCAAGCCTAAATTTTCCATATGTGTTTCTCCCCAATGATATACATGTGCCGGAAAAAAGGAAGGTGTAATCCCCAGCTCTGCCATTTGTGCAATCTGTTTTGGCTGTGCCAGCTGTGCATGAATCATAATGGGACGTGGCACTGCACCCATGTTTTCCTTTACCGTACGATACACACGCAAATACTGTTGTGCTGCTGCATCTCCATTTGCATGCATCAAAAGCTGTTGTTTTTCTTGTACTGCATGTACAATCAGCTGTTCCAATGCCTCATCTGTGAGCATGGGATACCCTGCCGATCCATCTGTATAGGGTTCCAGCATCCATGCCGTTTTGCTTTGTGGTGATCCATCCAGCAAAACCTTGTAACCACCTACCTTGAAGTGCTGATGATATTTTCCCTTGGACTTTGGAAAGGCATGGATCAGTTCCGGACTGTTTTTCAAATCCATATACGCAACCACATCCAGCCATAGGCGATCCTGCTGTTGCAGCAAAGCATACAAATCCTGTATCTGAGATACAAAAAATCCTTCTTGCACAGTGGTAATGCCATACGATGCGTACAAACGCTGTGCCTTTTCAAAAGCTGCAAGCAATTCTGACATTGCAGGCATGGGTAAGCGATCCATATACGTCAGCCAGCCCATTTCCTCCAATATGCCGGTATCATAAGAAATCTTTCCTCCTGCCGGATTTTCTGTTTGCTCCGTAATCCCCAATGTTCGCAATCCCATGGTATTGCATGCTGCCACATGTCCGCTTGCATGCTGGAGCACAAGCGGATGTCTGTCTGTGATTTCATCCAAAAAAATTCTCTGCGGCATACGTTTTTCCTGTAATGCGGTATGGTTCAATCCCTTTGCAATAACCCAATTTCCATCTGCAACTGCATTCCATTTTATGAAATCTTTGATCTTTTCTGAAATATCTGCAAAGGAATGAATCTCCGATAAATCAACCTGTAAAAATCCATTTGCAACACCGGTTAGATGACTATGCGCATCTATAAATGCGGGAAGCATGGTGTATCCATCCAAATCTATGGTCTTTTCTGCCTCTTTTTCCAATCTGTTTCTGCTGCCTACATCTATAATTTTTCCATGTTCCACAAGTACCGCTTCTGTTTGCACAGATTGCTTTTGCATTGTATAAATCGTTCCATTTACATAAATTGTCTTTGCCATATATCTTCCTCCTATATATCAAAAACGGCGTTCCATGCAGTCACATAGAACGCCGCTCTGCTCCACTGATCAAAAAAATATTTTCTTGATTACGGTTTCCAAAATGAGCAAAGTCATACAGAAAAATTACATTTTTTCCAAAAAGTCAATCATATCATTGAGCCATTTTCCATCATAGCTTTCGGCTTCCCCACGGTCACAGCTTGCTGCAACCTCCGGATTGATCGGCATTTTACATACAACCGGAATATGGTGCTTTGCAGCAATTTCTTCAATATGGCTCTCTCCAAAAATCTGGTGCTGCTTCCCACAGTCCGGACAAACAAAGTAGGACATGTTTTCCACAATACCCAATATCGGTACATTCATCATTTCTGCCATTTTTACGGCTTTGTCTACAATCATCCCAACCAGCTCCTGAGGAGAGGTTACAATGATGATCCCATCAATGGCAATGGACTGGAACACCGTCAGGGCAACATCGCCTGTGCCGGGAGGCATATCAATAAACAGATATTCTTCATCCTGCCATACCACATCACGCCAAAACTGTTTGACAGTTTCTGCAATCAGAGGGCCTCTCCATACAACAGGGTCTGTATCATGATCCAAGAGCAGATTGATGGACATAACATCAATGCCTGTTTTTGTTTTGCATGGCATCATACCCAGTTCACTGCCATAAGCCTTTTGCTGCAAGCCAAATGCCTTTGGAATGGAAGGCCCTGTAATATCGGCGTCCAAAATACCGGTCTGTTTTCCCTTTCTTTGTGTCAAAACAGCCAACGTACTGGTCACCATGGATTTTCCTACCCCACCTTTACCGCTGACAATACCAATTACCTTTTTGATGCTGCTGTTGGGGTTTGGTGCCACCAAAAAGTCAGCGGGCTTACGGTTGCTGCAATTAGAACCGCAGCTTCCGCAGTCATGGGAACAATTTTCACTCATATTTTACATCTCCTTTATTTGTTTTCGTTTACAGCAAATGGCATGACACTTTTTGCCGCAGGGACGCTCTTTCCCTTCGCACAAATCGTAATCTCCGCCTGCTATGACAAGTATCTTGCCGTACACCAGCGTTTCTGCCACCTTGCGCCGTGCTTCATTATATACCCCTTGTACCGTGGTACGAGCAACACCCATTTGTGTCGCACACTCCTCTTGGGTATATCCTGCTAAATCAATCAGCCGTATGGTTTCGTATTCATCTACGGTCATACAAATTTGGTCTGCACAAATTTCACCGTTGAGTGGTCCAAAGCGATTGCTTTTCGGCATTGCGCAGACTTTTCTGCACTTTCTCGGTCTTGGCATATCACATCTCCTGTTTCCGACATATGTTATTTACTATTTTAGTATACTCTGTTTTGTCCTGCTGTCAATTCTTAATTGCAACTTTTTCAAAATAAGAACAAATTCTCATATCATTGCAACATCGAAGCAAAAAAATACTACCCAATATAGACGCTGAATATCATTCTTCTAAAAAAGCATTTTCCGTATCTACATCAAAACGAACGAAATCATTTTAGAACATATAATGCTAGAAATTCATGTTTGTATACTTTCTTTTCTATCTATCATATCACGTAATAAAACAATTATTTTATAAAATCCTTTTTTGAAAATTGTAACACTTTTTCCAGCAAAAAGCTGTAAGACATCTATCTTACAGCTCCTGTTGTTCTTCTATCATTTTGGTTGACAGATATGGGCAAAATCCAAATACAAAATAAATATGACTGACGACCTTTGCAAGTTTTACCAGCGTAACAAGTGGAGGTATATTCAGCTGTAGGCAGCATGCGACTGCGGCAACTGCGCAAAAAACAAGCAAATGCTCTCGATTGACTTTCACTTCTTGTTGCTCTGTTGCATGTAAGATCCATGTTGCCAAGCCATACAGTACAAACATATCCATCATATGTGCCAGAACCTCTAGCCCCCATACCCAAATAATATGACTTTTTAATGTAAAATATCCAAATACACATAGCGCCACTGCACCAATCCCCAATACAAAAAGGAAGCGATTGAGTCTTTGCTTCGGTAGTTGCTGGATGCACCATAGCAAAAGAATATATGCCACCATACGCAACAACAGCCACAGGGAACCAGCATGGTACCCACAAATAAGCAATAGAACGGAAATGCACATACAGTATTTGAGCTTTTTTGGATTACACCGCATCAAGATACCCCCTTTATAGACAATATACGATAAATTTCACGTGTTGTCCATTTGGGCTGGTAGCGCATCCAATCGGAAAATGTACAGGTCACTTTTGTTCCATCTGCACATTCTATCTGTATATATGGCATCATTTTGATGACAGCATGTTTGCGTTCGTCCCTGCTTGACATATTCATTTTCACCTGCAAATGTACCTCCGTACCTGCCGTATAATGTGTAGGGAATACCAAAGCCTCACCATCTGCATTGGATATGCTCCATAAATCTTCATAGCCTTCCAATGGAATTTTCAAACCTGTCAGTGTCATATCTTCCTTTGGTACAAAGGACAGTGTACTGGATGTATCGGTGCTTTGTATTTTCTGATAACTGGTATAGGTATCTATGCCGATATCGGATTCCAAAAACCGTATATGTCCGATCTCTTCCATTGTATGTCTTTGGTCTGACCAAACCAGCTCCATTTGTGTAATGGTTTCCCGATTTTGCAGCGTATCCACCCACGGAAATTTGATTGTGATTTCATATAGCCCATAAATTCCATAATCGCCTACTTTTTTATGCTGCAAAAAGACACCACTGTGTCGCTCTCCTTGCATTTGCGGAAAAATGACATCTACAATACGCTCTTTCTCCTCTGTATTATAGATATAATAAAAACATAGCGTCGTATTTTCTTCTTCCGCTACGATATACTCATGTGTTAAGAATATCGGTTCCTGTAAATGGGTAGCACGATACACAAACAAATTGATCGCAGCTACTAACACAATCATCATACATACCAATAGCAATTCTTTGTTGCTCTTTTTTATATGCATATCTGCTTCCCGTCTCCTTCCCACTTTTCACAAAATATCCGCAAAATTCTTTACTTTTTCTTTATACAAAGAATATCATATTCCCTCAAAAAACACAACACTCCAAAATAAGAAGTATACAAAAGTATTGTTCGATATCCTTATATTTTGTGATAACAGAAAAAAGCAGGAGATACGTACCTTTCGGCACGCTCTCCTGCTTCGTATTGTTCGCTCTTTCATTGTAGGCGTACACTTTTTTTGTACCGTCCCAAAGAAACAACATCGTTTTCTGTAAGCCAGTATACAAACCTGCTGAATAAAACAGAATGAATTATCTCTTGGAGAACTGAGGTGCACGTCTTGCTGCTTTCAGACCGTACTTCTTTCTTTCTTTCATACGAGGATCTCTTGTCAGGAAGCCTGCTTTTTTCAGAGTAGGTCTGAAATCGCCATCTGCCTGCAACAAAGCTCTGGAAATACCATGTCTGATTGCACCAGCCTGACCTGTAAAGCCACCGCCATGAACATTAACCAGAACATCGAATTTTGTTGTTGTAGCTGTTACTTCAAGGGGCTGACGTACGATCAGCTTCAGTGTTTCCAGACCGAAATATTCGTCAATGTCTCTTTTGTTGATTGTAATTTTGCCGTTACCGGGTACCAGGTAAACTCTAGCTACAGAAGATTTTCTTCTGCCTGTGCCGTAATATCTAGCTGCTGCCATGATGCCTTCCTCCTTCGATTAAAATTTCAGTTCCAATGCTTCGGGTTTCTGTGCTGCGTGGGGATGTTCCGCACCTGCATAAACATGGAGCTTTGCGAACATTTTTCTGCCCAGAGCATTTTTGGGAAGCATACCTTTTACAGCGTGTTCAATAACTCTTTCGGGATGTGTTTCCAGCATCTTGTCCAGTCTTACGGACTTCAGACCACCCACGTAGCCTGTATGATGATGATACATTTTCTGTGTCAGCTTCTTGCCTGTTACTGCAACCTTTTCTGCATTGATGACAATTACATAATCACCCATATCCACGTTTGGTGCATACTGTGGTTTGTTCTTGCCTCTTAAAATGTTTGCAATTTCGCAAGAAAGACGACCCAGTGTCAGGTTTGTTGCATCTACAACATACCACTTCTTTGTTACATCTGCTTCTTTTGCAATGTAAGTAGTTCTCATGGTTCTTTTACCTCCCTTATTATATTTTCCTTGACCCTTTGACTTTGCAGGACATACGGGAATATGCCTTGCAATCTCCATTATGTGTACCACACATAACTTATTGAGTCCCACCTTGAGAAAACTATATTCAAAACGCCTATGCGTTTGAAATCAAAATACAACTTCTATATTATAATACGCAAAAACAGCAGTGTCAAGCCATTTCTCAAGAAAAACAAATCCTTCTTCCGAAAAATAGAAAAATCGTGCCCCTGTATTTTTATACTTGTACCTGCTTCTCTTTTGTATACCGCTTCTCTTTTCCTTTGCAGTTGCATACACCATTGCTTGCAAAAATCAAAAAATCACCTGCATATGTATACATCTGCAAAATCTCCTTTTCGATCAGAAAACCCATCCATGCAGAAAGCAGCCGTGTCACAGACATAAAATTTGTTACCTCGCTGGTACGTGCTGCATCATACATTGCCTTTGCCCATAAAAGATCTGCAATGGCACTTGGGCATATTCTGAGATATACCAATGCCGCAATATGGCTGATACCGGTCTGTGTAGGCTCTGCAAAGCCCCCAAAGCCCTCTTTTGCCCAAAAGCCCAATCATATTACACCACAAGCCATGCTGTATATCACAGCCTCCAAGGATGGAGCATCAAGCGCATCGTATGAAAACGGTTTCTGTGCCACTTTTGTCAAAGGAAAGTCAGATGCCTATAAAAGAAACAGTGGAAAACGCAAACACCCTTATTTCCTTTTTATTTGTCATCACGATACGCTCCTGTATATGGTGTCTGCTCTGGTAAATCATAATAGATATGCTGCAATGTCAAACCCTGCGGTTCTGCGGTCTGTCCTGCCTGCCTTCTGTCCTTGCCTGCAATGATTTCCGCAACCTGCTCAGGCTGTATTTTCCCTTGTCCCACGGCAATCAATGTGCCTGCCAGAATACGCACCATATGATACAAAAAGCCATTTCCTGTCACAAATATACGAATATGCTCCCCTTCCTGCTGCACGGTACAATCAAAAATGGTACGCACCGTAGAACTGACAGAACTTCCCGCTGCACAAAATGCTGCAAAATCATGTGTGCCAACAAATGCTGCTGCGCCCATATTCATTTTTTCTATGTCTAAGGGTGTATACACAAAGGTACTGTACAGCCGCTCCTTGGGATTGCGGTATGGACTTTGACAAATATGATATTCATATGTTTTTTTCACACAGTCATACCGTGGATGAAAACCGGTCGGTACTGCCTGTGCCTGTGTGACAACAATATCCTCTGGAAGAAAGGGACGAATGGCAAGCGGAATCTTGTTGGGTGGTATGGTTGTTTCCACGCAAATCAATACACGCTGTCCCAAAGCATGTACCCCTCTGTCGGTACGGCTTGCACCAATACACTCCAAATCCTCCTTACGAAAAAGCATACGCAAGGCTTTTTCCAATTCGCCTTCCACTGTCAAAACCTCCGGAGATTTTTGTTTTTGCCAACCGCTATAGCGTGTCCCATCGTATGCGACTGTCAATAATATATTCATGCGCTACACTCCTTTCTCTTTTTTCGATACCATCGTACCAAAAGCCCGGCACAAACTGCCATACCATAGCAAAGTACCGTGCGACACAAAAGCCCCATACCGATAGACAGCCCTCTTGCACCAACCACACAATCTTGTACATAATACAAAAAGATACCATGCAATAAATAAAGGTAAAAGCTCCAACCATCAATTCCCTGAAAAACAGCAAATTGCATGATACGTTCCCCCATGCGAAGGGCAAGCGCAAATAATGCTGCAATCGCTGCAAAAACATAAATGGTATGTACATCCTCTAAAAAGGATGCCACAAACAATCCTCTGGTATTGCCATAGCTCAGCAATCCATCTGCCAATGCAAACAGTACAAAACCAAAAAACAAAATCTTTTGGTGATTGCGCACACTCTGCGTGAAAACCTCATACTGCTTTCCCGCATAGCAGCCCAGCACCCAATATGCCAAATAGGATGTAAACACACGATCATTATACACAAAGGACGTATTTGGTAAAATCAATGCGATCATGCTTGGCAATCCTGCATGGAACAGACGCATCAAAAGCACCGATGCAATTGCGGCAATCCAAAAATCTATATGATCCACCATCCATCTCCAAACAGGCATCAATACATAAAACTGCACCAAAATGGTAATGAAATAAAATGGTGCAATCATCGTCCCAAGCAACAGAGATTTTATAAAAAATCGCAAATCAAAGGTATAATACTGTAAATAAATCAAACCAAGATAAGAAATCAATACCACAAGCGCATATGGCAATACAATCTTTTTACATCTGCTCCACAAAAAATTTCTGTAGGAAAACGGTTTTTTCTCTATTTTGCGAAAAAACTTTAGTGCAGACAAAAATAAAAATCCCTGTACCACAAACGCAGATAACCGCCAAGGAAAATATACCATGGCAAATGACAGATCCTCCTTTGCAAAGCCCGTTACCGCTACGGATGCAATATGAATCCACATCACCAGCAGACATAGTACCACATTCATAAATGAAATTTCCCACTTTTTCATAGCTATCCCCTCAAATCCAAAAAAATAATGCTAAAGGGAGAAACCTTTTGACAAGACTTCTCCCTTTTGTACAACCTTCTATCGTCAAATCCAGTTTGGCACAAATACTTCTGCCATGCGCAGACCTGCAATGATGATAAAATACAGCACTACCATCCCCATCGCACGGTAATCGGCGCTTTGCATTTTCATCATATTCATACGTGTTCTGTTTTCATCCCCATGATAACATCTTGCTTCCATTGCCATCGCAAGCTCCTCTGCACGACGAAATGCAGAAATAAAGAGCGGCACCAAAATGGGAATCATGCTTTTTGCCTTTTGCATCATATTTCCGGTATCAAAATCAGCCCCTCTTGCCTGCTGTGCTTTTATAATTTTGTCTGTTTCATCCAACAGCGTAGGAATAAAGCGCAATGCAATTGTCATCATCATGGCGATTTCATGCGCCGGCACACCAATTTTTTTCAAAGGATGCAAAAGGTATTCCAATCCATCGGTAAGCTGTATCGGTGTTGTAGTCAATGTCAACAAAGATGAGCCTACAATCAAAAGCACCAAACGAATACACATACGAATCGCCATATAAATCCCCTGAATGGTAATATGCAGCACACCAAATTCCCAAAGCACATCCTCACCCGGCGTCAAAAACAGATTGATGATTGCTGTAAATATGATGATAAAAAGGATGCTCTTTAACCCCTTTGTCATAAATTTGACCGGCACACGGGAAGCCTTTATGACCATACCCAAAAGCAAAGCCACACAGATATAACCCCATATGCTGTTGACAATAAACAAAGAAACTATAAACAAAAATGTTACAATGATTTTGAGCCGAGCATCCAACCGATGAATCGGGGACTCGGCTGGATAATATTGTCCTATTGTAATATCCCGAATCATACTTTCACCTGCTTTATCAATTCATACAATACCTTCTTTGCTTCTTCTACCGTATAGATATCTGTTGGCACATCATATCCACGTTTCTTCAGCTCTGCAAAGACATAGCTCACCTGTGGAGCTGCCAGACCCATTTGCTCCAATTCCTCCACATGGGAGAAAATTTCCTTTGGTGTTCCCTGCATGGCGGCTTTGCCATGATGCATAACAACAATACGGTCTACCAGCTTTGCAATATCCTCCATACTGTGACTGACCAGTATAACTGTAATGCCTCGCTTTTCGTGCAGCTGGCGAATTGCTTCCAAAATTTCATCTCGTCCTCTTGGGTCCAGACCGGCAGTCGGCTCGTCCAAAATCAGAACCTCCGGATTCATTGCCAGAACCCCCGCAATTGCCACACGACGCTTCTGACCACCGGAAAGCTCAAAGGGAGACTTCTGATAGATCTCCTCAGAAATACCTACGGTTTCCAATGCCTGCACCACATTTTCATGGATCTGCTTGGGTGCGAGCTTGAGGTTTGTTGGGCCAAAGGCTACATCCTTATATACAGTCATCTCAAAAAGCTGATACTCCGGATATTGGAATGCCAAACCAATGTGACGGCGTACATCTCTGAGCTTTGTTTTATCCTTGTGTATGTTCTCTCCGTCTAATAAAATCTCTCCAGACGTGGGAGAAATGGTACCGTTGAGATGCTGTATCAATGTAGATTTTCCGGAGCCTGTATGTCCAATCAATCCAATAAACTCGCCTTTTTTGATTTCCAATGTAACATCGTCCAGTGCAACCTTCTCAAATGTGGTACCCGGATTATAAATATGGGTCAAATGGTTGATTTGTATTGACATATCGCACCTACCATTTCTTCGATTGTTAAAATATCCTCTGGTAACATAATCCCTTCTTGACGCAGCAAATGTGCAACCTCCGTCACCTGAGGCACATCCAAACCATATTCTTTGATTTTATCCACCTGTGAAAAAATTTCCTTTGGCGTTCCCTGCATCACCAGATCGCCATCATCAATGACAAATACACGGTCTGCCCTTACTGCTTCATCCATATAATGTGTAATCAAAATCATGGTAATGCCTTCTTCACGATTGAGTCGTTCGATGGTTTGCAAGACCTCTCTACGTCCCACGGGATCTAACATGGCTGTTGGCTCGTCCAGTACGATACATTCTGGATGCATTGCCAGTACCCCTGCAATCGCAATACGCTGTTTCTGTCCGCCTGAGAGCTTAGAAGGGGCATGTGTTGCGTATTCCGTCATACGGACAGTGGCAAGCGCCTCATCTACACGCTTGCGAATCTCGGAAGGTTCTACCCCCATATTTTCTGGCCCAAATGCAATATCCTCCTCCACGATCGTTGCGACGAGCTGGTTATCCGGATTTTGAAAAATCATACCTGCCGTTTGACGAATATCCCATATCAATTCTTCATTCTTTGTATCCATATCCTCCACCCATAGCGTACCGCCTGTTGGCTGCAAAAGGGCATTGATATGTTTTGCAAAGGTAGATTTTCCGGAACCGTTATGCCCCAGCACTGCTACAAATTCACCTTTGTTGATTTCGATATTGACCTGTTTGAGCGCTGCTACTTTTTCTTCCTTTGTGCCATGATCTGTTTCGAGTATTCTTACGTATTCATACGTCAGATCTTCAGCCTTCACCATTTTCATTCGTTTTTGTTCACCCTGTTCTTTCCGCAGAAAACAGAAGTTCTGTCTTTCCGCAATATTGTAGTCCATGGTCATATACTCACAGCTATCAATAAGATACATGGTTTTATGCAAAAAGTCAATACAAACCAGACAAACTGCACAAAAAAGGGAAGAAGCCATAGGATTTTGTCCTGATTCTTGCGCCATCAAAAGTATATGGCATTTCTATTGCATTTCATCAGAAACCATGTCATCAAAACTGTCCATCCTCCACAATCATATACAGCGTATATCATGCTTGGCCCGCCCTACAAAACGTCCTTTGTCTGATCTGCTTTTGGACATAAAAACAAGGCCAAGGATTTCCTTGACCTTATTTTGTATCAGCATACAGCCGAAAATTATACCAGTTCCAGAATAACTTCCATAGCGCCGTCGCCTTTACGCATACCCAGCTTTACAATTCTGGTGTAACCACCGTTACGACCAGCGTATTTGGGCGCAATTTCGTCGAACATTTTTGCAGCCATATCAACTGTCTTTTTGTTCTTTCTCAGATTTGCATTTTTGCTGTCTGTCACTTCTGTTACAGGGTACAGATAGCTCAGCAGCTGACGTCTGGCAGCCAGTCTGGAAGGTTTATCCTTCTTTACTGTTTTCTTCACTTCATCATAAACAGTTACTTTCTTACCGTTTACAACTTCTTTGACTCTCTTGCCATTTGCGTCCTTCTTAGCAACCTTAGCCATTACTTCAACTTCTTCAAAGTTGTCTTTTTCTTTGATTGCCAGAGTGATCATTTTTTCTGCAATTCTCTTTACTTCTTTTGCTCTTGTTTCTGTTGTTTTGATTTTGCCGTGGTACAGCAGATTTGTTACCTGGTTTCTCAACAGTGCCTTTCTCTGAGGTGTTGCTTTACCAAGTTTTCTATAACCGGATGCGTGCATGATTGTATCCTCCTTGTGCTATCTGCAAAACTTACCCCGACCACACGACTCTTCGGGCTTATGTGGGTCGTAATTTTGCAGCAATCAATAGTATATGGGCAGAGGATTATTCGTCACTTGGACGCAGAGATAATCCCAGTTCTGCCATTTTATTCAATACTTCTTCCAAGGACTTGCGTCCAAGGTTTCTGACCTTCATCATTTCTTCTTCTGTTTTGTTTGCCAGATCCTCTACGGTATTGATGCCTGCACGTTTCAGGCAGTTATAAGAACGTACAGACAGATCCAGTTCCTCAATGCTCATTTCCAGAACCTTTTCTTTCTTACCTTCTTCTTTTTCTACCATAATAGAAGCATCTTTGGCATTATCAGACAGATCAATAAACAGGTTCAGATGCTCATTGAGAATTTTTGCACCATAGCTGACTGCATCGTCGGGTGCAATGGTGCCGTTTGTCCATACCTCCAAAGTCAGCTTATCATAGTCTGTAATCTGACCGACACGTGTGTTTTCTACCAAGAAATTCACTCTTGTCACAGGTGTGAAAATGCTGTCTACCGGAAGCATGCCGATTGGCTGATCGTCTCTTTTGTTTTTATCTGCACCAACATAGCCACGACCTTTATGAATGGTAATTTCCATATAGAGCTTGCTTGCGGAGCCACCGGACAATGTCGCAATATGATGATCGGGATTGAGAATCTCAATATCACTATCTGCTTTGATATCAGAGCCTTTGACTTCGCCTTCCCCTTCCATCTCGATATACGCGATTTTGGGTTCATTGCTTTCGCTGGTGTTCTTGATTGCCAGCCCTTTCAAATTCAGAATAATTTCTGTTACGTCTTCTTTGACGCCGGGAATTACGCTAAACTCATGCAGTACGCCGTCAATCTTTACATTGCTGACTGCTGCACCGGGAAGAGAAGAAAGCAAAATTCTTCTTAGGGAATTCCCCAGAGTTGTACCATAGCCTCTTTCCAGAGGTTCTACCACAAATTTGCCATACGTTCCATCGGGTGCCATCTCAGCAACTTCAATGCGAGGTTTCTCAAATTCAAACACTCATTCAAACCTCCCTTTTTTATTATAAATCGCTGCAAGGAAAACCTTGCAGCATAAACATGGACTTCACTGCGCAATCGTTGTTTCTTATTTAGAGTACAGTTCGACGATCAGTGTTTCTTCTACAGGAACATCAATCTGCGCTCTTGTGGGTTTTGCAACTACAGTGCCTGTCAGGGCATCGTGGTTTGCACTCAACCATTCGGGAACCAGTCTGCCATCTGTTACATCCAGCACATCCTTGTATCTCTGAATGGATTTGTATTTTTCTTTTACCTCTATCACGTCGCCAACCTTTACCTGATAAGAAGGAATATCTACAGGCTTACCATTTACAGTAATGTGTTTGTGACGTACGATCTGTCTTGCTTCTTTTCTTGTTCTGCCGTAGCCCAGACGGAACATTACGTTATCCAATCTCATTTCCAGCAGCATCAGCAGGTTTTCACCAGGGATACCTTCTTTTTTCGCAATCTTTTCTGCTTTTGCGTAGTATCCTCTGAACTGTTTTTCCAGTACGCCGTAGATGAATTTTGCTTTCTGCTTTTCTCTCATCTGCAAACCGTACTCACTCATTTTTCTGTTTGCTCTCAGATTCTGTTTTTTGGATTTTTTATCAATACCCAGATAAATAGGATCCAGATTCAAAGATCTGCATCTTTTCAATACCGGTACTCTATCTCGTGCCATTCGTCTTACACCTCCTGAAAATTATACTCTTCTACGTTTGGGTGGTCTGCAACCATTGTGCGGAACGGGTGTAACATCTCTGATAAGTGTTACATCCAGACCAGCTGCCTGCAATGCGCGGATTGCAGCTTCACGTCCGCTGCCGGGGCCTTTTACGAAAACTTCCACAGTTTTCAGACCGTAATCGGAAGCAGCCTTTGCAGCTGTATCAGCAGCCATCTGTGCAGCATAGGGAGTGGATTTTCTGGAGCCTCTGAAGCCCAACTGACCAGCACTTGCCCAAGAAAGAGCATTGCCAACAGCGTCAGTGATGGTAACGATCGTATTGTTAAAAGTGGACTGGATATGTGCCTGACCACGTTCGATTTTTCTTTTGTCACGGCGTCTGCGAGTTGTTGCCTTTTTCACAGTTTTCTTTGCCATTTCGTCAAACCTCCTTCATGAAATCAATTATTTCTTCTTGTTCGCAACAGTCTTTCTAGGACCTTTTCTTGTTCTTGCGTTTGTCTTTGTCTTCTGACCTCTTACAGGCAGGCCTCTTCTGTGGCGGATGCCTCTGTAACAGCCGATTTCAATCAGACGTTTGATGTTCAGAGCGATTTCTCTTCTCAGATCACCTTCTACAGTCTGTGTTCTGTCGATCACTTCACGGATTTTTGCAACTTCTTCATCCGTCAAATCTCTTACTCTTGTATCCAGGCTTACACCTGCTTCATTCAAAATACGAACAGCACTAGCATGACCAATGCCATAAACGTATGTCAAACCAATTTCAATGCGTTTCTCTCTCGGTAAGTCTACACCAGCAATACGTGCCATGTATCTTTTGCACCTCCTGTTAATTTACGAATATCTATCATCAAATAATTTGCTTATTATCGCATAAATTTGTTGTATGCGTTGGGCATTACAAACGGGACGAACAACCGTCAGTCTGCCTGCTGCTCCCGCTGTTAACTGTATGCTCCTTCGTCATACCTTGACGGATTTACCAACGGTATGGGAGGACGTGCACCCTCCTTTGCACCATAACGAAATTCATCAGCCCTGTTTCTGTTTATGCTTGGGATTTTCACAAATGACCATTACACGACCTTTTCTTTTAATAATTCTGCATTTTTCGCACATAGGCTTTACAGAGGGTCTTACTTTCATTGTGATCGCTCCTTCCTTATTTTGCTCTCCAGATGATTCTGCCCTTTGTCAAATCATAAGGAGACATTTCTACTAATACTTTATCACCGGGCAAAATACGAATGAAATTCATACGCAGTTTACCGGAGATATGCGCCAAAATCTGGTGACCGTTTTCCAGTTCCACCTGAAACATGGCATTTGGTAATTTTTCCAATACGGTTCCTTCTACTTCGATAACGTCATCTTTTGACAAACCCAAGAACCTCCTTAAATTCTGTTTCCGCCTTCCGCTTTATATGTGCGAATTGCCTTGACCAGATCCGCATCGAGTACATATGCACCCTCTATCAGTTTCTCTGCCAAAGCGGTATCCACATAGTTGGTTGGCTGGACATGGATCTTCTTTTTGCGTTTGGGTTTTTCCAATCTGCGCCGTTTGCCGTCTGCCAAATAGACATACGCTCCTTCTACAGCAATCACAATCAGAACATCCCCCTGATCATGACCGTTTTTGGAAAAAACCACTTGCCCGCTCTGATACTCCATCCTTTTTCACCTCACCAATCATTCATCGGATTTCGTAAGGACTTTGACCGGTCGGCCGCCATCAAAACGGATTTCCTGCGGAGCCTCCCCGCGAAAGCAATTGCTTCCCCTATTGCACCATCTGGCGATTGTGCCTTTTGGGTTTATGCATCCAAGCCTTTGACGATGGCATTTGTAATCTCGTCAATGGGCATGGTACCATCTACCTCTATTAAAATACCCTTTTCTGTGTAAAAGCCTACAAGAGGTTCGCTCTGTTCGTGGAAGGTTTTGATACGATTGCGTCCAGCTTCGACTGTATCATCCTTTCTCTGTGTCAGTTCTGTTGCACAATGATCACAGATTCCTTCTACTTTAGAGGGCAGGAACAGTTTGTTGTATGTTGCACCGCATTTTGGACAGGTCTGACGTGCTGTCAATCTTTCGAGCATCACATCATCGGGTGCATTGATATATACAACCTTATCCACTTTTACCATTTCATCCAGTTTTTCTGCCTGTACCACTGTACGAGGAAAACCGTCTAAAATAAAACCATTTTTGCAATCATCCTTCTGGATTCTTTCTTTTACAATTGCGATCATCAATTCATCAGAAACCAATCCGCCGGATGCCATAATGCTTTTTGCTTCTTTGCCAAGCTCTGTTCCTTTTGCTACTTCTTCTCTGAGCATATCGCCTGTGGAAATATGAGCGATACCATAATGCTTTACCAATCTTGCTGCCTGTGTGCCTTTGCCGGCTGCGGGCGCTCCAATCAGTACCAATTTCATAAGAATCAACCTCTTTTCTGTATAGGCCTTCTCTTTGTTTGTTTGCTCCCCTTACTTCACAACCGACGGGAAATGCATCCGCATTCCCCTCATGGTTGTTTTCTTACTCACTCAAAATGCCTTTGTAGTGACGCATCAGCAACTGGCTTTCCAGTGCTTTGACAATATCCAGTGTAACACCAACTACGATGATCAGTGTAGTACCACCAAAACCTACATTGATTTTGAAAATCCATTGCAGGATTACGGGAACCATCGCCAGAATTGCGTAACAAATTGCACCAACCAATGTGATTCTGCCTACTACTCTTGTGATATAGCCACTTGTGGGCTGACCAGGTCTGATACCGGGAATAAAACCACCGTTTTTCTTCATATTCATCGCAATTTCGTTCGGATTGATTACGATGGATGTGTAGAAATAGGTAAAGAAAATAATCAGTAATACATACAGGCATGCACCGATTGGATGTGTGATATTCAGTACCTCAATCACCTTTGTGAATGTTTCACCCTTATTTTGGATGAAACCGCCAATTTGCTGCGGGAACTGCAACAAAGAAATTGCAAAGATGATGGAAATTACACCGGACGTATTGATTTTGATGGGCATGGATGTGCTTCTGCCACCAGACTGTTTTCTACCAACCATTTTGGCAGAATACTGCACCGGCAGTCTTCTTTCGCCTTGGTTGACACAAATAACAAAAGCCAGCACCACCAACAATAAAATCACAATTGCAGCAACCTTCGCTGCACCGATTGCACCCGAACCGGAAACCATATAGTATAAACTTGCCACACCTGTAGGCAAACCAGATACAATGTTGATAAAGATTACCATAGAAGAACCGTTACCGATTCCCTTTGCACTAATCTGCTCTGCCAGCCACATAACAAATGTGGAACCGCATACCAGAGTGACCACAGATGCAATATAGTATACCATACTTGCTTCCACATACATATTCTGATAGGTATATGTTAACCCAATACCCTGTATGAGTGCAAGTACTACTGTCAAATATCTGCTATAAGATTGTAATTTTTTTCTGCCTTCCGGCCCTTCCTTGGAAAGTTGTTCAAACTTCGGAATGGCAATGGTCAATAGCTGCATGATGATCGAAGCATTGATGTAAGGCCCGATCCCCATTGCAAAAATAGACCAGCTGGAGTTTGCACCACCTGCAATCATGCTATAGAGCGTACCCACTCCTGCGGATTCTCTAGCAGCAACAACACTTGCCGCATCAATACCAGGCAGAGCGATTTGTGTACCAATTCTGATGATTGCAAAAATCATCAGTGTGTACAGAATTTTGTTTCTAATATCTTTCGTCTTCCAAGAGTTAACGAAAATTTTAAACAATTAAATCACCTCTGCTTTACCGCCTGCTGCTTCAATCTTCTCCTGAGCGGATTTGCTGTAATAATTAACCTGTACTGTCAGCTTTCTTTCCAGATCGCCTTCACCAAGAATTTTTACACCATCTCTAGGATTGCTGATCAAACCAACGGCTTTCAAAGCATCAATATCAACGATTGTATCGTTTTCAAATACATTCAGCATGTTTACGTTAATTGCAACGATCTCTTTGCTGTTTCTGCAAGTGAAGCCTCTCTTAGGAAGTCTTCTGTACAGAGGCATCTGACCACCTTCAAAGCCGGCTTTGCCGCCAGAACCAGAACGCTGACCCTGACCTTTATGGCCTCTGCCACCTGTCTTACCGTTGCCGCTTGCATGACCTCTGCCTTTTCTCCACTTCTGTTCTCTGGAGCCTTCAGCAGGTCTTAATTCGCATAAGTTCATTTTGGCACCTCCAAAAATTAGATTTCTTCAACCTTTACAAGGTGGCTTACCTGATGGATCATACCTCTGATTGCCGCATTGTCCTGTTGAATTACGCTGCTGTTCGTCTTTCTCAGTCCCAAAGCCTGAACAGTTTTTTTATGTTTCGGAATTGCTCCGATTGTAGATTTCACCAATGTGATTTTAATTTCAGCCACTGTCAATTCCTCCTTAACCCAAGAGTTCTTCTACAGTAATGCCACGCAGCTTTGCAACTGCTTCGGGTGTTGTCGCTCTGGACAGACCTTCGATGGTTGCGCTTACTACGTTACGTTTGTTGTTGGAACCCAGAGATTTCGTTCTGATGTTACGGATACCTGCCAATTCCAATACGGCACGAGCAGGACCACCTGCGATGATACCGGTACCTTCTACTGCCGGCATCAGCAGTACGCTTGCGCTGCCGAACTGACCTGTAACGCCGTGGTAGATGCTGTCAACATCATTTCTGTTTACTTCAATGAGGTTTTTGATTGCATCTTCCTTCCCTTTGCGGATTGCATCAGGAATTTCAGCTGCTTTGCCAACACCGCAGCCTACATGACCATTTTCGTCGCCGACAACAACCAGTGCGGAGAATCTCATGGTACGACCACCTTTTACAACCTTTGTGACACGGTTGATGGTAACTACTTTATCTTTCAGATCTAAAGTGCTTGGATCGATTCTTTTCAACTTACTTTCCTCCTTGCCTTAGAATGTCAAACCAGCTTCTCTTGCTGCATCTGCCAAAGCCTGAATCTTGCCGTGGTATACAAAACCGCCACGATCAAATACAACTTCTGTGATACCTTTTTCTACAGCTTTCTTAGCAATTGCTGTACCTACAGCAGCTGCTGCTTCAACAGTATCTGTGTATTTGAGTGTGCTTGCAATTTCAGATTCCATGGTGGAAGCTGCTGCCAGTGTATGATGTGCTACGTCGTCAATGAGCTGTGCGTACATGTGCTTGTTGGATCTGAATACAGCCAGTCTGGGGCGCATTGCAGTACCTTTCACATGGTTACGGATTCTCATATGTCTTTTCTGACGAGCCGCTGCACGAGAGGGCTTGTTAATCATAGTATTTTCACTCCGTTTCTTAAAAATCAGTCACTTTCCGATATAAACAATCATGCTGCCTTTGCAGGATTATTTCTTACCGGTCTTACCAACTTTACGTCTGATATGTTCGTCAGAGTATTTAATACCTTTGCCTTTATAGGGTTCGGGGGGACGTTTTGTTCTGATTTCAGCTGCAAACTGTCCAACTTTTTCTTTGTCAATACCCTTAACAATGATTTTGTTTGTACCGTCTAAGGTTGTTTCCACACCTTCGGGATCTTCCATTTCCACAGGATGGGAGTAACCCAGTGTCAGTGTCAGCTTTTTACCGGACTTTGCTGCTCTGTAACCAACACCGTTGATTTCCAAAGTCTTTTCGTAACCCTGAGTCACGCCAACAATCATGTTGTAGATCAGTGTTCTTGTCAGGCCGTGTAATGCTTTATTTTTCTTCAGGTCGTTGGGTCTTGTAACCACAATCTGACCATCTTCCATTGCGATATGCATGTCAGCGGATAATTTTCTTTCCAGTGTGCCTTTGGGGCCTTTCACTGTCAGCAGGTTTTCTGCACCGATCTTTACTTCAACACCGGCAGGTACTGCTACGGGCAATTTACCGATTCTTGACATGGTCTGCACCTCCTAATATCTGTCGATTATTCTTACCAAACGAAAGCAACAACTTCGCCGCCAACGCCTGCTTTTCTTGCTTCTTTATCTGTCATCAAGCCTTGGCTTGTGGAAATGATTGCCATTCCCAGACCACCCAAAACTTTGGGCAGTTCATCCTTGCCAGCGAAAACTCTCAGACCGGGTTTGGAAATTCTCTTAAGGCCTACGATAACCTTTTCGTTCTTATCCGCACCGTATTTCAGGCTGATACGCAGTGTAGACTTGATACCGTCTTCGATCACTTCGTAGCCCTTTACATAACCTTCTTTTGTCAAAATGTCCGCAATTGCTTTCTTCATCTTGGAAGAAGGAACATCTACTGTATCGTGTTTCGCAATATTACCATTTCTGATTCTTGTGAGCATATCTGCGATAGGGTCGCTCATGGACATTGTCAATTCCTCCTTTCGTTTACCAGCTTGCTTTCTTTACGCCGGGAATCTGGCCTTTGTATGCCAATTCACGGAAGCAAATACGGCAAATTCCATATTTTCTCAGTACAGAGTGGGGTCTGCCGCAAACTCTGCAACGTGTATAAGCCTGTGTAGAGAATTTTGCTTTTCTCTGCTGCTTTACTTTCATAGATTTTTTAGCCATTTTTGTCCCTCCCTTATTTTGCGAATGGCATACCGAACAGTTTCAGCAGTTCTCTTGCTTCTTCATCTGTTTTTGCTGTTGTAACAAAAACGATGTCCATGCCTCTGATTTTGTCTACTTTATCGTATTCGATTTCGGGGAAGATCAGCTGTTCTTTGATACCCATTGTGTAGTTGCCTCTGCCGTCAAAGCTGTTTGCCTTAACACCACGGAAGTCACGTACACGAGGCAGTGCGATGTTGATCAGTCTGTCAGCAAATTCATACATTCTATCGCCTCTGAGGGTAACCTTGCAGCCGATGTTCATGCCTTCACGCAGTTTGAAGTTTGCTACGGACTTTTTAGCTTTTGTTACAAGGGGCTTCTGACCGGAGATGATTGCCATATCCTTTACAGCACCGTCCAGAACCTTTGCATTTTCTCTGGCTTCACCAACACCCATGTTGATGATAATCTTTTCGATTTTGGGTACAGCCAGTGTATTTTTATAGGAAAATTTCTTTGTCATTTCAGGGATGACTTCTGTATTGTAGAAATCTCTTAATCTGCTCATTGTTTACCTCCTTTCCAGCGATCAGTCGATTACTTCGCCTGTTGTTTTTGCTACTCTAACCTTTTTGCCATCTTTGATCATAGCGCCCAGACGTGTTCTCTTGCCGTTGTGCAGATACATTACGTTGGAAGCATTGATGGAACCTTCCTTCTTCACGATACCGCCCTGCTGGTTCTGCATGGAGGGTTTTGTGTGTTTGGAAATCATGTTTACGCCTTCTACGATCACGCGATTATTTTTTCTATCTACATGAAGGATTTTACCTTCTTTGCCTTTATCTTTACCAGCGATTACAACTACCTTATCGCCTGTTTTTAATTTCAAGTTCGCCACCTAACACACCTCCTTATAATACTTCTGGTGCCAGAGAAAGAATCTTCATGAACTGTTTTTCTCTCAGTTCTCTTGCAACTGGCCCAAAGATACGAGTACCTCTAGGGTTCTTGTCATCTTTGATGATAACTGCTGCATTTTCGTCAAATTTGATATAGCTGCCATCTGGTCTGCCGATAGAATGAACAGTTCTTACTACAACTGCTTTCACAACATCGCCTTTTTTTACAACACCGCCGGGTGTTGCATCTTTAACCGCAGCTACAATAATATCGCCAACTCCTGCATATCTTCTGGTAGAACCACCAAGAACTCTGATGCAAAGAAGTTCTTTTGCTCCTGAATTGTCTGCTACCTTTAATCTGGTTTCCTGCTGAACCATCTGAATTCCTCCTCTCTGCCTTATTATTTTGCTTTTTCAATAATGCTTACGAGTCTCCATCTCTTGTCTTTGGACAGAGGTCTTGTTTCCATAACTTTTACACGGTCGCCGATGCCACATTCGTTGTTTTCATCGTGTGCTTTCAGCTTGTAAGTTCTATTTACAATCTTACCATACAAAGGGTGTTTTACTTTATCTTCTACAGCAACAACGATTGTCTTATCCATTTTGTCACTGACTACTCTACCGATTCTGGTTTTACGAAGATTTCTTTCTTCCACGTCATGTGCCTCCTTTCGCTAAACCAATACTTATTCTGCTGTTCTTGCTTTCTGTGTCATAACTGTCTGGATTCTTGCGATGTTCTTGCGAACTTCCTTGATTCTTGCTGTGTTATCCAACTGATTGGTTGCATTCTGGAATCTCAGGTTGAACAATTCTTTCTTAGCGGAAACAAGGTCCTTCTGTAATTCATCTGCAGTTTTACCCATCAATTCATTCACATAACCTTTTGTTTTCACTGATGATCACCTGCCATTTCTGCTGCTTCTGCCTTGGAAACGATTTTGCACTTAATCGGCAGCTTATGGATTGCCAGTCTGAGTGCTTCTCTTGCTGTTTCTTCTGCTACCCCGCCGATTTCAAACATAACTCTGCCGGGTTTTACTACTGCTACCCAATATTCGGGAGCGCCTTTACCGGAACCCATACGAGTACCGATCGGTTTTGCGGAAACGGGTTTGTCAGGGAAAATTTTAATCCAAACATCACCGCCACGTTTGATATATCTTGTCATCGCAACACGTGCTGCTTCAATCTGGTTGGATGTAATCCAACTAGGTTCCATAGCCATGATACCAAATTCACCGTAAGTAACTTTGTTACCTCTGTAAGCACGACCCTTCATGGAGCCTCTCTGCTGTTTACGATGTTTTACTCTCTTAGGCATTAACATAATTACTTCGCGCCTCCTTCCTTCTTGGATGCTTTTACGGGAAGCACTTCACCTTTGTATACCCAAACCTTTACGCCCAGTTTGCCATATGTGGTGTCAGCTTCTGCGAAACCGTAGTCAATATCTGCACGCAGTGTCTGAAGGGGAATGGTACCTTCGTGGTAGCTTTCTGTACGAGCAATATCTGCACCGCCCAGACGACCGCTTACTGCTGTCTTGATACCCTTAGCACCGAACTTCATTGTTCTGCCCATAGCCTGTTTCATTGCACGACGGAAAGTTACACGGTTTTCCAGCTGTAATGCAATGTTTTCAGCTACCAGCTGTGCATCTGTTTCAGGTCTTTTGATTTCTTCGATGTTTACGAATACTTTCTGGCTTGTCATCTTCTGGATTTCGCCTTTGAGCTGTTCAATAGCCTGACCGTTTTTACCGATTACAATACCGGGTTTTGCTGTATATACACTGATCTTTACACGACCAGCTGTTCTTTCGATACCGATTTTGGAAATACCAGCATCGTAGAGTTTCTTTTTGATAAATTTTCTGATTTTAACATCTTCTACCAGACAATCAGCAAAGTCTTTTTCAGCGTACCATTTGCTGTCCCAGTCTTTGATGATGCCCACTCTTAATCCATGCGGATTTACTTTCTGTCCCATTGTGTACCTCCTTATCCTTATCTCTCATTGAGGATGATGGAAATGTGGCAAGATCTCTTCAATATGCGGTAAGCTCTGCCCTGTGCTCTAGGCTGAATTCTCTTCATTGTAGGGCCCTGATTTGCACTTACCTCTTCTACATACAGTTTGCTCACGTCCATACCCAAGTTGTTTTCTGCGTTTGCCACTGCGGATTTCAATACCTTCGCAATGATTTCAGAAGCGTATCTTGGAGAATAATTCAACACTGCTGCTGCGGTTGCAACGTCTTTACCCTTGATCTGATCCAAAACAATTTTCGCCTTGGGTGCAGGGATACCAACGTATTTTGCAGTAGCGTGGGGTCTTTTTTCTTGGGTTGCAATATTTCTTTCTTTCTTTATTTGGCTTCTATGACCTTTTGCCATGACCGAAACCTCCTTTCCATCAAAACTGATTAACGAACTCTGGATTTCTTTTCTGCATCTTTGCCGTGGCCTCTGTAAGTTCTTGTCAGTGCGAACTCACCCAGTTTGTGGCCTACCATATCTTCTGTAATATATACGGGAACATGTCTTCTGCCGTCGTATACCGCGATTGTATGACCGATCATATCGGGGTAAATGGTGGAACGGCGAGACCATGTCTTGATTACGTTCTTTTCGCCTGCTGCGTTCATTGCATCAATTTTCTTCAGCAGATGATCGTCAGCGAAAGGTCCCTTTTTCAGTGATCTGCTCATGATTTCATCCTCCTTGTTTCCTTGAATTTCATGCTCTGTGCCGCTTATGCGGCACATCGAAATGCATTAGCCGTTTCTGCGGCGAACGATATATTTGTTGGAAGCTTTGTGTTTGTTTCTGGTTTTGTAACCCATTGCAGGTTTGCCCCAAGGTGTCATCGGAGATGGACGACCGATAGGCGCTCTACCTTCACCACCACCATGAGGGTGATCGTTGGGGTTCATTACGGAACCTCTTACTGTAGGTCTGATACCCATATGACGTTTTCTACCAGCTTTACCAATGTGAATCAGTTCGTGGTCGATGTTACCAACCTGACCGATGGTTGCTCTGCATTCAATCGGCAACATTCTCATTTCGCCGGAAGGCAGTTTTACTGTAGCGTATTTGCCTTCTTTTGCCATCAGCTGTGCTACGTTACCAGCGGAACGAACCAGCTGGCCGCCCTTGCCGGGTTTCATTTCGATGTTGTGGATGCTTGCGCCCACAGGGATTTTGCTCATAGGCAGTGTGTTGCCCAGTTTTACTTCTGCTTCTGCACCGTTCATCAGGCTGTCGCCAACCTTCAGGCCAACAGGTGCCAGAATATAGGATTTTACGCCGTCAGCGTATGCGATCAAAGCAATGTTTGCTGTTCTGTTTGGATCGTATTCGATCGCCTTTACCGTTGCGGGGATGCCGTCTTTGTTGCGTTTGAAGTCAACCATTCTGTATTTAATCGTTGCGCCGCCGCCTTTATGACGAACTGTGATTTTACCCTGATTGTTTCTGCCAGAGTGTTTCTTCAGGTGTACCACCAGAGATTTCTCGGGCGTGGATTTTGTAATTTCATCAAATGCAGACACTGTCATGTGTCTTCTGGACGGTGTATATGGCTTATATCTTTTAATTGCCATTTCTTCCACTCCTTTCGATAACTAATTTATCTGTCTACACGTTTCCGTGTGTTTTGCGTTTTTGGAAATATCTTCCGGGTAAGGCAATTACATACCCTGGAAGATTTCGATATCTTTGCTGTCAGCTGTCAATTTTACAACTGCTTTTTTGAATTTTTTTGTTTTGCCAAAGATGTAGCCACGTCTTTTGGGCTTGCCGCTGTAGTTCATTGTGTTTACAGCTGCTACCTTTGCGCCTTCAAACATTTTTTCTACTGCTTCCTTCACCTGTGTTTTTGTTGCATCGGGGTGTACCAGGAAGGTATATTTCTTATCATCCAGAACAGCCATACTGTTTTCTGTGATTACGGGTTTCAAGATTACGTCATAATATCTCAGATCTGCCATTATGCGTACACCTCCTCGATTTTTGCAACTGCTTCTTTTGTTACAACCAGAGTGTTGTATTTCAGCAGGTCATATACATTGATTGTGCTTACGGAAGCTGTCTTTACATCAGGGATGTTTCTAGCGGAAAGCATTACGTTTGTGTTTGTGCCATCCATAACGATCAGTGCTTTGCCACAGTTGATGCTGGACAGTACCTTTGCCATTTCTTTTGTCTTTACTTCAGCCAGGCTCAGTTCATCCAGAACGATGATTTTGCCTTCCTGTACCTTTGTAGACAATGCAGACTGTAAAGCCAGTCTTTTTACCTTCTTGTTCATTTTGAAGGAGTAATCTCTGGGCTTGGGAGCGAATACTACGCCACCGCCAACCCACTGAGGGGAACGGATGGAGCCCTGTCTTGCTCTACCAGTACCTTTCTGTCTCCAAGGTTTTCTACCACCACCACGTACTTCTGCACGAGTTTTTGTGGACTGTGTGCCCTGTCTCTGGTTTGCCAGATACTGCACAACTGCCATGTGCATTACGTGTTCATTTGCTTCTATGCCGAAAATAGCGTCGTTCAGGTCGATGGTGCCTACCTGTTCGCCTTTCATGTTCATTACTGCAACATTTGCCATGTTAGTTTCCTCCTTTCGTAAAGTTTCATTAAGCCTTTACGCTGTCTTTGATTACCAGAACAGAACCTTTGGGACCGGGAACTGCGCCTTTGATCAGCAGCAGGTTCTTTTCTGCATCTGCGCGTACGATTTCCAGGTTCTGGATTGTTACCTGTGTGCTACCCATGTGACCGGGCATTCTTTTGCCTTTTTTCACACGGCTTGGTGTAGCGGAAGAACCCATAGAACCCACAACTCTGTGAGATTTGGAACCATGGCCCATAGGACCTCTCTGCGCATTGTATCTCTTGATTGTGCTCTGGTAGCCTTTCCCTTTGGAAACGCCTGTTGCGTCAACCTTATCGCCAGCTGCAAAAATATCAGCTTTGATTTCTGTACCCACTTCGTAAGCAGATGTATCGTCCAGTCTGAATTCCTTCAGATATTTCTTTGCGCTTACGCCAGCTTTGTCAAAATGACCTTTAGCGGGTTTTGTTACCTGTTTTGCCTTTGCATCCTTAAAACCAACCTGAATTGCTTCATAGCCGTCGTTTTCCATTGTTTTCTTCTGGATTACAACGCACTGACCAGCTTCCAGGACAGTTACGGGTACAAGCGCACCATTTTCTGTGAAAACCTGTGTCATACCGATTTTCTTAGCCATAATAGCCTTTTTCATGTAGTTGCACCTCCTAAATTTTCTACAGCGGATTGCCTTTTTCAAGGTAATCATACTAGATTCATATAAGAGCTTGCATACAGCCATTTCTTATATAAACCGAGTTTTGGATCATTTCCTTTTTATTTGAAATCAGTGGTCGTTGCCCCTGTGATTTCCATTTGTTGTTTTGAGATTTTTTTACTTCATCACTTTGAGTGTGATGTCTACACCTGCGGGCAGGTCCAGACGGCTCAGTGCATCAGCAGTCTTAGCTGTAGGGCTCAGAATGTCAATCAATCTCTTGTGTGTTCTCATTTCAAACTGTTCTCTGGAGTCTTTGTACTTGTGTACCGCTCTGATGATTGTCACAA
>JAHHTW010000015.1 GCA_020024265.1 Anaerotignum sp. | reverse complement strand
CAAGGGACAGTGTCCCTTGCGGGGTATTGGGGCAGCGCCCCAAGGTCTTTTATAATGGGTCAAGGGACAGTGTCCCTTGCGGGGTATTGGGGCAGCGCCCCAAGGTCTTTTATAATGGGTCAAGGGACAGTGTCCCTTGCGGGGTATTGGAGCAGCGCCCCAAGGTCTTAACGTCCCCAAGGTCTTTTATCTGTCTTATTCTTCCATAGCATCCTTCATAGAGAAATTCAGTCTGCCCTGTTTGTCAATTTCCATCAGTTTTACTTTGACTTCATCGCCCACAGCAAGCACATCTTCCACCTTTGCAACACGTTTGTTTGCCATCTTGGAAATATGAATCAGACCTTCTTTTCCGGGTGCGATTTCTACAAATGCACCAAATGCCATCAATCTGGTGATGGTGCCTTTATACACCTTACCGGATTCCGGTACACTTACGATTGCAGTAATCATATCAATGGCACGCTGGATCCCTTCGGATTCAATCCCCTTGATAAAAATCTTGCCATCATCCTCTGTATCAATTTCACAGCCGCTTTCTTCAATGATTTTTTTGATTACCTTACCTCTGGTACCAATGACCTCCGCAATCTTGTCTACTTCAATTTGCATCGTTGCAATCTTCGGTGCATACTTGGAAAGCTCTTTTCTTGGCTCTGCGATTGCCTTGAGCATAACTTCATTGAGAATATATTCTCTTGCACGGCCTGTCTGTGCAAAAGCCTGTTCAATCATTTCAAATGTCAGGCCTTTGATTTTCATATCCATCTGAATCGCTGTAATCCCTTCGGAAGTACCTGCCACCTTAAAGTCCATATCGCCAAAGAAGTCCTCTACGCCCTGAATATCTGTAATTTCAATGAAATCATCATCGCTCTCCCCAGTGACCAGACCTACGGAAATACCTGCTACCGGACGCTTGATGGGTACACCTGCTGCCATCAAAGACAATGTCGAGCCACAAATGGATGCCTGAGAGGTAGAACCATTGGAACTCAAAATATCAGATACCAGACGAATGGTATAAGGGAATTCTTCTTCACTTGGGATCACGGGCAGCAACGCTCTTTCGCCCAATGCGCCATGACCGATTTCACGTCTGCCGGGGCCTCTGGAAGTCTTTGCTTCCCCTACAGAGAAACCGGGGAAATTATAATGATGGATATAACGCTTTCCTGTTTCGTTTGTATCCAAACCATCCAAACGCTGGCCTTCGCTGATCGCGCCCAATGTCGTAACTGTCAGCGCCTGTGTCTGACCTCTGGAGAACAATGCGGAGCCATGTACACGTGGCAGTACATCCACTTCTGCACTCAGTTTTCTGATTTCTTCGATTCCTCTGCCATCCGGACGCTTATGCTCTCTGAGAATCATTCTTCTTACTGTCATTTTTTCAAATTTATAGATGATTTCATCTACCAATGCAGGAATATCCGTATCCTCTGCGGAAATTTCAGTCAGTTTTTCCGTCAGCTGCTCCAGAACCTCGTCTGTAATCACTTTGATTTTTGCATCTCTGTCCTGCTTGCGTTCAGCAAAGACAGCATCCTCCATTCTTGCATCTGTGATATATTCTGTTACCATACTGTATGCATCTTCAGGGATGATATGTTCGGTATAAGGTGCTTTTTCCTTCCCTTCCTTTGCAACAATCTCCTGAATAAAGTGTACGACCTCCAGATTGGTGTCAAATGCCAGATGGATCGCTTCCATCATCAGTGCATCCGGAATTTCATCTGCACCTGCTTCAATCATCATAACCTTATCCTCTTTGGAAGAAACGGTCAGAGTCAGTCTGGTTGTTTCCCTCTGCTGTGCAGTAGGATTTACCACCAGTGTGCCATCACAATACCCAATGTTTACAGAGGATACCGGATCTGTAAAAGGAATATCGGAAATATTCAGCGCCAAAGAAGCGCCAATCATCGCTACCACTTCGGGCGAGCAATCCTGATCCACAGACATGACCGTTGCTACAATCGCAACATCGTTTCTGTAATCCTTTGGAAACAATGGACGCAGCGGTCTGTCGATACATCTTGCTGTGAGAATTGCTTTTTCGGACGGTCTGCCTTCTCTTTTTACAAAACCGCCGGGAATTTTACCTACGGAATACAATCTTTCTTCATAGTCGATGCTTAGCGGAAAAAAGTCGATGCCTTCTCTTGGCTTTTCGGATGCGGTTGCCGTCACCAGTACGGTTGTTTCACCGTAGCGCAGCAATACTGCACCATTGGCCTGTTCTGCCACTCTACCGATTTCTGCTGTCAATGTTCTGCCAGCCAGTTCCATGGAATAGGTTCTAAACATAGTCAATCTCCTTTTCTGTTTGTGTTTTTCATCCTATGCGTCAAATGTTGCTTTCTCCTGCACCATAGATCTTCAGCTTTACAAATACCGTTTTTTGTGTATGTGCAAAGCTGGAAATCTATAGTGCAAACTTTGTATTGCTGTTGTAAGCAGCTTTTTGTCAGATAGAAGAAAAGAGAGGAAACACGTCCTCCCTTCTCCTATCCTCTCACGAAATGCGTACAAACATTCCGCTTCATGATTTTTTTTACTTTCTCAGACCCAGCTCTGCGATTACTGTACGGTATCTTTCGATATCCAGATCCTTGAGGTAGTTGAGCAGACCACGTCTTTGACCAACCATTTTCAGCAGACCACGTCTGGAGTGGTGATCTTTCTTGTGGGTTTTGAGGTGATCTGTCAGCAGAGAGATTCTTGCTGTCAGCAGAGCGATCTGTACTTCAGGAGAACCTGTGTCGTTAGGTGTTCTGCCGAATTTTGCGATAATTTCCTGTTTGTTGATTGTTGCCATGATATTGGCCTCCTTTTGATATAAAATATAAATGTTCTTGCAGCCCCAAAAGCTAAGTGAAGGTCGGAGCGTCCTGTCACTGAGTCATTGGTTTTACAACGTTTTTATTTTACCATACTCCCACAGTCTTTGCAAGCAAAAAGGGGAGATTTTTTGTGATGATTCAGGCATTTGATATCGTTTGTTCTTTTTTGCCGAAGCGCAGCTGTGCCAAAAGCACTGCCACAAATACGACAGCAAAGCCCGCCGCCATTTTGGGTGTCATGTGTTCATGATACAACAGTACGGAAAACAACACACCAAATACGGATTCCAGACTCAGCAGTATCGTACCAACTGCCGCATCTGTATACTTTAAGCCATATGCCTGTAGAAACAGACACAGTGCGGTAGAGAACAATGCCAGATACAGTACACTGCCTGTGGCATTGAGCGAGATGCTCTGCGGCATACCATTGGTAAAGAATGTTCCAATCCACCCCACCACTGCGGAAAATGTAATCTGCATGGTAGTCAACAGCATTGGATCACGTCCTTTGGAATACCACGCAATCGCTGTCAAATCGCAGGCAAAAATAACGCCGCAGACAATGGTAATCAAATCTCCCATTTGCATGGTCAAATCTCCGTTGAGCGAAATCAGTCCGATACCGACCAAGCAAAGTACTGCGGCAAGCAAATGATTTTTCTGTGGTTTTTCCTTTGACAAAAACCAATAGAAAAACGGTACGATGACACAATAAATTGCGGTCAAAAATGCACTTTTTCCGGGTGTTGTCCCCATTTCCAGCGCAACGGTCTGTACAGCCGTCCCCAGCCCCATCGTTACGCCCGTCACAATGCCTGCGACCAAATATCCTTTGTTGAGCAGCTTCCATTTGCGATGCGTAAGCACCCATAGCAGCAATGCTGCAATGGTGAAACGTGCAGCCGTAATGAACCATGAAGAAAGCTCCTCTGTTGCAAATTTTTGAAATACGAACGCACTGCCCCAAATAATCGCTGTCAAAAGCAACAGTAGGTGCGCACGTACCCTTTGTTTCTGTTCCATAATTCCCCTCTATCATTTCGTGCCTGTCGGCATTATTCATCTGCTGCCTTCCAATGCATGTATGCCTCAGAAGCAAAGTATGCCTTTGTTTGCTTTGCATTGATTGCAATTTGTTCTTGTAATTCCGCTACATCTGCAAACTTCTTTTCACTGCGCAAAAATTGATAGAAAAAGATTTGCAGCGTCTGCCCATAAATCATTTGATTGAAATCAAACAAATACGTTTCTATGATTTTTTGTTCCCCATTCACAGTTGGGTTTTTTCCGATATTGGTTACACCATAGTAATATTTCCCTTGATACAGCGTTTTTGTCGCATAGACGCCATTGGGCGGAAAGAGCTTCAGGGGATGCGCCTCAATGTTGACAGTGGGAAAGCCGATCGTTCTACCCAGCTTTTTGCCTTCTTTGACCTGTCCCATAATGAAATAGGGCGTGGTCAGCATGGTATTGGCTTGCTCCAGCTCCTGATCGACCAAGCATTGGCGAATGCGTGAGCTACTCACACGGGCACCGTCATACTGTACCGATGGCACTGCAATAACCTTTACACCATATTCCTCACCCAAACGGCTCAGTGTTGCATAATCTCCGGAGCGTTGGCTGCCAAAGTGATAATTTTCCCCTACCACAAGCACCTTGCAATGCATCCGTTCAAACAACAGCTTCACTGCAAAATCGTATGCACTGGTTGCTGCAAATTCCTTATCAAACGGATATTCCACATAGGTATCCACACCCATCTGCTCCATCGCAAAGCATTTTTCTTCAGGCGACATAATCAGCGCAAAATCCTCTTTTTTCTGGAATACCAGCATTGGATGCGGCGCAAAGGAAAACACCACACTTTCCAAATTTTCTTCTTTTGCAAATTCCTTTGTCAGTTGAATGAGTGCACGATGTCCCTGATGCAAACCATCAAAATTCCCCAGCGTAATTGCAGTGGGTCTGCTTCGGTCTATGCATGCATCTGTGATATGTTCCATAATTGCTATGACTCCTTTTAGATCAACATCTTCCATGGTTTCAGACAAAGCCCATCTTCTACCTGTGTTACTGTATACAGCCCTACCAGCTGTTTTTTGCTGTCAAAGACTGTCACCACATTGCCACATTGCACTGTTTGTGACATATGAAAATACGGCTCAGCTATCCTACCGCCATTGTACAAGAGTTTTTCTGCTCTTTGTACCACCACGGCTTTTGGATAATCTGCAAGGGCTTCCTGCATAGATAAGAGTGCCTCCTCCTGCCTGCCCTGTTTTGCCAGTTCCTCCAGCTGCTGCAATGTAATGGCATGCTCCAACGTAAATGTACCTGTTTGTGTACGCAAAAGCTCTGCCATATGCGCACCACAGCCCAGCGCTTTGCCAATATCGCTGCAAAGTGTACGGATATATGTCCCCTTGGAGCAGTCTACATCTATTTCAAATGCATCTGGTGGTAAAAAACGGCGGATTTGTATGCCATATATGGTAATGGTGCGAGATTTTCTTTCAATTTCCTTGCCCTCTCTGGCAAGCTCATATAATTTTTTGCCATTGACCTTGATTGCAGAATACATAGGCGGCACCTGCTTTTGTTCTCCCACAAAACGGGCAACTGCTTCTGTGATTTGTACTTCGTCAAAATCCACCGGATTTTGTGTCACAATCTCGCCGGAAGCATCCTCTGTGGTCGTAGTAATCCCCAAACGCACAATCGCACGATAGCTTTTTCTGCCATCCATAATGATATCGGACAGCTTTGTTGCCTTGCCCACACAAATGGGCAATACCCCTTCGGCATCCGGATCAAGCGTTCCCGTATGCCCCACCTTACGCATATGCAGGGTACGGCGTACAATGGCAACCACATCATGTGAGGTAAATCCCTTTTCCTTCCGGATATTCAAAATACCATCCAAACTCCATACCCTCCTCACATGATTTTTTTGATTTCCGCCAAGACCATATCTTTTGCCTGATTGATATTTGCAGAAATCGTACAGCCTGCAGCTTTCACATGCCCGCCTCCGCCGAATTTTTGTGATAATGCACAGACATCATGCAATGCTCCTGCACGAAAGCTGACTTTTACGTCCGTATCTGTTTTTTCGTATAAAAAACATGCAATTTCTGTGCCTTCCACACCTCTGAGATAGTTGACAATGGCATCCAGCTCCTTGTTGGTACCATAACACGCCGCAATTTCTGCTGCGGTAATCGTTGTCAATGTCACACGTCCATCAAAGTAACGCTCTGCATTTTGCAAAGCCTGTCCCATGATTTTCAGTTCGGAAAAGCTGCGTCTGTCAAAAAAGCAATCATAAATCTCTGTAAAAGGAATGTCGTATTCCATCAGCTTTGCTGCAATATGCATGGTTGCCGGAGATGTTGAAGAATGGCGAAATGCTCCAGTATCATAGAGAATACCGGTATACAGCGCCGATGCAATGTCTTTGTTTATGGGATAGCTGTCCTGCAAAAAGCGATATACCAGCTCAGAGGCAGAGGACGCATCCTGATCCACATAGTTATATGTTGCAAAATACGTATTGCTTCTATGATGATCAATGTTGATGCAAACCCCCGCTTTCTTCCACAAATCTCCGACTGCACCCAAGCGTTGCTGCTCTGCGGTATCCAGCGCAAGGAACAAATCTGCCGGCGCTTTTGCGTCTTTGATCAAATGATGCCCCGGTATGATATCATATTTTTCAGCAAAATCCTCCAGCACTACCGTAACCTCTTTGCCTGCTTGCTCCAAAGCCATGCCAAATGCCAGACATGCCCCGATGGCGTCGCCATCGGGATTGGTATGCCCGGCAATGTGTATGCTCTGTGCCTTTGCGATTTGCTCCAATATTTCTTTTATGGTATTATTCTGCATCGCTTTGCACTTCTCTTTCTTTGCGCTGCCTTGAAATCTGATCCATCAGCTGGTTCATGTGTAGCGCATATTCTGCGGACTCATCCAGCTTGAACATCAATTCCGGTGTGACACGCAGATTGACACGTTCTGCCAGCAAATGACGCATAAAGCCGGAGGCATTTTTCAGCCCCTTCATCACGCTTGCTTTCTGATCTGCGTCGCCCAAGACGGATACGTATACCTTACAGTATTTCAAATCCGTTGTGGTTTCTACACGTACCACGCTTGTCATCACGCCCACACGTGGATCTTTGATTTCGCCCCGAATGATTTGAGAAAGCTCCTTCAGGATTTCATCATTGATACGGGAAATTCTTGTATTGTTTTTCATATTTTCACCTACTTATCTAGGTACTTCTACCATTGTGAAGGCTTCAATCCAGTCGCCTTCTTTCAAATCATTGAATTTTTTGAATACCAGACCACATTCGTAACCGGCTGTAACCTCTTTGACATCATCCTTAAAGCGTTTCAAGCTTTCCAGATCGCCTTCGTATACCACAATGCCATCACGAATGATACGAACCTGACAATTTCTTACAAACTTACCATCCTTGACATAGCTGCCGGCAATGGTACCAACACCGGAAGCCTTGAACAGCTGACGTACTTCTGCATGCCCCAATACCTTTTCTTCAAATACAGGGTCAAGCATACCCTTCATCGCTGCCGTCACATCTTCAATTGCATTGTAGATGACACGGTACAAACGTACATCTACCTTTTCTTCGTCTGCAAATGCCTTTGCAGCAGGTTCCGGACGTACATTGAATCCAATGATAATGGCATTGGATGCAGATGCCAGCATCACGTCGCTTTCTGTAATTGCACCTACACCGCCATGGATGATGCGTACACGCACTTCTTCATTGCTCAGTCTTTCCAAGCTCTGGCGCACTGCTTCCACAGAACCCTGTACATCTGCTTTGACAACGATATTCAGCTCTTTCATAGTACCGCTCTGAATTTGAGAGAACAAATCGTCCAAAGATACCTTCTGCGGTGTTTCTTTGATGAGATTTTCTCTCTTTTGTGCGATGATGGTTTCCGCTACCTGTCTTGCCTGTTTGTCATTTTCCGCTACATAGAAGCTGTCACCGGCAATGGGCACTTCAGAAAGTCCCAAAATTTCCACAGGTGTGGAAGGGCCTGCTTTTTTCACACGTCTGCCCTTATCGTCTGTCATGGCACGGATCTTACCATATGCAGCGCCCGCAACAATGGGATCGCCTACCTGCAATGTACCGTTTTGTACCAGTACCGTCGCAACAGGGCCTCTCCCTTTATCCAGCTGTGCTTCTACAATCGCACCTCTTGCACGCTTGTGCGGATTTGCTTTCAATTCCTTCATTTCGGAAACCAAAATAATCATTTCCAGCAAAGAATCAATGCCTTCTTTTGTTGCTGCGGATACAGGTACACAAATGGTTTCACCGCCCCAGTCCTCAGCAACCAATCCGTATTCCACCAGTTCCTGTTTGACACGATCGGGGTTTGCTGCGGGCTTATCCATTTTGTTGATTGCAACAATGATCTCTACGCCGGCTGCCTTTGCATGGTTGATGGCTTCAATGGTCTGAGGCATTACACCGTCATCGGACGCAACCACCAGAATGGCAATATCCGTAATCTGCGCACCACGCATACGCATTGCAGTAAATGCCTCATGTCCGGGAGTATCCAAAAATGTAATGGGCTTTCCGGATATTTCTACAGTATATGCACCAATGTGCTGTGTAATCCCACCTGCTTCGCCCTTTGTCACATTGCTGTGACGGATGGCATCCAGAAGGGATGTTTTCCCATGGTCAACATGCCCCATAACAACCACAACCGGAGGACGTTCCTTCAAATCCTTTTCATCATCAGCTTCTTCTGCAAATGCAGTTTCAAAAATATCCTTTTCTTCCTCCAGTTCCAGAATGACATTATAATCTTCTGCAATGGTGGCAGCAGTATCAAAATCCAGCGTTGCATTGATATTGACCATCTGTCCTTTTTTCATCAGATTCATTACCAAGTCGCTGCCTTTTTTGCCCAGCACCTCTGCCAATTCCTTAACCGTGATATTGGCTGGAATGCTTTTCATCTGAGGATCTGCATCCGCTGCTTCGGCTGCGATCTGCGCTGCCAGCTTTGCCTTCTGTTCGGCTTCTTCCATTTCACGTCTTCTGCGTTCGATGGGATTTTCTCTTGGCTTTTGCTCTTTTTTGCCTTTGCCTTTTTTGTCCTTCTTTCCGCCGTTTGCATTGTTGTTGGTATTGTTGTTATTTTTGTTATTGCTGCTGTTGTTGTTGTGATTGCTGGTATTGTTATTTTTGTTATTGCTGCTGTTGTTGTGATTGTTGGTATTGTTATTTTTGTTATTGCTGCTGTTGCTATGATTGTTGTTGTTATTATTGTTGTTATTGTTGTTGTTATTGTTGTTATAATTCTTATGATTATGGTTTTGCTGATTTTTATTCCCATTGCGATTTTGGTTGGAATGACTGCTATGTTCGTCCTGTTTCATTCCACCTTTATTTTTGTTTTGCTGCTTTTCTCCGCTCTGATGCGGATGCTGTGCATGCTGTTTATTTTCCTGTTTGGGCGCATCCTCTTTGGGCTGTTGTGCCGGTTTTTGATATGCTGTACGCATCTTTTCTGCCTGCGCATCATCAATCATTTTCATATGGTTGTTTGCTTCTACACCAATTTCTTTCAGCTTTTCCATCAAATCCTTTGTTCCAACACCCAATTCTTTTGCCAGTTCATATATTCGCATTTTTGACATTCGCTGCACCTCATCTTTCCATATTCTTATTTATTCATATCATTCATCCGTTTCTGTTTTTGTTTGTGCGGTAAGCACAGCAAGTTTTTTTGCAAATCCTTCTTCTGTCACCACAAGCACTGCTCTAAGTTCCTCGCCTACCGCTCTGCCCAAATCCATCTTTTCACCATATATCACAAAAGGAACGCTGTAATATACTGCGGAATTTTGAAATTTCTTTTTTGTATTTTCAGAAGCATCTTCTGCCACAAGGACAAGATATGCTTTTTTTCTTCTAATGGCTTCCACTGCTGCTGTTTCGCCTGCTGCAATTTTTCCTGCCTTTTTACAAAGCCCGAGCAGAGAATATATTTGATTCATTGCTCTCCCCCCAAAAGCTGCGCCAAAAGGACTTCATATACCTCCTTCGGCACAGCTGCCTTAAAGGAGCGTTCCAACCCCTTAGATTTCTGTGCCTTGGCAAGACATTCTGCATCGGGACAGATATATGCACCTCTGCCGGGTTTCTTTCCTGTACGGTCAAGTGAAAATTCGCCTGCATCATTGCGTACAATACGAATCATCTCTCGTTTGTCCTTCATCTGCTGACAGCCTGTGCATTTTCTAAGCGGGACTTTTCTCTGTTTCATATTGTCCACCTTCTTATATTTATTCTTCTGTATCCACTTCTACAATACCTTCTGTTTGGGCAAACGTTTTTTCTTCCTGTATTTCTTCCGCGGCATCCAAAGCATCCATTGCGTCGAAAGCATCCATGGTGTCAAAAGCGTCCATTGCGTCCATTGCGTCTGCTGTTTCCTGCGGTTGTTCTGCAAGGAAGTTGGTTTCTCTTGCCTGTGTTTCGCTCTTAATATCAATTCTCCAGCCTGTCAGCTTTGCAGAAAGTCTGGCATTCTGACCTTCCTTACCGATTGCCAAGGAAAGCTGATGATCCGGTACAACAATCTTTGCGCTCTGCTCCGCTTCATTGATGGCTACCTCTACCACCTTGGAGGGGCTTAATGCAGCTGCAATAAATTCCTTCGGATCTTCGCTCCAATTGATGACATCAATCTTTTCACCGCCCAATGCTTCTACAATCACATTCACACGGTAGCCATTCTGTCCCACACAAGCGCCCAAAGCATCCACGTTTTCATTTTTGGAATATACTGCTATTTTGGTACGACTGCCTGCTTCTCTTGCAATGCTCTTAATTTCCACAGTACCATCATGTACTTCAGGCACTTCCTGTTCAAACAAACGCTTTACCAATTCCGGATGTGTGCGTGATACATAGATTTGGGGGCCCTTTGGCGTCTGCTTTACTTCCAATACATATACCTTGATTCTGTCCATAAAGCCATACTGTTCACCGGGAATTTGCTCGTTTGGTGCAAGAACGGCATCAATCTTGCCCATCTGTACAATGATATTTTTTCTTTCCTTACGCTGTACAATGGCTGTTACTACTTCCCGTTCCTTTGTAATATACTGGTTGTAAAGGATTTCCCTTTCTGCTTCCCTGAATTTCTGCACAACCACCTGCTTTGCCGTCTGTGCAGCAACCCGCCCAAAGTTTCTGGGTGTTACTTCCAAATCCACAACATCCCCCAACTGGTATGCCGGATTGAGAACACGTGCTGCTGTCAGTTGGATTTCGTTTTGTTCGTCCTCCACTTCCTCTACGACCGTACGCTGTGCATAGCAGGCAACATTTCCTGTTTCCCGATCAATCACAACTTTAATATTCTGGTTTTGACCAAAGTTCTTTTTGCATGCAGAAACAAGAGATGCCTCAATTGCTTCAAATATAATTTCTCTGTCAATGCCTTTTTCCTTTTCTACCAAATGCAAAGCTTCGATGAATTCCGCCTTATCCATTTTTCCGATTCCTCCCTTATACTTTAGAACATCACTGCCAATCGCACATCCGCAACGTCTTTTTTGGTAAACGCTCTTACGGTTTTGTCTTCTTCTTCTATGGAAATGATACCATCTGTCATACCCAGCAGCTTACCCTGAAACTGTTTTTTTCCGTCCTGTGCCTGATACAGCTTGATATCAATGATTTCTCCCGCAAATTTTTCAAAATCCGCATCCTTTTTCAAGGGACGATCTAAGCCTGGAGAGCTGACCTCCAATACATATGCCTGCTCAATGGGATCTGCTTCATCCAGCTTCTTCTCCAGAGTACGGCTTACGGCTTCACAATCGTCAATATTGACACCGCCTTCTTTGTCGATATATACACGCAGATACCAATTGGCACCTTCTTTGACAAATTCCAAATCCACCAGTTCCAAATGCAGTTCCTCCACAATGGGTGTCAACAGTGGCAGCACCTTTGTTTCTGTATTGCTTTTTGCCATAATTTCACTTCCTTTTTCTCCCATGCAACAATAAAGAGTGGGCTTTCACCCACTCTTGTCCTTTGCCATTTCTACTTCCTACTGAAAATAGTATATCATTGTTTGTAAAGGGATGCAAGCATTTTCTTTGTGTGATACCAGTCTTTCTTTTCTGCTTTTTTCGACCTGTAAGGATATATGCTTACAATACCTTATTTAAGAAATTCTGTGTTCTTTCGTTCTGTGGATTGCCGAACAGCTCTTGTGGTGTTCCTTGTTCCACAATGTATCCACCATCCATAAATACCACACGATCTGCCACCTCACGTGCAAAGCCCATTTCGTGTGTTACCACCACCATTGTCATACCCTCTGCCGCAAGGCGCTTCATAACCTCCAGAACCTCTCCTACCATTTCAGGATCAAGCGCAGAGGTTGGTTCGTCAAAGAGCATAATATCCGGTTCCATCGCCAATGCACGTGCGATTGCCACACGTTGCTGCTGACCGCCGGAAAGGCTGGAAGGATATTCGTTTGCTTTTTCCAAAAGTCCCACGGTATCCAGAAGCTGTCTTGCTTTTTCTTCTGCATCTTCCTTTGACATGCTTTTGCGATCCATGGGCGCCAGTGTGATATTGTTCAATACCGTCAGATGTGGAAAGAGATTAAACTGCTGGAATACCATACCAATGTTTTCACGAATTTTATTGATATCTGCATCCTTGGATGTCAAGTCATGATCGTCTACAATGACAACGCCGCCCGTTGGCTCCTCCAGCTTATTCAAACAACGCAGAAATGTGCTTTTTCCGGAACCGGAAGGCCCGATCAGGCAAACCACCTCGCCTTCCTTTACTTCCATATTGATATCCTTCAGTACTTCCAATTTACCGAAGCTCTTTTTCAGATTTTCCACTTTTACTTTGATCATTTTGTGGCCAACCTCCTTTCAAGCAGCTGGAACAGATGCGTCAATATCACCACCAGCACATAATACCATATTGCCACCACAGCATATGTTTCAAATGCACGATAGTTATTTGCAATGATCTGTTGGCTCTGTTTCATCATCTCCGACACACCAATGACAGAAAGGATGGATGTATCTTTCAGTGTAATGATAAACTGATTGGTTACAGAAGGAATGACAATACGGAATGCCTGAGGCAATATAATTTTACGCATTGCGACACCGTGTGGCAACCCAAGGCTTCTTGCCGCTTCCATCTGCCCCTTGTTGATGGCGCTGATCCCGCTTCTGAAAATTTCAGAAAGATATGCGCCGGAATTGAGCATCAGAACAATGACCGATGCAACAAAAGACGGAATACTCATATTCAGTACCGCACTCAAACCAAAGTAAATAAATGTTGCCTGTACCATCAGAGGCGTACCACGAATGATACTCAAATAGCCCCCTGCAATCTTATTCAATATTTTGAATCTTGAAATAGAGAACAGACAGGAAATCAACCCAACCACAATACCCAATGCCAGCGCACAAACTGCCATGGCCAAAGTCAGCTTCAGCCCTTCAAACAGTCTGGGACAAATGCTGATTGCGTATTGAAAAAATTCAACAATGGCAGATGGTTCTTTTGTTGGCTCTGCTGACAAAGCAAAGGCTCCAACCTGCTGCATGACACCTGCGATTGCTGTTGTGAACATTTGTGTTTCACCCATAAAGCAACTACTCCCAACTCTCAACATATTTTTTATACAAACCGGAAAATACCGGCTCTCATTCGCCTGCCCTTGCAGACGGGCGAACGGTATACGTAAACCGGACGTCCATCCGGCTTACGTATACCGTTTGCCATTGCATCGTTGTAAGCCTTTTTATTCAGAGATAGTGCCTGCATATGCAGGCACTTATCGAATATTTTGTTCTCGTTCGGCTTACATCTTTATTTTATTTTTTATTCTGCCGTTTCCTTTGCGGCATCATCTGTCCCTGCTGATTCAGCGGGAGCATCTTCTGTATCAGTTGCGAGGTATGCATCAACGATTTCGTCATACTTGCCGCTTTCTTTCAGACTTGCAAGACCTTTGTTGAACATTTCCAGCAATTCAGGGTTTTTGCCTTTGTTTACTGCAAAACCGTAGGAGCTGCCTGCTTCCTTATCTGTAACAATCTGCATGCCTACACCCTGATTGATTGCATAAGCCATAACGGGGTAATCTTCAAAGCATGCTACAGAGTTGCCACTTCTTACATCCAGATACATGGAGTTGGAATCATCAAATGTAACCGTTGTAAAACCATACTGATCTTTGATGGATTCTGCAAATGCCTGACCTTCTGTACCAATCTTTACTGCTACCTTTTTGCCCTTGAGGTCTTCGTAGCTTTTGATTGCATCTTCGGCTTTCTGTTCTTCGCCTTCTTCCGGCGCTTTTACGCCCATAACAACACCGCTGTCAAAATAGGGATCAGAGAAATCGAACTGTTTTTGTCTGTCTGCTGTAATGCTCATACCAGCAATGACGCCATCCACCTGACCTGCTTCCAAAGCCTGTACCGCTGCATTGAAGCCCAAGGACTGGAATTCTACTGCAAAGCCCTGATCTTCTGCGATGGCATTGAGCAAATCAATGTCAATACCTACATACTTGCCAGAGTCATCCTGAAATTCAAATGGTGCAAATGTGGTATCTGTACCAACGATATAGGTTTTTTTATCCGCACTGTCTGTGCCTTGTGTTGTTCCCTGATTTTCTGCGCCTTCGTCTGTTTTGCCTCCGCATGCTGCCAAGCCCAGTGCCATCACCATAGCCAAAGCTGCTGCTGTCATTTTTTTGAAACTCATTGTAACTCCTCCTTTATTGTAAGCTTTTCATTCTCTATCTGGTATATTTACCGCAAAGGCAAACATATCAATCTTTTTGACATCCCGATTCGGATGCAATGATGTATGGATTTTCATACATATTTCTGTTTGATTTTACAAAAAATCTCTGTTTGCGTTACATATATTCACAAACTTACCTTGCGTTATACATTCCTTCAAATTATAACACAAAATGAATGTTTCAACAATACAGAAATTTTTATCAATTTACAAAAATTTTTTCTATAGATTGATATTTCTCATGAAATTTCACATATTTTCTTTTGCATCAAATTCCCCTCATGCCTTATGAAAAAAACAAAAAAATATATTCCCTGCATCGTAAAATCCGGAAATTATGTCAATGCAAAAAATGAATAGAAGTCCTATTTTTTCTATGATATCTCAAAAATTGCCTTCTATGAAACAACGATGCATTTTATACACAGTATGTATGACATTGCATATATGTATATAGCCCTTTCATATGAATGGATCAGCATGGATCTGACATGACACATTTTTGGAACCATTCCATCATCGGAAGATTAAAGAAAAACAGCCTTTTTGGCAAATGCTACCCGCACCCAAACAGAACAAAATCGTATGGACAGTCAAAAATTTTCTACGGAAAAAACAGCAACAAATCGCTTCATTTTGTAAAAAAATCGAATAAAATCACAAATTTTTCCAAAATAATTTTATACAATTTATTTGCATACGCCATACTTTTTCCATTGTGGTTTCCTGTTTTGGGAAGGCTGAGCCCACAATACTGCTCTTTCCATTCCTTCCTGTAAAAAAGAAATCGGTAGGGCTGATATACAGCCATACCGATTTTCTATATTACTTTCATGAAAGAAGCCGAAAATTATGCTTCTGTGGTTTCTTCTGCAACAGCTTCTTCTTCTGCGGGAGCATCTGCTTGTCTTTTGGACAGGCTGATCTTCTTCTGGTCACAGTTTACTTCCAAAACCTTTACCTGAATCATTTCGCCAACCTTCAGTTCGTCCTCAGGCTTTACAACATGCTTGTTTGCAATCTGAGAAATATGTACCAGACCATCTACACCAGGTTCGAGTTCTACGAAAGCACCAAAAGGTACCATACGAACCACTTTACCCTCTACGATGGAGCCAACAGCATATTTTTCTGCTGCCAATTTCCAAGGGTTCTTGTCTGCATCCTTCAGAGAAAGGCTGATTTTACCTTTTTCTTTGTCTACATCCAATACAAATACTTCTACGCTCTGACCTTCTTTGAGCACTTCTTTGGGGTTGGAAATTCTGCCCCAGCTCATTTCGGAAATATGAATCAGACCATCTACACCGCCCAAATCAACAAATGCACCGAAGTCTGTCAGTCTGCTTACGGTACCAACACACTTTGTACCTGCCTGAACGGTTTCAAACAGCGCTGCACGCTTTGCTGCGATTTCCTGTTCTACCAGAGCTTTTCTGCCACCGATGATACGGCGTTTTACTCTATCCATTTCAATGATATTGAATTCCATTTCCTGACCGTTGAATACGCTCAGATCTTCAATAAATCTATTAGAAACCTGGGAAGAAGGAATGAATACGTTTACACCGTTTACAACTGCAATCAAGCCGCCTTTTACCACCTGTGTAACCTGACCTGTTACAACAGTTTTGTCATTGTAGGCTGCTTCGATTTCTTCCATACCCTTCTGTGCTTCGATGCGTTTTCTGGACAGCATAACATTGCCGTCGCCATCGCTTACACGGATTACGAATACTTCGATTTCATCTCCAGGCTGTACTGTTTGGCTGGGAATCACTGTAGGATCACTGCTGAATTCGCCTCTTGCGATGATACCGTCAGACTTGTAGTGCAGATTTACAGAAACCTCTTCTGTATCGGAAACACTGATTACAATGCCCTTTACCACATCGCCTGTATGCAGGGTTACAAGAGTACCTTCCAACAGCTGTTCAAATGTAGCTTCCTCACTTCCTTCTAAATTTTGTACTGCATTTTCTAATGCTTCGCTCATAGTAACAACTACCTCCTTAATGATTACGGGTGGTGTTGACGCACCCGCAGTTATCCCTATTCTATCACCTTTTTTCAGATTATTCAACACCAAATCGTATTTTGTTTCAATATGTACTGTATTTTTACAATTTTTTTTGCAAATCTCAAAGAGTTTTTGTGTATTTGAACTATTTTTCCCGCCGATGACAACCATGGCATCCACTTTTTGAGAGAGTGTTTCCGCTTCCTTTTGGCGCTTCTCCGTTGCAGAGCAGATGGTGTTGTGTATCTCCATCTGCAATCCCCTGTTTTGCAAACATTCCAGCATTTTGTCGAATTTCTCCTGACGGAATGTTGTCTGCACAACAACGGTATAGCAATCCTTTTGCGGCAAGGGCTTTGTCTGTGCCGCCTCCAAATCCTCCAGAATGATGGCGCTGTTTTCGCACCAGCCGTTGATGCCGATGACCTCGGGATGCTTGCCATCCCCGACAATGATGATGCCCTGCCCTGCTGCATGTTTTTCCTGTACAATATCATGTATTTTTTTGACAAAAGGACAGGTTCCGTCCAAAATTTCAAGTCCCTGTGCCTTTGCTTTTTCATACAGATCTGCACCTACGCCATGGGAACGAATGAGCAATGTGCCTTCTGTCAGAGCGTCCAGACTCTCTACAATCCGCAATCCTTTTTGTGCCAAATCATCCGTCACTGTCTGATTGTGAATCAGCTGCCCATAGGAATACAAATTCTTTTTTGTTTCAATGGCTTCATATGCCAAATTAACCGCACGTGTGACACCAAAACAAAAGCCTGCGGATGCCGCCACCTCAATATTGCTCATACACTCACCTTCATTTCTCTGACTTTTTGCATGACTTTTTCTGTAATTTCTTCCATCATTTCTGTTGTTACTTTCTTTCCTTGATACTCTTGCAGATAAATGGGTTTGCCGTAGCGAATATGCACCACAGCACGAAATTTATGTGTACTGCTGACTGCCACCGGTACAATCGGCGCACCGCCTTTGAGTGCAAACAAAGCGACTCCTGCCTTTGCCGCCTTTGCTTCCCCCTCCTTGACACGGGTACCTTCTGCAAAAATGCCCAGCATTTCCCCATTTTTCAGCAATTGAATCGCTGTTTTCAGCGCTTTCATATCTGTCGTGGTACGGTCTACCGGAAATGCCCCCAAGCCATACATAATCTTTGCGAAAAGCTTTTTGGAAAACAGTTCTTTTTTTGCAATATAGCGTACCGGACGTTTTGTAAATGCCGCCATTGTCAGCGGATCGTAATTGCTCATATGATTGCAGCAAAGCACGGCGCCTCCCTCTGTTGGTATATTTTCCTCTCCCTGTATATCCACACGAAACATGATCCTGTAGTACAGCTTTACCAGCTTTTTGATTACATGATAAAATGACATTTTTTCACCTCATTTGATTTTATTTTGAATCATACACAGCAGCGTTTCCACCACCGCCGGAATATCCATCCCTGTGGTATCCACACGCACCGCATCGGGCGCACAGCGCAGAGGACTGTGTGTTCTGTGCATATCCTGCTCATCTCTTGCCGCAATCTGTGCCTGCACCGTTTCCAAATCCGTCGTTTTCCCTTGTGCCTGCAATTCTCCCAAGCGACGTCTTGCTCGTTCCTCCACACTGGCATCCAGATATATTTTCACCTCTGCATGGGGCAATACCGTCGTTGCAATGTCACGTCCATCCATAATTACCGTATGTGTACTTGCCATTTGCCGCTGTATTTCCACCAGTTTTTTTCGTACCTCCAGATAGGATGCCACCAGAGAAGCGCCTGCACCAATTTCCGGTGTACGGATACGTTCTGTGATATCCTCACCATCCAAAATAATACGCTGCCCATCGGTGCCGGGCAAAATCTGCATCTGCATTTGATCCAGTACCGCTATGGCTTTGTCCTCCTGAGATGCGTCTATTCCATACTTGCCGCAGGCATAGGCAACCGTACGATACATCGCACCGGTATCAATATACAAAATGCCCAGCTTCTGTGCAATCGCCTTTGCCACTGTGCTTTTGCCGGAGCCGGCAGGCCCATCCACTGCTATCGCAAATCTTTTTTTCATTTTTTACGACCTCCTTACCCCTCACATACGCTGTCACCGGCAGCATATCCTGTAGAAAATGCAATCTGCAAATTGAATCCGCCCGTATAGGCATCCACATCCAAAACCTCTCCTGCAAAATACAATCCCTCCACCAGCTTGCTCTGCATGGTAGAAGGATCAATCTCGTCCACGCAAATCCCACCGGCTGTCACCACTGCCTCTTGGTATCCCGTAACACCCACAATGGTCAACGGCAAGCCTTTGAGCAAATGCAGCAGTGTTTTTCTTTCTTCCTTTGTCACAAGATTGACTTTTTTTCCCGCATCAATACCCGACAGCTGCAAAATCACGGGAATCAGCTTTTGCGGCAAAAGATCGCCCAGAGCATTTCCAAAATTACGGTTGCTGTATTTTTCAAAATCCCGAAGCAAACGCTGATCCAGCTGTTTGGCATCCAATGCAGGCTTCAAATCAATGAGCAGGCGATAGCCTTTTTCGCTCTCTGTCAGGATATGGCGGCTTGCACTCAATATTACAGGGCCGGATACTCCGAAATGTGTGAAAAGCAGTTCCCCAAAATCCTCATACACCGTTTTGTTTTTTTCATTGCAGATACGAATGGCGATGTTTCTGAGGCTCAGCCCCATCACATCTGCCGTCCATTTTTCGGCTGTTTTCAGCGGTACCAAAGACGGATATAGCTTTGTTACGGTATGCCCTGCCGCTTTTGCAATGCGGTAGCCATCTCCGGTAGCGCCTGTGGAGGGATAGGACAAACCGCCCGTTGCCACAATCACAGCGTCAAAGCCGATTTCCTTTTTATTTTTCAATACAATGCCAACTGCTTTGCCGTCTTGTATTTTGACATGCTCCACTTGGCTTTCCAAATGCAGCAGCACCTTGTTTTTGCGCAGATACCGTTCCAGCGCCTGCACAACATCCTGTGAACGGTCTGTTACAGGAAACACACGTTTTCCACGCTCCACTTTCGTTTCCAGTCCCATCTCCGACAAAAGCGCACGCAAAGCCTGATTGTCAAAACGATAAAACGCACTGTATAAGAAATATGGATTTTGTGGGATATGCTCCAAAAAGGTATCCAAATCCCCATCATTGGTCACATTGCAGCGACCTTTTCCGGTAATCAATATTTTTTTCCCAAGACGATTGTTTTTTTCATAAAGATGCACCTCATGCCCACGTTGCGCCGCACGTCCTGCTGCAAGCATTCCTGCCGCACCTGCACCAATGACTGCTATTTTTGCCATTTCTTATTCTCCTTTTTTCAGCAATTCCGCCATTTCCAGATGCGCCTTGTCATTGAGCGTCATCAAAACCCTTCTGTTATCCTCCATCACATCTACCATGGTAATGGATGTATTGGTCAGCCATGTTGTGCGGTAAAATTTCTCATCCATTCCCAGAATGGATACCAGCAGCACACGCAAAAGTCCGCCATGTGAAACAATCGCAATTTTTTCGCCCTTATGCTTTTGCAAAAGCGCTTCAAAGCCTGCCACTGCACGCTCTGCAACCTTATGAAAAGAACCTTCTCCCGGAAATACACGCTGGAACGGATTTTCATAAAATTCCATGTATTGCTTTCCGTATTTTTCTTTCAGCTCCGGTACGCTAAGGCCTTCCCATTCGCCGAAATTGATTTCCGTAAAATGCACATCCTCCATGGGCGTCAGCCCCGTCTGTCGTCCAATCGCCTCTGCCGTTGCCTTGGCACGCTGCAAGGGAGATGTATAAATATGGTCTAAGGGAAGATAGCGAAAGCGTTTTGCCATCAGCTCCGCCTGTGCCAACCCCTCCTCTGAAAGCGCAATATCCGTAGATCCCTGATAGCGCATTTCTCGATTCCATAATGTTTCCCCATGTCGAATCAAATAAAATCTTGTCTTTTTTTCTTCCATATCCTTCTGCCTTTCTTATGTATGTCCAAACCTATGCGATGACATTGCTTTTGCACATAGCCTTTTTTATCTGTATACAAAAAATACACTTGCTTTCGATTATAGGACAATCCCCGCATACTTTCAAGAAAAACCATGGATTTTACAAAAAACCTCTCTCTTGGTATTTTCTGGTGGTAATCTGTGAAAAAACAACAATAATATTGGCAAAAAACCCTCCTTCTTTCGGAAAAGTAATCCTGCCCTGCGATGCCCCTGCCAGCACAAGCAATATTTTCGTTCGTTTCTCATACAGAAGACAGCTACAATACTCCAAATTTGACGAAAATACTTTTTGCTTTTACCGTTTTTCCTTGCTTGCAAAGCTTTTGTGCATTTGCTATACTGAAAACAAGACATGCGAGGCAAGGCGCCGCCCGTGTGGCACGCCTTCGATAGAAAGGCAGTGATGATATGGAGCAGAACCAGACAATCAAAGAAATGATTTTGGAAGATTTGAAAACCTGCGAAACGATATGGAATGCATATTCTCATGACTGGGAAAAATTGAGCGATCTTTTTTTCCGCCTGCTGCATCGCTACGATGATAAAATCGAAGGTTTCGACGAAGGGCTTTGTGTCATACAAGAGCAGGAAGCCTCTGCCGAATCCGCCGCCATCTGCCGGCAGAACATAAAGACGCTCACCAAACGCCTCAAAGCTTTTTTAGCCAACAATTGCTCAAATGAAGGCTTGACGGAATACTATATCAATCAGGAGCAGTCCAACATTGATTTTCATGCAGATTTTACATCTGTACGTCTTTCTCTTGGTATGCTGTCGCTTGCACCGCAAGAAACAGAAGAAATCATGGAAAAGCTCGGTGCCATGGAGGAAATCTGCGCTCAGGTTGTCCCCCGCAGCAAAAAATGGGATGCCCTGCGTGAATACCTGATTTGGCTTTCGGGTAAAAGTGCAGAGATTGCCATGCTGATTTTGCCTTTGTTTTTCCGCATCAACGATAAAACAACGACGAGGAATGTATTATGATTAAATTGATTGTATCTGATATGGACGGCACACTGCTCAACGACCACAAGCAGATTGATACACGGATTTATGATTTACTGCCCAAAATGCAGGAACAGGGGATTCGTTTTGTTGTCGCAAGCGGCAGACAGTACCCCAGCCTGCAACATGATTTTGCGGAGCATCTCAAAGATATTGTCATCATTGCGGAAAACGGCGCCTTTGTGGTAGAAGATGGCAAAGAGCTTTATTTTCAGGGCATGACACAGCAACAGACGGCATACTGGCTGGATGCCATAGATACACTGCCCGATACCGTACCGCTGCTTTGTGCAAAATATTGCGGCTATACCGACCAAAAGGAAATGTACGATTTCTTAAGCGGGCCAAAATTCCATTATGATATGACGCTTGTAGAGGATTTGCGTCATGTTACAAAGGATATCACAAAGGTTTCCATGGTAGAACTTGGCGGCAAGGGTGCAAGATATTGCTATGACCAGCTCTCCCATAAAATTACGAAAGATATGACATTAGTCATATCCGGTGAAAACTGTCTGGATACCGGTCTTACAGGTGTCACAAAGGGCAGCGCTTTACAAGCACTGCAAGCCATGTGGGATATTTCGCCAAAGGAAACACTGGTTTTTGGCGACCAATATAACGATGTGGAAATGTTTCACCACGCATATTACAGCTATGCGATGGAAAATGCCGCACCTGACATCAAGCAACAGGCACGCTTTATTGCCGGAAGCAACAATGCCGGTGGTGTTGTCAATGCCATTCAATCACTTTTGAATCTATAAAAAATATACAGCCGTACTGCACAGAATGTCTGATGCGGTACGGCTGCAAAAATTGAAAGGACTATTATGAATAAGAAAATCGCAAGTTATGCCTTGGGCTGCAAGGTAAACCAATATGAAAGCGAGGCGATTGCCGAGCTTTTTGCCGAAAAAGGCTATGATATTGTATCCATTGCCGATGCGGCAGATATTTATATCATCAACACTTGTACCGTAACCAACTTCGGGGACAAAAAATCCCGCCAGCTCATCCGTAAGGTAAAACGCCAAAATCCGGATGCCATTGTTGCCGTTGTCGGCTGCTATGCTCAGACTGCACCCAAGGAGCTGGAACAGATAGCGGGCATCAATCTGATTATCGGAACAAAGGACAAGGCAAAAGTGGTAGACCTTGTAGAGCAATATACCGAAACCATGGGAATACAAAATTATGTCACAGATATCATGCAGGAGCGATCTTTCGAGCCCTTGGAAATCAAGCGTTTGGCAAATCGCACCCGTGCATATTTGAAAATACAGGATGGCTGTAGTCAATTCTGTTCCTACTGTATCATTCCCTATGCCAGAGGCCCCATCCGCAGCCGTGCGCCCGAGGATGTATTGTCAGAGGTAAAGCGTCTGGTGGCAAACGGATTTCAGGAAATTGTTTTGACAGGGATTCATGTTGCCAGCTATGGCAAGGATTTGCAAAACATAACCTTGACGGACATCATTCGTCAGGTACATGAAATCGAAGGTTTGCAACGGATTCGTTTCAGCTCTATAGAGCCAAATGTGGTAACAGAGGAATTTGCCGCAGCAATGGCAGATCTGCCCAAGGTCTGCGACCACTTCCACCTCTCCCTGCAAAGCGGCTGTGATAAAACATTAAAGGAAATGAACCGAAAATACGACACAGAAAAATATCGTCAGGCGGTTGCAATTTTGCGTAAACACCTGCCGAATGTTGCTTTGACTACGGATATCATCGTTGGTTTTCCGGGAGAAACAGATGCGGATTATCAACAAAGCCGTGATTTTGCGGAAAAAATCGGATTTTCCAAAATTCATGTATTCCCCTACTCTCCCAAAACAGGCACACCGGCAGCACAGCGCAAAGACCAGCTGCCCAATGCAGTCAAGCAGCAGCGCAGTCATGATTTGATTGCTGTCAGTGATCGTATGGCAGATTTCTTTTTGGAAAGCCAGATCGGCAAAGAGCTTCCGGTATTGTATGAACGTGAAATCACTTCCGGCATATACGAGGGGCATACCACAAACTATATCAAGGTACACACATCCAGTACAGAAAATATCGCAAATAAAATCTGTATCACAAAAATAACAGGTGCAGAAAATGAAGTCGCTTCTGGTGTTTTGATTTGAGTTGCCAAAGGGTAAAAGACAGGTATCCCTTGCATCAAAGCATATTGTTTTCCAACCCCCGATCCTTTCGGGGGTTTTTTTGCGGCATTTTGTTTTCTGCAATCAAACAAACCCAAAGCTATGCCGGCAGGATGCACGGGCTCCAAATTCCGGAAAAACAACATGGTTGGAAGCATGCAGAACGCTCTTGTATACCTGCCGCATCTTTTTTCCATTTTCTCCCACACAAAGACTGCGGGGGATTGCCCCAAATCCTGCAAATTTTTTGAAAAAACAACATGGCTAAAACCGTATGGCTGCCATTTTCATGGCAGCATCACACATAGGGCAGGCACATCTTGCGTCATACTTGCAAATACAGCAAATGAAAACAAGGCAAAACATCTGCATGGCTGTGTGGTCTGATTTTATTTATGAATCAACGATTGACAAATTCTCGATTTTCTGTTAATATATGAACAAATATTCATATATGAAAGGACGAAATGCCATGACTGAAGATGAAAAAATGGCAATTGAAAAACAGCTTGACCATGATTTTGTGCAGGATTTAGCCGATTTTTTCAAGGTCTTTGGGGATGCCACCCGCATCCGTATCCTTCGCCTTTTGTTGGAAAAGGAACGGAATGTTGGCAGCATTGCAGAGGAATTGGATATGACACAATCCGCTGTGTCACATCAGCTGCGCACCCTCAGGCAAAACAATCTTGTACGGTACCATAAGGAAGGAAAAACTGTATATTATGCCTTGGATGATGACCATGTAAGAACTGTTTTGGAACAGGGGATTACACATATTTGGCACAAACGTGGATATGCTGATATATTGGGGGAATGATGGTATCAAAAAACATCCCAACGTTATAGATGCTTTTTTTCACCCCCCCCTATCATTATGGAATATTTTTGTTTTATATATGAACAATTAATCATATAATCACATATGGAGGTATAGTTTATGAAAACTGGTAATGATACACAGATGACCATTTACCTGCAAGGACTTTGCTGCGCCAACTGTGCCGGCAAAATAGAAAATGCCGTCAATCGCATGAAAGAAACCGAACATGCACAAATCAATCTGCTCAAGCAGGAAATGCATCTTTCCCTGCGTCCTGATGTCAATCGGGAAAAACTCTTTGCACAAATCAAAGATACCGTACACCACTATGAAGCGGATGTTCTGGTATCATGGAAAGAAGCAGAACCCATCACGCAAAGCTGCTGCTGCCATGACCATTGCGACAAACATCCTCAGGAACATGCGCATACGCATCAAAGCAGCAATATCAAGAAGCAATATCTGCGTTTTGGCATTGGGATCATATTCTTTCTCTGCGCAAATTTCCTAAGCGGAATCATCAGTACGGCATGTTTCCTGATTGCTTATTTATTCTTTGGCGCCGATGTCATATATCGTGCTTTACGCAACATCAGCAAAGGGCAGATTTTTGACGAAAACTTTCTGATGTCCGTATCCACCATTGGCGCTATGGCATTGGGTGAAATGCCGGAAGCCGTATTTGTTATGCTGTTTTATCAGGTTGGCGAAGCGTTTCAGGAATATGCTGTCAATCGTTCCCGCCATTCCATTACAGCGCTCATGGAATTTCGTCCGGATACCGCACATTTGTATCTGACAGATGGTACCATACAGACCGTTCCCCCGCAAAAGGTTGCTGTTGGCGATATCATTCAGGTGCAAACCGGCGAAAAAATCCCTCTGGACGGCATTGTACGCAGTGGCAGCGCTATGCTCGATACCTCCGCATTGACCGGAGAATCTCTGCCACGCCCTGCCGCTGCCGGTGATTCTGTACTCAGCGGCTCCATCAATACCGATGGGCTTTTGCAAATTGAAGTAACAAAGCCCTTTGGGCAGTCCACCGTAAGCAAAATTTTAGAACTGGTAGAAAATGCAGCAGGCAACAAATCCAAAACAGAAAAATTTATCACACGCTTTGCAAGAGTGTATACACCAATTGTGGTAGGCCTTGCAGTACTGCTTGCAGTTGTTCCGCCGCTTGCGGGGATTGGCACATTCTCTACATGGTTTGGACGCTCCCTGATTTTTCTGGTTGTTTCCTGCCCCTGTGCATTGGTGCTTTCCGTTCCTCTGACATATTTCTCCGGCATCGGCGCAGCCTCCAAAAACGGAATTTTAATCAAAGGCGGCAACGATTTGGACACCCTTTGTCATACCAACTGTATGGTATTTGACAAAACAGGCACACTGACAAAAGGACGTTTTTCCGTCACACATATGGAAGGTGCGGATACGGTGCTTGCCTATGCAGCGGCAGCAGAAAGCCTCTCCTCCCACCCCATTGCAAAGGCAATACAAAATGCCTACGGAAAAGAAATTGTATCCCCCATTACAGACTACAAAGAAAAAGGCGGCTTTGGCATCACATGCACATATGAAGGCAAATCATTGGCTGTCGGAAATCTGCGTTTGATGCAGGAATACCATATTGACGTACCTGCACAGACCAAAACAGGCTCTGTGGTTTATGTTGCAGCCGATGGCATTTATCAAGGTATGGTAATTGTAGACGACTCCATCAAAGATGGTTGTGCCCAATCCCTGCAAAGCCTGCGCAAATACGGCATACAAAAAATGATTATGCTCACAGGCGACCGCAAGGAAAATGCTGAAAAAATCGCTGCACAAATCGGTATAGATGATGTATCTGCCGAGCTTCTGCCTTGGGATAAGGCAGAGCGCCTTTCCGACATATTAAAGCAGCAAACCACAGGCAAAACAGCATTTGTTGGGGACGGCATCAACGATGCCCCCGTACTTGCCGCTGCCGATGTCGGTATTGCAATGGGTGGTATCGGTTCCGATGCAGCCATTGAAGCTGCGGATATTGTATTGATGGACGACCATTTGGAAAAACTGGCAATTGGTATGCGTATTGCCAAAAATACCCGAAAGCTGGTTGTGGAAAATATCGCTTTTGCCCTTGGTGTGAAAATCATCGTTATGCTTCTGGGCGCTTTGGGTATCGCAAATATGTGGTTGGCAGTATTCGCCGATGTTGGTGTTGCGGTTTTGGCTGTACTCAATGCCATGCGTAAAAAATAAAGGATTTCTCAGTATGAAAAAAGGGCTTTCCAAAGCAGCCGCCTTGGAAAAGCCCTTTGCCATATCAAACACCTTTTTTCTGCTGCAAAATACGAATTTTCCTTTCTCTTTCCCACGATTGCTTTTTCTATTATTTTGATTGAGAAAATCTCCCGCCTATGGTATACTATATAATTGCATAATGTAAAAACAACGAGGAGGCGATGTCTATGTCAGAGCAAAACTTTGATATAGCAAGCAACATTCGTATGACACAAGAGCTGCAATGTCAGATGCTTTCTTTGCTGTCTGATTTTTTTACTGCCATGCAGCAAAATGCGTCAAAAACCGAACAAACGGAACGATTGGCAGACATGGAAATCGCACTGCGCCTAATGGCAGCACGGCTTGGCATTTCCAATGAAACGCTCTCGCACAAAGCAGTCATGCGCATCAAAGCATATCTGGTGCAGTCTGACGCACACGCTTTGCAAAGCGATCTGCTTTCTGTTCTGCATACATTAGACAAGGCTTAACGCCGGCTTTTTGCCTGGCGAAAAAGCCATTTGGCTGGGAGGCTGAATATGGAACAAAAAAAAGAAACAAAGCAAAATCTATGGCGCAGTATTCTGGGTTCTGCCGTAGCTGTTTTGCTGGTGGTATTGTGTCTGATGATTGATATTGGCTTGGGCTGTGGCGCCATTGTCGGGCTATTGGGCGGATTTTTTCTGCGCCCCATGCTTCGGGAGCTGATCGGTGACACATCCGCACAACAGGGCGATGATCAACGCTTTTTGGATACAGCCGTCTTGCGGGAAAATTTTTCTATCCCCCAAAACCTGACACTGCCCTATGCCGTGCTGGATATTCGTGGACATATCCTGATGTACAACAAACCCTTTACAGAGGTATTCCCCAACATCTCAGATGCAGACGAAATCATTGAAAAGCTGCGAAAAAACAGCAATGCCAAGGAAGGCGAAATCATTCCCATTGGCGAGCGATATTTTCAGGCAGCGCTCAATCACTGTGAGGTGGTAGAGGAAAGCGGCGCTGTAGGCGATGTACTGACGCTGATTTTGACAGATGTCACAAAGACCTGTGTGCTGGAGCAGCAGATACAGGAGCGGGAAACGGTTGTCGGTATGATTTTACTGGATAATTACGATGACGTATTGGACAGCATAGACGAAAATCGTCTGCCCATTCTTTCGGCATTGATCGACCGAAAGTTCAACCAAATTGCCGCTTTTGCAGACGGTGTCATCAAAAAGCTGGAAAAAGACAGATATATCTTCTTGCTTTCCAAGGGCAGTCTGGAAAAATTCCGAGAAAAGAAATTTGAACCTTTCAACGAAATCAAAGAGATTTCTGTTGGCGAGCATATCCCTGTTACCATCAGTATGGGCATTGGGATTGGCGGCAGTTCTTTGGAAACTGCCATGCAAAATGCAAAAGCCGCTGTGGATTTGGCGTTGGGACGTGGTGGCGATCAGGTATTGATCAAAGATGGCGAAAAATATCTGTTCTTTGGCGGCAAGAGCGCAGAAATTCACCGCAACGCACGCATTCGGGCACGTGTCAAGGCAGATGCTTTGATGGAATTGATGGCAGATGCTTCAGACATTCTGGTTATGGGGCATAAACAGGCTGATTTGGATAGCCTTGGCTCCTGCATCGGTGTATATGCCATGGCAAAAAGCATTGGGAAAAAATGCAATATTGTCATGGATAAAATCAGTGTTGGGGTAGAACGTCTCTGCGAGAAAATGCAGGAAAGCGGCAAATATCATGGTGTCATCATTGATGGCGTAGATGCCATGCGCCTGATCAGCGACAAAACACTGCTCATTATCGTGGATACACATAGAGAATCTATGGTGGACAGCCGCCAAATCCTGATGGCAGCCAAAAAGGTGGTTGTATTCGACCACCATCGCAAGAGTACTGATTTTATAGAGGATGCTGTATTGATTTATCATGAACCATATGCTTCCTCTACATCCGAACTGATTACAGAAATGATACAGCATATGGATAAAAAATTGAAGCTCCAGCAGGTAGAAGCAGATGCACTGCTTGCCGGCATCACCGTAGATACCAAAAACTTCTGTATCAAGACAGGCGCCATGACATTTGAATCCGCAGCATTCCTGCGCCGCAATGGTGCAGACAGTATTCGTGTACGTCTGCTGTTCCAAAATGACATGGATGCTTATAAAGCAAAAGCAACTGTAGTCAGAGATGCAGAGCTGTACAGAGATTCCATTGCAATTTCTGTCTGCCCCTCCGGCATCAAAAACGCCACACTCATCGTGGCACAGGCAGCGGATGATTTGATGAATGTCACAGGGATTCAGGCATCCTTTGTCTGCTGTGATATGAACAATATCATATACATCAGCGCACGCAGCTTTGGCGAAATCAATGTACAGCGTATTATGGAAAAGCTTGGCGGCGGCGGGCATTTGACTGTATCTGGTGCGCAATTGCAGGATTGCACCATAGAACAGGCAAAAGAGCGCATCCGTACAGCGATTGAAGAATATTTAGAGGAGGAAGCATAAATTATGAAACTGATATTATTACAGGATGTGAAAAGCGTAGGCAAAAAAGGGGAACTCATCAATGCCAGCGAAGGCTATGCAAAAAACTATCTGATTCCCAAAAACTTGGCAGTAGAAGCAACAAAATCCAACTTAAACGATTATGAATTGAAGCAGAAAGCAGAAGCAAAGCGCAAACAGGAAGAACTGGAGCATGCGCAACAGCTTGCGCAGGCGCTGAAGGATCAAGTGGTAACCATTAAAGTAAAAACAGGAGGCAACGGCAAGCTCTTTGGTTCCATCACAAACAAAGACGTTGCCGCAGAAATCATCAAACAAACCGGTATGGATTTGGATAAAAAGAAAATCTCCATCGGCGATACCATCAAAATGTTGGGAGAACGCACTGCCGTAGTCAAACTACACCCCAAGGTCACTGCGGAGGTCACTGTAAAAATCGTAGAAGCATAATATATCGGAAAGGAGGCGGACATTCTGGACACACCGCAACAGGAACAATCAAAAAATACATTCCAAAATATACCGCCTCATGATGATGCAGCAGAGCAGGCAGTACTGGGAGCCATGTTCCTAGATCGTGAGGCAGCCTCTTTGGCATTGGAAATTCTGCGCAGTGATGATTTCTATCGCCCCGATCATCGTATGGCATTTGAAGCAGCGGAGGAATTGTATCATGGTGGCGTACCCATTGATATCGTCACCATGAAAAACAAACTCGAAGAAAGGCAGAAATTTGAGCAAATCGGCGGACTTTCTTTTCTGATCAATATTTCCACTGCTGTCGGAAGCTCTGCCAATATTCGCCATCATATCAATATTGTAGAAGAAAAATCCGTATTGCGCCGTTTGATACAAACTGCCGGTACCATTTCTCAAATGAGCTATGAGGCACAAACAGACATCAATACCATTATGGATACGGCGGAAAAAAGCATATTTGATATTATGCAAAACCGCCATAGTGACCAATTCCACCATATTCGGGATATTGCCGTAGATTCTATTGAAAAAATCGAAGAAATCTATCAGCACAAAGGGAAACTCACCGGTGTACCCACAGGCTTTGTTGATTTTGATGCCAAGACTGCGGGGCTGCAAAAATCCGATTTGATATTGCTGGCAGCACGTCCTTCTATGGGAAAAACAGCCTTTGCACTCAATATCATTCAAAATGCTGCCATACGCAGCAATGTACCAACTGCTGTTTTTTCTCTGGAAATGAGCCGAGAGCAGCTCGTCAACCGTATGCTTTGTTCCGAAGCCATGATTGATGCACAGAAGCTGCGTACCGGCGAGCTTGCCGATAAGGATTGGACAGACCTCATTCAGGCAATGGGCCCGCTTTCTCAAGCCCCCATTTATATTGACGATACTCCCGGAATTTCTCCCATGGAGCTACGTTCCAAATGCCGCCGGCTGAAAATAGAAAAAGGTCTGGGGCTGATTGTCATCGACTATTTGCAGCTGATGAACGGAAATGGCCGCAATGACTCCAGACAGCAGGAGATTTCCGAAATCTCCCGTTCCCTCAAAGCAATTGCCAGAGAAATGCAGGCGCCTGTGATTGCGCTTTCTCAGCTCAGCCGTGCCTGTGAACAACGTGCTGACCACCGCCCCATGCTCTCTGACCTGAGAGAATCCGGTGCCATTGAGCAAGATGCGGATGTGGTTGCTTTTCTATATCGTGATGAATATTATTTCCCTGATACGGAAAAGAAAAATCAAGCCGAACTGATTATTGCAAAGCAAAGAAACGGTCCAACCGGTACTGTGGATTTAACATGGCTTGGGCAGTATACAAAGTTTGGTAATTTCCTAAAGCAATTTTAACCTTTTACCGCCATTCCCCCTATCTCAAGCAAGGGGGAATGGTGTTGTATGCTGTCCATCACCTATGAAATATGACATATTCTGCTTTGTCCTTCTCCTCTGTATTGTTTACAGAGTTTTTTTTGTGCATTTTGCCTATATGAATACAGAAAAATACACAAAAAACACTCGGAAAGATTATGGAATTATTTTCCTTTGTTTGTCTGCGAATTACTTGTATACAAGTATCGTTTATGCTAGAATTGGCTCAAAGCCATGCATATCTTCATCATTTTTTTTGAAAGATAGACTGCCGCAATCGGACTCATCTGACTGATTTCAGGCGGTGTGGCAAGGTAGCAAACGCTACGGATTGTTGTATATGGATTTATGGGAATATGAGAAGTCAAAAAGCAGACATCGGTATGTATTTACAGCACCATGTATGAAAGAACAGATGGATATCTTCCCTGACGTACAGAGAATATTTCAGAAGAACCGCCTGCAAAGATCGTATATTCTGCGGTCTATGAAGCAGGCAGCCCATTGGAATGGAACAACGGGCAGCATACCATAGTACCATCTTGAGGAAGCGCTTTGTACCTTCGTCTATTGCAATGCCAAAATGTATAAGAGTTATGAGAAAGGTTGGTTAGGCATATACCGGTCTGTTTATGAAACGATCCGATCACAGAAATGCCTGCCCAAAAACGAGGTATCATTATGGAGAGAAATTTTGAAAGCAACGTACAGTATATCAAATATCTTGTAAACAAAACGGTTGCACAACGTTTTTTCAATGATGAACTCAATCAAGCCGATGAATCCATACGCTTGATCGCAGAGGAAATCATCCCCGGACCAAAAGCATTGTTCCGCTGCTGTATCTATAAGGAACGTCATATCATCGAAGACCGTGTTCGCTTGGTGATGGAGCCGGCAAAGGACAATCGTGTTGTCAATGTATTGGACTCTGCATGCGATGCCTGCCCCATCGACCGCTTTGTCATCACAGAGGCTTGTCGTGGCTGTCTTGGGCATAAATGTCATGATACATGTCCGCGCAATGCCATCACAATCGTCAATCATCGTGCTTACATCAATCAGGAGCTGTGTATCGAATGTGGACGCTGTAAGGAAGTATGTCCCTTCAACGCAGTCAGTGAAGTCAAACGTCCCTGTGTACGTGCCTGCTCCGTAGGCGCCGTACAAATGGATGAAAACAGAAAAGCTGTGATTGACCATGAAAAATGTATTTCCTGCGGTGCCTGCATCTATCAGTGTCCATTTGGTGCTATTGTAGATAAATCCTTTGTTTTGGATGTACTCAATTTGATTAAAAATTCATGGAACAACACCAGCTATCATTTATACGCTGTCGTTGCGCCTGCGGTATCCAGTCAGTTCCCAAAGGTTTCCACAGAGCAAGTATATGCCGGAATTATGCAGCTTGGATTTTATGATGTTTTGGAGGCTGCAATCGGCGCAGATATGGTTGCTGCCTTTGAGGCAAAAGAGCTTGCGCAAACCGTAGAGGAGTATGGCTGGAAAACATCCTCTTGCTGTCCTGCATTCGTAGACTATGTGGAAAAAAATTACCCTCAGTATATTGGGCATATTTCCACATCGGTTTCCCCTATGATTGCTACCGCACGTGCCATCCGCGCAAAGGATCCTCATGCCAAAATCGTATTCATCGGTCCCTGCACAGCAAAAAAAGTAGAAATCAAGCGTGAAGAACTGAAAGGTTCTGTAGATATCGTCATTACATTTGAGGAACTTTTGGCCATATTTGATGCAAGAGAAATCAACCTTTCTGTATTGGAGCCGAAAAAAGCCGGAAACGCATCTTCATTTGCACGTATTTTTGCAAGAAGCGGCGGTGTAACGGAAAGCGTGGTACAAACATTGCAAATGTCCGGTCTGGATACAGAAATCAAAGCAGTCAAATGCAATGGCATTGCCGAATGTATCAAAGCAATGAAGCTTGCTTCTGTAGACAGGCTCAACGGAAACTTCATTGAAGGCATGGTCTGCAAGCACGGTTGTACAGGCGGCGCTGCTTCCCTTTCACATGAAGCAAAAGGAGTTGATATCATCAATCGCTACAGCAAGGAAGCACCTACAGACAATCCATTGGATATTCTTGCAGAGTACCCGATTGATAACATCAATATGGAACGTTTGACACATAAAGAGTGATACAAACCAAAACCATCAGAGCCTTTACACATCTTTCTATGTGTAAAGGCTCTTGTTGTGCAATCAAAACCACCCTGATGCGGACGGTGCAAACCCACCGGCTGATCTTGTGGTTCCGGTTCTATCTGCGATTAGTATAATTTTTTTAAGTACTTGATTTCTTTTTCCGTCAAATACCGCCATTTGCCCTTTGGCAAATCCCCCAGCCGGACTTCGCCCGTTGCCACACGGCGCAGCTGTGCCACCGGATGCTTCATCGCTTCACACATTTTGCGCACCTGTCTGTTCCTGCCTTCATGTATGATAATTTCCACAATGGCAAATTTCATATCTTTATCCTTTTCCAAAATCTGTATTTTTGCAGGACTGGTTTTTCTGCCGTCAATGATGACACCTCTACGAAATTTCTGCAAATCCGTTTCATTTGGCACACCATAAATTTTTGCAATATATGTTTTTGGGACATCATGGCTTGGGTGTGTCAAGCGATATGTCAAATCTCCGTCATTTGTCAGAAGCAACAAACCCGAAGTATCATAATCCAACCGTCCAATGGGAAAAATACGTTCCTGTATGCCACTGACCAGATCCAGCACCGCAGGGCGTGAAAACTGTTCCTTTGTAGTGGTCACATATCCCTCCGGCTTATGCAGCATGATATAGATTTTTTTGGTATCCGCACAGCGTACCGGCTTTCCGTCAAAAGTCACCTGATCTTTTTGGGGATTGATTTTCATACCCAATTCCTTTACCATGTTACCATTGACTGCAACACGTCCTGCCAATATCAGCTCCTCAGATTTTCTGCGAGAAGCCACACCAGCCTCTGCAAGATATTTTTGCAATCGTTCTTCCATAATTGTATTCCTCCCTATCGGTTTCTTTCCCATGATTCGTCAACAGTATACCGAAAGCGGGAAAAAAAGTCAAAATTCTTTTTATCCTATGATATACCCGCACGATAGGGGTTGAAAAACCACATTCTTACACCTTCTCATATCTGTGCAAGCGTCCGAATGACCTCTCCTGCCAAAAGCATCCCTGCCACAGGCGGCACAAAAGAAAGACTTCCCGGTGTTTGCCTTTTGCCCTCCTCCGCCGGAAAAAGCGGTTTTTTGGCTTCTTCTTTGGAATATACGACCTTGACATCGGAAATCCCACGTGCTTTCAGTTCTTTGCGCATCACCTTTGCCAATGGGCAAACAGATGTCTTTGCAATATCTGCAATCTCAAACAACTCCGGATGAAATTTATTCCCCGTACCCATACAGCTGATGATGGGCACACCCGCTCTTTTCGCTTCTTCGATTAAAATCAGCTTGCTGCTCACCATATCAATGGCATCAATGATATAATCATATGTGGCAAAATCAATCAATCCTCGATTGTCTGCACCATATACAACCGGATATACCCTGACATCGGTATCTGGGGAAATATCCGCAATCCGTGCTGCCATCACATCTGTTTTTTGCTTTCCAATGGTACTATGCATCGCAATCAACTGTCGATTGATATTGCTCAGCCCCACCGTATCCCCGTCAATCAATGCAATATGTCCAATACCGCCACGTGCCAACGCCTCTGCCGCAAATGAACCGACACCGCCAATCCCAAACAATGCCACCCTTGCATGCCGCAATCGCTGTAGCTTGTCCTGTCCCAGCAATCGCTCTGCACGTGAAAATATATGCTCTGTCATTTCGTTTCTACTCCTTTATTTCATAAATTGTTTTTCTGCGTCTTTGTGGAATTTTCTGCCAAACAAAGGGCTCATACAATTGCAGCATAGTATATACAATACTATCTCCGTGCTTTTTGCGCAAACGATAATCCACCGCTGCTTTGACTTCCGCACTGGCATCCGCAGTCGCATATGACAAATCTGCCCATTGCAGCATAGAAATATCATTCCTATTGCTGCCAAAGGCAACCACCTTTCTGTTGCCCATGCCATCCACACCCTCCAGCAATGTACGCAGCATAACTTCTTTTGTTGCATTTTTATGATAAATTTTCAAATGGCAGTATTCCGGCGGTGTTTCGGAAGTATCCCGCAAAAAGAGCAGATCCTCTGCACCCGTCAGCTGCCGAATTTCCTTTTCTACCATATCCGCCTCATCCATATGCAGCACCAAAAGGAAGTATACCGCAATCCCATCCTCCGGCGCCTCCCCATGGATATAATTGCGGTGCGGTGAGCTTCTGGCACGTTCATAGAGCTTTTGTTCTTCTTCATTATGAAATTCCTGATAATAAATCAAAAGCACATCCTGCAACAGTACGTTTAAGAAATAATGGAGATTTTTTTGCTGTAAATATGTCTGTATCCGTGCTGTCATCTCTTTGGAAATCCCATTACATGCCAAATACCGCATTTCGTTTACATCATATAGTACGGCTCCGTCCATCGCAATGATAGGCAGCTTCAAATGAAGATCTTGTATATCTGCCAAAAGCGAAGCCGGTGTACGCTCTGTTGCAATCGTAAATTTTGCGCCATCCTCCAAAAGCTGATTGAGTTCAAATATGCTGTATGGGCTGATGCCCTTTTTTGCGTCATACAATGCACCATCAAAGCCTGTGACAAAAAAAAGTTCTTCTCTATGCCCTCTGGGCAAATGGATGACATTAACGACCAAAGAAACCACAATGCCGATGATCGTTTCAAACGCACGATAAAACGCCCCCGTCAGCGGTGGGTATAATCCGTCCGAAAGTGTAACACTCAAAAGCACCACACCTGCCATCGCTGCTGCGCCTGTTTTTTTCAACACCACGGTGATATACATTGCCGGTATGATGGCAATGGAGATCATCATATGATACACCACCTCATATTCCGCAGGCACAAAGCGCAATACCGCAAGCACCAATAGACCGATCATCGCACCGATGAGTGTACCAATAATACGATTGATTGCAACTTTTACACTGTTTTCCATCTGTGGCTGCATGCAAATCACAGCAGCAATGGTGGAAAATACCGGAGCACCTTGCTTGCCACGCAAAAGATAGATCATCAAACAAATGGCAACCGCAATGGATGTTTTGATCATACGCATTCCAATTTTTGGCATATTGCCCACCTCCTTCTTCTGTGATTTCAGAAAAGGGACGGAAATCCCTTCCGCCCCTTTCTTTTCTTTTGTACTGCTCTATTGTTTTTTGCTTTTGCTTTCATGGCATTTGCTACAACCATAGCAGCGCTTGCGACAACCACCGCATTTTCCGTGCCGGATTGCCCAAAGTGCAAATCCGATGACTGCTGCAACCAGCAGCAGCAAAACCACATCTAAAGGGGACATGGTTTCCCTCCTTTGCTCTTATGACGCCATGGCATCTATCCGGCATCATAAAAAGTATCTCTGTATGATGCAGTATATGCCAAATACCGGCTTGCATGCAATCATACCGCAAAAAGCAAAAAATACAGCGCAAATATATGACATTGTCCCAAAAAACAGAAACCATGTATGCAAAATATGCAACAGGCAGAGGCGGCAATCCCCTGCAAGCAATCTTTCTTTTTTCTGTATGAAAAAGTATAGCATAGCACAAAATGACTGTCAACAAACCCATACAGCATCCATATTTTCTCAGACACAGTTCAAATTTTTGTCGAATTGTTCCCCATTTCCTGTAAAACAACGGTTGCAATATCCTCTGCTTTATATTATCATGGAAGAAAGAAAATCAACAGATCAGCACAGGGAGCAAGCAAACAACAAACTTGTCAAAATCACTCCCTGCTATAAACGGAGTGTGAGAACTATGAATAACAACTTGAACGAAACACAATATTTTGGCAGAGGCGGTCACGAACCGGAAAATGAAGCAAAGCGTATTCTGCTTTCTGTTAGTACTGCATTGTGTGAAAAGGGCTATAATCCTGTCAACCAGATTGTCGGCTATATTCTCTCTGGTGATCCAACCTATATCACAAGCTATCTCAACGCAAGAGCCATGATTCGCAAATTGGAGCGTGACGAGCTTCTGGAAGAGCTTGTAAAAGATTATCTCAATAGAAACACTTGATAGAAAGAGGAGTAAAATTGCGTGTATTGGGCTTAGACTTCGGCGACAAAACCATTGGTGTGGCAGTCAGCGATCCTTTGGGCTGGACTGCACAGGGTGTGGAAATCATAAAGCGTGACAATCCACAGGAATTCAAAAAATGTATGCGCCGTTTGACAGAAATCATCGAACAGTATACCGTGGATACCATTGTACTGGGTTATCCCAAAAATTTAGATAACAGCGAAGGCGAACGCTGTCAAAAAACAAACGTATTTGCAAAAAAAATAGAAGGCAGATTTCCCAAAATCCCACTGGTGCTTTGGGACGAACGCTTCAGCACCATTGCGGCAGAGCGCGCACTGCGTATGGCAGATCTCAGCCACAATCAGAGAAAAAGCGTCATTGACAAAATGGCAGCCGTTCATATATTGCAGGGATATCTGGACAGCATACAAAGATCCCCAGAGAGAAATGGAGAAAAACAATATGAGTGATATTTTTGAAGAAGCACAGGAAGCAGAATTTGAAACCGTTGTCATGACAGACGAAAACGGCATAGAGGTAGAATTTTCCATTATAGATCATGTCGCAAATGGCACAGAAAGATATTTGCTGGTTGTGGAAACCGAGCTTTTGGATGATGAGCAGGCAGAAGCGTTGCTGCTCAAAGAGGTTTCCATTGATGCCGAGGACATCACATACGAAATGCTGGAAGACGATACGGAATTTGACCGTGTCGCAGCATTATTTGCACAAAAAGGCGAAGATTATGAGGTTTCTATTGACGATTGATGCAAATCAAAAAATGAGTACCCGAGAATGGAACGGACTGCAACTGTCCTTTTCACGAAAATCGTAAAGCGCTGCCAAGAGGATATCCACGTATCCCGTAATTTTCGGCTGACAGGAAAATTACGGCATGACATTTTTTTGGAAACAAGGGATGATTTTCGGCAGATATGCACATGATTTTCCATAGACGTTGTGTGGATAAAAAAGCAAAGCAGAACCCCTTTCTATGCACAAAAACGGAACGGATCATCGTTTTCTCAAATAGATCGGATGGACTGCTCTTTTTGTGATTGCAAAAAACAGATAGCACTTTTGAAAAACCACTGTAAAAAGCAGAGGCTTTCTTAAAGTATCTTTTTTTGTGCTCAGAACGAACTTTTTATAACATTCCATACAGAATCATTATTCAGTAGAAAAAAGAAAGAAGGAGGTGCGTGTTTTGGCAAACAGAAAACCAAAACCGAAATCAAAAGCAAAGTTGAAAGTTATGGCTTTGGGTGGTTTGGAAGAAATCGGAAAAAATATGACCGTTTTGGAATACGGAAATGATATTGTTGTGATTGACTGCGGCTTGGCTTTTCCCGAAGATGATATGCTGGGGGTAGACTTAGTCATTCCGGATATCACATACTTGACCAAAAACATAGACAAAATAAAAGGTATTGTACTGACTCACGGGCATGAGGATCACATTGGGGCTTTGCCCTATGTACTCAAACAGCTCAGAGTACCGGTATTTGGTACATTGCTCACATTGGGGCTTTTGGAAAACAAGCTGCGTGAGCATAAAATGCTGGATAAAACCACACTGCATACCGTTGTACCGGGAGAAAAGGTAAAGCTTGGTGAAATGCTGGTAGAATTTATCCATACCAATCATTCCATCGCAGACTCTGTGGCACTTGCCATACAGACACCTGTCGGTACAGTCATTCATACCGGTGACTTTAAGATTGACTATACCCCCATTGACGGCGAAGTCATTGATTTACAGCGTTTTGCAGAATTGGGCAGCGAGGGTGTGCTGCTTCTGATGAGTGACAGCACCAACGCAGAGCGCAAGGGCTATACCATGTCAGAAAAGAACGTCGGGAAGGTATTTGAACGGATTTTTGAGGAAACCCCTCGCAACCGCATCATGGTTGCAACATTCTCATCCAATATCCACCGTATACAGCAGGTCATCAATGCAGCCTATATGTATGGCAGAAAAGTAGCCATCATTGGACGCAGTATGCTCAATGCAGTAAAAACCGCATCAGAGCTGGATTACCTTTGGGTTCCTCCCAGAACGCTCATTGATATTACTGAAATCAAAAACTATCGTGATGAACAGCTTGTCATCATCACAACCGGCAGTCAAGGCGAAACCATGTCTGCACTTTCCCGCATTGCAAACAATGAGCATAAACAAGTCAGCGTAAAGCCGGATGATAAAATCATCATCAGTGCATCTGCCATTCCGGGAAATGAGAAAAATGTCACACGTGTCATAAACGAGCTGCTCAAAAAAGGAGCGGATGTCGTATACGGCGGCATTGAAGATATCCATGTTTCCGGACATGCAAGACAAGAGGAGCTCAAGCTGATGCTGACACTCACAAAGCCCAAATTCTTCATGCCGGTACATGGTGAATTTATGCACCTGTCCTGTCATAGAGATTTGGCGCTCAGCCTTGGTATGGATAAGAAAAATATCTTTGTGATGAAGATGGGTGAAGTCTTGGAGCTTTCCAAAACAGAGGCACGCATCAATGGCACCGTACCCTCCGGTCAGGTTATGGTTGATGGCTTGGGTGTTGGGGATGTCGGCAATATTGTATTGCGTGATCGCAAGCATCTCTCCGAGGACGGCTTGATGGTTGTTGTCGTTTCGACGGAAAGCGAAACGGGTGAAATCCTTGCCGGTCCGGATATCATATCCCGTGGGTTTGTTTATGTCAGAGAATCCGAGGATTTGATGGATGGTGCAAAAGAAGTTGTCATGAAAGCGCTTGCTGAATGTGAAGAAAAGAATATCACCAGCTGGAACTTTATGAAAAATCTCATCAAGGATACCTTGAAAAATTATATTTGGCAGAAAACAAAGAGAAGCCCGATGATCCTACCCATCATTATGGAAGTATAGAAAACCAGAAAAAGAGCTTTGGCGCAATGGGCGTGCAAAGCTCTTTTTCTAAAAAAGGAGGAATACGATGCAGTCTATCGCACAAATCAAAGAACGCCTGACCGCCTGCCCTGCCTCCGATTTGCCTGCCCTTCTTCTGGAATATGAAGCAGACAGCAGAAAAGGTGTACAAAACCTGCTTGCACGATTTCAAAAGATATATCAGCAGGCACAGGCAGAGCAACAGCGTCTGGAGGCTATGCTGACGTATGAAAAAGCGGCATACCAAAACGGCTATACATACATTGCAGGCATCGACGAAGTCGGGAGAGGCCCACTTGCAGGTCCTGTGGTTGCGGCAGCTGTCATACTGCCACAAAATCACAAAATTCCCTTTGTCAATGACTCCAAACAGCTTTCGGCACAAAAAAGAGCGGTTTTGGCAGAGCAGATCAAAAAAGAAGCCCTTGCCTATGCCATAGGCATCATACCAAATGAACGGATTGATGAAATCAATATTTTGCAGGCAACCTATGAAGCCATGCGGCAGGCGCTCTCCCAACTCTCCGTGCAGCCTGATTTTATATTGGCAGATGCCGTTACCATTCCAAAGATTACCATACCACAACAAAGCATCATCAAAGGCGATGCCAAAAGTCTTTCCATTGCTGCTGCTAGCATACTCGCAAAGGTAACCAGAGATGCCATGATGGAAGAAATGGCAAACGTATACCCACATTATGATTTTGCATCCAATAAAGGCTACGGCTCGCAAAAGCATATTGCAGGCATCGCACAGTATGGGCTTTGCCCCATCCATCGTCGCAGCTTTGTAGGCAAAATATTGCAACGGCAAAACAACAGTACGGAAAAAGGCAATGTTGGGCAAGCATTGGCGGTACGTGAAATGCAAAAGCACGGCTATGTCATACTGGAACAAAATTATCGCAGCGGACATGGGGAAATTGATATCATTGCACAAAAAGAGGATGTCATTGTTTTTACAGAAGTCAAGCGCCGTACCTCTGACAGCCATGGTATACCGGCAGAAGCCGTCGATCAAAAAAAGCGGACACGCATTCTACATACGGCACAAGCATATCTTGCCTTACGGGAATGGTATGACTGCCCTTGCCGTTTTGATATTGCCGAAATTTTAGAACAGGATGGGCAAACCTATTTCCGTTATACCGAAAATGCCTTTGGAGAGGAGGACACATATTGAAACTGATACAAAAAGGAGCATTGGAGCTTGTGACATTTGACAATATCACACAGACAAATTTGGTACAGCACTGCTTTACCACAAGACACGGAGGTGTCAGCACAGGATGCTATGGTGAAATGAATATGGGCTTGAGCCGTGGAGAAGACATACGGAAGGTACAGGAAAACTACCGTATTTTGGCAGAAGCACTGCAATTAGATGCCAATGCTTTTGTTGCTGCGCAGCAGACGCACACCACCAATATTTTGAGAATCACTGCCCAAGACAAAGGCAGTGGGGTAACAAAGCAACGCCCATATCATGATATTGACGGACTCATTACGAATGAAACAAACATCAATCTGGTGATTTTCGGCGCCGACTGTGTACCTGTGTTTTTGGTAGATCCCAAACAAAAAGCCATCGGTTTGGCGCATTGTGGCTGGAAGGGCACTGCCAATCGCATGGCAGAGAAAATCGTAAAACGTATGCAGGCAGAGTTTGGGACGCAGCCTGAGGATATTGTTGCTGCCATTGGGCCATCCATAGGCAAATGCTGTTTTCAGGTAGACGATCCTGTTGTCAAGCTATTTGAGGAAAATCTCACATTTGCCAAAGATGTTATTTTTGATGATCCTTGCGAACAAGGGAAATATAAAATCGACCTTTGGGAAACCAATCGTCGTCTATTGCAGGCATGTGGTGTAAAAAACATTGAAATTTCCGGGCTATGCACAATGTGTGACACAGAGCGCTTTTACTCTCACCGTAAAATGGGCGAACAGCGTGGTGTCATGGCTGGGATACTGACGTTGATCCAAACCAATTAAGCAGAAATCGAAAAAAAGCAGCTCTCTGATGGGTATGTTTTCGAGAAAACAGGGCAATCTAACCATACTCAAAAACATACCAGGAAGGGAGTTTTTTGCAATGAATCTCAAAAACACCAAAACCGAACAAAACCTTTTGGCTGCCTTTGCAGGAGAATCCATGGCAGCCAACAAATACGATTTTTTCGCAGCACGTGCAAAAGCGGAGGGCTACGAACAGATTGCGGCAATCTTTACAGAAACGGCACACAATGAGCGTGCGCATGCAAAGCTGATTTTCCAGTTTTTGAACGGCATACAAACCACGCCTGACAATCTCATGGCAGCAGCAGCCGGCGAAGGCGAGGAATGGGTAAAAATTTATCCCCAAATGGTACAGGATGCGCATACAGAAGGCTTACCGGAGCTGGCTGCCTTCTTTCACAATATAGCCACTGTGGAAAAAGAACATCAATCCCGTTTCGCCGCTCTGGAACTGATGCTCAAAGAAAATAAGGTATTTCAGGATACCGCGCAAACGGTATGGATTTGTCGCAACTGCGGATATATTCATGTAGGCGAACAACCACCGGAAAACTGCCCACTTTGCAAGTATTCCAAAGCATACTTCGAGCGCAAAGCAAACAATTATTAAAAGCAAACGACGATGGGCATATCGAAACAGAGCAAACCACCCACACAGCGGATGGTTTGCTCTGTTTTTTGAATATTATTTGTTTTCTGCACGCTGGATATATTCCGCAACCAGAGCAGAACAGTCACCAATCATCTGCATACAATTTTTTTTACGTGCTTTTCCTGCAAATTCGCCATGCGGTGCGGAAAGCTCTTTACAAATGAGTGTACCGAACTTTTCTTCCATATCACGTACCATATCCCCTGCCAGACTGTAAATATCACGCAGCTCTGCCACACGTTCTGCCGTGGTTTCCTTTTCGAGAGGATGCTTACGTCCAATCGCAGCCGACAGCGCCATCACCGCACCAATGATTGCGCCACATGTATTTTTTGTGCCTCCCATACCTGCACCAAATGCAGATGCCATACAAATGCTTTCATTTGGCAAATCGCCTGTATCATACAAATCAAAATATGTTTGCATAATACATTCTGTACAATTCAGACCTTGACGAAAATAATTTTGTGCCTGTTGCTCCGCCTTTTGCTGGAATGTCAATTCCTTGTTTTCTTCCATGTTGTCTTTACCTCCTCAAATTATGTATCGTAGCAAATATCTTCTGTATCGTACCACAAAACAACATCTGTATGCAATGCTTTTCCGAACCTTTGTATCATAGATCACAAAGCTTCACCGCTGCCCTCTGTGACAATACGCACAGGCATTTGCGGCAAATCTATGCTAACGCTTTTTTCATTTGCCACATCCTGCGGATCGGGCGACGGCTCTTCTGGCACTTCGTCCTTCCAAAGGGAATCGTGCTTTTTGGGATCATCCTCTTTTGCAAGCATTGCCATATTTTTTGCCATCATATATAAAGAAACATCATGTCCCATCAATCTTTGTTCGTCCTGCATTGGCACATGATCGCCCTTTGCAATGCGACGGAAAATTTCCAGACATTTCATCATTTCTTTGTATTTCTTTGCTTCTCTTTCCGCATTCTGCTTGCTTGCTTCTGCATTTTGTATGGCTATATTCATGGCATTGATGCGGTGTGCTTCCAAGGATGTCGCCTCATATACTTTATCAATGGCTTTCAATTCTTTTTTCAGCTCCACACGGTCATATGAATCTTTGCCCGTTTTTTGGGATTCATCTAACAGCCTTTGAATTTTGTTGCGACGCTCATTCAAAAGATCCAAATGCTGATTGATCGTTCTCCTTGCCTCTATCAACTTCACATACATCTCCTCCTCCAAAATATCGTTATGATATATATCGACAATCGTTCCATACTTTATAAGACGATCCTGCGTAAAAATTATTCATACGATATGTCAATCACCGCTCTGAAATAAGTTGACGAAAAAAAAGCAATTTTATATGCAATTTTTGCTCATTTTCACAATCTCATAAAAAAGACTTGCCTTTTTGCCTGTGTGTCGCTATAATGACTTGCATAAGCGTGAAACAATATACACTGTTTCGTATGGAAACTAAGCTGTTGTCCTTCCCTCAGAGAGCCGATGTTTGGTGAAAATCGGCGGATGTAAAAACAGCCCTCCACTTCCAGAGCTGTTCGGTGAAAGCCGAAAGGGTAAGCCCTTTATCGCTGTTTGAGTGGTTCGAAAAGGCTTTTTTCGGGCAATGCGGGTGGCAACGCGGGAGTAACTCTCGTCCCTCTTTTGTGGGATTGAGGGTTTTTTTATTGCAAAAAAACCTCATCTTGCAAATATTTTGGAACAAATCTTCATTTTTATCGTTTGGGCAAATCCTGAAAATATGTGATTTTCCCCAGTACCCATTGTGAAAGGAGCTATCAACATATGTTAGACATCAAATTTGTAAGAGAAAACCCTGAAATCGTAAAAGAAAATATCCGTAAAAAATTTCAAGACAACAAGCTGCCTTTGGTAGACGAAGTTTTGGCACTGGATGTGGAAAACAGAAATATCAAACAGGAAGTAGAAGCATTGCGTGCACAGAGAAACAAACTCTCTAAGCAGATTGGCGGTTTGATGGCAAAGGGTGAAAAGGAGGAAGCAGAAAAGGTAAAAGCACAGATTGCAGCAGATGCAAACCGTGTAGATGCATTGACTGCAAAGGAAAAAGAAGTGGAAGAACGCATCAAAACCATTATGATGACCATTCCCAACATCATTGATCCTTCTGTGCCTATCGGGAAAGATGACAGCGAAAATGTGGAAGTAGAAAAATTCGGGGAACCTCTTGTGCCCGATTTTGAAATTCCCTACCATACCGATATTATGGAAAGTCTGGACGGCATTGATCTGGAAAGCGCAAGAAAGGTAGCAGGAAACGGCTTCTATTATCTGATGGGCGATGTTGCAAGACTACATTCCGCAGTTTTGGCATACGCAAGAGATTTCATGATCAACAGAGGCTTCAAATATTGTATCCCGCCCTTCATGATTCGCAGCAATGTGGTAACAGGTGTCATGAGCTTTGCAGAAATGGATGCCATGATGTACAAAATCGAGGGCGAGGATCTGTATCTGATTGGTACCAGCGAACACTCCATGATCGGTAAATTCATTGATACCATGAACAGAGAAGAAGACCTGCCTCATACTCTGACCAGCTATTCTCCCTGCTTCCGTAAGGAAAAAGGCGCTCATGGCATTGAAGAAAGAGGCGTATATCGTATCCACCAGTTTGAAAAGCAGGAGATGATTGTTGTCTGCAATCCGGACGAAAGCCCTATGTGGTTTGATAAACTGTGGCAGAACACCGTTGATCTGTTCCGCTCCATGGATATTCCTGTCAGAACACTGGAATGTTGCTCCGGCGATCTGGCAGATTTGAAAGTAAAATCTGTAGACGTAGAGGCATGGTCTCCCAGACAGAAGAAATATTTTGAAGTCGGAAGCTGCTCCAACCTGAGCGATGCACAAGCAAGAAGACTGGGTATCCGTGTAACCGGTAAAGATGGTAGAAAATACTTTGCGCATACACTCAACAACACCGTTGCTGCACCTCCCAGAATGCTGATTGCTTTCTTGGAAAACAATTTGCAGGCAGATGGCAGTGTGCGTATCCCTGAAGTACTGCGTCCTTATATGGGTGGTATGGAAGTAATCAAAAAAGTAAAATAATCAAAATCTCATCGTATATGCAGCGGCGAAGCAGGAAATTGCTTCGTCGCTTTTCTCATGCAAAATTCCCAGAACACCTCTGTTTTTCCTCTTTGGACACCCGTATCTTTGCTTTTTTCAAAAATATCATAGGATGGTATGACTTTTTGGAAATACCCTAGACTAACACCGTGTATTTCGTGTATGATAAAGAAAGGAGCATTTTTAAGAAAGGTGGTGATACTACTATGAAATTGCAAGAATCCGGTGAAAATTATCTGGAAACCATACTCATTTTAGCCAAACGCAATGGGATTGCCCGTGCTGTAGACGTAGCTGCGGAGCTGGGATTTTCCAAACCAAGTGTCAGCCGTGCTGTCAGCGTACTCAAAGAAGCAGGATATGTCACCATCGGAAATATCGGACAGCTGCTCCTGACCGAAAAGGGACAGGAGGTTGCCGAAAACATTTATGCACGCCACTGCTTCATTAAAAATTATCTGATTTCTCTCGGCATCAGCCCACAAACCGCAGAAAAAGATGCCTGTCGTATGGAACACGTTTTAAGCGAAGAAACGCTGCAATGCTTAAAAAAACATTATATGAAAGAACATCGTCATGAATGACATTCCATACCAAAATCGTACCTCTGTTGTGTCATTTTGTATTTTTTCAAAATTCACTCTTGACAGATTGTAAATACAGTGGTACGATATATCCACAAGTTAGTTAGAGCTAACTATTTCTTTTGACAATAGGTTAGCATCTGCTAACATTATCTCGGAAAAATGATTGATAAAGGAGGATTTCTCATGAGTGTTGTAATCGTTGGTGGGCATGACCGTATGGTACGTCAGTACATGGATATTTGTAAAAAGTTTCATTGCAAGAGTAAAGTTTTCACTCAACTGCCCGGAAACTTCCGTTCCCAGATTGGGCAGGCAGATTTGATTGTATTATTCACCTCTACAGTATCTCATATTATGGCAACCGGTGCTGTACAGGAAGCAGAAAAAAATAAAATCTCCATCGCACGTTCTCACAGCAGTTCTTCTTCCGCTTTGAAGAAGATTCTGACAGAGTATTGTTGTTAATTCTTATTTTTTGCACGAAGGTTAGCTTTTGCTAACCAATTGATTGGAAAAGGAGGCATTCTCTATGTCTTATTTTGAAGCAGAGCTGATTCAATATGCAGCACCTACGCTTTTCGGCTGTAAGCAGGCAAATCTTTTTTCTATCCCGCTTGCCAAATTGCCCAAATATCGAGAGGAAATCGCTTCCTATCAAAAAACACTTTCCAGAAGGGGGATTCGTGTGGTATACCTGTACAGCTGTCAAAAGCGTGTATTTATTTTGGTATATCGTGAAAAAGCCATGCATCGTGCGCTTTGCATCTCTTATGTACGCAGCTATCTCTGCTCCATCGGCTACCCCATCAGTACATGCAGGGGAAAGGCGCTGGTACGAGCTGCCATTGCACATTTGCGCAAACGGATTCAGGCATATCATGAATTCCCGCATGAAATTGGTTTTTTCTTAGGCTATCCTGCCGCAGATGTTTTTGCCTTTATTCGTGAGAAGGGGCAAAATTACAAGCGTGTTGGCTACTGGAAGGTTTATGGCGATGAAGAAAAGGCACTTCGTATCTTTCAATGCTACGAAGATTGTCGAGAAAAAATGTTCCAACAGGTCGCAGCAGGTACCCCCTTACTCTCCGTTTTGGGTGTATCCTGACGATATATCATATCTTTCCATTACATAAGGAGGTTCATTATGAGTAAAATAGCAGTCATTTATTGGAGTGGTACAGGTAATACAGCCGAGATGGCAAATGAAATCGCAGCAGGGATCGGCGCTGATGCAGAAGTATTTTCTGTAGACGCTTTTTCCGGCAATGTTGACGATTATGAAAAAATCGCTTTCGGCTGTGCAGCTATGGGTGATGAAGTATTGGAAGAAGCTGAATTCGACCCTTTCTTCACTTCTATTGAAGGCAAACTCAAAGGCAAAAAACTTGCTCTGTTCGGTTCCTATGGCTGGGGCGATGGCAAATGGATGCGTGATTGGGAAGAACGTTGCACAAAGGCTGGCGCAAGCCTGCTCGATGACGGCTTGATCATCTGCGGGTTCCCGGACGCTGATGGCAAGGAAAAATGCAAGGACTACGGTACACGTTTCGCAGCATATTAAATCAATATCAAATCAACCCTAAGGTATTCACACACCCTTTCGGCAGCATCAAAACAATGCTTTTTTGATGCTGCTTTTTTTTTTGCGAAAACTATAGAAAATTCGTTGCTTTTGACTTTTTTATGCAGTACAATAATAATAGCATCGTATGTGCAAAATAAAATGTACCATAAAACAAATTCATACATTCAGCGAAAACTGGATATGAAACAATTGAGGAGGATTTCATTATGAAACTGTTTATCGACACCGCCAATGTAGAACATATTAAGGAAGCAAATGACTTGGGTGTGATTTGTGGTGTAACCACAAACCCTTCTTTGATTGCAAAAGAAGGCAGAGATTTCGTAGAAGTTGTAAAAGAAATTACAACCATCGTAGATGGCCCCATCAGTGCCGAAGTAATCAGTCTGGAACATGAAGGTATGGTAAAAGAAGCAAGAGAGCTTGCAAAAATCCATAAAAACATCGTCATCAAAATCCCTATGACACTGGAAGGACTGAAGGCTGTCAAAATTCTGACAGCAGAGGGCATCAAAACAAATGTAACTCTGATTTTCTCCGCAGCACAGGCTTTGATGGCAGCAAGAGCTGGCGCAACATACGTAAGCCCCTTCCTTGGCCGTGTGGATGATATCGGCTCTGTTGGTATGACACTGATTGAAGAAATTGTTGAAATTTTTGATATTCACGGTATCGAAACAGAAATCATCGCAGCAAGCATCCGTAACCCTCTGCATGTCATTGACGCTGCAAGATGTGGCTGCCATATTGCAACCATCCCTTACAACGTATTGATTCAGATGGCAAAGCACCCTCTGACAGATATTGGCATCGAACGCTTTTTGAAAGATTGGGAAACCGTACCCAAAAAATAATTTGTACTACAACAGCGAAAAAGAAAGAGGTAATTCCGAATGAATATTGATAACTTAACCGTAAATACTCTGCGTTTTCTCTCCGCAGAAGCAATCCAAAAGGCAAAAAGCGGACATCCCGGTCTGCCTTTGGGTGCAGCGCCTGCGGCTTACGCACTTTGGGCAAAGGAATTGAAGGCAAATCCTGCCAATCCCAAATGGGACAACAGAGATCGTTTTGTGCTTTCTGCCGGACACGGCTCTGCTTTGCTGTATTCCTTGCTGCATATTTTCGGCTATGGTCTGAAAATCGAAGACTTACAAAATTTCCGTCAGTTGGACTCTCTCACCCCCGGTCATCCGGAATATCTGCACACCATCGGTGTTGAAACAACCACAGGCCCTCTCGGTCAGGGTATTGCCAATGCAGTCGGTATGGCGCTTGCCGAAAAACATCTTGCTGCAAAATTCAACACCCCTGCTTACAATATTGTAGATCACTACACCTATGCACTGTGCGGCGATGGCTGCTTACAGGAAGGTGTCGCTTCCGAAGCAGCTTCTTTGGCTGGTACTATGGGGCTTTCCAAACTGATTGTATTGTATGATTGCAACCATATTACCATTGAAGGTGATACCGATGTTGCATTTACCGAAGATGTGATGCAGCGTTTTACTGCATATGGTTGGGATGTGTTTGAAGTTGCAGATGGCAATGATGTTGACGCCATTGCTGTGACCATTGCAGCTGCTAAGAAAACACAGAAACCCTCTTTGATTAAAATCAACACAGAAATCGGTTTTGGTTCCCCCAATAAACAGGGGAAGGCTTCTGCACACGGTGAACCTCTTGGCGAAGAAGAAATTCAGCTGACAAAGGAGTATTTGGGCTGGAATTATAAAGAGCCCTTCTATGTACCGGATGAGGTAAAGGCGCATATCGCTAAAATTGTAGAAAAAAATGCATATTTGGAAGCAGAATGGAAATTGATGTACAATGCATATGCAAGAGAAAATCCCCTGCTGGCTATGGAATATGAACAATGGCATGGCAAACAGCTGGAGCTTGATTTGCTCAATGATGCGGATTTCTGGAAAGATGAAGGCGATATTGCAACTAGAGCAGCATCCGAAAAGGTATTGCAGAAGGTTGCAAAACTTGTGCCAAACCTTTTTGGCGGTTCTGCGGACTTGGCTCCTTCCAATAAATCCATGATGAAGGACAGAGAATATTTCAGCAAAGAAAATCCTACCGGTTCCAATGTACACTTTGGTATCCGTGAGTTTGCAATGACGGCAATCGCAAACGGTATGGCAGTACATGGCGGTGTCAGACCTTATATTGCCGGTTTCTTCGTATTCAGCGATTATATGAAAGCAGGTCTGCGTATGCAGGCATTGATGGGCCTGCCCGTCATCAGTATTTTGACACATGACAGCATTGGTGTTGGGGAGGATGGACCTACCCATCAGCCCATTGAACATCTTGCAATGCTGCGCAGTCTGCCCAATTATATTGTATTCCGTCCTTGTGATACCAGAGAAACCGCAGCTGCTTGGTATACTGCACTGACCGCAACAAATACACCAACTGCACTGGTACTGTCCAGACAGAACCTGCCTGCACTGGAAGGCACAGGCAAGGACGCACTCAAGGGTGCTTATATCCTGCGTGACTGTGAAGGTACTCCCGATGTTCTGTTGATGGCAAGCGGCTCTGAAGTAGAACTGATTTACAAAGCGTATGATGTACTGGCAGAAAAAGGCGTAAAAGCAAGAGTCATCAGCATGCCCAGCTGGGAACTTTTTGCACAGCAGAGCGCAGAATACAAAGAAAGCGTTCTGCCCAATGCAGTACGTGCAAGACTGGCTGTAGAAGCTTCTTCCAGCTTTGGCTGGCATCAGTTCACCGGCTTAGACGGTGATGTACTGTGCATGGAAGGCTTTGGTGCATCTGCACCTGCTGGTGCATTGTTCCAAAAATTCGGCTTTACTGTAGACAACGTAGTCGCACGTGCTATGGCATTGCTGAAATAACATCATAACATCAAAAATGATCGAAAAGGACAGTATGGCATTTGATTTTCAAAAAAGCTGCTGTCCTTTTTTTGAGAAAGGAGATTATATGCGGACATTTATCGCCATTGAACTGGAAGAAGAAATCAAATCGACTCTTTCGGAGGCACAAAGCAAAGCAGCCGGCTTATGTCGCAATGGGCATTACACACCAAAGGAAAATTTTCATCTGACGCTGCATTTTTTGGGTGAAATCCTGCCGGAGGATGTGGATTATGTGGCAGAGGCAATGATAGAAACAGCTGCCTTCAACCGTCCTTTTTCGTTAAAATTGGATAAAATCGGATTTTTTCCCAGAGGAAAAGATGGCATACTGTGGGCAAATGTAGAAAAAAGCAACGCTCTGCTCCGTCTTTTTCAGATGCTCGAAAAAAATCTTGGAAAACAGGGCTTTGCACGAGAGAAGAAAGGCTTGCATCCACATATCACATTGGGGCGCAGCGTGGAACCATACCGCAGTTTTTCCGATGTACAAAAAAATGTCGTGCTAGAGAAAAAAGAATTTGTTGTGAAAAACATTTCGCTTATGGAAAGTGTACGCCGTGGACGGAATTTATATTATCGTCCTCTCTATGTACAGCCCTTAAAAGAACGTCATTTTTCCAAAAAATAATGTGTATTTTTTTGAATACACTATGGAAAAAGCCCTGATTTTATCGTATACTTTAATGCAGAAGCATATGAAATATGGGTCCGGATTGATTGTCCACTTACAAAACACATTATGCTGTCTATAGAACTCAAATCATTGAAGGAGGAACAAATTATGGAATTTGGCTATTCAAAGGAACAGGTACTGCTCAGAG
>JAHHTW010000014.1 GCA_020024265.1 Anaerotignum sp. | reverse complement strand
AAACAAAATATAAAAAAAGTTTCGTGAAAAGAATAAAATATGATATAATAATATCTATTTATAAAAACAATAATAAAAATAAACACCCAATCATAACAATTTGTATTTTGAAGAAATGGAAGTATTGTATAATAAGTAGGGTAAAACAATGTATTTTTTTGAGAACATTTCGTATTTTGTGAAAAGAATATCATGTTTTTATGCGTCGATTGCTTAAAAATTAGATAAAAAGTAGTAAAGAATACCATAAAAACGCATAGAAATTGTGATTGAATTTTTTATCGTGTTTGCAATTGAATTTTACTTTGAATAAACATAAGCATGTGGTTCTTTGCGAAAAAGTTGTCAGGAATAAGATTTATTTTTTGTTAAAATTTATAGAAAGAAAAGAAAAAATAACATTTCTGCGTGAAAAATGATGTTTTTGATTTCTATTTTATGCTATAATACAAAAACCATAACGCAAACTATCAGTACAATTATATATAAATATATATAGAAATTTATGACACTCTCTGATGCAAAATAAATGCAGCATAATCAGAATAGCATTGTCATAACAGCAGAATCGGGATGTTCCATTCTTTGTATGAATGGAAAGAAGGGAAAAGAAGGTGATTTATTTCCATGAAAGAAATCAGTATTCATGTAGGTAAGCGGATTCGCTTGTATCGTAAAATGAAAAATATGACAATTGAGGTATTTGCGAAAAGAATCAATAAAAGTAAGGCAACGGTGTCAAAGTATGAAAATGGAGATATTGCCATTGACATAGAAACATTGTTTATCATTGCACAAGCTTTGGATATTTCCATTGCGCAACTCATTGACTTTGAACAGATACAGGAAAGCAATGAGCAAAGCAGCGAGAGCGGCAAACGGCATCATGGAAAAAAACGATACTATTTGTATTTTTATGATGGCAGACGCAGTCGCATTGTGCGCAATGTCATTGATGTGCGGGGGGATATGGAAAATGGTGCATATCCGGCGGATTTTTATGCGGATTTAGAGGATTACAGCAATTGTTATCAATGCAAATATCTGTACCATGGAATGATGCGCAGATATGATACATTTACACATTTTCAGTTTGAAAACCAAAATAATAAGATGGAACGTGTCTTTTTGTATGCGGTCAATTCCTTCAGTCCATCCGGACAGATGATTGGTATGTTTTCCGGTTTGTCCATACAGCCGATACTGCCGGCATCTTTTAAGTTTGTATTGTCACCCAATACCATTGCGGAGGATGAGACACTCAAAGAAATTCTGCGTTTTTCCAAAGAGGATATTCGTGCAATGAAAAAAATGAATATGTTTGTCATTAACCAAAGACTATAAGAAAGCCGATGATATATAGCAACGCCCTTTCCCGTAAGGAAAGGGCGTTTTGCATATGCTTTTTATAAAATGTATGTCCAAGAGCCTTGGAAGCGCCCTGTGCCGCATTATGTCCGGCATATGAGTGCAAGCATCATACAAAGACCGGTCATGCGGATGCTTTGTGCTGACACAGAGCAGTCCTCCTTGCTGCTGGTACAAAGCAATGCGCCATCTTCTGATAGCGCTGCCATATCTGTTTGTATTTTTTGTAATGTCTGTACAAACAACAGTTGTTTACAGAGCTGGTCAATTTGTTTGCGTCCGTTTTCGTCTGTGTATGCTGCAAGCGCACGCAAAAGCCCAACCTCTCTGGGTGGATGCGCTGCTGTGTTCTGCTTGAGTGTTGATGCAGCCAAACGGATTTTCTGCATATACTCCTGTTCTATTTTCTGCTGAATGTTTTGTAAAAAATCCTGTATTTCATGTTGCGCAGGTGCGCTGTTGTGCAATGTGCGTGCGAGTGTATAAAGTTCGTTTTCCTCCGGAATATTCGCTTTTTTCTCATCTGCCATAGTAAGCTTACGCTCCTTTCTGCATTGGACTATTCCAACAGACCGCCGTTGTGCTGTGCCTCTGCGCAAAGCTGTGCCTTGACCTGTATTGGTGTCAGATTGGGATATTCGGATAAAAGACATGCAATCATACCGCTGACAGCAGGTGTTGCCATAGATGCACCACTCATGGAAATGTATGCCCTATCTACGATCTGTGCGCAATTGCGACCGGGTAATGTAAAATTATACTGTGGTGAAAGTACGGAAATGATGTTTTCACCATGTGCCCACACATCAGGCAGCACCGATGGGAAAAACCGCTTATTTTTGGCTGTCTGAAAATATGCCCGATCCTCCCATGTGCCAACGGAAAGAATCCTAGGACTGAGAATAGGCGGCAATAGCTGTCCGCTTGTACTGGGATTGCCGGCGGCGGCAGCAACGACAATCCCTTGCTCCCAGAGTGCATGCACAGCGTCCATCAAAGGTGGATGCAGCTTTCTGTCGTTTGTACCAATGGATAAATTGACTACCCTTATATTATATTTGACGGCATTGTCCATTATCCATCGAAGTGCCGAAATTGCACGAGCGGATGTTCCCTGTCCGGAGGCATCCAAAATTTTGAGCGCGATGATATGCGCCTGAGGTGCCTTGCCGCAATACCTGCCACCGGAAAGAAAGCCATTGCCACAGGCAATTCCCGTAACATGTGTACCGTGTCCGTTATCGTCATACGGCAGTGTACTACCGTTGATAAAATCCATAAAAGCAGCAATACGATTACTTGGTTGTGTGAAGTCTGCTACCGGAGATATGCCGGTATCCAAAAAGGCAATACCAATGCCCCTGCCTCTCTGGGCAGACGATGCAGCTTGCTTTGGCATAACGAAAACCCCCTTTCCCTCAAAATATGAGGAAAAGGGGGTTTGGTTCGATGTTTTGAGAAGATATTTATATTTTTGGAAGTAATAGGGAATGAAAGAACATATGGTTAATGTTCATCATGACAATGGCATTTGCCATCGTTGGAATGATGGTGTTCACAGGAACAACCAGAAGGGCAACCAATGCATTTGACACCGCTTTTTTTTGCTTTGACAATATGACGCACTGCCATACCCACAATAAAAACCACAATTGCAATAATCAGAAAATCAAGCATAGAACGCGCCTCCTTTCCTATTTTATCAATACATCATTATGCGTTTGATACAGAATTGTCACTGAGCGTATACTCCTGATCCAGCTTTTTATCCGCTTTTTTGATCAGAGAAATCAGGATTGCAATCAGGATTGCAACTGCAATCAAACCGGGGACAAAACCGGAACCAATTGCACCGGTAGTAATCAATGTACCAATCTGGTATACAAAGAATGCCAATGTATAGGCGGTACCCATCTGCAAAGCAATACCACCGAACAGCCATTTCTTATTCTGCATTTCAGAGTTCATCGCACCAATTGCGGCAAAGCAGGGAGGTGTATACAGATTGAACATCAGATATGCAAGGGCTGCTGCACTTGTCAATCCCATGATCGTGGATACTTCAGAAGCACCGCCAACCAGAGCAAGCTCTTCTGTATCAATGAAGTTGGTGATGCCATATACAACGGCAAGGGTACCAACAACATTTTCTTTTGCGATAAAGCCGGTGATTGCAGCTGCTGCAAGCTGCCATACGCCAAAGCCCAGAGGAATCAGCAATACAGCAAAAGGAGAAGCGATGGTTGCCAAGATGGATGTGTTTTCCATACCTTCCGGAACAACCTGCAGCTGCCAGTTGAATGTCTGCATAATCTGCACCGCAGCATTGCAGACCAGAATAATGGTACCGGCTTTGATAATAAATGCTTTTGCACGGGACATCATGGAGAAAAATGCACGTTTCAGGCTGGGAAGCTTATATTCCGGCAATTCCATGATAAAGAAGGACTTTCTGAATTTATGTCCTGTAATTTTCAGTACCAAAAATGCACCAAAGAAAATCAGGAAGATACCAACAAAATACATCAGTGTACCTACCCAAGAAGCCTCATTGAAGAATGCGCCTGCAAACAACGCAATGACAGGAAGCTTTGCACCACAAGGCATGAATGGTGTCAGCATGGCTGTGGTTCTGCGTTCTCTTTCGTTACGAATGGTACGGCTTGCCATAACACCGGGAATTGCACAGCCTGTGCCGATAACCATAGGGATAATGGACTTACCGGAAAGGCCGACTCTTTTGAATATGGGGTCCATAACAACGCTGACACGTGCCATGTAACCACAGTCTTCCAAAAGTGCGATCAGGAAGTACATTACCATAACCAGAGGCAGGAAACCAACTACGGCACCAACACCGCCGATGATACCATCTACCAGCAACGCCTGTACAAATGGTGTTGCACCTTCTACCTGTGTGCCAACCCATCCTTGGAAGGTTTCAATCCAACCCCCCAGCCACTCGGCAATCATGGGACCCAAAGATGTCTGGGAAATATAGAATACACCAAACATAACAACAGCAAAGATGGGAATACCCAGCCATTTGTGTGCCAGTATGCCATCAATGGAGTCCTGTTTGTTTCTTTCGCTGGTCAGAACTTTTCTGGTTTCTACTTTGGAAACGATTTCATTTACAAAAGCAAAGCGTTTTCGATCTGCCTGTTCTACTTCGTTTTTGTCATGCAGATTGATTGCACCCTGTGTATAAGGTGCAGACTGTGCTTGACCTTTGAGAGAAACTGCTTTTTCCACGATTTCATTTAAGCCGTTGTTGCTGGCTGCGGTCGAAATCGTTTCGATGACAGGGCAACCCAGAAGCTCGGAAAGTGCAGCAATATCAATGGTAGTACCTTTCTTTGTATTGATATCGCTTTTGTTCAGTGCAACGACAAGCGGTATCCCAAGCTCCAGCAGCTGCGTTGTAAAGAACAAACTGCGGCTGAGATTTGTCGCATCTACAATATTGATGATTGCATCAGGATTTTCATGCTTTACATAGCTGCTTGTGATGCTTTCTTCGGATGTAAATGGTGACATGGAATATGCACCCGGCAAGTCGATGGCGATCAATTCCTCGCTGCCATTGAAGAAATTTTTCTTAATGATACTTTCTTTTTTGTCTACGGTAACACCAGCCCAGTTTCCGACACGCTCTGTTCTGCCTGTCAGGGCGTTGTACATGGTGGTTTTCCCGCTGTTTGGATTGCCTGTTAAAGCAATTCTCATAATAACCCTCCTCTTTTTTTGGCTGTTTGAATACAAAAACGGATTTGTTCTGGTGTTCAAATATGCCATAGTGAAATCATACATATATTAGCATAGACTAACTTATGCACAGATAAAAAAACGATGCCAAGATTGTTTTTTTATCGCTATGTTGCCATTTTCTGCTTCCTGCTGATCACAAGAAACATAAAAATCAACACCACATAAGCGGTGCTTTATATTTTTATCGGTATAGATTATACCAAAATGGCTTCAGCTAAATTTTCATCTATATTGTAACGTCCGTCTTTGATGGAAATGACATAGCTCTTTCGGAAATGAGAAACGACGGTAATCGGTTCTCCGCTATAGCAGCCAAGAGTAAATAGAAACTCATTCAGCTCTGCATCATCTGTCAAAATTTCACGGATGGTGTATGTTTTACCGATTTCTGCATGTGTGAGATTCATAAGCGGCCTCCTTTCCAAAAGGTAATTACATGGTATTCAAAGTTGTATCCAGCTAACTTCTAATACAAGATAACATAGTTTCCGACACTTGTCAACTATTTCGGTATCAGGTTTTCTTCTTTTCCATGTTATGGAAAAAAATATGGCGCAAATATGTGGAAAAAGTAGGAAATATGAAAAAATTTGAAAAACGAAAATAGGAATTGACGACAACATTTGACAGAATATTTCTGGAAAAGATGCTATATTTCTATAGAAACAACAATTTTGCAGATATAGGCAAATATGGAATTTGTAAAAGAAACGGAGAGATCAGAAAGAATTGGCAAGGAGGAAACAGATATGCAATACAAGCAAAAGGAAGCATCCTGTGCAGATGGTATGCATACGGATGAAGAATTTTTCTTTCCCAGCAATGTAAAGCAAATGGGTGCGATGGATGACGAAATGAAAATTTATATGGAGGATTACGTTTACACCTATTTGTATCAATATGCCAAAAGCGGTGGATGTAGCGAAAAAATGGCAGCATTGGTGGGCAGGCAGATGTGCATTGATGGAGAAAATGTGGTATTGATCAGCGGAGCCATACAGGCACATGGTATGGCACAGGAGGGAGGGAGCTTGCGTTTCTCGCCGGAAACATGGGAATATATCGGCAGCCAGCTGGAGATGTATTTTCGTGGATTGACATTGGTGGGATGGGTACATTGTCAGCCGGGCTTTGGTGCATTTCTTGCAGCGAAGGATGATGCATTTCATCAGGTGCATTTCAAGGAAAGCTGGCAGGTGCTGTTTGTGTTGGATGCAATGGACAAGCTGGATGGATTTTACCGCTATAACAGTGAGCAAAGCGGCTTACAGCAGGCAAAGGGATATTTTATTTACTACGAGAAAAATCAGCAGATGCAGGAGTATATGCTCGATCACAGCATGGTCAGACCCAGAGAGAGCAAACAGCAGGAGGAGGATGCAAAAGAGGAGGAAACAAACAAAAGAGTGCAAAGCATACATAAAAAACGCCGTCCCACACCGGAGGAACGTATGGATGCGGCACAGGAAATCCGCCGTGTACTGCAAAGACGCTCGATGTATGCAAAAACAGCGAAGAAAAACCGATATGCCATGCTGACAGGCATCAGCTGTGTGCTTTGTATGGTATGTATGTGTATGGGGTATGCGCTGATGAACAGCATTCATCGTTTGCAGGAGCTGGAGGTGAGCATTGCATCTGTACAAAATGCCTATACGACATTATCCGAACGTGTGGATGATGCGCAGGTACAGTCCGCATTTGCTGTGGAGCAAAGTGCAAAAACCGCAGAACAGGCAGCCGTGATACGCATTGCGGGCGATGCAGGGAAGGAAGAAAAAAAACAGGCAGATGTATGGAAAGAAGGAGATACCAAAAAACATATGGTATTGGAAGGAGAAACGCTTGGGCAAATCAGTCGTCAATATTATGGTACGATGGATGGGATTGCAAAAATTATGGAGGTCAATGGCATTGAGGATGCAAATTTGATTGTTTGCGGACAGGAGATCCTGATTCCGTAACAGATTAGAACGCACAAAGAAGGGAGGAAGTTTCAATCAAAAAGCAGAAACGGCAGGCAGAGAACACGGTACTCTACCTGCCGTTTTGCAATTTCCGATGCGGAAGGAAATGTTTGATGTTGTCTGTCCGTATGCTTTTTGCATCATACCCTCATACATATAGAAGGATTGTATTTTGAAAAAATATATGGCAACGGCATACAGATGTATGCGCTATGCACCTGAATATTGTCTATGCTGCAACATAGACGGTGGCTTATGCTTCCTGACCGGAAACGGCAAGTGTGGGAAGGTATACGCTGGGTGCGCCAACACCGGAAGGCGTGACATACAAATCATTGCCAATGGCAGAGATTTTTTCCAGAAGTGTATAAAAATTATCTGAAATTGTGATTTGCTCTACCGGATAGGAAGGTTTCCCTTCTGCAATCCACAAGCCCTCCGCAGAAAGTGAAAAATCACCGGAAACTGCATTTGCTCCGGCGTGCAGTCCTGTAATATCCATAATCAACAGCCCTTCCCACATGTCCTCCAACAGCTGTGTTTGAGACACGGTTCCTCTTTGCAAATAGAAATTGGTGACGCTGGTCTGCACGGGCGCATATACAGATGGCTTAAAGCCATTGCCCGTAGATGCAACACCATCTTTTGCAGCGGTTTTGCGGTTGTAGAGCAGTGTTTGCAGTACCCCGTCTTTTATCACTGCTTTGTTGCGGCAGGCAACTCCTTCGCTATCGAATGGGGCAGAAGCATAGCCGTTTTCCAAAAGCGGTAAGTCCTCGATGGTGACAAGAGGAGCGGCAATTTTTTTGCCCGTTTTGTTTGCAAGCAAAGAAAATCCTTTTTGTACATTTTCTGCAAAAAAGATGCCACAAAACGTGCGAAGCAAATCAGCCATGACATTGCCATCCAAAATGGCAGCATAATTTCCGGCAGGAATACTTTTTGCACCCAAGCGGCTTGCAGCAATTTCTGCTGCTTTTTTGCCTGTGGCAATGGGGTCGAAATCCGCAAAGCGGTTGCCTTTCCAAAAATGGGAGCCTGTTTTGATATCACTGCCATCCTTTGCAATGGCACAGACATATGCCAGCATATGATTTTTGCGATGATGCAGACAAAGCCCATAGCTGTTGACAATGGCGGTTTCAGAGCAAACTGTGGAAAGACGGCAATAATCCATAGATACAATTTCTTTTGCACCATGCAATGCGGCAATTTCCATTTTTTTTGCAGCGTGTATTTTTTCTTCTGGTGTCAGCCGCTCCAAGGAAGGGTTTTCGGTGTAGACAAGGGGATAGCTATCTTCCGGCGGAAACAATATTTCCCGTTCTTCCGAGGAAAGCAGCATGGCATTTTCCATCGCTTCTTGAATGAGCCAATCCACATCATGCGCAGTCAGACGTTCGGTATAGGCATAGCCGGTTGTATCTGCATAGGTTCCACGAAAGCATACACCTTGTACGTCGCTGTTTTCGTAGTCCGATACCTCGCCTTCGAGTATGGTAACGCCAAAAGTACGGCTTTTTTGGTAATAGATTTCGCAGTCCAAAAAGCCGGCTGCCAGCGCTTTTTCCATCAGCATTTTTTCAAATTCCGTTTCGTTCATTTTCTCTGCTCCCTTCCGCCAACGGTCATTTCCTGTACACGAATCATTGGCTGTCCAACATCTGTGGGAATGGAACCGCTGCTGCTTCCGCACATTCCCTGCGCACGCTTGAGGTTATTGCCTACACGGTCGATTTGCAGCAATACTTCATGTCCCTTTCCGATGAGTGTTGCACCACGTAGTGGCTCACAGATTTCTCCATTGCGTATGAGATAGGCTTCCAGTACAGCAAAATTAAACGAGCCTGTGGCAGGATCGACACTGCCGCCTCCCATCTGTTTGGCATACAGCCCATAGGGGGTATCGGCAATGATGCTTTGAGGTGTGCTGTTTCCGGCAGCCAGAAATGTATTTGTCATACGGCTGGTGGGAGCAAAACGGTAGTTTTCCCGTCTTGCGTTTCCGGTAACATCCGTGCCCATTTTTCGAGCATTCAGGCGGTCTACCAAATAGCTGCGCAGAATACCGTTTTCAATGAGTATATTTCTGCGTGTGGGTGTGCCTTCATCATCAAAGGAAGCAGAACCCCAAGCGTTGGGTATGGTACCATCGTCAATGGCAGTGACAAGAGGAGAAGCAATTTGCTTGCCCAGCATATCGGAAAATACAGAGGCGTTGCGTGCAACGGCGGTTGCTTCCAATCCATGCCCGCATGCCTCATGGAAAATCACACCGCCAAAGCCGTTGTCAATGACCACAGGCATACGTCCGGCAGGGCAGGGCTTTGCATCCAGCATGGTGAGGGCAATGCGTGCGGCTTTTTTGGCTATGGCATCTGCATCAATTTGCGAAAAAAGCTCAAAGCCAACAGAACCGCCGGGCCCAAAATGGCTGCTTTGTTTCTCTGTTGCGGAGGAGGCAACGGCTTCTATGGTAAAACGGCTGCGTACCCGATGGTCTTCTGCCCATATGCCTTCGCTGTTTGCCACAAGCACATCCTTTGTGACATCCAAAAATCCGCTGCGTGCCTGCAAAATACGGCTGTCAAATGCAAGAGCGGCAGCACAGGCAGAGGCAAGCGGTTCTGCTTTGCGTTTTTTTGCCATACCATCGGGATCTATATATATGGGATGCATGCTTTGCGGCACAGCTTTCTGCAATGGCGCCATACCATGCAAACGATTGCCTTTGATGGTGGCAGCAGTTTCTCTGGCAAGCTGTATCAGATGTTGTTCTGTCGTATCGTTGGTATAGGCATAAATCATGCGATTGCCGAAAAATAAGCGCAACCCTGCACCATAATCCAAACTGGTGGCAGCAGTGTCTATTTTGCCATTGAGCATACTGAGTCTGTTGCTTTTGGTTTGTTCTACATACAATTCCGCAAAATCTGCGCCGGTTTGCAGTGCTGCCTCAATGGTATGCAGTATTGTGGATTGTTTTAGCATAAAAACGGCTCCTTTCTTATGAGGGCATATCTGAATATTGTGTTTGATGCTTGGACGATCTCTCGAAATGATATGCCTCAATGCCGCTCCAAATCTTCCAGATACAACGAAACGGCTTCCAGATAATGTACCATACCGTTTTTGTCCTGCCGGATTTGATAGCGTTTTTCAAATGCAGCATAGGGAATGGATTTGCGTGCGCCGTTGTGTGCAGCATCCCAGTATTGCCGCAATGTGGAAATGGGCAGCAAAAAATATTCGTCTAATACAGAGAAATAGACCAGAAAAAAAGCAAGTCCTTTTTGTTTTTGAAACGCCTCCATAAACAGCATTTGATGTTCGTGTATGTTTTGCAAAGGAAGGCTTTTTTGTGCCGTTTCCTTTGCATCAAAGCAAACGGCAATCCCCTGTACAACACCGATATAGTCTACCGTGCTGTTTTGATCGAAATATGCCAGCGTGATGGTATGGCTTTTGTGGTCTACCTGCACAGGCGTAATGGGAGTGGGGATTTTCTGAAAGAGTGCAAGCTGTGCTTTGCGGTAATAATCGTTTGTAAAATTGATGCGTTCCTCCAAGACACTGCCACGCAGTCCTCTGGTGTTCCAATATGTCATAGACCCCTCCTGAGCATATATTGTTTGCCAATGGTTTTTTGCAGCAGCCATCGGCATATATTTTCATGATTTGGAGAATAGTATAGCACATTTTTCAAAAGAATGTATGAAAAAAATAAATATATGAAAAAACATAGTGTCTTGGTATATTTTTTTCAGATTTGTTTTGCAGCACAGATACAATGTTTTGAAGGCAATATGTCTGAAAGAATGGAAAACTCAAGAAAAAACAAGGAGAAAAAGGGAAAAAAATAAATGTTTTTTCTAGCAAAAAAATGCTGCGGATTGCTGGAAATATCCCGTGAAATTTTCGAAAAAACCTTAAATTTCAATAAAGAAAGCATCTGCTTGGTTGACACTGTACCAATAACTATGTAAAATGAGTAAGATAATAGTAAGGAAGATATGCCAGAAAGTATATCGGTTTTTGTGATTGTACCAAAGAGCTGCTTTTGGTCTTTGCCGATGGTATTTGAACAGAAAAATGCACAGAACATTTTGTTCGATGGCATACATATCGTTTGTTTCTGTGATAGAACTAGAAAAGCCTTTTGGCAGAATATCACGATGGAGGTATCTTATGAAACAGAAAGGAAATGCAAAAAGGGGCAAGCAACAGCGTCCGATGAGCAATACAGATAAGAAATATTATGCAGATCTTTATAATGATTTGCCGGAGGAAGTACAAAATATTTTGATGCAGACACATCCCTTGATGGGACAGGAACAAGCCGATCCGCAGACAGCGGCATACCGTTCCAAAATTCAGGAAAGAGGAGATGTGGAAGAAGTGCGTGAGGCACGGATGCAGCAGGTGGCAACGGAAATTGAGGAAATCAGCAGGCAGGAACCGCAGGAAGGAGCGCCGACACGCTATGTATCCCGCAGAGAACGCAGCATGCAATATACACCGACAGATGCGGATGCGGATGAGATTGGCTATGCCAGCATGATGCCCCCCCACACAAGAAAAGCAAGAATGCAGGATGCAGAGAGCAACCCGGATTTCCATGACGCTGAGGATGAAACCATGCTGGGCAGAACCATGATGCGTTTTCGGAATAAACTGGAAAGAGAGCGTGAGCAAATGCCCTTTACGGATATGGAACGTATGGGTGGGCGTCCGAGATATGAAAGCTGGGATTTTGATGAACGCATGACACAGGAACAGCTTGATCAGCTCTATCGAGAGGATTACGATGACGATGATGAACATACCAGCTTGGGGCGTTGGCCAATCATTGTTGGGATTGTGGGCTTGGTATTGATACTGTTTTTGATTTTCCATTCTGTCAGCCTGCGTGGGCAGTTACAGGAGGCGCAGACAAAGCTGGAAACCGTAGATGATCTGCAAAAACGCTACGAGCAGGAGCAATTGGAGAAATTGCAGCTGCAAGAGGAGCTGGAGGCTTTGAAGAATCCGGAAGAAACGAAGAAAAAGGAAGAAGAAAAGAAAAAAGCCGAAGAAGCAAAGAAGGATAAAACAGACAAAACGGAAAAAACAGATAAAAAAGAAACCGAAAACAAGCCAAGCGGTGAGTTCAAAATGCACACAGTACAGGAAGGGGAAACACCATGGAGCATGGCACAAAAATTCTATGGCAATGGTGCAGAATACAATAAGATTTTGGAAGCAAACGGCTTGACCGAAAATTCCAATATCCGCCCGGGCGATCAGTTGAAAATTCCGGCTGCCTGAGTGATTTGAAATTTGGCAATGTCAAAAGGTATATGAGTGGTAAAAACAAGAAATGGTATTGCCAGAAGCGTAATCCAGAAAAGATGAAGGAGATAATAATATGGGGCAGGATAATTTAGAGAAAGTAACATTGATGCAGCTTCGAGAAATTGGAAAGGCCCTGGGAGTACGCAGTGTGACAACATTGAAGAAAGAGCTTCTGATTGAAAAAATTAGAGAGAAACGGGCAGAAACAGAAATGTCCGCAGAAAGTGAGCAGTTGGAAACCGTGCAAAGGGCTGCACAGCCTGAAGCACGAAAGCCGTTGCAGATGTACACAGCTGAGGAAAAGGATATTCCTTTGAAAGAACGCAGTGCCCAGCCCAGAAACCACCCACATGCGGTACAGAAACAGCACAAGCCGGTGCAGGTGGCGGCATATGGCTTTTCTTTGAAGAAAAATGAGGAATCCGCACAGGATGCCGGGTATAGTCGCAGGGATGAAACACGGGAGCGTATGAGTCAGGAAGAATTGGAAAATGGTGCAGGCGGTGCAGGTGTTTTGGAAGTACTGCCGGACGGCTATGGCTTTTTGCGTCCAGACAATTTTCTGCCGGGAGCAGGGGATATTTATATTTCCAATTCGCAAATTCGCAGATTTCACCTCAAAACAGGAGATTTTGTGACAGGCAGCATTCGTCTGCCCAGAGAAGGCGAGAAATATGGAGCCATGCTTTTTGTCAAAAGTGTCAATGGCAATAAGCCGGAAACAGCCATCCATCGCCCGAATTTCGAGGAGCTGACACCGATTTATCCGGAAGAAAAACTGCACCTCGAAACCACAAGAACAGATCTGGCAGGGCGTATCATTGATTTGATTTCTCCCATTGGCAAGGGGCAGCGAGGCATGATTGTAGCGCCGCCAAAGGTTGGTAAGACCATGCTTTTGACACAGATTGCAAATGCAATTACAACCAATCATAAAGAGGTACACCTGATTATGCTGCTGATTGATGAACGTCCGGAGGAGGTGACGGACATCCAGCGCAGCATAGAAGGGGAAAACGTAGAGATTGTATACTCTACATTTGACCAAGAACCAGAGCATCATAAGCGTGTGACGGATATGGTACTGGAACGGGCAAAGCGTCTGGTGGAGCATGGCAAAGATCTGGTGATATTGCTTGACAGCCTCACCAGAATGGCAAGAGCGTCCAATTTGACCACGCAGCCAAGCGGCAGAACACTTTCCGGTGGTCTGGATCCGGCAGCGCTGCATATGCCCAAACGGTTTTTTGGTGCAGCCAGAAATATTGAAAATGGCGGCAGCCTAACCATACTTGCAACGGCTCTGATTGATACGGGAAGCAAGATGGATGAAGTTGTTTTTGAGGAATTCAAAGGTACCGGTAATATGGAACTCATTTTGGATAAAAAACTTGCAGAACGTCGTATCTTTCCAGCAATTGATATTCTCAAATCCGGTACGCGCCGTGAAGAAAAACTCTTTACAAAAGAAGAAATGGAATGTAACTATATGCTGCGCCGTATGGCAGCGACCATCCAACCCATTGATATGATTGAGGGGTTCTATGATCTGATGCGCAAGACACAAAATAATGAGCAATTTATGAAAGAATGTATGGTATGGAGAAAAACAAGCGGTTTGACAGACAAATGATATTTTTGCAGATGCAAAATCGTTTTTGTAAAATATGTCGTTTTTTTGATAAAACACTTGCAAGACAATCATTTGTATGCTATAATACCAGCGTTGTCTTTAAATAATTTCGGATTATTGATCAACAGAAAGAATGAGGTGAAAAATATGAAACAGGGAATCCATCCTGAGTACAAGCAGGTAACAGTAAAATGTAACTGTGGCAATGAGTTCGTAACAGGCTCTACAAAAGATGAAATCAGAGTCGAAGTTTGCTCCAAATGCCATCCTTTCTACACAGGTAGCCAGAAGCTGCTTCTGGAAGCAGGCGGTCGTGTAGAAAAGTTCAACAAGAAATACGGCAGAAAATAATTCAGAAACATGTGAAAGGGTTGGGCAGTCTTGTCCACCCTTTTTTTCGCAAGAGGGGAAAATACTTCTTCTTTTGCGAAAGGAAGGGTGATTGAGGGGTTCTATGCAGAACAGATACGGCAATATCGAAAGGAGGAATTATATGAAGCGGACAAACATTGGTGGGCAAGCCGTTATGGAAGGCGTGATGATGCGTGGCAAAGAAATTTATGCCATGGCAGTACGCAATCCGGAAGGCGAAATTGTGATAGAAACAGACAAATGGGGCGGTATTGGGCAAAAGGGCATATTTCGGTTGCCTATTTTCCGTGGTATCGCTGCATTTTGGGATTCTTTGGTAACCGGTACCAAAATTTTGATGCGTTCGGCAGAGATTGCAGGTGAGGGCTGGGAGGAAGAAGAAAACTTAAGCAGGTTTGAAAAATTTTTGAAGGATAAGCTGGGGGATAAAATCAATGATATTCTGATTTATTTCAGTGTATGCCTCTCTTTGGTACTGGGGCTTGGGCTGTTTTTCATATTGCCGGTATGGCTGGGTAACTTTTTTAAGACCATTGTGCCGGTATGGGCATTGGGCGTGGTAGAAGGGCTGATTCGCATTTCCCTGTTTTTGCTCTATCTGTTTGCAATTTCACGTATGAAAGAAATTCACCGTGTATTTCAATATCACGGTGCAGAGCATAAGACCATCAACTGCTTTGAAAGCGAAAAGGAATTGACTGTTGAGAATGTGATGCCATGCACCAGACTGCACAAGCGTTGTGGCACGAGCTTTTTGCTTTTTGTGATGCTCATCAGTATGGTGGTGTTTTTCTTTGTCAGAACAGACCATTTTCTTTTGCGTTTGGTGACCAGAGTGATTTTGGTACCCATAATTGCAGGGATTTCCTATGAGGTGATCCGCTGGGCAGGCAAATCCGAAAGCAAGCTGGTGGCAGCGATCAGCTATCCGGGGCTGTGCTTACAGAAGATTACAACGGCAGAACCGGATGCACAGCAGATCGAAACAGCCATTGCTGCAATGAAGGGAGTGCTTGATGTTGAAGGCGAATCGTAATATTGCAGCACTGATACAGGAAGGAAAAGCGCTGCTTTTGGCAGCGGGTAAGGAAAATGCACGCAAGGAAGCGGAGCTTTTGCTGATGGCAGCGACCGGATTGACAAAAATTCAGATTTTGACAGAGGATCAACGGGAAATAGAAAATGAAGCGGCGCAGGCATACGCCGCTTTTTTGAACGAAAGAGCAAAGGGCAGACCTTTGCAGTATATTCTGGGAGAGTGGGAATTTATGGGGTTGCCTTTTCTGGTTGGGGAAGGCGTATTGATTCCACGTGCAGATACAGAAATTCTGGTAGAGGCAGTTCTGGAGAAGCATGGGCAGTATACATTCCAAAATGGTGTCGATATTGGTACGGGTAGCGGATGTATTCCCATTTCTTTGGAACATTGGGGCGCACTGCGTATGACAGCAGTGGATATTAGTGAAAAAGCACTCGGCTATGCCAGAGCAAACAATGAAAAAAATCATACCACGGTACAGTTTTTACAAAGTGATTTGCTCTTTGCAATACAGGAGGACACACAATTCGATTTTATCGTATCCAATCCACCATATATCACAAAGGCAGAACTTCCGCAATTGATGACAGAGGTGCGGGCGTATGAGCCGATGTCGGCACTGGATGGTGGCGTAGATGGGCTGGATTTTTACAGAAGAATACTGACAGAGTGTATCGGTTATCTGAAAAATGGTGGCTGGGTGTTTTTTGAAATGGGCTGTATGCAGGGCGCTGCATTGATGCAGCTGATGGCGGAACACGGACTGCAGCATCTGGAGCTTCGTCAGGATTTGGCAGGGCTGGACCGTGTGGTATTGGGACAAAAGAAGGAGTGAGCATCATGTTTGACCGTTTGGCAGAAATTGAACAGAAGTATCAGGATTTGGCAGATCAGGTCAATGATCCGGAAATCATTGCAAATCAAGCGCAGTGGCGCAAACTGATGAAGGAATACAGTGATATGACATCAGTGGTAGAAGCATATCGGGAGTATCAACAGACAAAGGCATCCATACAAGAGGAATTGGCATTGTTGGGTGAAAAGCTGGATGATGATTTTCGGGAGCTTGTCAAAGAGGAATTGGCAAACAACAAGGCTGCGCTTGAGGAATTGGAAAAAAAGATTACCATATTGCTGATTCCCAAAGATCCCAATGATGAAAAAAATGTCATTGTGGAAATTCGTGGTGGCGCAGGCGGAGATGAAGCAGCGCTGTTTGCAGGAGATTTATTCCGCATGTATGCCAGATATGCAGAACGCAGAAAATGGAAGATAGAGGTTATGAATACAAGCGAAAGTGATTTGGGTGGATATAAGGAAATCGCTTTTATGATTACCGGACAAGGGGCATATTCCAGATTAAAATATGAAAGCGGTGTACATCGTGTACAGCGTATTCCGACAACGGAAAGCGGTGGAAGGATTCATACCTCTACGGTAACGGTTGCCGTACTGCCTGAGGCAGAAGAAGTGGACGTACATATTGATATGAATGATGTACGTGTGGATGTATTCCGTGCATCGGGAAATGGTGGACAGTGTGTCAATACCACAGATTCCGCAGTACGTATGACGCACATTCCAACAGGCATTGTGGTATCCTGCCAAAATGAGAAATCACAGCTCAAAAACAAGGAACAGGCATTGAAGGTGCTGTATGCACGTGTCTATGAAAAAGAACGCCAAGCACACGATGCTGCGATTTCCGCAGACCGTAAATCGCAGGTGGGTACAGGCGATAGAAGTGAGCGTATTCGTACCTATAACTTCCCGCAGGGACGTGTGACAGACCATCGCATTGGACTTACTTTGCATAAGATTGATGCCATATTGGATGGTGAGCTGGATGAAATTATGGATACATTGATTACCACCGATCGTATGGAAGCGCTTAAGGCGCAGAATGCGGATTGAGCAGGCGTTTTTGTATGAAAAAATACTTGCTACTTTGTCGGGTATGTGGTACAATACCCTTATTGTTTGAAGAAAACGGTCTTTTTTGTATGGTCAAAAATGATGGGAAAAAGACTGTGAAAAAATACAGGAGGTTTTGCACATGGCAAACATGGGATTGATTTTATCTGTAGTATTGATTATTTTATCTGTATTGTTGTGTATCATTATTTTGTTGCAGTCAAAGCGTTCTGCTGGTATGGGTGCAATCAGCGGAGCAGGATCCGGGGATACCTATTGGAGCAAAAACAAAGGCAACTCTATGGAAGGTGCATTGGAAAGATACACAAAAATTGGCGGTGCATTGTTTATGATTCTTGCATTGGTAATCAATTTAATCGGATAATTTCAGAGATAGACGCAAACAGTGTTTTGTCGGTATGCTTTGGGCAGTATAAAAATGTGCAAAGCAGTGTGGGGAAAATCCTTTCGACGACTGTATGCGTCTATTTTTTACGTAAAATGAAGAAAAAAGAGGTGAATATTTTATGGACGAAACCATATTACAGGAAAGAAAAGAAAGCCTGTTTACAGTCATTCAAAATCCGCAATACCATCCAATGAAGCGCAAAGAGCTGCGGATATTGCTTGGCATACCAAATGAGGATCGTGCAATCTTTGAAGAAATTGTTGCACAGCTGATTGATGAGGGCAGAATATATGAAACAAAACGTGGGAAATTGGCTTTGCCCGAAACGCTGAATATTGCAAAAGGCATTTTTCACGCACACAGCAAGGGCTTTGGCTTTATTACACCCGACGAAGGCGGGCAGGATGTATTTATTCCGGCATCGGAAACCAATGGTGCGATGCAAAAGGATCATGTGCTGTATAAGGTCACAGGTGGCGGACATAGCGGCAGAAAAGCAGAGGGCGTGATACTGCGTGTGCTGGAGAGAGGATTGAGCCGTATTGTAGGCACATATGAAGCCGTTCAGGGCTTTGGATTTGTATTGCCGGATGATAAGAAGATCGTGAAGGATGTGTATATTTCAAAAGCAAACAATATGGGAGCTGTCACAGGGCATAAGGTGGTCGTTGAGATTACAGAATTTGGGGACGAAAACAAAGGTCCGGAAGGGAAAATCATAGAAATTTTGGGGCATATCAATGATCCGGGGGTGGACATACTCTCTATCATTCGCAGATATGAATTGGATATAGAATTTCCGGATGCCGTATATGATGAAATCCAAAATCTGGAAACAGAAGTAAAGAGTGCAGACAAAGAGGGGAGAGAGGATTTCCGCAATTGGCTGACCATCACCATTGATGGCGAGGATGCCAAGGACTTGGATGATGCCGTATCCTTGACCATACTGGAAAACGGAAACTATCAGCTGGGTGTGCATATTGCGGATGTATCTCATTATGTGCGTGAGAAAACAGAGCTGGACTTGGAAGCCTATCGCAGAGCCACCAGTGTCTATTTGGTAGACCGTGTCATTCCAATGCTGCCGCATAAACTTTGTAATGGCATTTGTTCGCTCAATCCACAGGTAGACCGTCTGACATTGAGCTGTATTATGGAAATTGATACAAAGGGAGATGTCGTTTGCGATCGGATTGTAAAAGGTGTGATTCGCTCGGATTATCGTATGACCTATACTGCTGTGCGTGAAATATTGGAGGATGAAACACCTGCGCTTTTGGAGCAGTACCAAGAGATTTTGCCAATGCTCAGGAATATGAATACACTGCGTGAAATTTTGGTGGAAAAGCGTAAAAAACGAGGTTCTGTCAATTTTGATATTCCCGAATCCAAAATCATATTGGATGATAAAGGAAAACCCATAGATGTCAAGCCGTATGAAAGCAGCATTGCAACCAATCTGATTGAAGAATTTATGCTCATTTGCAATGAAACAGTTGCGGAGTCCTTCTATTGGCAGGAAATCCCTTTTCTATATCGTTCTCACCAAGAGCCAGATGAGGAAAAAACGGAGAAGATGGAACAGTTCATACAGAGCTTTGGATATTTTGTAAAGAAAAAGGACGGAGAAGTTCATCCCAGAGAGATACAGCGTGTATTGGCACAGGCAGAAGGCAAGCCGGAGGAACATGTCATTACAAAAATCATGCTTCGCAGTATGATGCAGGCACGCTATAGCGCAGATTGTCAGGGGCATTTTGGCTTGGCAGCAAAGTATTATTGTCATTTTACCTCACCCATCCGCCGTTATCCGGATTTGCAGATTCATCGTTTGATTAAGCTGACATTGGATGGCGAAATGAGCGGAAAAAGAGAGGAACGCTATCGTAAGAAAATGCCCGAGGTTGCACTGCATTGCTCCAAGCGTGAACGCATCGCAGAACAGGCAGAGCGTGACACAGATGCACTGAAAAAGGCAGAATTTATGATGGATAAAATCGGAGAAATCTATAGCGGTGTGGTATCCGGAATGACAAACTGGGGGATGTTTGTAGAGCTGGATAACACGGTAGAGGGAATGATTGCCTTTGCCAAAGCAGGAGATGAATATTTTGTATTCGATGAGCGTAAAATGGAGGTTACCGGAAGACACAGTGGCAGAATATATCATATGGGGGATCGTGTAACGGTCGTGGTAACAGGTGCATCCAAAGAACTTGGTACGGTAGATTTTGATTTTGCACAGGAATAAAATATGAAAAAAAGGAAAAATATACAATTTGTGCTTAAGAGATGCTCATTTATGTCGATATAACAATAAATATTAGGATTGTCGTTTGACAAGCATGAAGGAGGGAAGGGAATTATGGTAGAATCTATCGCAGCTATGGGTATGAATATGCAGGCAGCAAAGCTTCAGCAGTCCGTGGGTATTGCTATGATGAAAAATACCATGCAGGATCAGCAGGTTGCAGTAGACAACATGTTGCGTACGCTGACTGCTGCAACAGAGGGCTTAGGCGCAAATCTGGACACCTACGCATAAATATGGCATGCAGAGGATGCCATACAAGTATCCTTTTGCAAAATGGATATTGGTAAAACAGCAAAGGAGCGCATATCTGTTATGAATATGCGCTCCTTTTTTGTGTGGCAAAAAGAGGTCTTGCCCAAAATGTTTGCAAAGGTTATCTTTGGCGTTTCTTTTTTGCAGCAGCCAACAGATCGGTTGTGCTGGCAGGTGCATCCGCTTTTTTCGTTTCTTTCTTTATAGCATCGGTTTTCGTTTCTGTTGGATGCAGATGTGTTTTTTGTTTTGTCGGTGTGCCTGCTTTGGCAGCGTTTGCTTTTTTCTCTTTTGCTGCACTGTGTTTTGCAGCTGCTGCCTCCATATACAGAAAGGGGGCAGGGAAGCGACGCAACGCAATATCCAGCAAAAGCAGAAGCATACACAATACAAGCAGCGGTGTTTGCAGCATGATCTCCTTTACGGCAGCAGATGCTTCGGATGCAAATACGTCACTGCCCTGTTCCAGTACACGACCGCCTGTGAGCTGTGCCAATGCGGTTAAGAGCTGTCTGCCGTTTTGTCTGGTCGTAATGTCATATTCCTTTGGATAGCCAATAAAAAAACCGGTATAGGCAAAGCTGGAGCCATCTTCTTTTTCCAAAGCAACGGTTGCGGTGTATGCACCCTCCTGCGCAGTGGGCAGTACGCCTTCATATTGCCCAGGGGCAGTCTGCTTCATGGAAATTTCATATGTTTCATGCTCCTCATCTGCAACCATGACTGTGATTTCTTTCGCAGGGGTATCCACCGATGTTTCCAGATGCAATGTGGTTTCGCTTTCCCCTGTTTCTGCGGTAAGGCGAATATCCTCTGTGTTTTGTGATTTCATCATCCAGGAAACACTGTTGCGCAGTACGGATACGCCGGTGTCGGATGCCAGCCAGTCGCTTGTCCACTGTCCGTTGGCATCGGCTGTCCATGTTGCAACACGTCCCAGACCATACTGCCATGTGGCAAGTATGGGTTCGTTCAGGTCGCTGACAAGCACCTGCGAGGCACGGCTCTTTGCGGTTGTGCTGACATAGCCATGCAGTGCGGGAATCTCGGATACTTCAGATAATATGACAGAGGTGTCCTGTGCTGCCGGATAAAGTGTACGGTTATTGATATAGGCACGGTTGGCAAGAGAAAGCTCTTTTGCAAAAATTTCCGGTAGGTCCGTAAATTCATCTGTGAAATAATATCGTCCACCACCGGCATTGGCAAGCTTTTGCAAAAGCTTGGTATCCGAATCACCGCCGATGGCAACACAGGAAAGTGTGATACCTTCTGCCTGCATTTGGGAAATGAGCGGATCATAGCCGTCTTGCTCTGCCTGTCCGTCGGTCAGCAGGAGAATATGCTTTTGTGCGCTGTTTTCTGCCTGCATACCTTCAAAGGCGAGCTGTAATGCAGGTAAAATACTGGTGCCGCCATCTGCCTGCATACTGCCGATTGCTTTTGTCAGCTGTGATTGATTGCTTTTTGCATTTTGTGGTTTTGCTACCCATTCGGTATAGGAATCAAATGCAATGACACCCACACGGTCGCCTTCCTCAAAATGCTCCAGACTGCGGATGGCAGCTTCCTTTGCCATATCAATGCGTGTTATGCCATAGTTGCCATCTGCCATACTGCCGGAGGTATCAATGACCATAATCATAGTCAGATTGCTCTCCTCCTGATCGTTTTTGATTTCCATTTCTACAGGCAGGATGTCCGCAAGCAATGTATCCTGATAGCCACCAAGGGCATATGCGTTTTCGCCACCGCTTGTCAAAAGTCCACCGCCTGTGGTACGGACATAGGTTTCCAGTGCAGTATCAAAATCCTTACTCCATGCATCCGCAGATACATTGGATAGTATGATGCCATCATACTGAGCCAGTTCCTGTATGGATGTAGGGGCATTGTGTGCTTCCACACGCTTTGTTTCCACCTGTGAAGCGAGCATGCTTTCCCATTCTCTGCCACTGTCATTTTGTTCCACAATCAGGATATGCGGAATGTCCTTGATGTAGGTATAGGCATATGTCCGATTGTTTTCGGATACGGTATCTGTTTTTGGTTCGATTTCCGCACGATAGGTGGCATAACCGCCCTCAGTTGCCATATCGGAAAATACCATTCTGCTTTCTCCGGTGTGTACTTCCACAGGTTCTTCCGCAATCAGATGGTTATCACGATAGAGGCGCACCGTTGCATCTGTGTCTATGTTGGCATCCAAACGCAATGCCAGTTCATAACGTGTATGCTTATTGACAACCTCTGCAACATCCAATGAAGTCAGCTGTACCTCCGGTGTATCCTCTTGTCCAAGGGGATATACATCTACCACTATGCCTTGTGCTGCCATTGCTTTGGCTTGCTTCAATGCGTCTGCTGTGGTTTCGTTCCCATCGGAAAGCAGCACCACACGCTTGCCGGTATCAGCAGGCAGAAGGGAGGAGGCAAGCTGTAAGCCGCCTTCGATATTGGTTGCGGTTTTGTCCACCTCAGCCAAAAGCCCTGTTGTGATATTGGTATCTACAGCGGGCGGATGCTCTACAATCGCACGCTTGCCAAAGGAAATCAGCCCGATATGGTCTTTTTTCTCCTTTGCCTTTTGTGCTTCGTCCAAGAATGACTGTATGGTGTCCTCCTGTTTTTGTATGCTGTCTGAAGCATCTATGGCAAAGATCGTTGTTGTGGTATTTGCCTGTATGGACAGTACGGGGTTTGCCATTGCGAAAATGAGCATGGTACAAAGCACCAATCGCATGGCGGTATACCATCTTTTGCGCAATTTGGAAGCAAACTGTCCTTTATAGCTAAAGTACAGTACAAAGGCGAAGATGGGGACAATCAGCAGAAATACCCACAGCTGTTGTAATTCAATTTTCACGGCAACTCACCTGCCATTCTATCAGTAATACAATCAATAAAAGCAGCAATGCCCATGGCGCAAGTGCGTATCCGGCACGTACCGTATGCGGGGCTTGTGTGCTTTCAGCATCTTGGCTGAGGGATAAATCAGACTCACCCTCTGTTTTGGCGTTGATGCCAAAGGGGGTTTGTGTGCTTTGTCCCTGACTGTCTGTTTCGGTTAATGTATACAATCCTGTTTTTGCGGTTTGTGTCAATACCTTTGCAGGATGTGGCGGCGCAATGACAATTTCTGTACCTTCTGCGGTACGCACGGAGGCGTTTGTTGTGGAAGGATGCAAAGAAAATGTAATCAAATCGCCGGAAAGCGCCTGCGTCATACCAGCAGCACTTTCGGGGAAGTACCAATCCAAAAGATGGTAGAACAAAATCGGGAATCCCGCCTGCAAAGGAAAATCACTTGCGTGAAAATCAAAGCCAAAGGCAACGATTTTCTGTGTGTTTTTTTCGCCGAATACTGCAAGTGTCTGGCCGTCGGATTGCAGCAAAGTACGTCCCCAATCGGCAGAAAGCGGTGTGCCTTCGTTGAGCGCAAAAGCAATGTTTTCACACTCCGGAAGATCTGTCTTGGCAGCGCCACGTACAGCAGAGAGAAAAGGTTGTGCTTCGGCAACGGTTACAAGCGGATTGCCTGCCGGTGGCTGCAAAAGCATGATATGCCCATCTGTAGGCAACGTTTGAGGCAATACACCATCAAAAATATAGAGCTTATAACCGGAAAGCTGCTGCTCATCCAATGTTTTTGCATGGTAGAGCTCACATTGTCCGGATATGGTCAATGCTTTTTCCAAGAAGATACTGCCGTCGCCTACGAGCAATACTTTTGCCTTATGGTCGCTGGCAAGGCCTTCATAGCGTGCATCATCGGCAGTCAATGCATCTCCTGCGGACAGGCGTACCTCCAATGCCTTGGTATCGACGGGAATACCGGAAAATACCACGCTGGCATCGGCATTTGCCTCCAGATGCACATCTTGTGTATCAAATGCTGCGCCATCTGTATAAAGTGTGATGGTGCGTTGCATAGGGGTATTGCCATAGTGATGCAGATTGGCAAGTACGTGTATGCCGTTGTTTTCCACACGGTGAGAAAGCAATGTAATTGCGGTATTTTCCCCACCTCCGTTATAGACCTGTTCGGTGAGAGGAATATCCCCCAATTTGCCGTAATCGTCGGTGTACAATACAAGTTCACCTTCTGTAGCAGATTGTTCTGCAAGCAGCAGTGTTTTTGCACGATCCCAATCTACACTGCCTGCGGTGGGTACAACATCTGCAAGCAGGCGTTTTAAGCGTGTGGGTGTTGCACTGCTTGCAGCCAATGAGGGCTGATCTGTGAGCAGTACAAGAGAGAACGAGGAGGTAGGCGGTGCTTGAGCAAGCAATGCTTCCATATCCGCCTTTGCATCAGCAAAGCGGCTTTTGCCAACATCCTCTGCCTGCATGCTCAAAGAACAGTCCAATGCAAGCACGTATTGCTTTGCCATACGGCCTCCGGTGATATGAGGACCGGAAACAGCAAGAGCAAGCAGAAGGGCTGCCAAAAGCTGGAGCAGCAAAAGCAGGCTTTTGCGAAGCTTTTGCCAAGGCTTATGTGCCTTTGTCTGCATCAGCACTTTTTCCCAAAGCAGAAGGCTGGGAACCTGCTGTTGTTTATATTGTTGTTTCAAAAGATACATAATCAAAATCAGCGACACACCAACGGCAAGTGTCACCAATCCCAGTAAGGGCCTTGCAAATTGCATCTGCATTGCTCCTTTCTACAATGGTTCAAAATAGTAGTAATAAAAAGACACCTCGAGATTGCCCCAAATGTCGTAAGCCTATGAAAAAGCAAGCGCTTCCAAAGCTTTGGTAGCATAGAGGGGAGATGATCGTCCCCCCTTTTTGCATAGCAGCAAGTCTTTGAAAAATGGAATGTTTGTGAATATAGGATGCGCGCAGACAAAATGGGAAATGCCATGCGCGGAGTTGCTCCTTTTTATTTGACGACAGGTTACGGTTTTTCCAGTGTTGAGAAATAGGTGGATACCAAATCACGCATACCATAGGGGACACGGTCGTTCTCCATTTGCTGTATGGCATGTTCTTTATATTGCCCAACGACCTGTTGGTAGGGAAGGCTTTCACCACGTTGTCCCATGGCGCTGCCTTGGGAAACATTGGTTTCGCCGTTTTCGTTTGTCTGCCCCTGCAAATAGGCATCATAGCCTTCTTTATGTTGGGCGGTGCGGGTATAGATTTGATCGGCATTGCCTTTGCCTTCTCCTCTACCCTGACCTTGGCCTTGTCCTTGACCTTGACCTTGACCTTGTCCTTGTCCCTGACCTTGACCTTGTCCTTGTCCCTGACCTTGTCCCTGACCTTGTCCTTGTCCTTCGCTGTCTGCGTCATTGGGATTTTGATTGTTTTCGCCAGTGCCCTGACTGTTTTGCTCTCCGGATTGCGAAGCGGAGGCGTTTGACTGTGTTTGCTTTGCAAGTCCCTGATTCATTTGCTGCAAGCCATCACGCAATCCCTGCCCTTGCTTTGCCTGTGCAGAGGCTGCATCCCCCAATTGTTGCGCTGCATGGGAAGGATTGCTGCCTTGCTGCAAGGCATCGGAAAGATTTTGTGTTGCCTGCTGCATATCGCTGTTTTGCATATTCTGCATTGCGTTTTTCAGCTTTTCGGCAAGTTCCTGTTTTTGCTCCTCCGACATATGTTCCAGGGCATCGGAAATGGCATCTGCCGTCATACCGGCATCTCCTTGTGACATTGCCTGAGAGAGTGCCTCTGTACTGCCTTGTGTAGCCATGGCATCGGCAAGCTTTTGCAAATCGGGAGCAAGGCTGTTTTTTTCCAGCTGCTTCATCTCCTGCTGTGCATTGCGTACGGCATTTTCGGCAGATTCCTTTGTTTTCGCCTGAGAAAGCTCTTTTTCCAAAGTGTTTACAACAGCATCAAATTGCTTTTGCTCCTCCTTTGTCATATCCTCTTTGGCTTCTTCTTTGATTTCTTCTATGGTTTCCAATTGCGCATCGGCATATATTTTGGCTTCTTCTTCACGATGTACAGGTATAAATGCACAGGCAACCAATGCCAAAGAGAGCATGAGAAATACAGCAAGCAATCTTTTTGGTATGGTCAATGCATATCGTTTTGCAAAATTGGTTTGCTGCGCCTGTGCCATGCCATCGGCAACAGCCATGCGCTCTACATCGTTTTGGGGAGTGCGTGCGAGCAGCTCCAATGTAGTAATCATACGCTCTGCGCCGCCAAGGGTATCGGCGGTTTTTGCAGTTTCTGCCTCAGAGGGTTTTTTCCATACAAACGCCCATAATGCTGCCACAGCTGTGGCAAGCACCAAAAGTACGATACAAATGGGCAGTACAAAGGGAAGTTGTACCCATTTGGAAAGCAGTGTCCATGCAATACAAATCATAACCGCAATGCCTTCCAACCGCAGCCAATGATGCAAAAATTGCTCTGCTGCCAGCTTTCGCCGCAGCGGCGCAAGCAAATGCAGAAAATCCTTCATTTTTTCACCTTTCTTCTTTTTTCATGAATGGGGTTGATGTCTATTGTTGACAATGCGACAAACAAGATCGTAATCACCGCATCGAAAATCAAATGCAAAATCCAAATGTGGTTTGCCATCCAAATCAGTGTACTGTAATTGGAGTCATCGTAATAGGTGAGGACAGAGCTGGTAATATTGGTACCAAGCTGCATATCAATCAGCGAGAAAAATGCCACACCCGGATTGGGAATCAAAATCAGTATGGTAAGCAGCAAAGGCACACCTTCCTGTCCTGTGTTTTGGTAAGAAAATATAGAAAACATCAGTACAATGAGCGTACCAAAACACAGCAAGCCAATGACCAAATACGTAAATACAATGGATGTAATGCTCTTTTTGAAACGGCACGAGAAAAATACGGAAATCGAACCGATCATACAAGAGCTGCACAATACAAAGACAAACAGCTCGATCAACTGTATTATGGATATTGCACCAAAGTAAAATATCATCGCAAATACGGGAAGCGTTGCCACAACCAAAAGCAGAATGTATGCCAAGGAGGACATCAGTTTACCCAATACGATGGAAAGCGGGCTCATTTTTGTGACCAAAAGCAGGTCAAGCGTTTGCCGTTCTCTTTCGCCGCTGATGCTGCTGGCAGCGATTGCCGGTGTCGTAAGTACAATCAATGACATTTGTACAGCTGCCAAAAGCACATACATCCAAATCATATCGGACGGATCAAAAGAGAGTGTATAGTTGTAATACATGGCGGTACGGATGTACAATGCTGCGCCAAGGGCAGCAATACCAACAAACAATACCAATACAGCATAGGTTTTCCAGCTACGCATGGTGACGATTGCTTCCTTGCGCAATACGGGGTTCATCATTGTCCAGCACCTCCTGTTACCTGCATAAAGATTTCTTCCAGATTGCCTTCTTTTTCATGGAAGGATGTTACCATAATTCCGGCATCAATGAGCTGCTTGAGTATGCCGGCAAGGGTTTGCTCATCTTCCTGAAAATCAAATAGTATATCATTTGTATTCTCTGTGATTTCGCCTACAGCCGGAAGCTGTCTGAGGAAATTCGCCGCTTTTTCCACTGCTGCGGCTCCGCCGAGCGGCTGTATATAAATCAGCCGTTTTTTGGTAAGCTGATGCATAATTTCCTGTACCGTGCCTTGTGCAGCAAGTATCCCATGGTTGATGATGCCGATTTCGGTACACATTTCCGCAAGCTCTGGAAGAATATGTGAACTGATGGCAATGGTTTTGCCCATGACTTGCAGCTGCTTGAGTATTTCCTTCATTTCCAATCTGGCACGAGGGTCTAAGCCGGAGGCGGGTTCGTCCAGAATCAACAGCTTTGGATCATGTATGAGCGCACGTGCCAAACAAAGACGCTGCTTCATCCCACGGGAAAGCACATCCACATAATCATTCTTTTTGTGTGTCAGATCTACGATTTCCAGCAGGTTGTCAATGAGGGCGCTGCGGTCTTTATATGGAATTTCATATGTTCCGGCATAAAAATCCATGTATTCTGTTACCTTTAAGTTATCATATACCCCGAAAAAGTCCGGCATATATCCGATTTTGGATTTGAGCGCCGTAGGGTTTTTTGTCATATCCACATCGCCCATCCAGATACTTCCTTCGGTTGCCTTCAGTAGCCCTGCCATAATACGCAGTGTGGTTGTTTTGCCCGCACCATTTGGACCAACAAAGCCAAAAATGCTGTTGTCCGGAATGGTAAGACACAAATGATCAACAGCAACAAAATTGCCGTAACGCTTCACAAGATTTTTAATTTCAAGCATACAGCCCGCCTCCTTTCACACGCATATTGGGCGCTTGATTGTGTTCAATCACATACAGACGTACCTGCACTTGATGGTTGTCATTGATGTAATCCTGTGGATTTGGATATACAGCTTCTGTCAATACCTCCCATGTCTGTGTGCGGGTATTGTAAATTTCGGTAGGCAAAGCCTCTGATTCCAACGTATTGAGACGGAACTGCAATTCGTCCACTCGTAAATTTTTATCAATGGCATAATACAGCAGTACAGGAGTTTGGCTGCCATCTCCATACATATAAAGCGTGTTGCTGCCATTGTTGTAATCATAGCCCAGCGGTGTGTTGGAATCGACGGTGGGCAGTATGGAAAATGGCAGATCAAATGATTTGACTTGTGATAGATCAATGGTGAAGTTTTTATGATACATTGTCATATTGCGTTCCTGCATTTGTTTGCCATTGATGTATGTGTTTTCAGCAATCAATGGCTCTTGTGTAAAGCCATAAAAACTGCATATTGTGCGTGCAGACTCCCAGCTATCCATTGTTTGTTGCGTACGGTTTTCAAAGAATACTTCCAATAAGGAACTTTGCTGCTGCATACGATATGCATCTGTTCTGCTGATCTTTTTTTTGTTGACAAGGTTGAGTGCCGTGTCATCGCCAAAGAAAATACATTCCGGATCATACATCGCTTCCAGCATTTGCTGTGTGACGGGAATGTTAATTTCTACCGTTTTTCCGGCAGGCAGAGGTCCGGATTGTACATAGATACCCTGTGCCGAAAGTACAGTATCTATAAAGCTGACATTGCTGTGATTGGTCAATGTACCAACAAAAGCATCATCTATATACTGTACGGTGGATTCGATCTCTCCACCCATATCTATGGTTTTGGAAAGACGTATCTGATTGGATTCCCAAGCCATATTTTGATAGAATGTAAGATTTGTCTGCTCTCCGGTTTCCAGCTGATAGGAAACGCCTGTGTTGTTATAGGAACGATACCGATATTTGTCATTATAAGGATGCAACGCAGGGGTTCCGTCAATCGAAAGTGTGACATCACCTTGCGTGGGTGCTTTTATGGATACAATACCTGTTGCTTGGCCGATGGTACTGCCTTCATCTATGGACACCAAAGCAGCAGAATTGAGCAGGCCGCTTTTGTAAGCACTGTTTTTTGCAAAAAGGAATACAACTGCAACAAAAATCACAGAACATGTCGGAATATAAATCCAGCCACGGTTGCGGATATCCTTTTTCTTTAATATGTAATACAATACGGGCCCAATCAATATCACATAAATCACCAATATGACCAATATCCCCCACAGGTTGTTTGTGGAAAGCATTTCAAATCGGTCGGCTGTCCAACTAAGGCTAGAGGGGATTTGCGAGTTGTGGGTGGAAAGATCCTGTTTGGTTTGTTCGATATACAGTCCTTCCAACACAGAGGTGTTTTCCGCTGCATTGGCAAATGGCGCAAGACCCATTGCAAAATGGTGTATGATTACCTGACCATTGCCATAGGCAAGCAAAGAGGTCAATTTGACGGACGCATCTTGCCATATAGGTTCTATATGCGGTGCAGAAAGCTGACTCAGCTGCAAGGGAGCATGCAAGGACAATGTATGATTGCCTTGTATGGAGCCTTGTATTTGTGTGCTGCCATTTTGCTGTATTCCCAAAAAGTCTAAGCCGGACAGCACCTTTTGTGCATGCACACCTGTTCCCAGAACCAACATGCCCCCATTGCCTACCCAGCTTTGCAATGCTTGCAGCTGCTGGGCAGAGAGCTTTTTGGTATCAAAATCATCTATCACCATGATATGAAAATTTTCCATAACGGATTGTGATTTTGGGAATGTGTCTGCATTTAAGAAAAAGAAGGATTGCTTGCTCTTTTCTGTATAAATCAGATGCATATTTTTCAAGTAGTCCAAGGCTGCCGGCTGTTCCGAGAGTATGCCGATGGTTGTGCTTTCCGGAGAAATTGCCTGAACGGGCATATTGTGCAGAAATACAACCGTACCATTTTTGTCAAGCAATGTGATTTCGATGCTGCGCTGTATGGTGGATGTATTGATTTCCATATCAATGCCCTTGGTTGCATTTGATGAAAGAAAGAGCGGTTGTGTATAAAGCGCATATGTAGGCTCCGTATTGACAGGGAAGCTTTCGCTCAAATCTTTCAAATATGTTTTTACCTGTACCTTGCCCTGAAAGTCATTTCCAAGATTGGTAATCGACAAATGCAGGGGGGTGGTACAGGTAACGATGTATGCTCCGTCAAAGCCAAGGGAGGCTTTGACGGAAAACCGATCAGATCCCATTTCCTGAGCGGTGGGCTGTGAAATCTCCAAAGTGTCTTCCGAGGTTGTGCTTGCATCCACGGTTGTGCTTGTTGTTGCGACAGGCGAAGCGGCAAATATGGGTGTGAAAAGCCCGAGTACCATAATAACAGCCATCAGCAACGCGATGACAGCCAACATTCGTTTTTTCCATGTTTGTTTCTTTTGATAACGCATAATACCCTCCAATCTTCTGATTCATCGCAAGGCGTATGGTTCCTCTTGGCGGTTGTCCTCACGATGTTTTTTATATAAAAAGCGATTACATGATGATAGCTTTATTATATCAAAGCTACTGGTTGACAGTTATATCAAATGTTTTAACTCTTTCTTACAAATTTTATAATAAAAAGCAGGATCTGTCTATATGATGTCCCTTGTCTGCTGCACAAAGCAATGCGTCCGGATTTCCATAATGGTACGAATATTTGTATATCAGGCAATGCTTCTTTTAGCTTTTTGCTTCTGCTTTGCGCAGCAGAAGGTTTTCCGGAAGTCCCAGCTCCAATAAAAAGCGAGAGGGCTTTACGGGCTTATCATAGCGGTTGCGTGCAAAAGAAAGAAAAAGCAGATCCTTGGTACGTGTCAAGCCCACATAAAACAGCCGCCGTTCCTCCTCCAAGGAAGCGCCGTCTTTGTTGCGTTCATAGGGCAGTATGCCTTCTGCAAGAGAGGGCAGGAATACGACAGAAAATTCCAATCCTTTGGCAGAATGGAATGTGGTCAGTGTAACGGCATTTTGTTTTTGCTCCCTGCCCTGTTCCTGCATTTGCCTGCTCATTTCATCCAGATGTTTGGCAAATTGTGCTGCGGTTTTCATGCCCTTTGCGGTTTCTGTGATTTCGTTTGCAATCTCAATCAAATGCGGAAGGCTTGCTTTGCGATAAGCGGCATATTCCTCCAAATATTCGTCATAGCCAATGACACTGCGCACATAGTGCAGACCGTCGTAGGGTTCACGTCTTGCAATTTGCCGAAGATCCGCCTCCAGCTGTGTCAAACGCTCGGACTGCCATTTTTTTAGCTGTGGCAGAACGAAAAGGCTGCGCAAAAGAGCATGGGGAAGCTGTTGTGCCTGCGCAATCATGTCTTTGCTGATGTAGCGCTTGGGTTTATTCAAAATACGCAAAAGCGCACTGTCTGTTTCCGGATTTTCCGCAAGATAAAGATAAGAAAGCAGATCCTTTGCAATCCAATGCTCATAGAAATTCATACCACCGTCACGCATGCGATAGGGTATGCCTTTGCGATAGCAGGCAGAAGCAAAGGCTGCACCTTGAATATTGGTACGGAATATGACTGCAATTTCGTTTTCCGAAATGCCTTCTGCAAGCAATGCAGAGATTTTTTCGGCAATCATTTCTGCCTCTGCGGCAGTATCCTCTGCGGTAAAGACATTGATTTTATCACCGATTTCCCGATTTCCCTGTATGCATTTGTCATATCGGTGGACATTGCCGGAAATGGAACGTGCTGCCAAATGTATGATGCGTGTGGAGCAGCGATAGTTGACATCCAGAAGCATTTTTTTTGTACCTGGGAAATCCTTTGGAAAATCCAGCATAAAATCTGGTCTTGCCCCACGAAAGCCATAAATGCTCTGGTCATCGTCCCCGACAACAAAGAGATTGTTTTTGGGTGTTGCCAAAAAACGCAGGCAGGCATATTGTGCCTGATTGATGTCCTGAAATTCGTCTACCAGAATGTAGTCAAAGCGATTTTGCCAGTAGGTACGTGCCTGCTCGTGCTTGGAAAGCAATGCGTAGCATTGTGTAAGCATATCATCAAAATCTATTTTCTCCATTCTTGCCTTCCATGCTGTATATGCCTGCGCCATATGTATAAATTCCTGCTTCTCCAGCCCCTCAGGTGCAAAAGACTGTATGGTCTGTAATTCGTTTTGCATCAAAGAATATTGGCTCGTGAATTGCTGAATATATTCTTCCTCATCCAGCGCTTCTATTTGCGCATCGTGCATGATTTGACGCAAAACTCGTTGTTTTTCATGCTCTGAAAGCACCTGCTCCAATGTATAGCCATAGCTTTGACGCAATATACGAAAAAAGATACTGTGAAACGTACCGAATGTTACACCATGTTTACCGGATAATGCGGCATAGCGATTTTTCATTTCATCTGCTGCGGCACGGGTAAATGTAATGACAAGAATCCGAGAAGGCACGGCGCCGCATACATTGGTCAGATGCTTCACACGATGTGTGATGACAGTTGTTTTGCCGCTGCCCGGCCCCGCAAGGACAAGCATAGGGCCTTGGTCATGGCATATGGCAGCAATTTGATTTTTGTGAAATTTTTGATCCATAAGCATACTCCAAAAAAGTTGATATTTTTATAAAGCAATCCGCAAAAGAAGCCATGCGTATATCAAAGCAGATATGGGCATAAGCATCTTTGGAATGGATTTTTGTATCATTCAGTATAGCATATTTTAGGATATATCGGATGCCTTTGTTAGAAAATCGTAACACTTTTTCACTTGTAAAAGTATTGTATTTATATTAAAATTTGAGAAAATCAAATATATTGGAACATCAGTCAAGAAGCAGTAGGGGGCGATTGGTGTTCCTGTTTTGCAAAACTTCTTTATATCAAGGATACGATGGGGGTGCAGAGATGAAAATCGGCATATTTTCCGATACTTATATGCCACAGATCAATGGTGTGGTAACATCCATACAAATGCTGAAAAAACAGCTGGAAAAAAGAGGTCATGAGGTATATGTTTTTACGCCATATGACCCAAAACAAAAATATGAGCCGGATTCCCATGTGTTTCGCCTGCCCAGTATGCCGTTTGTATTTGTGCAGCAATACCGCATGTGTTTGGTATGCCCACCGCAGATTTTACGCAAGATACATGCGCTGCATTTGGATATCATACATACACAAACAGAATTTTCCATGGGTTTTTTGGGAAAAATGGTTTCCAAAATATGTGGTGTGCCTATGGTGCATACTTATCATACAATGTATGAGGATTATGTGCATTATATTGCAAATGGTCGTCTGATTACGCAGGAGAGAGCCAGAGATTTCAGCCGTATGTTTTGCAATACGGCAATGGTGGTTGTGGCGCCTACAAAAAAGACGAAACTGCTTTTGGAAAGCTACGGTGTGAGAAAGCCCATCAGTATCATTCCGACCGGCATTGATACCGACTGCTTTTGCAAAGAAAATTATGAAGAAAACCAGATCCAACAGCTGCGCCACAGTCTTGGATTATCGCAAGATACACATGTGGTGCTTTCCATTGGACGTGTGGCAAAGGAAAAAAGCATAGATGTTGTCATTAGAGCGTTGCCTGCGCTGATTGCAAAATTACCAAATACCAAAATGGTGATTGTTGGCGAGGGAGATGAAACAGAAAATTTGCAGCATGATGCAAAATCTCTTGGCATATCGGAGCATGTCCTTTTTACAGGCAGCAGACCATGGGAGGAAATTGGACAGTATTATCAGCTGGGAGATGTTTTTTGCAGTGCATCGCTTTCCGAAACACAGGGGCTGACATTTGCCGAAGCAATGGCAGCAGGGATTCCCGTAGTTGCAAGAAGGGATGAATGTATTGCCAATATCATGACAGATGGTGTCAGCGGCATGTTCTTTGATCAGGCAGAACAGCTTTCTGATTTGTTGTACCATATGCTTACAGACAAGGCTTTGTGCAAACGGCTTTCAGAGGCAGCAAAGCAGGAAATACAAACACTTTCGGCAGAGCGTTTTGCAGAGCATATGGAAACACTCTATCGCCGTGTGGTGGCAGCATACGATAATGCAGAGCATATAGAGTCCTTGCCGCATATACTGGGTGCAAGAACCGTCCACCGGATCAAAAGATTTCCACGCAAGCTGGTGCATCACTCCTCACGTTTGGCAGAACGATGGAAAAACCATATCGAAAGCTACAAAGAAAAATAAAATGACGTGCTTACATCCGGTGCGTGCAGACATATCCAAAGGGGATATGTCTGTATTCATAAAAAAACAGGCGTTTTCATAAAATTTATGTTGACAAGTATATGATATGATGGTAATATAACTCTTGCATGAAATATATGTATGTGAGTGTAGCTCAGCTGGATAGAGCGTCTGACTACGGATCAGAAGGTCGCGTGTTCGAATCATGTCACTCACGTTTAAGACTGTTCTTCGGAACAGTCTTTTTTTGTCTTTTTGCGGCTGTAACAAAAATGTAACGAAAATTATTCATTTTTGTATTGTGTTTTCTTTGCGGTTTCGCTAAGATAAAGACAATGTTTGTATTTTTTTGTATAGTCGGAAGTTATTTACAAAAAATTCTGCATGTAAACACAATGTTAGGTGTATATAAGGCAATGCAATGCATGCAAAGAATTTATATACATAGTGATGGAAAAAAGAAAATGGGGGTAAAATCAATGGGTGTAAGACAAGAGCGAAAACAGCAGCAAAGTGTAACAAGAAGAAAAGTTCTTGTGTGTATCCTCATGATCATATTGCTGGCTGGGGTGGCTTTCTTTGGATATTTTCTATATCACAGATATCAGGTGAAACAGCTGCTGTCTGAGGCAGGGATTTATCGAAATGTGACCATTGACGGAAGGGATATGAGTGGCAAAAGCAAGGAGGAAGCCTTGCAGGAATTGCGGGAGGCATATCCGTTGGAGCGTGATATATTGAAATTTCGTTATGAAGAAGATACATGGGATATCCCATTTTCGGATTTGGAAGCGGGGTATCACTTGGAGCAGGCGGTAGAAGATGCATACAACACCGGACGCAGTGGAACAGAGAAAGAGAATTTTAAGGTGGGTGCAGCGCTGCTCAAAGACAAGATTGATATTGCGCTGGATTTTTCCTATAATGAAGCCAAGTTGACAGAGAAATTGCAGACAATTGCCAAAGAATTTGACCGTGATGCTGTGGACAGTACCGTGAGCCGCAAAAACGGAGGCTTTGTTGTGACACCGGATAAAATCGGGCGTGTGATGAATTTGGAACAGACTACAGCGGAAGCGGTGGAGGTTTTGAATACCCATACAAGCGGTACGGCAAACATCATTGCAGAGGAAACACAACCAAAGATTACCGCAGAGCAGAACGGTCATGTCAAAGACCTGATTGGCAGCTTCAGTACCGCATACAACAACAGCGATCCCAACCGCAATATCAATTTGCGGGTAGGGTGTAATTATATCAATGGTACCATGGTGGCGCCGGGGGAGGTTTTCTCCACAAATGCAAATCTGGGCTCACAGACATATGCAGGCGGCTATAGGGATGCTGCAATCTACAACAACGGTAAGGTGGAAACAGGCATTGCAGGCGGGGTATGTCAGGTTTCCAGCACGTTATACAATGCGGCGCTGATGGCAGAGCTGGAGATTGTGGAACGCCAGCCACATTCCATGAAGGTAGGCTATGTTCCTTTGGGACGGGATGCAGCAATTGCCGGAAATTATAAAGATTTGAAATTCAAGAACAACACACCGTACCCCATTTTGATTGAGGCGTATGCAAGTGGCGGACAGCTGGTCATGAATATTTACGGAGAAGAAGCGCATAGCAAAGGGCATTCTGTAGCATATGAAACCGTATATGAAGCAACACTGCCAAAGCTGCCAGAGGTTGTCACGGAAGATCCCGAAATGAAAGAAGGGGAGAGATTGATTACATCTCGTGGACAAACAGGCGCAAAGGTCAGTGTATACAAGGTTGTATATGAAAATGGCGTAAAAAAGAGCAGTGATTGGTTTAGTTCCTCGTCCTATCGTTCTTCCGCAGACTATGTCACGGTGGGGACGAAGAAGCCGGAAGGCGCAGCAGAAACAGATGGTGCAAAGCCACAGGACGATCTGAGGTCGGCAGAGAACAAGCCGGAAACTGTGCAATAAGCAAAAGCATGATTTGTGGGTGTGTGCATGTGCTGCACACACCCATTGCTATATGGATATTTTGCCAAAAAAAGAAAGGACGAGGGGAATATGCTGGAAATCGGAAAAATACCACCGCAAACATTGGAAAAATTGGTTTTGCAGCCTGTGACACAAGCGCCGGTACAGAGAACGGATGTTGTGGTACGTCCCAAAACCGGTGAGGACTGTTCGGCAATCGACCCGAATGGGGAGCTTTGTACATTTTCCACAGATCCCATTACCGGAGCGACAAAGGATATGGGATATTTGGCTGTACATATCAACTGCAATGATGTGTTCTCTGCCGGAGCAGAGCCGGTGGGCATTCTTATGACCATACTTTTGCCGCCGCACAGCACAGAAGGTGCATTGGAAGAAATCATGCAGGGCGCATTGCATGCCGCAGGCGAACTGGGTATAGAAGTGCTGGGTGGACATACAGAAGTGACGGCTGCGGTCAATCAGCCCTTGATTTGTGCAACCGTGGTCGGAAAGACACATGACAGACATATGGTATGTACCGGCGGTGCCGAAGTGGGGCAGGATGTTGTGATGACAAAATGGGCAGGTCTTGAGGGCACAGCGATCATTGCCAAGGAGCATGAAGCCGTATTATCCGAAAAAATAGATGCATCCCTGCTCAAGGATGCAAAGGATATGAAGGATTTTCTTTCTGTAGGAACAGAATCTCGCATTGCAATGGCACATGGCGCAACAGCAATGCATGATGCTACAGAAGGCGGCATCCTTGGCGCTGTATGGGAATTGGCAGAATGTTCTCAAAAGGGTGTCACTGTATTTGCAGATGCCATTTTGGTAAAAGAAGCCACAAAGCAAATCTGTCATGCGGCAGGGATTGAGCCATTGCATCTGATTTCCAGTGGTACTATGATTATTGCGACATGTGATGGTGCGCTGCTGGTGGAAAAGCTACGTCAAGCAGGTGTGGAAGCAGCAGTGATCGGAAAAATCACGGAATGTGAAAAGATCATTATAAAAGACAATGTAAGCAGTGTACTGCAACAGCCGCAGAGCGATGCGCTGTATCAGGTAAAGCTGTAAAGGAGGGAATTTATGCGAGAGTTTGTTGCAAATCATGTGGCAATACTGCCGCCTTCTGGAATACGAAAATTTTTTGATATTGTGGCAACGATGGAGGATGTCATTGCGTTGGGCGTGGGAGAACCGGATTTTCCAACACCGATGCGTGTCAGAGAGGCAGCGATACGGTCTTTGGAGGAGGGCAAAACACGATACAGTGCAAACTGGGGGATGCCGCTTTTGAGAGAGCGGATTTCTCATTATTTGAAACGGCGCTTTGATCTGGCATATGATACAGATCAGATTCTTTGTACCATTGGCGCATCAGAAGCCATTGATGTGACATTGCGCACCGTGATTGCGCCGGGGGATGAGGTGGTTATAGTAGAACCGTCCTATGTGGCATACAAACCGGCAGTTGCCTTGCAGCATGGCATACCCGTAGTTGTGACAACAAAAGCAGAGAATGATTTTCGTCTGAAGCCGGAGGAGTTGGAAGCAGTGCTGACACCAAAGACAAAGGCGCTGATTTTACCATATCCAAACAATCCAACCGGTGCGATTATGGAACAAGAGGATCTTGAGAAAATTGCGGAAGTTTGCATCAAACATGACATACTTGTGATTTCGGATGAAATTTATGCAGAACTGACATATGGCGGAAAAACACATGTATCGATTGCCAAAATTTCAGGCATGGCAGAGCGTACGGTGGTACTCAATGGATTTGCAAAGTCTTTTTCCATGACAGGCTGGCGTTTGGGATATGCAGCAGGCCCCAAAGAGCTTATGAAAGCCATAAACAAGGTACATGCCTATGTGATTATGTGTGCGCCGACCATGAGCCAATACGCTGCCATTGAGGCTCTGCGTGACGATGCATTGTGTGATGCAGATGTGGGAAAGATGCGACAGGCATATGATGCCAGACGGCAGTATTTGGTGCAGACACTCAATGCAATGGGACTGGACTGCTTTGAGCCAAAGGGTGCATTTTATGTATTTCCTTCCATTCAAAAAACAGGGCTTTCTTCGCAGGAATTTTGTGAACGTCTGTTGTATGATGCAGGTGTGGCAGTGGTGCCGGGGGATGCCTTTGGGCAAAGCGGAGAAGGCTATGTCAGAATTTCCTATGCCTATGGCATGGAGCAGCTTCGGCTTGCGATGGAAAAAATCCAAAGCTTCTTAAAAGCAAACGCATGGTTGTAACCAAAGTAGAACAATCAGATGCGCAGGCGTTTTGGTCTGCTTTTATAAGCAGTTTTCGGCTGCTGTATTTGAATACATGGAAAAACCATTTGTGTATTGTCAGTATAAAAATGGAAGGGGCATGGACAGAAGCAAGAAAAAGACCATACCCCTTTGTATGAGAGTTTTTGGTTTTGTTTGAAAAGAAAAGAAGCAGAAAAAACCGATTGCCTATATGCAGTCGGTTTTTTTGATTTTTCGGTATGATGCGCACATATATTTATTGCGGCAATACACCCAGCCAATAGCCCTCCGGACGGTTCGGATTCAGCTTTTGAAATGTAGTTAAGCCAAACTGTGCAATGCAGTTTGTATTTTCAGGGGAATAGGTATCCGGTACCCCAAGCAGAAAGCAGGCTCCTTCCCTGCGTAACAACAGATGGCCATATTTTGCCATTGTCAGTAGGAGAAACGGCTCTTTTTGCCACTCCAAAGGAACGGAGGGAAAGAGTACCAAATCTTGTAATGTGATACACCGCCATGTACATTGATCGTGAAAAGGTATCGTGGCAGGACGGCTATGTAAAATCTCCAAGGCGGCAAAGAAACCATCCTTGGGACGTTGCGGTGTATGCTCTGGAGTAGAATTTTGGAGTGCAGCCGCCTTTGCTCTGATTTGTGATTGCTCGCTTTGCGGATTGTTCTGTGGCTGTGGCAGAGGGAGATTTTGTTCTGTATTTGCAGGGGAGTCTTGTGCGCATATCACCGGTTTTGTGTCTGTTTCCTGTGGTACCACTGGCAGATGCTCGTTGTCCGAGCATGCTTCTGAATGTTCCGGTGGCCTGTGTTCTTTTGTTGGTACGGCTTCCTGCGGCAGAAAACTCGGATCTGCGTGCGGTACTTCCTGTGACAGAAAATCCGGATCTGCGTGCGGTACGGCTTCCTGTGACAGAAAATCCGGATCTGCGTGCGGTACGGCTTCCTCTGCTGAGGGTTGTATTGGTTCTGTCGTTGCGGCAGCGGAGGATGCATCTGTATGGGCTGTGTCATTTGCAAAAGATATGGTATTCTGCGTACAATCATATCCCAAAATACGGCTGCTTTCTTCCGCAGATAGTATGCCCATTTCGGTCAGCTCCTGCATTTCCTGCCGAAATTTTTGAAGCAGTCCACGAAAATCTCCATGATAGGATGTGGGATTGTCCTGTGCTTGATCTTCCTTTGGGGCAGAGGATGCCAAATATGGCATGGCAGCAGGAGCCGTTTGCATAGGCGGGGGACATGCGGTTGGTCTGTCGATGGCCTCTGCTGCAATCAAATCAGTCTTTTCTGTGGTTTGTGGCAAATGCAGTCTGGAAAGCCATTTGCGTGGTGTGCCGAAATATGCTGTGAGTGGTGCGACAATTTTTCCATTGGTGTGTGTAAGTATGGTAAGTGCAAATAAATCTTCTACTTGATAGATGCTGTCCAAATCATCTGCCAAAAAATCCCAATTCAGTGAGCCGCTTCCATGCTTGTCAATCGGAAGCTGTCCGCACTGGATGGCATGGCACTCCTTTTCTTTTTCTGCAAGAACATAAACAGTATATGCTTTTTGATGCAAAGGCATCAGCCCTTGTACCTGCAAATGCAGATGCCCTTTGCCGTTTTTGATTTCCATGGTACAGCTGCCCCAAGGGGTACGATGCCCTATGCCATAGCCGCCTGTTTCCTGTCGCAGCATCAAATATACTTTATCATATCGTCTTTGATACACGTTTTTTCTCTCCTTTGCTTGCTATGCTCTGCTATCAATCTATGATGCAAAAGAAGGCAATAGAACAAGCAAGTCAAAAAGTGGAGCGGCAGAATGGAAATATTCTGCCGCTCGGAAGGAAAGAGAGGGGGATATATGCGATTTGGGGCAATCCAAAAACAAGCATGTTTTTTGTTTTCGGATATACCTCAAACAGCTTTTTGCTCCAAACGCAGACGATCTGCAATCAAAGCAATAAATTCGCTGTTTGTGGGTTTGCCCTTGTGGTTGTTAATGGTATAGCCAAAAAGCTGTTCTATGACATCCACCTTCCCACGGTTCCATGCAACTTCAATGGCATGGCGAATGGCACGCTCGACACGGCTGGGTGTGGTATTGCATTTTTTGGCGATGGATGGATAAAGTTCTTTTGTAATATAATTGAGAATTTCCATATCATTGACACTCATAATGATTGCTTCTCGAATATAGTGATAGCCACGAATATGTGCAGGGACACCGATCTCATGTAAAATATCAGTCACTCTGGCTTCCAATGTCAGTGTGGCAGAGGGCAGCAATGATTTTGTAAAAGCGGTTGCATGCTCTGCGCCTTTCGGCTGTGCGGGCAGCTCCTGCATCAGCTGGCGGATACGTGAAATGAGCGCATCCAAATCAAAGGGTTTGACCATATAATATCCTGCACCCAATTCCAAAGCACGTTCGATGACTTTTTCCTGACTGATGGCAGAGAGTATGATGGTAATGGGCTGATGAATATCCGGATTTTTTTGCAGACGTTCCAGTACGCCGATACCATCGAGTCTTGGCATGATGCCGTCAATGATGGCAACATCGGGACGGTATTCCCGAATTTTATTCATCGCATCAATGCCGTCCATGGCAATGGCTACCAACTGCATATCTTCCTGTGCTTGCAGCTGTTTCCCTAAAATGTCGCAAAAATCTTGATTATCATCCGCTAAAAGTATTTTTATTTTTGTCTGGCTCACAAAAAATCCCTCCGTTTTGTTGTATTGTGGCAAATCTTCTTGCTTTTGGGTTGATTATAGTACAGCAAAAAGAGCATGACAATATGGTATCGCTCGACAGTATTTTGCGGCAAACAATGACGAAAATACGGATTTTTTTGATGGTTTCGCTGTTTTGGTCTGCTTATGTCGAGATGTGGAAAGAGAAGGAGGGGTTTTTGATACAGAATGTAGAAGAAGCTGTTTTTTTGACTTGACGAATAGAGCTGTATTTTGGTAAAAGATGTATGGGAAAGCGGAAAAAAGGAAAAAAGAAATGGTATAAATTTCTTTTTTTTCATATAAAATGGCATGAAAACAGAAATATGTTATCAAAAAACAATAAAAAAATGCCATCCGTATGGGTAATATGGATAGCATTTTTTGCTAAAGTGCTTAAATGGTCATTTCCAATTTTTTGCGCATTGTTTCGATTTGTTCATCGGAAAGCTCCAAAGGCTTGTAGGCGATGGTAATGCCATCGTTTTCATACCGCGGAATCAAATGCAGATGGAAATGGAATACACTCTGCCCTGCAATCGTACCGTTGTTCTGCATGACATTCATGTGTGTAAAGCCCAGACGTTTTTGCATTTCTTTTGCAACAATGCTGGCAAGTTTGAAGAGTCTGCCGGCTTGGTCGGGATCAATTTCAAAAATATTGGCAACATGATTTTTTGCCAAAATCAGTACATGCCCTTCGTTGCCAGGAAAACGATCCAAAATAACTTTAAATTCCTCATTTTCATAAATTGTGGCAGAGGCAAATTCGCCGGAAACGATTTTACAGAAAATACAATCACTCATAAATGTTCTCCTTTCGTACAGAAAATACTTTTGTCCAGTATAGCACGAAAGGAGATGCATTGCACGGTTTTTCTTCTGTATGTTTACAGAGATGAGCAGTATTTGCACAAAAGGTATGTCAATATATTGGTATGCTCCTGTTTATCGGAAAAAATTTCAAAAAATATATCCCGCAGTTCGCCCATGGGTACAAGGAGCAGAAAGTTTCTGTGAAATGCAGCGGAGCTTAATTCCGAAAGCAATGTTTCTTCCATAAATTTGTCCATAGGCAGTGCTTCGGTATCAAAATCGACTGCTTCTTCCTCTGAAATTTCCGGTGGTTTTCCAGTAATCAAAAACATGGCATCCCGCAGCTGGCGTGCGTGTTTCTTCTCGTCTAAATACATGGATTGTACCAATGGAAAAACGGGTTGCTGTGTTTCGGCTTCTGTCATCAGTTTGTGATAGCGTTTTGCCATTTGCATGGTTTCATCCACAGCAATTTGCAGCAAAGAAAGAAAATGTGCATCTTGCGCAAGAGCAAGGATTTGTGGATTTTCAGCTTCTCTGCTGTGAATCTGTGTATGCTTTGACATGCCGTTTGGCATTTGTTTATGAGAATACGGATACATCAAGGCTGCCTCCTTTTTTGTCAAACCGCATCCAGTTTGGAATCATGCGGATGGACGCTGGTATGTATTTTATATATATGAATGTGGAGAAAAAATATGATGAATCCATAAAAGGATGCAAACAGCATGACAGCATACTTCCTCAAGCAGCTTTTCCACATCTGTATGCCACTTAAGAGAGTTGCAAAAACAGTATGTTTTTCGTACAATAGAAACCATATTTCAAACAAAAAGAATAAAGGAGGCATGTATCATGTTTTGGATTGGATGCCATCTTTCGGCAGCAAAGGGATATTTGGCAATGGGAAAAGCGGCACGGAACATGGGAGCGAATACCTTTCAATTTTTTTCACGCAATCCACGTGGCGCAAATGCAAAGGCTTTGAACTTGGACGATATTGCAGCGTACAATATTTTTGCAAAAGAACAGGGGATTGGCATGATTGTAGCACATGCGCCCTACACCCTCAATGCCTGTGCAGCAGATGAAAATTTACGCAGATTTGCAGAAAAAATCATGCGTGAGGATTTGGAAAAATTGTCTTATCTATCCAATGTAGCATATAATTTCCATCCGGGCAGCCATGTCAGGCAGGGAGTGGAAATCGGTATTGAAAAAATTGCAGCGCTTTTGAACCATGTGTTGCAGGCAGATACCAAAATACCTGTGCTTTTGGAAACGATGGCAGGAAAAGGAACAGAGATTGGCAGGAGCTTTGAAGAATTGAAGGGGATTATCGACCGTGTGGAATACGCAGAGAAAATCGGTGTTTGTATGGATACCTGTCATGTGTTTGATGCGGGTTATGACATTGTGGGAAATTTGGAGGAGGTTTTGGATACGTTTGACCATGTGATTGGTTTGGAACGACTGCGTGCCATTCATCTCAATGACAGCAAAAATGCAATGGGCAGTCACAAGGATCGGCATGCGGCGTTGGATGAAGGAGAAATAGGCATAGAGGCACTGGCACGTGTGATCAATCATCCAAAGCTCTGCCATCTGCCCTTTGTATTGGAAACACCCAATGATGAAGCAGGATATATCAGAGAAATTGCACTGCTCAAAAGTCGAAGAAGTGTAGAATGACATCCGAAAAAATGCACAGAATTTATGTGAATGATTTGTCAAAAAATTTCGTGATAAATATTATGACATACTTGACTTTCTATATACAACTGCTATAATGTAGATGAACTTCACAAGAGTTCGGATTTTGGAATTGGTATATCTGGTTCTTACATATGAAAATTCTTCAGGGCAGGGTGAAATTCCCGATCGGCAGTAAAGTCTGCGAGCGCATAGCGCAGGATTCGGTGCGATTCCGAAACCGACAGTATAGTCTGGATGGGAGAAGAAGAAGGGCAGGATATTTGCTTTTTGTCTGCAAATATCAACGCTTGCTTTGCTCATTTCGCCTGGAGATTTTCAGGCGTTTTCTTTTTGCAGAAAAAGAAAACGCAGACTGAAAATCAAAAACAGAAAATGGAGGAAAAAAGCATGGAAAATGTAGTGAAAACAAAAACAGCAAAAGCAACAACAGTCACGGCAAGAAGAACAAACAACATTAGAAAAATCACATCTCTTGGGATGCTGGGCGCAATCTCCATCATATTGGTGGCAGTGGTGCATTTCCCCATCATGCCGGCAGCGCCATTTTTGGAATATGATCCGGCAGATGTACCCATTTTGATCGGTACTTTTGCATTCGGCCCTTTGGCAGGCTTCCTTTTGACGATTGTGGTATCCATCATTCAAGGGATGACAGTCAGTGCAGCAAGTGGCGGCCCCATTGGAATTTTGATGCATATTTTTGCAACAGGCAGCTGTGTATTGATCGCCGGAAATATTTATGCGAAAAACAAGACCAGAAAGTCCGCAGCAATTGCGTTGGTGGTGGGTGCGTTGGTCATGACAACAGCCATGGTACTGATGAACTTGATTTTAACGCCCATTTTCTTGGGGCAGTCCATACAGACCGTAATCAAAATGCTGGTTCCCGCAATCATTCCGTTTAACCTGATCAAAGCCGGTTTGAATTGTGCCATCACATTTGTGTTGTATAAATCCATTTCCCATCTGCTGAAGGCAGATCAATAACCGAAAACAAAAAAAGCACTCCGTTTGGAGTGCTTTTTTATGTGAAAAACAAGGAAGCAAGAATACCTGCAAAGATTTGTTTATTCCCATTTCCAGCTGACGGCATACTTGTTTTTGACTCTGCCGCAGGATACTTTGCCCCATCCAAGCGGATAGCTGTCTACACAGATCAGTGTCCAGCCGTCCTCGGCGTTTGGTGTTTCCAGTGTTTCTCCTTTGAGATAGCGGAGGACGCGGGGATCGGATAATGGGAAATCCAGTACACGCTTTACTTGATTTTTGGTAAGGCCCATGGCAAATGCCTGTGCAGGTGTAAAACGATCTTTTTTCAGTGTGCCCAGCTGCCATCCGCTGCGCAATACACGCAAGCCCTTTGTGTCGGGGATTCCTTGCGGCATCAAACAGAGATGTTCCCCGAATAATTGAAAATCTCCCGTCAATTCCTCTGTGAGCAGATCATTGGCAAATGCAGCAAACGCAGTGGGTGGTTTTGTGATTTTTGGCTTGCTGTTGTCCATCGTGTCTGTACTGGAGGAGCCTGTTTTTTGCAGCAGCGCAAGAAAATGTCCCTCGCCCTGTATGCGGTGTGGATACAGCCGTGCACAGGCGGGCAATGGCTCTGCTCCAAAAGCAAATCCATACTTCTTTTCAATGGGTATCAATGAAAAATCTGTGTGTGTTTCCAAGAAATGTGCAATGCTTTCCTCGTTTTCATGTACTGCAAATGTGCATGTAGAATAAAGCAACATCCCTCCCGGACGCAGCATATCCGCACAATGCGAAAGAATATCCGCCTGCTGCTCCTGACAAAATGCCAACAGCTCCTCGTTCCAACTTTTCACCATATCCGGCTCTTTGCGAAACATTCCTTCTCCAGAGCATGGGGCATCAATCAGTATTTTGTCAAAATAGGAAGGAAAGCATTTTGCAAGTCTTGCGGGTGCTTCGCTTACCACCAGTGCATTGCGCACACCCGCAAGCTCTATGTTTTTCAAAAGGGATTTTGCACGCCCTGCGCTGATGTCATTGGCAACCAGCACCCCTGTGCCATGGAGCTTTGCAGCAAGCTGTGTTGCCTTGCCACCCGGCGCGGCACAGATATCCAGCACACGTTCGCCAAGGGATACGGGGAGCAATGCTGCCGGTGCCATGGCGCTTGGCTCCTGCAAATAATACAGCCCTGCATGATAGTAAGGGTGTTTTGCAGGACGCTCGCTTTCGCTGTAGTAAAATCCGCTGTCACACCAGGGCACGGGGGAGAGCGCAAAAGGTGCGATTTCCTGCAAGGTGTCCGGTGAGAGTTTGCATGTATTGGCACGCAAACCCAAATGACGTGGTGCGTCAAAGGATTGCAGATATGCCTGATATTCTTCTTCCGAAAGAAGTTGTTTCATATTTTCCAAAAATGCAATTGGTAGCTGCATGAGATGTCCTCCTTTTTACTTTAGGATACAAAATTTTATATGCGCTTGCAAGTATGAAATCAGAATGGAAAAACGAAATTTGCATTTTTTGATATATGTAGGGCGTTTTCTGATGGAGCAAAAGCAAAGTTTTTGCAAAGCAAAGAGCGGAAAAAGACAGGAATTTGAACAAAAATAGGAAAGGCTTTTTTGATATTTTTCGTCTTTACAAATGATACGCTCTCAGGTATGATAAATAGCGTTATAGCGTATGTAAAGGAGAGGTATGGTATGGACAAACAGATTTGGAAGCCGGGAACGGTGATTTATCCTGTGCCGGTTGTGATGGTATCCTGTGGGAATATGGAAGAAAAAAATATATTTACTGCTGCATGGACAGGTACGGTCAATACCAATCCCCCAATGACATATGTTTCGATCCGTCCGGAACGACATTCGTATGATATGATTCGGCAAAGCGGTGCGTTTGTCATCAATTTGGTTACAAAGGATTTGGCATACGCCTGTGATTATTGTGGTGTGAAAAGCGGTCGGGATGTGGATAAATTTGCCAAAATGCATCTGACAGCACGCAAGGGCGAACAGGTAGATGCGCCCGTGATTGTGGAAAGCCCAATCAATATAGAATGTAAAGTAAAGGAAATTTTGCCGTTGGGCAGTCATACAATGTTTTTAGCAGAGGTGGTTTCTGTCAGTGCAAGCACACAGTACTTTGATGAAACGGGGAAATTCCATTTCAATCAAAGCAATCCCATCTGCTACAGTCATGGCGGTTATTTTACATTGGGCAATCAGATTGGTTCCTTTGGCTATTCTGTACGCAAAGAGCAGACAACAGAGCCGAAAAGCAAAAAAAACCGTACCAAACGCCATGGAAAGCCAATCCATGCCCAACAGCCAAAAAAGCAAAATAAGAGGAATAGAAACCAATAGGAGGCGTATCAAAATGTTGCAAATTACAGAAGTAAATATTTTTTCGTTGAACAAGGATGAAGATGTTTGGAGCATCGAGGGCGAGATTATATTTGAAGACGATTTGACGTCTGCCTTTGAAGCCAATTATGCGTCAGAGGATGATGAATTGGAGGAACTTTCTCTGGAGCTGGAAATCAAGGATTTTGATAAAAAAATACTGAAAGAAATGATTTTGGATGCAGCCAATGACTATGAAGATTGAGCAATCGAATTGTCTGAAAAAATTTTCGTCATGGATGTGTATGTGTACCGCATGAAATTGCACGCTGCACAAATCGGGAGCGAAGCAAAGGCGAGAAGTACACAACCGCTGGGGAAAAAGCGGGCAGTTCTGTTGGACTAGCCTGTTTTTTTGTCATGTAAATACCATAGCATCCATTGCAGAAAGGAAAAAGAATGAAAATTGGAAATGTGACATTGGAAAACAATGTATTCCTAGCGCCCATGGCTGGTGTGACAGACCTGCCGTTTCGCCTGCTGTGCAAAGAAATGGGCTGCGGTTTGGTATATTCGGAAATGGTCAGCGCAAAGGGAATTTTATATAACAACAAAAATACAACAGAGCTGTTGCAGGTAGAAGCGGCGGAACGCCCGACTGCCATACAGCTTTTTGGCTCCAGTCCGGAGATTTTGGGCGAGATGGGACGTAAAATTGAGGAATATCCCTTTGACATCATTGATGTGAATATGGGTTGTCCTGCGCCGAAAATCGTCAAAAACGGTGAAGGCAGTGCTTTGACAAAAACACCGCAGCTGGTGGGGCAAATTGTGAAGTCCCTTGTAGAAAGTCAGAAAAAGCCCGTTACCATTAAGTTTCGTAAAGGCTTTGACGACGATCACATCAATGCTGTGGAAATTGCCAAAATTGCAGAAGCGAACGGTGCAAGTGCAGTCGCTGTGCATGGACGCACCAGAGAACAGTATTACAGCGGCAAAGCGGATTGGGAGATCATTCGTCAGGTCAAGGAGGCGGTCTCCATCCCTGTCATCGGCAATGGGGATATTTTTACACCACAGGATGCAAAGGCGCTTTTGGATGCAACGGGCTGTGATGCGATCATGGTTGGACGTGGTGCGCAGGGCAATCCTTGGATTTTTCAGCGAATCATACATTACCTGAAAACAGGGGTGCTTTTGCCTGAGCCAAGCGCAGAGGAGCGTGTGCTGCATGCATTGCGCCACGCCAGAATGTTGATGGACTACAAGGGAGAATATATTGGTATCAGAGAAATGCGCAAGCATATGGCATGGTATATGAAAGGCGTTCCAAGTGCATCAGAACTGCGGGGGAAAATGAATCATATAGAAAGCTATGCAGAAATGGAAGCATTGCTGCATGCCTATTTGCACAGCCGAGGGAAAGCCTAAGGGGCATATCGGGTAGTCGAAAATGCTTCAAAAAGACCAAATCAAATTGTTTGAGGTGAAAATGTATGAAAAAAATTGTGTTAACAGGTGGTGGTACCGCAGGACATGTTACACCCAACCTTGCGTTGCTGCCGATATTACAAAAAGAGGGCTGGGATATTCAATATATTGGTTCCGAAAACGGGATTGAAAAAAAGCTGGTTATGGAAGCAGGGATCGACTATGAAAGCATTCCGACAGGAAAATTGCGCCGCTATCTTTCCAAACAAAATATCACAGATATGTTCCGTGTGATCAAAGGTGTGCATGAAGCAGGCAAGCTGCTGAAGAAAATCAAGCCGGATGTGGTGTTTTCCAAAGGCGGCTTTGTTGCAGTTCCTGTGGTACTGGCAGCAAGGAAACAAAAAATTCCCGTCATCATTCATGAATCCGATATTACCCCCGGACTTGCCAACAAAATTGCCATGCCGTTTGCAAAGATCATTTGTACAACATTTCCGGAAACATTGCAATATGTGGCAAAGGGCAAGGGGGTGCATACCGGCACGCCCATCCGAAAAGAATTGTTTGAAGGCGACAGACAAAAGGGACTGTGTGCCTGCGGATTTGATGGAACAAAGCCGGTATTGCTGCAAATGGGTGGCTCTTTGGGTGCAGTAAAGCTCAATGACTGCCTGAGAGATGCATTGCCTTCTCTTTTGCGGGATTTTGATGTCATCCATCTGTGTGGCAAGGGACATGTGGTGCCGGAGCTTGCAGATACAAAGGGATACTGTCAGTTTGAGTATGTATCCGATGGTTTATCGGATTTGTTTGCTGCCGCAGATGTGATCATTTCCCGTGCGGGCAGCAATTCCATTTCCGAATTTTTGGCACTGCAAAAGCCGCATTTGCTTATTCCGCTTTCTGTCAAAGCCAGCCGAGGAGACCAAATATTAAATGCGGCATCATATGAAAAGCAGGGCTTTGCCATGGTGCTGAAGGAAGAAGAAATGACAACAAAGCAGATGGAGCAAAAGGTGCGTGCGTTGTATGAAAAGCGTCAGGACTATATTACAGCAATGGCAGGCCACGCACAAAACCAAGGGGTACAGTCTGTGATGGAGCAAATTCACAAATTTGACCCAGATTTGAAATTTTAAGAATTTATCAATTGACAGAAACTTTGCGTGCGTATTAGAATGAGATTCAGTATAAAGATACGTAGGAGGAATGTACCATGAAAAAGTATTTGGCTTTGTTTGTTGTCATGATGCTGACATTGACAGTGGCAGGCTGTGGACAGAAAAAAGAAACAAACGAAGAAGCAAACACCGAAACAAATGCAGCGCAGGGAGAGGTTTTCGATACCATTATACAGTCGCAATTGCCCAAGGAGGGTGAAGAAATTGCAGTTTTGAAAACATCCAAGGGCGATATCAAAATGCGCTTTTTCCCAGAAGAAGCGCCCAAAGCAGTAGAAAATTTCAAAACATTGGCAAAGGATGGGTATTATGACGGATTGACATTCCATCGTGTCATTGAGGACTTTATGGTACAGACAGGTGATCCAACCGGAACGGGCGCAGGTGGCGAAAGCTGCTGGGGAGAAAGCTTTGAAGATGAGGTTTCTCCAAAGCTGCATTACTATAACGGTGCAGTCGCTATGGCAAACAGTGGCCCCAATACAAACGGCAGCCAGTTCTTTATTGTACAGCAAAAAAGTGTATCCGAGCAGCATTTGAAACAGCTGGAGGAAACAAAAAGCAACAATGAAGAAAAGATTGGTATTACCATTGGAGATACTTTTTATACCATAGAGCAACTCTTTCCGGATTCTGTCATTGCACATTATCGTCAAGAGGGTGGCGCAGTACATCTGGAATATGTCTTTGGCAATGCATACACTGTTTTTGGGCAGGTTCTGGAGGGTATGGATGTGGTAGATGCCATTGCAGCAAGTGATGTGGATGGCAATGATAAGCCCAAAGAGGATATTATCATAGAAAGTATTACATGGGAACCTTATCAGGTGCAGTGAAGCGAAAGGGGATTGGAATATGAGAAAGAAAATCATACTTTTGCTGATGGTGGCTGTTGTCGGTGTGATGGCTTCAGGCTGTGGGGCAAGACGCAATACTGCAAAAGAGGAAGTTTCTTATGAAATGAAATTCTGCAACCAAACAGAACAGAATGTGTCCGAGCTGCATCTGCGTCCCGTTGCGGAATATAAATGGACAGACAATCTGTTGCAGGACGATTTGTGGGAGAACGGATTTGAAGTACCCGTCAATATTGACGGCTTGGTGCCTGTGACAGATGGTTGGCAGGTAAAGATGATATTTGAAAATCATACAGAGCAGATCTGGAAGGATGTCAAACTGCATGATGGAGATACATTGGTGTTCTCTTTGGATGACGGCACACCGAAGCTGACACAAACAAATGCACAGGATGCGCAAGAGGATGTACAGGACGAGGAAGTGCCTGATGAAGAAACAGAATAAACGGATCTTTTTCAAAACCACTGACGGTAAGTTGGTGGTTTTTGCTTTTTGTTTGTTGGATGGGTATATGTGGCAAGATCCTGTTTGATGGAAAGGTCGATTTTTGGAAAAATGCGCTGATTTCTTAACAGACTCTTGATTGACAAAAATAGAAAAGAATGAGAAGATAAGAACGAAATTGAAAGGAGTGTGCATAACAGAATGGACGAGGACAGTGAAGAACACGCCAATCCTAAAAATCTGTATACCGATATGAAACAGCTGGAATAAGAGGTGTAGTCTGTCGATGTGGGCAGGGTATGCCTTTTTGTGTTTGTATCAATGGTATGATATGGTGTCACGGAGTAAGGACTATGGTGACAAAACAGATGTTGATTTTGGGAGGAATGAAAAAATGAGTTGGGAACCGTTGATTTTACAGGTAGTATTGATTGCGTTGAATGCGATATTTGCAAGTGCGGAAATCGCAGTCATTTCTATGAATGATAACAAATTAAAGAAAATGGCAGAAAATGGAGATAAACGTGCAAAAAGGCTGGTGAGCCTGACAGATCAGCCTGCAAAGTTTTTGGCGACCATACAGGTAGCAATTACACTGGCTGGTATGCTCTCCAGTGCGTTTGCAGCGGAGAGTTTTGCTGCACCATTGGCAGCTGCGCTTGCAGCAACCAGTATTGGGATTTCGGAAAATGTGTTGAAATCCATTTGCGTATTGGTGATTACGGTCATTTTGGCATATTTTAACTTGGTATTCGGTGAACTGGTGCCAAAGCGTGTGGCGATGCAGAAATCAGAATCTCTGGCATTGGGGCTTTCCGGTCTTTTGCAGAATGTTTCCCGTGTATTTGCGCCCTTGGTATGGCTGTTGACGGCATCTACAAATGCGGTATTGCGCTTGCTGGGGATTGATCCGAACCGAGAGGAGGAGGAAGTGTCTGAAGAAGAAATTCGTATGATGCTGGAGGTAGGCAACGAAAAAGGTACCATTGATGAAGAAGAAGTGGAAATGATCCAGAAAGTATTTGCACTGGATGATATTTCTGTGGAAGAAGTATGTACCCATCGTATGGATATGGTGATTTTGAATTTGGACGACGATATGCAGGTGTGGGAGGAAACCATACAAAACAATCGTTTTTCATTTTATCCCATCAGTGGTGAAGGGCATGACAATATTGTTGGGGTGCTGGATACAAAGGACTATTTCCGTTTGAAAGACAAAAGCCGTGAAAGTGTTATGAAGCATGCGGTAACAAAGCCGTACTTTGTACCGGAAACGGTAAAAGCCGATGTGCTTTTGGCAAATATGAAGCACCGCCGAAGATATTTTTCCATTCTTTTGGATGAATATGGCGGCTTGAGAGGCATCATTACACTGCGTGATATCGTACAGCTTTTGGTGGGTGATTTTTATGAGGAGGATGAAACAGAAGAAGAAATCGACATCCATAAAGTAGGAGATGGGGAATGGCATATTGCCGGAAGCGCAGACTTGGAGGAAGTGGCACATGCATTGTCTCAGCAGCTGCCCATTGCAGATTATGATACATTTGGTGGTTATGTATGTGGGGAACTTGGACATGTACCCGATGATGGCAGCAGTTTCTGCGTTAGTACAGAAGCGATGGAAATTTATGTACATAATGTAGAAAACCATCGCATCGGAAAAACAACCGTACGGCTGCATCCAAAGGAACAAAACGAAGAAATATAATATGATTTTGCATTGAAGCAAAAGCGTTTTTGATTTATAATCATAAATGGGCAGGGACGAGCAGAAGCATAGGCTTTTGTGTAGCCCTGCCCAAGCACTATCACAAATATTGGTTGGCAGAAAGAGGGGACGCAAATGGATGCAAAATGGCAGCAGTTGAAGGATTGGATGGAAGCATGCGAAAATATTGTGTTTTTTGGCGGAGCAGGAGTTTCCACAGAAAGCGGTATTCCGGATTTTCGCAGTGAAAATGGGATTTTTGCGGCAGTGAATGCATATGGTTATCAGCCGGAGGTCATATTGAGCCATTCTTTTTTTTCGGCACATCCTGAAATCTTTTTTCAGTACTATAAAAAGAATTTGTTGTATCCAAATGCAAAGCCCAACGATTGTCACAAAGCATTGGCTGATCTGGAGAAAATCGGAAAATTGCGTTCGGTGATTACACAAAATATCGACGATTTGCATCAAAAGGCAGGAAGCAAGGTCGTGCATGAATTGCATGGGACATTATACCGCAATTTTTGTATAGACTGTGGCAAGACATTTGATTTGGACTATGTGACCAAAGATGAGGGGATAACACGCTGTGATCGTTGTGGCGGCATGGTACGTCCGGATGTTGTGTTGTACGAAGAAGGCTTAGATGAAGATACCATCAGAAAGGCAGTGGATGATATTGCAAAAGCAGATTTATTGATTGTGGGTGGAACCAGCCTGAATGTATATCCGGCGGCAGGATTTTTACAATATTTCCGTGGAAAGCATCTGGTGCTGATCAACAAGAGCGAAACTCCATTTGACCATCGTGCAGATCTGGTTATCAGAGATAATATTGCACAGGTGATGCGTGCAGTGGTGCCGGAAGTATGATATTTTGCGCCTTCTCGAAAAAAATAAAAAAAAGTGAAAAAAACGCTTGACATTTGTAAAACGCTTTGCTAAAATAAATCCTGCGCTGTGAAATGTGCAGTGAACATTGAAAATAGAATAGTGAATGAAACTTACAACCCATAGTCAATTCACTTGACCATAGCGTCAAGAAAAGACAAATT
>JAHHTW010000013.1 GCA_020024265.1 Anaerotignum sp. | reverse complement strand
CGGGTCAAGGGGTGAAACCCCTTGCGGGGCTTGGGGCAGCGCCCCAAGGTCTTACACACAACCCAAACCTTGGGACTCTGTCCCATTCCCTGCAAACTTTTGAAAAAGTTTGATCAAAACTTTATTGTCTGCACAGTCAAATATATCGTACAGAATTTTAAGTACCAGACATGTATCCATGTTTCCCATAACATCCACACATTTTCTTTCCCCTTGGGGTTTGGGGCAGCGCCCCAAATAACGGGTCAAGGGGTGAAACCCCTTGCGGGGCTTGGGGCAGCGCCCCAAGGTCTTACTGTACTTCTTCCCATTTTTCATATAACTCTTCCAATTTGTCTGCCCATGACTGACGCTCTGCAAAAAGTTCCTGCGCCTTTGTATAGTCCGCACTCGCTTGTGCCATTTCCTCGTCCAAAGCAGCAATCTTTTCCTCCGCTTCTTCGATTGCTTTTTCAATCTTGGCAATCCTTGCCGCCTGCTTCCGCTCCGCTGCCTGCTGTTCCTTCTGCTTCAGCCATTCTGTTTTTGTGTCACTTGTCACAGGTATCGAAGCCACGGCTTGCATGCTTTGTGCAGTCGCTTTTTCTGTCGCCTTTCTGGCACGCTCCGCCTTCTTCTCCAAATAATAATCATAGTTCCCTTCATAGCGTGTCATGCCTTCCGGCGAAAGCTCCAATATGATTTCTGCCGTCTTGTTTATAAAATAACGGTCATGTGAAATATAAATGACAGTACCCTCATAACGATTGAGCGCATCCTCCAGTACCTCCTTGGAAAACATATCCAAATGGTTGGTCGGTTCGTCCAGCATCAAAAGATTGGCTTTTGACAACATGATTTTTGCCAGAGATACGCGTCCCTTCTCCCCGCCACTGAGCATAGACACCTGCTTGAATACATCATCCTCTGTAAATACAAATGCTGCCAGCATAGACCGTATCTCGCCTTGTGTCAGTGTTGGATAGGTATCCGATATTTCATCAAAAATCGTTTTTGTCGTATCCAGCTTTTGCTGCTCCTGATCGTAATATCCAATATGTACATTCGTACCAAAACGCATACGCCCACTATCGGAAGCCACCTCTCCCAGAAGCATACGAAACAGCGTGGACTTCCCAACGCCATTTGGCCCAATGATTGCTACATTCTCCCCACGTCTGACGTCAAAATTGACATGGCGGAACAATCGTTGCCCTCCATAGGACTTTGACAAATCCTCTGCGTGCAAAACATCGCTTCCGCTGATGATGCGTGGTGTCAATGTCAGACGCATTTGTGCAGGCAATGTTTCCGGACGATCTACAAGCTGTACTTTCTCCAGCTGTTTTTCCCTGCTCTCTGCACGTTTTATGGATTTCTCCCGATTAAACGCCTTGAGTGTGCGAATGACTTCCTCCTGACGCTTGATTTCTCTTTGCTGATTGTCATATGCTTTTTGCTGAATTTCACGATTGACTGCCTTTTGCTGCATATAAGCCGTGTAGTTCCCATGATACACGCTGGATTTTTTGTTCTCGATTTCCACAACCTTCGATACAATTTTGTCCAAAAAATATCTGTCATGCGAAATGATCAAAACAGCGCCCTCATATGTCCTTAGAAAGTCCTCCAGCCATTCAATCGAGGCAATATCCAGATGGTTGGTAGGCTCGTCCAAAAGCAGCAGATCCGGACGAGAGAGCAAAAGCTTTCCCAGATATACCCGTGTTTTCTGCCCACCGGAAAGCTGCTGCAAAGGACGGTGAAAATCACCTTCTTCAAACCCCAAGCCCTTTAGTACGCCACGCAGACGGCTTTTATATCCATAGCCATCCTTCTGCTCAAAGAAATGCTGCAATGCAGCATATTCCTCCATCATATCTGCCAAGTCCCTGCCTTGCAGCTGTGACATCTTGTTTTCCATAGCACGCAGCTTTGTTTCTGCCTGCAAAATATCATCAAACACAGAAAGCATTTCCTCATAAATGGTACGCTCAGAAGATATGCTCTGATTTTGCGCCATATAACCCATGGTCGCTTCCTTTTTTAAAAAGACCTCTCCGCCATCTGCATTGGTTTGCTCTGTCAATATCCGAAACAGTGTGGTTTTGCCAGCGCCATTGACACCGACAACCGCCACCTTTTCCCTTTCTTCCATGTGAAATGTAACATTTTCCAATATGGTGTCAATCCCATAGCTTTTGGCAATTTTATTGAGTGAAAGAATCATACTTGTTTCCTCCGTCATTTTTTTATACAAAACATTCATGATGCAATATGCTATGCTATATCATAACAGAAATAAACGATAAAAAAAAGTCAATTCCCCATAATTTTATGGAAAGCTGATAAAACGGCGGTATCTGCAATATATATGAGAAATGAAGGACAGAAAAATTGTTTGAAATCTCCAACAACCGACATTCATCTTGACAATAAAATAACATACATGCTATACTCAATATACAACCTAAGCAGGAGAGGATTTGGATAATTATGGACAGTGAAAAAAAGATTTCGCAAGCGGTAATCAATCGTTTGCCCAGATATTATCGTTATTTGGGTGACTTGTTGGAAAGCGATATTACCAGAATTTCTTCCAAAGAACTCAGTGCAAAGATGAATATTACGGCTTCACAGATTCGTCAGGATCTCAATAATTTCGGCGGCTTTGGTCAGCAGGGATATGGCTATAATGTAGAATATCTTTACAATGAAATCAAGAAAATACTGGGATTGGATCGCCTATACAATATGATTGTCATCGGTGGCGGCAATATTGGGCAAGCCTTGGTCAACTATACCAATTTTGAAAAACGTGGCTTTGTCATTAAAGCAGTATTTGATATTAACCCAAGATTGGTTGGCTTGACCATTCGTGGTGTAGAAGTGTATGACGTAGACCAGCTGGAGGATTATGTAAAAAATCATGATGTGGATGTTGCAATACTGACACTCCCCCGCTCACAGGCGGTAAAGGTTGCCAATGATTTGGCAAAGTGGGGTGTAAAAGGTATGTGGAACTTCAGTCATGTAGACTTACAAGTACCGGATGATGTTTTGGTAGAAAACGTACATCTCACAGACAGCCTCATGACACTGTTATATAAAATCAATGAGATGTACAGCGAAGAAAGCGAATTGCATCATCTGATGAAAAGCGAACTGCTCGAACATGAAGCGTCTACAGAATCTACCGAATCTACCGAAACCACGGAAGAATATTGATTATCTGCTGCAAAACGACCAAAAAAACAGGTATCTTATGGAAGATACCTGTTTTTTCATGCAAAGACCTTATCACGTTGTCCCCTATTCCTTTTGAAAAAGTGCTATCCAGAATATCCCATTGCACGCATGTTTTCCCATCATCCATACACACGGACAACGATACTGCCTGCAAAATCCGACTGTCATCAGATACAGACCATACATCCACCCAAGACCTTGGGCAATGCCCAAGGTCTGATAACGAGTCAAGAGGTGAAACCTCTTACGGGGTATTGTGGCAGCGCCCCAAGGTCTTGTTTACCATGTTTTGCCCATCATCATTGCAATATCCATCATTTCCGTCACCATGGCATATGTTTCATCCTCGTCTTTGAGCCGTTCCATCGTTTCCTCATCCCCGTCAAACGATGCCACCAGCTCGCCATACATATTGCAAAAATCCGCACGCCATTCTTCCTTGACATTTTTATACTTGCGTAAATGATAGCAAACCTCGCTTAAATCCTGAAATGTATATTGATCGTGTATCATATTCGCCGACTCCCTTCTTGCGCTATGCCTTCTTTTGGGAAAAGTATAACAAAAAAACAGCTTCAGCAAAAGGGTTCTTACAGTTTTTTCTGTAAATCAATCATTTCAATCGCTGCACAAGCCACATCATAGCCCTTGTTGCCTGCTTTTGTGCCTGCACGCTCGATTGCCTGTTCGATGGTATCTGTGGTCAATACGCCAAAGAGTACGGGCATCCCTTCCTGTAATGCAATGTGTGCCACACCCTTCGATACCTCGCTGCATACATAGTCATAATGCGATGTTGCGCCACGGATGACAGCGCCCAAACACAAAATGGCATCGTATTTGCCACTCTTTGCCATCTGAGAAGCAATGGTTGGAATTTCAAATGCACCCGGCACCCATGCCAAAGAAATATCATCCGCATCCACACCATGACGCAGCAGTGCATCCTCTGCACCGCCAATGAGCTTGCTTACAATAAACTCATTGAAACGTGCAGCCACAATGCCGACCTTCATACCTTGCCCATTGAGATAACCCTCTAATACCTTCATTTGCATTTCCTCCTTAAAAATCATACAATATGTTCTATGATTGCTCTGTACCCTGTATTTTTTTCATTACAGCAGATGAGAGAAAATATGTCCCATCTTCTGCTGTTTTGTCTGTAAATAAAATTCGTCGTCTTGCTGTGGTGCAATTTCAATCGGCACCCGCTCTGTGATGGATACGCCAAAGCCATCCAAGCCGTATACCTTCGTCGGATTGTTTGTCAAAAGGCGCAGCTCCTTAGCCCCCAAATCCTGTAAAATCTGTGCGCCAATCCAATATTCACGCAAGTCCGGCGCAAAGCCCAGTTCAATATTGGCTTCTACAGTATCTCTGCCCTTTTCCTGCAATTCATATGCTTTGAGCTTGTTGATTAAGCCAATGCCTCTGCCCTCTTGACGCATATACAGCAAAATACCTCTGCCTTCCTTTTCTATTTGCGCCATAGCCGCTGCAAGCTGCTGTCCGCAATCGCAACGACGAGAACCAAATACATCCCCTGTCAGACATTCCGAATGCACACGGCACAAAATATCCTTGCCATCCCCAATATCGCCCTTGACCAGCGCCACATGATGTTCCCCTGTCAAATCGTTGACATAGCCGAAAATACGGAATTCCCCATACTTGGTTGGCATTTTTGCTTCCGCTTCTCTGATGACATGTTTTTCATGACGACGGCAATAGTCCTGCAAATCCCGAATGGTGATGACATTGAGTCCCCATTTTTCTGCATTTTCCAACAATTCCGTTGTACGCATCATGGTACCATCTTCCCGCATAATTTCACAGCAAAGACCACATGCCTCCAATCCTGCGAAACGGCATAAATCCACGGTAGCCTCTGTATGCCCGTTTCTTGCCAAAACACCGCCTTTTCTTGCCACCAGCGGGAACACGTGCCCGGGGCGGCGCATATCTTCCGGCTTTGTATTGGGATCTGCACACATGCGGCAGGTAAATCCTCTTTCCTCTGCGGAAATCCCTGTTGTGGTATCCACATGATCTATGGATACGGTAAATGCCGTATGGTGATTATCTGTATTTACTTTTACCATTTGTTCCAATCCAAGGCGGTTGGCTACATCCTCGGACATGGGCGTGCAAATCAAACCCTTTGCATATTTTGCCATAAAATTGACATTCTCTGTTGTTGCAAACTGTGCTGCACAAATCATATCCCCTTCGTTTTCTCGATCAGGATCGTCAATACACAGAATGATGCGTCCTGCCTTCAAATCCTCCAGTGCCTGTTCTATGGTGCTGAATTTACGTTCCATTGCTTGTTCCTCCTAGTGATGTTGTTCTATATCCTGTCATTGATTGATTGCTTAAAATCCATGCTCTCTTAAAAAGTCCATGGTAATACTGCTCTTTTTGGGTTCTGTATGCTTTGCCTTTTGCAGAAATTGCTGCACATATTTTCCAATCATATCTGTTTCCAGATTACATACATACCCTATGGGGCGTGAGAGCAATGCGGTATGCCCTCCGGTATGGGGAATGATGCCAATGCGAAAACAATCGCTGCCCACATCCATTACCGTTAAACTGGTGCCGTCAATGGCAATGGAGCCTTTTTCCACAATCCCTGCCAGTATGTCCTCGTCTGCACCGATGGTCAATACCACGGCTTGCCCCTCCGGCTTTTTGGATAAAAACGTTCCCTGCCCATCAATATGCCCTGTCACAATATGCCCGCCAAAGCGTCCGTCTGCCGACATGGCACGCTCCAAATGCACCACACTGCCGCAAGAGAGGCTGCCCAGATTGGTGCGGCGCAGACTTTCTGCCATCACAAAGGCACGAAAGCCATCCTTGCGCAGCTGCGTCACCGTCAGGCAGGTACCATTGACTGCGATGCTGTCACCCAGCTTCGTACCCTCCAGTACCATGCTTGCCGCAATATCCAGCTCACCGCCATCCTTTGTGAGTGATACGCCTTGAATTTTTCCAAGCTCCTCAATGATGCCTGTAAACATAAGCACCCTCCTTACAAATCATAAATGCAAAGTACATCCGACTCAAATGTCTGTACCTCAGAAAGTCTGAAGCTTGGCGCTTGTGCGGGCAGCTTGACACCGGTACCGCCAATGGGCGTTTTTGCCGCACCGCCGAATACCCTTGCACCGATGTATGCATAAATCCGCTGTACCAGATGCGCCTCAAGCATTGCTGCATTGAGCGTAGCGCCACCCTCCAGAAGAATATTGCCAATCTGTCTTTGTCCGAGCGCCTCCAAAAGCGTATCCAGCGGTACTTGTGTTCCTGTAAAGCACAATACCTCTGCGCCTGCTGCTTTCAGCCTTTGTATTTTCTCTGTATCATGCGTGCATGTTGCGACAAGCAGCGGTACGTCCTTTGCAGACTGTACCAGCTTGGCATCCAGCGGAATTTGCAGCCGACTGTCGCAGACAATGCGTATGGGATTTCTTCCGCCTTCTTCCAAGCGACAGGTCAACATGGGATCATCTGCAAGTACCGTGCCAATGCCAACCATAATGCCCTGATACCGGTTGCGTAATGTATGCACATGCGCTCTGCTCTGTTCATTTGTAATCCACTGCGACGCACCTGTCACTGTGGCAATTTTGCCATCTGCGGTCATGGCATACTTCATTGCCACATATGGTCTGTGTGTGACGATATAGTGGAAAAACGGCAAATTCATACGATCACATTCCTCTCGCAGAAAATCCTCTGTCACCGCAATCCCTGCCTGTCGCAAAATGGCTGCCCCCTGTCCTGCCACCTTCGGATTCGGATCACGAGAACCGATCACCACAGCAGATATTCCCGCTGCAATCACAGCCTCTGTACAAGGCGGTGTTTTTCCGTAATGGCAGCAAGGCTCCAATGTAACATACATCGTGGCGCCTCTGGGGTCCTCCGTACAGTTGGCAAGTGCATTGCGCTCTGCATGCAGCTGCCCAAAGCGTTCATGATATCCCTCTGCAATGATACGCCCATCCTTTACAATGACAGCGCCGACCAAAGGATTTGGGTCTACCGCACCAATGCCCCGTTTTGCCAGCCCAATGGCATGGCGCATATATGTTTCTGCCTGCACAATACTTCCCTTCTTCCTGTTTGACACTCTTTTGACACTCTACCAAAGCCTTTTTGGCTTTGATGCATAAAAAAAGCCCCAAAAGAACATTTGTTCTTTCAGGGCAACATGACCAGACGAAGCATAACCCACGTTATGCCACACAAAGCACACAGAAATCTGTATGCAAAAAACGGCACACAAAAAACTGTAAACTTTGTCTTGTTTCATCTTCTTCCATCCAGACTATACTGTCGGTTTTGGAATCTCACCAAATCCTGCGCCTATGCGCTCGCGGACTTTACCGCCGATCGGGAATTTCACCCTGCCCTGAAGATATCGTATATCATTTTCGCATTTATCATAAACCTTTGTCAGAAAAAAAACAAGTCTTTTTTTCTGATCACTTTATACGGAATTTGATCAGAAATTTTAGTGATTTTGTATAGAACCCTTGATTTTGTCACATACTTTCCTTGCACCTCGCCTGGTTCAAAACAATCCGACAAATACATAGCATAAATTTTTCCTTTTTTACGAAAAATTTATTTGATTTTTTCAAACCGGTGTGTTAGAATATCAGCAATAAAAGGGAGTAGCTTGTGTATAGGCTTTGTCTACCTTCGCCTGTACATTCTCAGTGTTCGTCATCTCGGCTTTGTCCCGGACACTGTCTTTGGAAAACGGTACCACAGATTCTAAAAGAAGCAAGACTTTTATTGCATCATCTTTATGGAAATGGGATGCAATGAAAGTCTTTTTTATTTGTATCCCGATTAGCGTTGGATACGGAAGGAGAATAAAAAATGGAAAAACAATGGAAACGCTCCCAAGAGGAATTGCTTGGTGAGCTGCAAAGCTCTATGAGCGGACTTTCTCAGAGAGAAGCACAAAAAAGATTGGAAACGTATGGCTACAACAAATTACAGGAGGGCAAACGCAAAGGTGTTTTGCAGGTATTCGCAGAACAGTTTGCAGACCTTTTGGTTGTCATCCTTGTCATTGCCGCAATCATTTCTGCCATCACAGGCGGACTGGAAGGTACAATTGTTATCATTGCTGTTCTGATTCTCAATGCCATACTTGGTACAGTACAGCATTTCAAAGCACAAAAATCGCTCGACAGCCTGCGTGCAATGGCAGCGCCAAATGCCAGAGTCATGCGTGATGGGCAAAAAACAGAAGTGCCGGCAGCAGAGCTGGTTCCCGGTGACATCCTGCTTCTGGAAGCCGGTGATGTCACAGCGGCAGACGGTCGTATCCTGCAAAACTTTTCTTTGCAGGTGAGCGAAAGTGCATTGACTGGGGAATCCGAAAACGTAAACAAAATAGATACCCCCATTGACGCAGAGGATCTGCCTTTGGGCGACAGATTGAACATGGTATACAGCAGCTCTCTGGTTTCCTACGGTCGCTGCGTGGTACTGGTTACGGAAACAGGGATGGAAACGGAAATCGGCAAAATTGCCCACTTGATGGAATCTGCACAGGAAAAGGCAACCCCTTTGCAGCGCAGCTTGGACGATTTTTCCAAAAAGCTTTCCGTAATGATCATTGCCATTTGCGCCCTTGTATTCGGTCTGGGTGTTTGGCGTGACATGCCGCTTGCCGATGCACTGATGTTTGCGGTTGCACTTGCGGTTGCTGCCATTCCTGAAGCGCTCAGCTCCATCGTAACCATTGGGCTTGCCATTGGTACACAGAAAATGGCTAAACAAAACGCCATCATCAAAAACCTGCGTGCCGTAGAAGGTCTTGGCTGTGTATCTGTCATCTGCTCTGACAAGACCGGTACATTGACACAAAACCGTATGACGGTACAGAAGGTATATGTCAACGAAAGCGTATGGGAAGCAGAGGATGCCGCAAGCCACGAAGCCGCATTGGCAAGTCTGGTCAGCGAAAGCGTATTGTGCAATGACGGCATCATCAACGGGGATACGCCTGTGGGCGACCCAACAGAAACCGCATTGGTTGCATTCTGCCGCAAAATCGGCAAGGATGATACAAAGGTCAGAGCGGATTACCCCCGTTTACAGGAAATCCCCTTTGATTCTGACAGAAAACTCATGTCTACACTGCATTTTAGAGATGACTGCTACGAAATGCTGATCAAAGGTGCGCCTGATGTACTGCTGGCTCGATGCACAAGCATCATGAAGGATGGCAAAACCATGCCTTTGACAGACAGCATACAAGAGGCAATCACCACGCAGAACCACAGCTTCTCCATGCAAGGTTTGCGTGTACTCGCATTTGCAAAGCGTATTTTAACCGAAAACCGTCCTCTGACATTGGAGGATGAACAGGATTTGACATTTGTTGGCTTGATTGCGATGATGGACCCTCCCCGTGAGGAATCCGCACCCGCAGTTGCCGACTGCCGCAGAGCCGGTATTCGTCCGGTTATGATTACCGGCGACCACAAAATCACCGCTTCTGCCATTGCAAAAGAAATCGGTATCCTGCGTGACGGCGACAAAGCCATAGAAGGCACCGAACTGGAAAAAATGACAGATGAACAGCTGCGTGAACAGGTGGAAGAAATCTCCGTATATGCCCGTGTTTCGCCGGAACATAAAATCCGTATCGTACGTGCATGGCAGGATCGTGGGCATGTCGCAGCAATGACCGGGGACGGTGTCAATGATGCGCCTGCACTCAAGCAGGCAGATATTGGTATTGCCATGGGCATTACCGGTACAGAAGTATCCAAGGATGCCGCTTCCATGATTTTGACAGATGATAACTTTGCAACCATCGTCAAGGCTGTTGCAAATGGCAGAAATGTATATACCAATATCAAAAACTCCATTCAATTCCTGCTTTCGGGCAACCTTGCAGCGATTGTGGTCGTTGTCATCACCTCTCTGTTTGGTCTGCCACTGCCCTTTACCGCAGTACAGCTGTTGTTTATCAATCTTCTGACAGACAGCCTGCCTGCACTTGCCGTGAATATGGAACAGCCCACAGGCGATCTTTTGAACCAGAAGCCAAGAAGCCCCAAAGAAGGCATATTGACCAGAGATTTCCTGCAAAATATGAGCTTACAGGGTATGTTGATCGCAGCAGCCACCATGACTGCATTCTATCTGGGTATGCAGATCAACGACGGCATGGCTTGTACCATGGCATTTGCAACACTGTGTATGGCAAGATTGTTCCATGGCTTCAACTGCCGTGGCACACGCTCTGTGTTCCGCCTGCCGTCCAATCCATACAGCATCGGTGCATTCTTCATCGGTGCGGCATTGCTTTTGCTGGTGCTGTTTGTACCGGCACTGCACAGCCTTTTCGACATTGACAATGCATTGACTATGACAAACATACTGCAAATCATCGGTCTTGCTTTTGCACCGACATTTTTGATTCAGCTGCTACGTGTCATAAAAGGCAAATAACGATTGATCCATTCCGCTGTGCTACAGAAGTGCAGAGCTGTGGCACAGCTTTTTCGTAAGGGCTGCTTTGTCCACGAAACAAAGCATCTGCCCAGAGTCCCCGTATTTCCCTCCCAAATGAATACGGGGTTTTTTTATATATTTTTCCATATCCTTATGAGAAATGTATACAGCAGAATACTTTTTGTTCCCCCTTCTGTTATGGGCAATAGTATGATATGATAAATACCAGCAATACAAAATCAAGATATGGAGGAAGCATATGAGCAGAGCAGATGAACTCTTTATTCAAAACTGTAAAGAAATTTTACAAAACGGTGTATCTACAGAAAAGGAAAAGGTGCGCCCACACTGGGAGGATGGTACCCCTGCCTATACCATCAAAACATTCGGCGTTGTCAATCGCTATGATTTGCAAAAAGAATTTCCTCTTTTGACACTGCGTAATACCAACTGGAAGGCAGCCATTGATGAAATCCTCTGGATTTGGCAGAAAAAATCAAACAATGTCAAAGACTTAAACAGTCATATCTGGGATTCCTGGGCAGATGAAACCGGCTCCATCGGCAAGGCATACGGCTATCAGCTGGGTGTGAAATACAAATTCAAACAGGGCGAAATGGATCAGGTGGACAATGTGCTTTGGCAGCTGAAAAACACACCGCAGTCCCGTCGCATCATGACCAATATTTATAATTTCTCCGATTTGATGGAAATGGGCTTGGAGCCTTGTGCATACAGCATGACATTCAATGTGGTGGGTGATACACTCAATGCCATTCTCAATCAGCGTTCTCAGGATACACTGGCTGCAAACAACTGGAATGTGGTACAATATTCCGCACTTTTGATGATGTTCGCACAGGTCAGCGGTCTCAAAGCAGGCACACTGATACATGTCATCAGTGATATGCACATCTATGACCGTCATATCCCTATGATTGAGGAACTCATACAGAGAGAAGCATTCCCCGCACCCAAGGTACGCCTCAATCCCGAAATCAAAAATTTCTACGACTTTACCGTAGACGATTTTATTGTAGAAGATTATCAGCACGGCAAGCCCATCGGCAAAGTGCCCGTTGCAATTTAAGGGAGGCTCAAATATGAATTTGATTGTAGCTGTTGATGAAAATTGGGGGATTGGCAAAGACGGAGATTTGCTTTGCCGCATCTCTGCCGATATGAAAATGTTTCGCCAAACAACGACCGGACATACACTCGTACTGGGCAGAAAAACACTGGAATCCTTTCCAAACAAAAAACCTCTGCCCAACAGAGAACATATTGTATTGACAACAAACAAAACATATGATGCACAGGGCGTGACGCTGTGCAACGATTTGCCACAGCTTTTTACGCTTTTGAAAGCCTATGAGAGCGATGACATATTTGTCATTGGCGGCGGCAGTGTCTACGAGCAGCTGCTGCCCTACTGCAACAAAGCATATATCACAAAAATTCATGCTGCATTTGCGGCAGATACTTTCTTTCCCAATCTGGATAATCTTCCACAATGGAAACGTACCGAAATCGGCGAAATACAGGAGGAAAACGGCTTACGCTTTGCCTTTGATATATATACCAGAATATCCGAATGAACCACATCGCCGATTGGCAGCACAAACGAAAGGATTTTGACTTATGAATGAAACCACCTTTTCTGCACTTTCTCTCCCGCCTGCGCTTGTTGCAGGGCTGGAAAAGCAGGGCATTACCACACCAACAGATATCCAGCAGAAGATGATACCTGCCATAAAGACCAAACAGGATATCATTGGGCGTTCCGAAACAGGCTCCGGCAAAACACTTGCCTATCTTCTGCCACTGTTTGCGCAGGTGGATCTCTCCATCCGAGGCACACAGGCTCTCATACTCACACCCACGCATGAGCTTGCGGTGCAGGTGCATAAACAAGCAGAGCTTTTGGCAAAGAATGCAGGGCTTGACATACGCACAGCGCTCATCATCGGTACTGCCAATATGGCAAGACAAATCGAACGGCTGAAAGATAAGCCGCAAATCGTCATCGGTTCTACAGGACGCATTTTGGCACTCATACAGCGTCGAAAGATTACGGCACATTTGATCAAAACCATCGTACTGGACGAAGGCGACAGACTGCTTGAGGACGGAAATTACAACGATGTACAGGCAGTCATCAAAACCACATTGCGTGACAGACAGCTTGTTTTGCTTTCCGCTTCTGTAGATGCACAGACAAAAACACGTGCCAAAGCATGGATGAAAGAACCCGTACTGCTCATAGAAGGTACGGCACAATCCACCGCTGTACCCAAGCAGATTGCACACCACTTTATACTCACCACGCACCGTGAAAAATTTGTGATGCTGCGCAAGGTATTGGCAGGCGAAAAACCCCAGAAAGCCATTGTTTTTATAAACAATCCCGAAAACATAGAAGTTACCGTAGACAAGCTGTGCCATCATGGCATTGCAGCAGCCGGTATCTATGGACAGGCAGGCAAGCTGGATCGCAAAAATGCTTTGGAAGATTTCCGAAACGGGAGAATCCATGTACTGGTCGCTTCCGATCTGGGTGCAAGAGGTTTGGATATTCCAGGTGTTACACATGTCATCAATCTGGATATTCCGGAGGATGCCATACATTATCTGCATCGTGCCGGACGCTGCGGCAGACAGGGCGCTTTTGGCTGTGTCATCTCACTGGTCACACCCTATGAACGCCGCTATATTCATTCATACGAAAAACAATGGGGGCTGCAATTCACACAAAAAGATATGTCCTACGGAAAACTGACGGACAGCAAAAAAACAAAAAAGGATCTCGTCCAAAAACCAAAGTCTGCTGCAAAAAACGGAAAACCCATTCCCGCACAGCACAAAAAAAAGCAGCAGCACAATGGTAAAAAAGAAAACTTTTCTCAAGTGAAAAAAAAAGATTGTAGAAATCGTAAAAATCATGTATGATATGGATACAAAAGTATTCGGGTATCATTTGGTTATCATGATACACCATGAAGGAGGGTATTGGAATGTGCGATACATGCGGTTGCGGTTGTGGGCATGACCACGACCACGAAGAAGATGTTATGGACTTGGAAACCATGTTTCTGACATTGGATGATGATACAGAAATGGAATGTGGTATTCTGGGTGTATTTGAAGTAGAAGGCATTGAGGGCAAGGAATTTATTGCATTGCTGCCTTTGGAAGATGAAACCGTTCTGCTGTATGAATACAAAGAAAACGGGGAAGAAATCGAACTGAATGTGATTGAAGACGATGATGAATTTGATGCGGTTTCCAATGCATTCTACAACATGTATGAGGATGAAGAAGCATAAAATCTTACAATCATACAACACAAAAGGCGGGGATGGAGCGGCGATGGGCTGCTTCTTCCTTTGCCTTTTTGTACTTTTGTGCAATATTTGCTTTTTTTGCCGTTTTTTCAACAGTTTTGCTGATCTCCGACTTTCCGTACTTTGGCATGTTTTTGGGAAAACAGCATCCAATCCACAGAAGTAAAAAAACCTTTTAGGAGGAACACAGAAATGAAAATGAAAAGAATGGCAGCACTTTCTTTGGCTGCACTTTTTGGCGCAACGATGTCCTTGCAGGCATTTGCAGCAGATACTGCAACTGTCAAATGGACAGAGGGCAACCCTTTGGTTGCACACGCTTTGGGGGAATACGAAGGCAAAATAGAAACCAATTCCAAAGAGTCCTTTATACACTCTTGGGAAAACGGATATCAGGTGATGGAAGCCGACTTTACATACACCTCGGACAATATACTGGTGGTACGGCATGACTTTGAGCCGGGCGGCAGCTATTATCGTTTGGAAATTCAGCCCAATCACAGCCAGCCTGTCATGGATTCCAATACATTCAAAAACACAAAAATCATTTTCGAGCAGACACCGCTTACTGCTGAGGATCTTTTGAAGCTGATGGCTGAATATCAGGATGTATTTTTGATTACGGATACCAAAAATTCCGATCAGGCAACCGTGACCAGACAATTTCAGGATATGAAGCGGATTGCGCAAAACATCGGGCATCCGGAAATTTTAGAGCGCATTGTACCACAAATCTACAATCAACAGATGCTCGGCTGGGTCAAGTCTGTACATGATTTTCCGCAGTATATTTACACACTGTACCAGCTGACAGATGTGGACTATGCAAAGGAAGCCGCTTTTTGTGCAGCAAACGGCATTGATGTCGTCACCATAAACAAAAACCGCATCTCGCCGGACATGGTACAGACATTCCATAAGCAAGGCGTATTGGTATATGTGCATACCGTCAACCGCTATCTGCAAATGCAGGAGCTTTTGCGCATGGGTGTAGACGGTGTATACACCGATGCCATACACCCCTACGAGCTGCCTTGGGTGGGGCTGAAAAACAAGCGTTTCATTTACGAACAGCCTACTGTATTAAAAGATAAAACATACAACATCCATCGTATGACCATCATGGGGCAGCCCTATGCCTGCCTGCGTGATGTGGCACAGATGCTTGCAGCAAACGGTGATTTTTCCGCAAGCTACGACCCTGCCACAAATACCATTTTTATGAAAAATACAAAGGGCAGCATACAGCTGGGCAACGAAATGATGCTGCAAAATACAGGCAGATGCATAACCAAAAAGACGGCAACGGCACTCAATTACAATGGTACTGCTTTGAATCTTTCCGGCTACACCATTGACGGCGAGCTGTATTACAACTGGACGGAGCTGACAAAAGCATTGGGCTATACCTCCACACACTCTTATTCCAAAGAGCTGCTGCATGCTGCATCTTAATCTCCCATATTTGACAAAAAGGCATATTCCCTTTATAATATGGAACGAGTAGACTGGATGGTCGCGCTGCATGGCAGTGAGGAAAGTCCGGGCTTCATAGAGCAGGGTGCCGGCTAACGGCCGGTGGAGGCGACTCTAAGGATAGTGCAACAGAAATAAACCGCCTGTCCTTTTGGACAGGTAAGGATGGAAAGGTGGGGTAAGAGCCCACCGCTCCTGCGGTAACGCCGGAGGCTCTGTAAACCCCACCCGAAGCAAGACAAAGAGGGCAAAACGGGCTGCTCGTCCGTCCTCTGTACAACGTCGCATGATGCTGTTGGCAACAACAGACCAAGATAGATGGCCGTCCACGACAGAACCCGGCTTACAGGTCTGCTCACTTTTCTTTTTTGAACATCATAGAAAATCCGGCATGCTGAAAACAAAAAATAATGCCGGATTTTTTTATGTGGAAAAATTGCTTTCTGACTGCGTTACATATATAATAAAGCATAAGAAATATGGATAAGTAGGAGGATTGCAGATGAAAAACCCAAAAAATACGATGGGTATTTTGACACTCATCTATCTCATTGTTGTTGGACTTGGACTGTTTTTTGCCGCCAAGGTCATTCCCGCTGCCAAGCTGCTGGATGCGATGCTGCCTCTTGCTTTGGGATTGCTGTTGCTCTGGTTTGTACTCATATTCGCTGTACTCAAATGGCAGGGCAGAAAATAGAAATAAGGAGGAATACCCATGAATCCAGGTGTAGAAAAAATGCTGGAATATAACAAAATATTTGTTGCGCATGGTATGTACGAACGCTATATTACCACAAAATATCCTGATCGCAAGATTGCGATACTCTCTTGTATGGATACCCGTATGACAGAGCTGCTTCCGGCTGCACTGGGCATCAAAAACGGAGATGTCAAGCTCATCAAAAATGCCGGCGGACAAATCACCCATCCTTATGGCAGCGTGATTTTCTCACTGCTGGTTGCCATATATGAGCTGGATGTGGATACCATACTTGTCATCGGTCATGATGATTGCGGCGGACGTGCCTTGGATGCCCAAAAAATGATTGCCAATATGAAGGCACATGGCATATCCGGCGATGTGATCGAACATGTAGATGCCAACCACAAAAACCTTGAGCAATGGCTGACCGGCTTTGGTGATATCTGTACTTCCGTACAGAACACCATTGATACCATCAAAAATCACCCTCTCATCCATAAAGATGTGGAGATATATGGTTTTGTGATGAATCCACGTACCGGCGCTATGCGTGAAGTTTGATACTGTACCAAAACAGAGAAAGAAGGAATGGTTTTATGAACGTCACCTATTTACATCACAGTGGTTTTTTGGTAGAAACCAAAAAAAATGTCATGCTTTTTGACTACTATACAGAGGGTGGCAAACCGGATCAGCTGATGCCATCCGACTATGCCCCCAAGCCATTTTATGTCTTTGTATCCCATGCACATGAGGATCATTTTGACAAGCATATCCTGCGTTGGGCAAACCAGAAGCAGGTGCATTACATACTCTCGGATGATATACATTTGCCAAAGGATTTCCAGGGGAATGTCACATATGTCAAGCCGCATCAAAGCCTGACGGTAGGCGATCTGAACATTCGCACCCTTGCCTCCAATGATGAAGGCGTTGCATTTTTGGTGCAATCCGGACATCGCCTGATCTTCCATGCCGGAGACCTCAACTGGTGGCACTGGAAGGGTGAAAGCGATGCGTTCAATCAGGATATTGAAAAAAGCTACTGTGCTGAAATCGACTCCCTGGAGGGGGAAACCATTGATGCCGCATTCATTCCGGCTGATCCCAGACTGGAGGAATACTACGACCTTGCCGTCAATTATTTCATGGAAAACATCGGTGCAAAGGTACTCTTTCCCATGCACTTCTGGCGCAAATACGATGTTTGCAGCAAACTCCGGCAAAAGCCTTATGGTGCACACGTTGCACATATTAAGGCAGAAGGCGAAGCCTTTTCTGTATAATGCGTCGTGAAAGCCGACAGGCTGCCATCAGACGAAAACGGCAGGCAGCCAAAAGACGACGCATCCGTTTGCGTCGGTTGTTGACTGCCTTTGTCTTATTCTGGATTGGATTTGGCGCCTTATATCTATATAACTACATCACACATCCCTATTGCGTTGCCATTGATGCCGGACATGGTGGTGCAGATGTGGGGGCTGTTGGAATCATAAATGAGGTCGAGCTGACAGAAGCAACTACAGAAGAATTGGTAAAGCTGCTCAAAGACGATGGGCGGTTTCGTATACTGCAAACAAGAGAAAAAGGCGAAACCATGGATATCAACCATCGGTGTATTCAGCTGCGCAAATGGCAGCCCGATGTCATGATTTCCATACATGGCAATGCCGACGACCGCGGCTTGGGACGTGGCTTTGAATGCTATCCCAGCGTTCCCGGCTCCCAAAATTATGAAAAAAGCATGGCATTTGCCCATGCCCTCACCCAGCAAATGCAAAATCAAGGGCATTCTCTGCGTGGGATTGACGGCATTCGCTTTGGATATTATGTGCCGTCCGAAAACGGTCTGCAAAAATGGATGGCAGAATCTACCGATACCACGGTATATGATTACGATACCTTTGGGGTACTCAAAAAATTGGATGGTGCAGCGGTGCTGGTTGAGCAATGTTTCGTCACAAATGCTGCGGATGTCAGCAATTTTGGTACAGCAGAGGGCTGTAAAAAGGCAGCCGAAGCATATTATGCAGCCATACTGGAATATTTGGAATTGGATGCCACACAATCATAAACAACCGCATATACTGCCATAAAACACAATCCCTCAAATCCCCTCAACCAAAAAAGCGGACAGTACACTGTCCGCTTCCGATTGCCCCGTACAAATACGGGAAAACCGTTTAATTAAGTTTTTGATGCCACATTGCTTGGCTGACAGAAATGGGGGGCTGTTTTTATGCAACAGTCTGTACAGCCGCACGCCGGATTTCTCCATAGCCGCACACAGACAAAGACGGAGCATCATACAATTATATTGGCAAAATACTCCGTCCATCATCATAGTTTGGTCTAAGAAAAAAATCAAAAACATAATTAACAATATTCGTTTTTATTATAGACAAAAAACGACAAATTGTCAAATGCAAAGGCTGGAAAACAACAGCTTGCATACAAACTATTTGTCCTGTATAATAAAACAATCAGATGAGATACTGATATGTATACACATTTGCAAAAGGGCAGAGCGTTCGTTCTGCCAAAATCAAAATTTGATGCCAACCATCGCAAAAAAGGGATTTTGCGTTATACCAAAATAGAATGATATGATATCAAAGGAGAGATGCAGCATGAGATATGAAGGAACCGTTTACAGACCACCCAGTGAGGCAGGCAGCCTTATCATACAGCTGACCATTGGTTGTGCAAGAAACACCTGTACATTCTGTAATATGTACAAAGACAAGAGCTTCCGCATCCGTCCGTTGGAGGATGTGGCAGAGGATTTGGAAATGGCAAGACAATACTACAATCGTATCCCTGTACGCCGTATTTTCTTAGCTGACGGAGATGCATTGATTGTAAAAACGAAAGACCTTTTGTATATTTTGGATCAATGTCATGCGTACTTCCCTGAGGTGGAACGGATCTCTGTATATGGTGCGCCGAAAGATATTTTGAACAAAACACCCGAAGAGCTGGCACAGCTCAAAGCAGCCGGTTTGGATATGGTATATATGGGTTTGGAAAGCGGCGCAGACGAAGTGCTTACCGCTGTCAAAAAAGGCGTGACCGCAGCAGAAATGATAGAAGCCGGACAAAAGGTACGTGCAGCCGGTATGATTTTGTCTATGACACTGATTTCCGGTTTGGGTGGCAAAAACAAATGGAGAGAACATGCCATCGAAAGCGCAAAGGTCGTTTCTGCCATCAAGCCGGAATACGTTGGTTTTTTGACACTGATGATCGAACCCGGCACAGAGCTGTTTGACCAGCATGCAAGAGGCGAATTTGAATTGATGAACCCTATGGAGGTACTGGACGAAACAGAGCTGTTTATCCGCAATGTGGATGCAGAGGGTACCATGTTCCGTGCAAACCATGCTTCCAATTTCATTGCACTGGGCGGTACGCTCAACAAAGAACGGGATCGCATACTGTCGCAGATTGAAGAAAGCCGACGCAGAGGCAAATTCCGCCCTGATGTATTCCGTGGTATTTGATACAAACATAGAATTTTAGAACCAATATTTTGAGGATATGCTTTATGAAATGTCTGGGATTGATGACCGTATTGTCTATTTATGGCTGTCTGCTGGCAGCAGCAATCAGCAGCCGTAAGGGCTGGCTTCTTTTGAGCGGCTGGCTCGTTCCTGTCTTTGCTATGACAGTCAATTTTCAAGAAGATATGCAAATCAACGGGCTAATGGCTTTGCTTTGTATTTTGCTGTTTCTGCTCTGTCGTCGTGGGATGTCGGAAATATTGCTTTGGAATGTGCGGACACGCAAAAAATCCCACATACGTTTTTGCATATTATATATATGCTTGCTTTTGCCTCTGATCTATGTCTTTGCACAAGCACAGATCCAAGGCTATCTTTTGGATATACAAGGCTGGAATCTGGCATCATACAACACCGTACGCATGGGCATTGGATTGCTTGTGCTGTGTCTGATGAACATTGGCTATACACGTATGGCAGAAACGGCAATCGACCGTATGTATGGCAAAAAACAGGAACTGCGTCTGCTGCAATGCCACAGCTATATCACCAGCGAGGCAGGATCTGCGTCCGGTATCCATTCCGGATACTATCTGGAAGGCATACAAAATGGTATCACATACTATTTTCGTATGACACGTCATATGTTTTTTATGCTGCGTGGAGAGCCAAAGCTGATTTTACAGGTGCGCCGTGGACTGCTCGGCGGATTATATGTCACCCAACAGCCCAATTGCCAATGGCTGTCACGTATCGAAAAAATGAAAAAACGGGAAGAATGGTATGCGCTGTTTGGCGGTATTCTCACATTGCTTCTCTGGATTTGGCTTTTTTGGTTTCGATGACAAACATCATATATCAAAAGGCAGAACCACTGACGAAGATGATGGTTCTGCGCTCCTGCCTCTGTCAGAGGGTTTTGTCTGTTGCATCGTTTCGTGCATCAAAAAATTTCTCTTGCACTACATGCGCTACCACGAAAATGGCAACAATCATATTTCTGAAATTTTGCCGTTATTGTACGACCTCCATCGTGTATACACAAATCATGTGATATCATAGGAACCAAATATACAGCATCCTTTCCGGCAGCAGCGCATATTCGTTGCATTGCTGTTTTGGCTTCAAATTGTGTAGACACCATTTACAAAGTATGCCAACTGACAGATGGCGGGGTGTTTTTCCGGAAGCAGCTGCGGTTCATGGTACCCTTACCATACGGGAACATATACAATTGAAAAAGAACAAATGTATGGTATAATAAAAATAAAATAAGGAAACGATTTGCAGGAGCTGTGTACAGCTCCTGATACGTTACATTCAGAGGTTGACCAATCATATTTCATACAGTTTTTAACAGGAAGGGGATAGCATAATTATGGACATCAAAAACACAAAAACCGAAGAGAATCTACGGGCTGCATTGGCAGGCGAGTCTATTGCACGTAATAAATACACTTACTTTGCTATGGCTGCTCAAAAAAATGGGAACCCTGAGATCGCAGCAGCGTTTGAACGCATGGCGATCAACGAAATGACCCATGCAAGACTTTGGTATGAATTGTTGAACGGAAAACCAAGTTCAACAGAAAACTGTTTACGAGTAGCGGCAATGGGGGAGTACTCAGAATGGCATAGTATGTATCCTGAATTTGCAAAACAGGCCAGAGCGGATGGGTTTGAAAATATCGCAATTATGTTTGAGCATGTTGCGAACATTGAAAAAAGCCATGAAAACCAGTTCATGGAGTTACTGGTACAGCTCAAAAACAGCGGACAGTCCAAACCGCAGGGTATGGATACGGAAACCAATAAGAAGGAAAAAGTCAAAAAACAAGGCTATCGCTGCCAGTTCTGTGGTTCCATCTTTGAGCAGCGACCTGACGTTTGTAATGTTTGCGAAGCAATTGGTGCGTTTGATTTTGTAGAATATTTTGAGTAATCCGATGGATGAATATCTTGATTCACTCATACATATCATGATGGCAATGACAGAAAAAACCATGTCGTCATCTGTCATCGTTCTCATTGCTCTCTCAACGGGTATTTTCTATCAATGTACGATTCTTCTTATGCCCAGATGTCAATCCTCCTGCGTGGTGTTGTATAGAAACACCTCACAGGAGGATTTTCAATAGCTTGTGGGGTTTGGGGCAATGTCTGAAGGTATTCTTTATGCATATGGTAGGAATCGCAGTTTGTTTGATTGCGCCAATTCCCCATAGCACAAAAAAAGCGATGCCGCTCACAACATACTGTGTGCATACACCGCTTTTTCTTTTTATACCAATTTCATAAATTTGGCTGCATTGTTATAGAATACATCCTCAATTCCCTGTTCATCCAATTCACTGCACAACACCTTCATGCTCTCTACCTCCGCAGGATGGAACGGGGCATCGGAACCAAACATAATACGATCCTTACCAACGGTTTCATACGCCTCTTTGATTTTACTTGGCATAGGCATACCCGACATTTCCAGATACAGATTGGGGTATCTTCTTGCCATTTTCAGCGTTGCATCAATATAAACGCCATGCCCATGCCCCATATGAATCATAACCACATTTACCTTTGGAAATCTTTCTGCCAAAAGTGCAATGCTCCATGGCAGAGAATACGGCGGATGCCCGCAATGGATAAATACGGGAATATCCAAATCCTCCGCTGCCTGCATAATCGGGTCCATGATTGTATCATCAGCTACATAGGCATGTCTGAGGGGATTGCATTTGATGCCTCGAAAGCCTTTATTTTGTACATAATCATAAATCATATCCACTGCTTTTTGTCCATCAAAGGGGTTGGGATATACCATCCCAATCAGACGGTCTGGATATTTTTTGACTGCTTCCCAGCAAAGTTCATTTGGCTCGGAACAAAGAAATGTTTTTTCAATTTCATTTTTATCCATTTTTTCAATCAGTTCGTCTGCCGTCAGGGACAAGCCTGCCCATCCGCCAAATGTACCAATATGTGCGTGTGCGTCTATTTTTTTCATTCTACTGTCTCCTTATGGTTTGTTGTAGGCAAGAACCCACTGTCTTGAGACGGTGGGAGGAGCCTTGTAACTCTTTCGGTCGTAGGCGATTGTATCATGACAACTCCTTCATCCATTTCAGTATCTGCGCTTTGTTGAGTATCAATACAATAACAACAGTCAAAGCAATGCCCAACAGTGTCTGTATCACCAGACCGGGCATTCTGGTAATGGCATATGCCATACCAAAGAGGGGCATTTTGACCAATGTATACAATATAATCTGAATGATACCACCCAAAATCGCTCCAATGGCATAATTGAACTTTACATCCGGCATCCATTTTTCTACCACCAGCCCCATCACATAAGCCATAATGGCTTTGATGAAGAATGTAGGGAGAATCCAGACCATATATCCGCCAATCATATCCGCAAGCGCTGCACCCAGACCACCTGCCAAAGCCCCCCGCTCCTTGCCCAAAATCAGCACAGAAAGCAGTATGAAGCAATCCCCCAAATGTGTATAGCCATTTGGCGCAGGAATTTTGAAGGTATATGTAAATATAAAAATCAGCGCTGCCATCAATCCACATTTTACAATATCCCTCGTATCCAATTTTCCCATTTTATATTCCCCTTTCCGCCTTTTTGATCAGGCTGTGCAAAATAGTCTGAACAAACAGTATCATATCATTTTGGGATCAGGAAGCTGTTACTTGGGTATGATGCAAAAATGTATGGGTACATTTACATATAGCGTACCCATACATTTTGTAAAAAACGATGTATGCTCATTGAGATTCTTTTGGAATGGTATAACGGTTTCCACATACTTCGATGTAATCCACATCATCCAAATCTATGACTTGGTCGAACCGTTTTGTTTGTTCCAAATAATACGGTGCTTTTTTGTCTTCACACGATCCGGATCTGTGTGTACACATTACTTCTGAACCATCCTTCAAAATCACCTTCAAATCCAATTCTCTCAAGCAGCCCTCATTATATACCGAACCATCCAATGCTTTTAATGTACTGTCATGATATGCCTCTGGACGGCTGGTTGGTTTCCAGTGATGGTCTTTGCAGCCTTCGCCCTCTGCTCTTGCAGTTACAGAAAGCGGTGATACAACAATTTTGGTTATATTGGCTTGTCCTTGGAATACGGATACCGTTTCATTTGGTGTCCATGCAATGGGCATGGTGGCAGCATCCAGCCGAATGTTTCGGAATCGGAAAGCATGCTTATGAACGGCTTTATACTCCTGTGTGCAGGTATGACGGATATAGCGCTCTGTTTTGGATGTTGTATCCAATTCATCAATGACGTTCTCAAAACCTGTAAATTTGATAGACAATTTTCTATCATGCAAAGGAGCCTCCGTTTGCATATGCAAAATACCCGTCAGCGTATGTTCATCCACTACAGTCATATCCTGTATATAATATCCAAACGTTTTCTTTGTACTTGGTCTGACACGTACCGAAAAATCTTCAAAATGATAATTATGCTCCGGATTAAATTTGATATTTTCCGGAGATTTGATTTCAAAACCGACCAATACATCCGCATAATCCGCTACCACATCCGTCAATGTCATACTCCAGCCCTTCCACTGCTTCGTATGCCCCAGATATACCGTATCCTTCTTCAACTCTGCCATGGCTGTCGGACTGCCCTCAAAGGTATCTTGTATGACATTGCGCATGCTGCCTGTCGCATATCCCACTACAGAAATCCCAATCATCAGCAGCATGGCGATGGCAAATTGCCTGCATGCCCTGTGCCATAAGCGTACGGGCTTTGGCTGCTGCTGCATATTGCTGCAAATACGTTCTGTCAATGCTTTCTTTTCCTGTTCTGAAAACTTGATATTATTCCACTGTTCTTGATACATAAATACCCCCCATTTCCCTTTCAATCATTTTTCTTGCTCTGCTCAAGCGTTTGCGCACACAAGATACTGTCTTACCAAGCACTACAGCTGTTTCCTCGCAGGACAATCCATCTATACAACAAAAATAAATGACCTCACGGTATTTCATAGGAAGGCTGCGCAGAATTTCCAATGTTTCCATTTTTTCATACTCTCCGCCCAAGCTTTGTATGGTACTTTGCATCTCCACAGAGCTTCTGGTTTTGAAATGCCAGCTTTTGCGCAAATCTTTACATGCATTGACTGCCATTTTGCGCAGATATGCCCGTTCTTGCTCTATGGTGGCGAAGGAAAGATTTTTTTCAAATAATTTGATGTAGATGTTTTGACAAAGATCAAAGCCATCCTCCTTTGACAAACCATATGCGATACAAATACGTAAAATCATATCTGCATATGTTTGCACAAAGTATTCTGCACTTTCTATTTCTTTCCAATTTCTCATATACATGCTCCTTTCTACTTATCATACGATACAAAAATACAAATTAAGACAAATTTTTTATAGAAAAGATAAAAATATATGATATAATAAAAAAGATGATTGACACAGAGATTGTTTTGGACAATTTACCCAAAACATCTTTTCGTAAAATATAAGGGGGAAGAACGGATATGCGACCAATTCAAGCCACACAGCATACAGCAATTTCTGACAACACATATGTGGCTGCACAGCCAAAAACGGCTGCATTCTCCGATGCAATGGCGCATGCAACACAGTCTTTGGATGCCATATTTGAACGGGCAGCACAGATGTATGATGTACCCAATGCACTGCTCAAAGCAATTGCAAAGGCAGAATCCAATTTCAATCCAAAGGCAGTATCCTGTGCAGGTGCGCAGGGCGTGATGCAGCTGATGCCCACAACCGCAAAGGCACTTGGGGTGACAGACTCCTTTGATCCGGAACAGAATATCATGGGTGGCGCAAAATACATCAGCCAAATGCTCAAAAAATACAATGGAAATACCGCCTTGGCTTTGGCAGCATACAATGCCGGCAGCGGAAATGTTGCAAAATACGGCGGCATTCCGCCATTTCGTGAAACACAGAATTATGTCAAAAAAGTCATGGCATATGCAGGGGATGCGTTGCATGCAGGCACATACACCCCCTCTATAGAACCATCCAAACAACAAGCGGAGCTTGCACAATCCATATTGCAATTTATAGACTTCACACAAATGGACTATCTTCTTTTTGTGGAATCTTTGAAATACCGTACCAGCGCCTCTCTATCCGCCATACTCAGCGATACGCAAACAGAGGACAAGGCGCAGTATGCAGATCCCTTTGGCGAGATCCTCGGACAGTCTGCATTGGCGGGACTGCATACCGGAATGTCTGCAAAAACGGCAAGCCTGTTGGGAAACCGTTTTCAAAAGCTTTATGAATAAATCAGCATAGCTGCTTTTGAATTACCCTACTAACGCATAACCATAATCAAACATAAAAAACGGGCAAGCCCATAAAGGGATTGCCCATTTTCATGTATGCGATTCTATTGGATTCTTTCCTTATTGTTCAATTGGTTTCATTGTGGGGAACAGAATGACGTCACGAATAGAAACGGATTCTGTCAGCAACATAACAAAACGGTCAATCCCCACACCCAGACCACCGGTAGGAGGCATACCGTATTCCAAGGCAGTCAGGAAATCCTCATCAATCATATTGGCTTCGTCATCCCCCGCTTCTCTCAGATATTCCTGATATTCAAAGCGATGACGCTGGTCAATCGGATCATTCAGCTCGGAGTATGCATTGGCATATTCTCTGCCGACAATAAACAGCTCAAAACGTTCCGTAAATTCCGGTTTGTCGGGTTTTCTCTTTGTCAAAGGAGAGATTTCTACAGGGTAGTCAATGATGAATGTGGGCTGAATCAGGTTCTTTTCTACAAATTCTTCAAAGAACAGGTTCAGGATATCACCTTTGACATGGCGTTCTTCAAATGCCACATGATGCTCTGCTGCGACCTTCTTTGCTTCTTGCGTATCTGCAATCTGGTCGAAGTCTACGCCGGAAAATTCCTTTACCGCATCTACCATTGTTTTTCTTGCAAAGGGCTGCCCCAGATCCAAGTCATAGCCACCATACTGTATTTTTGTGGTACCCAATACATTCTGCGCAACGCTATGGAACATTTCTTCTGTAATATCCATCATACCATTGTAGTCTGTATATGCCTGATACAGCTCCATTAATGTAAATTCCGGATTATGACGTACGGAAATCCCTTCATTACGGAATACACGACCGATTTCGTATACACGTTCAAAACCGCCAACAATCAGTCTTTTCAGCGGCAGCTCCAAAGCGATGCGGCAGTACATATCAATATCCAATGTATTGTGGTGTGTGATAAACGGTCTTGCGGAAGCACCACCGGGTATGGTCTGCAATACGGGTGTTTCTACTTCCAAGAAGCCCTTTTGATCCAAGAATTTACGGATTTCTGTCACAATACGAGAGCGTTTGATAAATGTATCACGCACCTCGGGATTGACAATCAAATCCATATATCTTTGACGGTAACGCAATTCCTGATCTTTCAGACCGTGAAATTTTTCAGGCAATACCTGCAGGCTCTTGGAAAGCAGTGTGACTTCCTTTGCATGTACGGAAACTTCGCCTGTCTTTGTTTTGAATACAAAGCCCTTGATGCTTACCAAGTCGCCAATATCGAATTTTTTGAATGCTGCATATGCGTCATCGCCAATATCATTACGGCTGACATAAGACTGGATGTTTCCGTTTCTGTCCTGAATATTGCAGAAAGAAGCTTTGCCCATAATACGTTTGCTCATCAGACGACCAGCAATGGCAACATCTTTTTCCTCCAGATCAGCAAAGTGATCTTTGATTTCGTCACTGTGGTGTGTCACTTCACACTTTGTGATCTGAAACGGATCTTTGCCCTCCTCCTGTAATTGTGCCAGCTTTTCTCTGCGGATACGAATCTGCTCTGTCAATTCCTGTTGTGTCAATTCCTGCTCCTGTGCAGGCTGCTTCTGTTCTGCCATTTGCGCTTCCTCCTGCTCTTTTTTATCTCTGGATATTTAAAATCTTGAATTCCACTTCACCATCGGGGGTATCTGCCATCACGCTCTCGCCGATCTTTTTCCCCAGCAGCGCAGTACCCAAGGGGGATTCATTGGAAATTCTGCCGTTCATAGGGTCTGCTTCTGTAGAACCAACAATGGTGTAGTCCATCTTCTCATCAAATTCCACATCCAATACCGTCACCTTAGAACCCAGATTGACTATATCCATCATCAATGCTTCTTCATCAATGACTTCTGCATTTCTCAGCAAATTTTCCAGCTGTACAATACGTGTTTCAATCTCGCCTTGTTCCTCTTTTGCTGCATCATATTCCGCATTTTCGGATAAATCGCCCTGTCCACGTGCTTCCTTGATCTTCTCTGCTACATCTTTTCTTCTGACAGTTTTCAGGTTTTCCAGTTCCTGCTCCATTTTCTTCAGACCTTCATAGGTCATGACTACTTTCTTTGCTTCTGCCATTTGCTTGTCATCTCCCAAAAATATATTTTGATTTTATGATCTACAAGGAAAAGGGATGGCTTTTTTGCCACCCACAAAAATCATTGATAAATTATATACTACAAAGACTGATTTTGTCAATGTATTCTGCATCTTTCCAGTGTTTTTTCGCTCTTTGGCGCCATACTTGTCTTTGCTGCAATCAAATCCAGCCGCAGCCATACCCAGAGAAGGGACGTGCTTTTTCCTATGACAAAATACCATAAGCTCTGGCAGAGGGAAAATGATACCATATTCCCCCCTCTCCCAAGCTTCCTCCCTTTGCTCTTTTGCAGAGAAAACATGTCTTGCGCCGTTTTCCCAAAGCCCTGCAAGCCTTTGCAAAAGGTTCTGTTATGCCATCGCTATGTTGTGCGCTCGAGAAATATTCCTGTTATACGCAGGTCTGCTGTTTTTCAAATGGCAAAAGTGCAGCCAATGGCTTTGACCGCCTTGATGGGCACAGCTACCGCTTATTTTTGCGCCATTGCCACCGCTGTTTCCAGCGCAAGCTCCATCATTTGAGAGAATGTATTTTGTCTATCCTCTGCCGAGAGCTTCTCTTTTGTCAGGATATGATCCGAAACCGTTACAAGTGTGAGCGCACGTTTGCGTAGACGCTGTGCTGTCCAGTATAAGCCTGCGGATTCCATTTCTGTTGCCAAAGCGCCGACCTTTGCCCACTTCTCAGTGGATTGCGGATCGTCATCATAAAATACATCGCTGCAAAATACCGTTCCCACATGCATGGGAAGCTGTAATTTTTGGGCAGCTTCTACTGCGGTGGAAAGCAGTGTATAGTCTGCCACAGGAGCCACTGTGCCGTTTAAGCCGTACTGTGCTGCAAAATTGGAATCCGTATGCGCACCGGTTGCCGCAATCAGCTCCCGCAGATGTACCTCCTGCTGCAATGCGCCTGCTGAGCCAATGCGTATGATATTTTCCACGCCATAAAACGAATACAGCTCATAGCTGTAGATGCCGATGGCAGGAATCCCCATGCCGCTTGCCATAACAGAAATCGGAACATCCTTATATGTGCCTGTGTACCCTTGTATACCACGTACATTGTTGACCAGCACGGGATTTTCAAAATAGGTTTCTGCAATCAATTTGGCACGCAGCGGATCGCCCGGCATCAATACCGTTTTTGCAAATGCACCTTTTTCTGCTGCAATATGTGGTGTTGCCATACTTATCATTCCTTTCTTGGCTTACTGTTTGTACGAACATTTCTTTATTATGATACCTTCTTTACAATTATACTTGCTTTTTTGTAAAAGCAAAAGCATAATCTGTCGCACAATGTTTTGTATACTGTATACCATTTTCTGTGCGTAAGCTTCTGATATTTCTTTTTGCAGCTGTGCCATCCCCTCTTTTTTTTACAATCTCTGTCAATTTTGACAGAAAGACTTGACTTTGTGATATCAATATGTTATGAATGGATAAACGATATCTGATATTTTTCAGATACAAACAGATAGAGGTGCAGATGCGATGAGTACCCCCACAGAGGAAATGCTGGGCAGCAGCGGGGGAAAAGGCGTAGCTGCCGAAGTACTGTTGCACGCCCGATGGCAGCAGTGCTGGGACGTATGAAAAATATTCTGCGGACTGTCACTTTTGTGGAGCGCTATCACACCTGCAAACAACAATTTGCATGCGTTTGACATTTCTGTCGATGCATTGGTTCTGTGCGCATATGCCACAGGACTTTTTTTATGCACCTTTGCAAAAGCGTTCTATTTGTCATAAGCAATTATTTTATAAAATCATTTTGAGAGGAGATTTTGCGTTATGGTTCATCAACAAAAAAAATCCAGCTGGACAAAGTTGGTTCTGATCAGCTCTGCGCTGATACTGCTTCTGGCATGCTCCGTATTCGGCGCTGAGCAGGAAGCCTCGGAAATCACCAGCAAGATGTATGCTTCCATATGGTCTTTGGTGCCTCCACTGATTGCAATCATACTGGCTTTGATCACAAAAGAGGTCTTTTCCTCCCTTTTTGTGGGTATTGTAACAGGTGCATTGTTTTACACAAACTTTGATATCAAACAGGCATTTCTGGTGATCGTTACCGATCAGACAGAAGGCGGTTTGCTCTCAAACATCTCTCGCAGCTCCAACGCCGGAATACTGATCTTTCTGGTTGTACTCGGTGTTTTGGTTGCCCTTATGAATAAAGCAGGCGGTTCTGCCGCCTATGGTCGCTGGGCATCGTCTGTAATCAAAACAAGAAAAGGGGCTTTGCTTTCCACATTCCTTCTGGGTGTTATGGTATTCGTAGACGACTACTTCAACTGCCTGACTGTCGGCAGCGTTATGCGTCCCGTTACAGATACCCATCAGGTATCCCGTGCCAAGCTTGCCTATATCATTGATGCGACAGCTGCACCCATCTGTATCATTGCACCCATTTCATCATGGGCTGCCGCAGTATCCGGTGTGGTAGAGGGCTACAACGGCTTAGAGCTGTTCATTCGTGCCATTCCCTACAACTTCTATGCACTGCTTACCATCATTGCAATGATTACATTGACACTGCTCAACTTTGACTTCGGTCCCATGTACCGCCATGAGCATAATGCACAGGTAAACAACGACCTGTATACCACAAGCTCCAGACCTTTTGAAAACGCTTCTGCCACAGAAATAACCGGCAAAGGCGGCGTGATTGATCTGGTGCTGCCTGTAATCCTCTTGATTATCTGCTGTATTGTCGCTATGATTTATACGGGCGGATTCTTTGACGGAGCATCCTTTGTGGATGCATTTGCGAACTGTCAGGCTTCTGTTGCATTGGCGCTTGGTTCTGTTGCGGCATTGCTGCTGACATTCCTGCTGTATATCCCCCGCCGTGTACTGACATTCCATGAATTTATGGAATGTTTGCCGGAAGGCTTCCGTGCAATGGTACCTGCGATATTGATTCTGACATTTGCATGGACACTGAGCGGCATCACAGGTCTTTTGGGCGCAGACATGTTTGTGGCAGGCCTTTTGAAGGACAGTACAAGCATACTCAATATCCTGCTGCCTTTCTTTGTATTCTTAATTGCTGTATTCCTTGCATTTTCCACCGGTACATCCTGGGGTACATTCGGCATTTTGCTGCCCATCGTCGTTCCCATTTTGGATCCTTCCAGCGAACTGATGGTAATTACAGTTGCCGCAACACTTTCCGGCGCTGTAGCAGGCGACCACTGCTCCCCTATTTCCGATACCACCATCATGGCGTCCACCGGCGCACAATGCGACCACATCAGCCATGTATCCACACAGCTGCCCTATGCGATCATGGTAGCTGTTGTTGCCGCAGTCAACTATATTTTAACTGCACTGATCCAAAATTGGATGATCAATCTGCCCATTGCGATTCTTTCATTGATTGTCACCATTTTGGTTATCCGCAAAATATACAAACCCAGAAACGCATAAGGCAAAATCTATGCAACAGAGCTATATTTTCTATCATAGCTCTGTTGTTTTTTATGTATTCGCACCAATGCAATTGTACAAATATTGTAAAAAATCAAAATTACAGATTGCTTTTTTAGACAAAATATGCTATTCTTTTTAAACACATCTCAAGTATCTGCGACGTATAGATGGGATATGAGACAATACTTGTATATTACGACTAAGGAAAATGTACAATTGGGGGAGGAGTAAAAAAATGAAAAGTATACGTCAAAAAATCATTTTCAGTATGGGGATTACCACAATGGTATTTCTATTGTTGCTTGGCAGCATCAGCAGCGTTATGAATTACCGCAATTCCTTTGCACAGCTCAAAAGTGATATGTCTATCACCGCACAAATGACAGCAAAATATGTGGAACAACAGCTGAATGTATATCGCACCGCTGCCGAAACATTTGGTATGCGCAACAACATTGCAGATCCGAATACACCCAAAGAAGAAAAAGAGAGATTCATGAATATTTGGGTACAGAAATACGATATGGAAAGAGGGAATATCCTCAACAGCAGTGGTATCAGTATCTTAAATGGCAAAAATTATTCTGACCGTGACTATTTCAATCTGGCAATGAGCGGAAAAACAGTCGTTTCCACTCCCGTCATCAGCAAAGATACCAACAAACCCACATTTGTGGTTGCCGCACCACTTTGGAAGGATGGCGACACCTCCAAAGCTCCGATTGGCTGCGTTTACTTTGTACCAAAGGAAAACTTCCTGAACGATATCATGAGCAATATCCATATCAGCAAAAGCAGTGCTGCATATGTGATTGATAAAAACGGCTTTACCATTGCAGACATTGATTCATCCAAGGTTTGTGTAGAAAACATCGAACAGGAGGCAGCTTCCAATAAAGAACTGGATGCTTTGGCAGAAATACATGCAAAAATGCGGGCTGGCGAAATCGGTGTTGGAAACTACAAAATAAACGGAGACAAGAAAATCTCCGCCTATGCCCCCTTGGAAAACACCGATAACTGGAGTCTTGCAATTTGTGCAAAAACAAATGATTTTATGGCTTCTACCGTAATATCCATTGTTACCATTATTACAATTGCCATCATCTCCATCGTTGTTTCCATCATCATTGCAGGCATTGTTTCCAAAAAAATTGCTTCTCCCATCAGCCAATGTGCAGATCGTATGCTGCTGCTGTCAAAGGGCGACCTGCATACACCAATGCCCGACATTGACGCCAAGGACGAAACAGGTGTATTGGTCAATGCCTCCAAGGATTTGGTAGCCGGTTTGAGTGCTTCTATTGAAGATATCCGTCGTGTATTGGGCGAAATGGCACGTGGCAATTTTGATGTAGATACGGTAGATGAATACTATCCCGATGATTTTGCCGGTATCCGCACCAGTCTGTATGATATCAACAACAGACTCAGCAGTACATTATCTCAGATCCATATTGCAGCAGAACAGGTTGCTTCCGGCTCCGATCAGGTATCCTGCGGTGCGCAGGCGCTGAGCCAAGGCGCAACCGAGCAAGCTTCTTCCGTGGAAGAATTGGCAGCTACCATCAGCAAAATAACAGAGGACATTCAGGTCAATGCCAAAAATGCAGAAGAAAGCAACCATGCAGCACAGACAGCCGGCACTATGCTGGTAGAAGCAAATCAGAAAATGCAGGATTTGATTGCTGCCATGAACGAAATCAATACCAGCTCCAGTGAAATCAGCCGTATTATCAAGACCATTGAAGATATTGCATTCCAGACCAATATTCTGGCTCTGAATGCAGCCGTGGAAGCTGCAAGAGCAGGCTCTGCGGGCAAAGGCTTTGCTGTGGTTGCCGATGAGGTACGAAACCTTGCTGCAAAGAGTGCAGAAGCATCAAAAAGCACAGCTGCGCTCATCGAACGCTCTATACATGCAGTAGACAATGGTATGCAGATTGTAAACAATACCGCATCATCTCTGGAACAGACCGCAGACAGTGCAAAAACTGCCGTATCCGGTATGTCTGCAATTACCGAAAACAGCAAGATTCAAGCAGAAGCAGCGCAGCAAATCAGCGTTGGTGTGGATCAGATTGCAAGTGTTGTACAGACCAACTCCGCAACTGCCCAGGAAAGTGCAGCTGCCAGCGAAGAACTTTCCAGTCAGGCAGAGCTGCTGAAAGAATTGGTTTCCGGCTTTACGCTGCGTGACGGACAGTCCAGCGGTATGGGATTTTCTGACCCCATGAATGCGTTCTCTCAGCCTTCCATGCAGGCACAGCCCTCCAACAAATCCGTAGAACTGTATTCCGCCGATCAGGTTGACAACGATATGGATTTGCAAATGTATGCACAGTATGGCAATGGCAGTGGCATGAGCAGCGACAAATACTAAAGCGTATCAAACAAACGAACAAAAACAGCCTCCAGCTGCAAAGTGTTGCAGCTGGAGGCTGTGCTTATGCAGACATTGCATACGATGCTGCGACTGCTTTTTTTATGGATGGTTTGATATACCAAAAAGCCCAGCAGCGCCTTACTTTTGCCGTATCCATCCACCCTCAAGAAAAAAATCATTCCTGATCCAAAAGCACAGAGGCAAGCACCTCTGCCAGAGGCTCCATGGCATTATGTACTTCCTGCTTGGTATTCGTCTGCGCCCCCACCTCAATCAGGGTTGCCCGAGGCAGGAAATGCAGGCTGAAACGATAGGCATTGAGATATATCTTACGTGTCAGCCCCGGAAATCTGGCATCTGCCTGTGTTTTCATTTGCAGGCTGAAGGCAAGATTATCTGCAACATATGGATTTTCCAAGCCACTGATCGGTACGGGTTTCCCGTCCTGATTGAAACGGCACAGCCCATTGAAAAACATAATCTTTGCACAATCCTTGCCATTGATGTTGCTTACCAGTCTGGTTCCCTCTGCCACACCATCCCGATGCATATCAATACAGACCTGTATGGAAGGATTTTCTTTCAAAATTTGACGAATGGGTGCATCCATACGCTCATATGCCCCCATAATTTGCCCTTTGCCGTCTACCACATCATATACCCCGTCATGATGCAATACCTCTATCCCATATTGTTCTTCTAAAATTTGTTTCAAATATTCCGCAGCTCCCCATACACCTTCCTCCTTTCCCTTTGTTGGATCGCTGTCTGCAAAACGCTCTGAAATATGTGTATGAAAAATCAACACCTTCGGTCCCTCTATATTTTGGTCAATGGTCAAATCTTTCTGTAATGCCTGCTCTGCCACAATATCTTCCGGAAAGAGCATGGTACGTGCATCCACAATATAATAATTTTTTTTTAGGTATTCAAAATTCTGCATGTTGGAAAGCTCCTGTGCAGAAAGCGAAACAGCCGGTACGCTTTTTGGTTCTTCCGCAAAGCATATATCCTCTACTCCTATGAGCGCCTGTGGGTTTTCCCCCTGTACGGCATTGTCTGCATGCAGCTCCTTTGCTTCTACTGTATTGATGATTGGAACTTGTCCCGGCAATATTTCGCAAAGCGCAAGCCTTGCCGCACCCTTTTGCCAGCCAATGGGCAGCAGTAGCAAAAATACTGTCATAGCGAGCAGATTACGCCACAGAAGCCTTTTTTTGTTTCTCTTTTCCATACAGTGCCCTCCTTTCGCTCTATCAGTATATGCACTGTTTTCCAAAATATGCCTCTCTACAGACAAAAAGCCGAAAACACCCCCTCTGATCCCCCGCTTTTATCAGCAAGATGTAACAAGCAAGGATATGGAAGTTTTCAACTTTGCCCATTGACTTTGTACATTATTTGTGTTTTAATAAAGAAAAGGGTTGTGTTTTTCGTCATTTCTTTGAGAAACCATCCATTTTATTTGTCTTTGTTAGACAAGAAATTGAAACTTACTATTTTACAAACTTACATAATAAGGAGGAATTTCCAATGGTACAGTATGCAAACAGAATGAACCTTCTGAAAGGTTCTGAAATCAGAGAACTTCTTGCTTTGACATCCAAACCCGATATCATCTCTTTTGCTGGTGGTATGCCCGCTCCCGAACTTTTCCCTTGCGAAGGCGTTAAGGAAGCTTGCATCAAAGTTATGGATGAAGTTGGTCGTGTTGCATTGCAGTACACAACAACAGAAGGTCTGCTGACACTGCGTGAAAAAATCGTAGCTAGAATGGAAGCAAAAAATGGTATCAAAACCACACCCGATCACATCCTGATCACAAGTGGTTCTCAGCAGGGTCTGGATTTCTCCGCTCGTGTATTCCTCAACCCTGGTGATGTTGTTCTGCTGGAAAGCCCTTCCTATCTGGGTGCTGTAAATGCGTTCAAAGCTTGTGAACCCACATTTATGGAGGTTCCCACAGACGACGATGGTATGATTACAGAAGAACTGGAAAAAATTCTGGAAACAACAAAGAACGTAAAAATGATCTATGTTATTCCTGATTTCCAGAACCCTACAGGCAAAACATGGACACTGGAAAGACGTCAGAAATTCATGGATATCGTAAACAAATACGAAATCCCTGTTGTAGAAGATAACCCTTACGGCGAACTGCGTTTTGAAGGCGAAAACATGCCTTCTCTGAAATCCATGGATACCAAAGATCTGGTTATTTTCCTGGGTACATTCTCCAAGATCCTGGCACCTGGTCTGCGTATTGGCTGGGTATGCGCTTCCCAAGAAATCCTTGGCAAATACAACTTCATCAAACAGGGCGCTGACCTTCAGTCCTCTACCATTGACCAGCTGATTGCCGATAGATTCCTGGATATGTACAACTTGGATGATCACGTAAACAAAATCAAAGAAGTATACTGCAAAAGACGTGACTGCATGCTCAAAACAATGGCAGAAACATTCCCGAAGGAAGCAAAATTCACTCATCCCGAAGGTGGTCTGTTCACATGGGTTGTACTGCCTGACTACATTGATGCAAAGGTTATGGCAAAACAGTGCTTGGATAAGAAAGTTGCTTACGTTCCCGGCGGCAGCTTCTTCCCCAACGGCGGTAAAGAAAACCACTTCCGCCTGAACTACTCCTGCATGCCTGAAGAAAAGATCGTTGAAGGTATCACACGTATTGCAGAAGTAATCAAAGCAAACCTGAAATAAGTTTCGGCTGATTTTCAAAAGAATCATATACAGACACTGCCAAACGGCAGTGTCTGTTTTTTTCTGCCTTCCTCTGATTGTGGTCTTGTATTCACATTCCCTGCATAAACTAATACAAAACCATGATTGAGAGGGTACGTCTATGCAACTGCGTTGGATCAAAAAAATATGTTCTTATATTCTGATTTATGTGCTGCTTGCCGTTGTACTGCTTCCCCTGCTTGTCACATTCATAATGGGTGGATTTTCCGCAGAAACGATTGCACAGGTACAATCCTTGTATGGCTTAGACGAATACCTGCAAGCAATCCCCCAAGAAACGACAGACAAACCCTTCCCGCAAAATGAACTGGAGGAATATGTGGTCGGTGTGGTGGCAGCGGAAATGCCGGCGCTCTTTCCTACGGAAGCATTGAAAGCACAGGCGGTAGCCGCAAGGACATATCAGGTACGCAAAATGCAGGAAAATCACAGCACACATGTGCTTTATGATGTAGGACAAGCCTATGCGGATACCGATGCACAAAAGAAAAAATGGGGCGCAGACTATGAGAAATATGCCGCCATTGTACGAGATGCCGTAGCTCAGACCGCTGGGGAAATCATGGTGTACGACGGAGAGCCGATATTGGCTGCATTTCATGCCCAGAGCTGCGGAAAAACGGAGGACTCCGAACATGTATGGACGCAGGCTCTGCCCTATTTACGCAGTGTGGAGAGCAGCGGCGATGCAACTGCACCCGATCATACTGCTCTTGTCACATACTCAGATACAGAGGTATGGGAAAAGCTCTCTGCCTACGGCAATCTGGGTTTTCCCGCAGACAAACTGACGTTTTCTCATATCATACGCAGCGATGCCGGCTATGTGCTGCGTGTCACCGTTGGCAAAAAAACATTTTCCGGACAGGAAATCCGATCTGCCTTGGGATTGCGCAGCACCGATTTTACCGTAACAAAACACGGCAATACCTTTACCTTTACCACAAAGGGCTATGGGCACGGCGCCGGTATGAGCCAATACGGCGCAAAAGCATTTGCAGATGCAGGCTATGACTATCATCAAATACTCTCGCATTACTACACCGATATTTTGTTTGAAATAAATGAATAAGCAAAACATTTCCGGGCAAAAATATGCTTGGAGGTGTTGAGAAAATGCAAAATAAAAATAAAATGATTCCCATGCTGGTATCTATGGGGCTGTGTGTGGCTGCCCTGACCAGCGGTGTGGCATATTACTCTGCCCACCGTATCAAAGACAATCTGCCAAAAGACACGGCACAGGCAAAGCCTCAGGCGGAAATATCCTCACCTGTTACAGCACCACAGACACCCACACTTGATGTTGCAAAACAAGAACGTGCGCAGCAAAAAGAGTCCCAGAAGCAGGTACAGCCCGATTCCGATGCAAAAACAAAAACAGAAACCAAATCGCAGGAAGCACCAAGCGCAGAACGCAAACCGGCTCCCAAAACAACAGAAGTCACCTTCTGCTGGCCTGTACAAGGGGAAGTGGTATTGCCCTACAGCAAAGACAAGGCAGTCTATGACCCCACTTTGGAGCAATACCGCACCAATGATACCCTATGTATTGCTGCCCCTGTAAATACAAAGGTAGCAGCCGCAGCAGATGGCATAGTGAAAGAAATCAAAGATGATCCCGAAAACGGCAGAACGGTTATGATCGAGCATAGCAATGGCTGGCGGACTACATACGGTCCGCTGCAAAAGGAAGGTTTGCCCGAAAAAGACGCAAGCGTCACACAGGGACAAACCATCGGCACCGTAGATCATCCCACAAAATACCGGAGCAAACTGGGTGAGCATCTCTCCTTTGGCATCACAAAAGACGGGCAAAGTGTAGATCCGCAGACAAAACTGGAAAAATAATGCCACAGCCCTCTGTACAAAGCGTCCATGCTTTGTACAAGGGCTTTTTTTGTATGCTGTATGACAAAAAACAGAAGCAAAACTTACAAATGATACCAAAAAAGGGAATATTATAGTATTTTTTCCGTATTTTATACCATAAAAACCAGAGAAATGCTCTTATTTTCAAGAAAACATTTGTCATATAGATATTTTATTTGTATAATAAAAAACAGCTTATATTATATCAAACCAAAAAGGAGTGTTTCTATTGCGTGAAAAGAAAAAATTGCCTCTTGCCTTTTGGATTTTCATTGGATTGCTGGTAGGCATCACTGCCGGACTTTTGCTGATGCGTGCGCAGCCATTTGGTATGCAGGGCGCAGACTTTGCAAAACAGTACATCCAACCATTTGGCACCATATTCCTGAATTTATTGAAATTCATTGTTGTTCCGATTGTTGTTTGTTCCATCACAGTCGGCGTGATCTCTATGGAGGATATCCGCCGTGTTGGCGCCATCGGCAGCAAAACCATTATTTACTACATGTGTACCACAGCATTTGCAGTTACATTGGCATTGCTCTTATCCTCCGTTGCCAAAGATTTATTTGTGGTACTGGATACTTCCAGTGCGGTATATGAACCGGGCGAAGCACAGAATATCATGGATACTTTGGTAAACATCTTCCCTGCCAATTTCATACAGCCGCTTGCCAATGCATCTATGCTACAGGTAATCGTCATTGCATTGTTCCTTGGCTTCGGTATTTTGCTGGCAAAAGAAAAAGGTGTACTAGCCGGACAGGTGGTAGAGAGCTTTAATGAAGTATTCTTAAAAATTATGGACTTTATCATCAAGCTTTCGCCCATTGGCGTTGCCTGTCTGATTTGTCCCGTTGTAGCGGAAAACGGCCCCAAGCTGCTGACAAATCTGATTATGGTACTGGCTGTTACATATGCCGGCTATATCCTGCATATGGTTGTTGTATATTCCATTACCGTCAAAACACTCGCCGGCATATCGCCCATACGGTTTTTCAAGGAAATGCTTCCTGCAATATTGATGGCATTCTCCTCCGCTTCCTCTGTAGGCACACTTCCCTTTACACTCGAATCCTCCGAAAGACTGGGGGCAAGACGGGAAATTGCCGGCTTTGTACTGCCTCTGGGATGCACCATCAACATGGACGGTACTGCCATTTATCAAGGGGTATGTGTTGTATTTATTGCGGCATGTTATGGTATGGACTTGACATTTGGACAAATGATTACCATTATACTGACAGCCACACTGGCATCAATTGGCACAGCCGGTGTACCGGGTGCAGGCTTAGTCATGCTGGCAATGGTATTGGAAAGTGTTGGTTTACCTGTTGCCGGCATTGGACTGATTGTTGGGATTGACCGTATCTTTGATATGGGGCGTACCGTTGTCAATATCACGGGTGATGCCTCTTGCGCTGTCATTGTTTCCAGACTGGACGAAAAGAAAAACAACGCTTGTCAGGCTACTGCATAAAATATCAGGGATACCGCTATGCAAGCAAGTCTTTGAAAAGCCCCTGTGGAAAACCACAGGGGCTTTTGCTATCATAAGAAAAAGACAGGCTATTTTGTTTCGATCTGTATTTCTATCTGTGTGATATAATCATCCAAGGTATCAATGACCATCTCATTGATACCTTTTTCATATGCAAATCCGGTTAATTTCAAATTGCGGTTTTCTGCATACGAAAGGATTTCATGATAACGTACAGGCAATTTATCCCAACTGCCCTTGCAAAAGGCACGCAGATATTTCCCCTTGGGCTGAATATGCAGCCCCCTTTTCTCTACAGTGTCGGGCATTTGGATATATAAATACTGGTACTCCAAGGTTTTGCCTTGATATAGCTTTTCTACAGGCAGCATGGCACCATAGGAAGCGTTATGCAAACGGTGCAGCTGATATTTTTTTGTTTCTGTAATAACTTTCCCAATTTGGCTTTCCAAAGACAATTGATCCGAAATATCCACCGTAATCAAAGAATGGTTCTGTTCCTTTTCCACTATGGAAATCTCCGTAAGATCCAAAGTATGTATCGCTGCCATATCCCTCTTTTTCTTTTCCATAACATCCCGCAGCGTAGTGAAATGTGCAATGGTTTGGTCGATTTTGTATAAGTTTTCCTCAAGCAAATCCTCAAAAGTTGCTGCACAGCGGGCAGACAAAAACTTCCGTATATCTTTGATGGGAACATTTAATTCTCGAAGCATCAAAATCATTTCCAAAACGGAACTCTGTTGATAGGTGTAATAGCGATATCCATTCTCCCCAATCACAGCCGGCTTTAACAACCCGATTTCATCATACCACATCAACGTTTTTTTATTAATTTCATGCAGCTTTGCAAACTGCCCGATGGAAAATTTCTGATTGGCTGAAAAAAACATAACATCCCCCTTGACTGTACAGTTACTGTATGGTTTATTATATTCTCTGCAAAGATAAAAAACAATTAGGAATTGGAGTGAATTTAATGAGTAGGTTATTACTTTTCATCGCTGTGGTCGGGTTCAAAATCCTTTTATGTAAAGGATTTTCATTGGCTATATTCCTTTTGCTGTTTTGGATGAAAGGCAAGAAAATGGGATTTCACAGCGATTCATGGGATCATTTCTTTTTACAAATGTCTTCACAAGCAGTACAGCGATATGGGATTTCCATTTACATAACGGCGGCAGCCATTTCTTCTATCATCAGCTATTTTATCCTTGAAGCGGCTTCTTACCAATATAGCCTGACAATCGCCATTTTGCTTTTTGTGGGTGGTTTTGTGATCACCGCTTATCGGTGGCACACAAAAGAAAAAGCATATCTCTTAAAACGGTATCAGGAAATACAAGACACCATATTATCCCGAAGAAAGGAAGAAAAAATCGAACATGAGTGAACATCTTATTTTGAGAGAATTTCAAAAGTCAGACCGTCCAGCGCTGGAAAATGTGGTGCGTGAAACATGGCAGTATGATCGGTTTTGCAGCCCCAAAACAGCCGCAAAAATGGCAAGATTGTATTTGGACAGCTGCCTGTGCAATCAGACATTCACAAGAGTCGCAGAGGCAGATGGCGTACCCGTTGGCATAATCATGGGCAAAGACATTCGGAATCATACATGTCCGCTTTCCCTGCGCCTTTCATGGCTGTATTCCGTGATTGGACTGCTCATCACGCAAGAAGGACGGAAAATTTCAAAAGTATTTGATTGTGTGCAGGACATTAACACAGAATTGATTTCTCGCTGCAAAAAAGACTATCAAGGAGAACTTGCTTTTTTTGCAATCAGCGAAAAATGCCGTGGAAAGGGACTGGGACGCAAGCTGTTTCAGTCCGTTGTGGACTATATGCACACACAAAAAATTTCGGAGTTTTACTTGTTTACAGATACCAGCTGTAACTATCCGTTCTATGAGCATTTAGGTATGCATCGGTGTGGCGAAAAGAAACAAGTGATACATACGCACAAAGAAGATGGCAACATGACCTTCTTCATTTATGAATATCAGCTGCATACAGAAGGGAAAAGCGTATCCGTATAACATCATATACTTTCATAAATCACATCCTTTTGTTTGTCGTAGGCTCTGCACACTGCCTTTGGACAATGGGTAGCGTCTTGTCCGTTTGATGTATTCCTCTTTCCCCCTTCTTGGAGCTTGGGGCTTTGCTCCAACATCACGGGTCAAGGGGAGAATCCCCTTGCAGGGTTTGGGACAGCGTCCCAAGGTCTTACATGCCTCCCACATTTCTCCTCCCCCTTGGGGCTTTGCCCCACATCACGGGTCAAGGGGAGAAACCCCTTGCAGGGTTTGGGACAGCGTCCCAAGGTCTTACATGCCTCCCTCACTCCCTCCTTCCCCCTTGGAGCTTTGCCCCACATCACGGGTCAAGGGGAGAAACCCCTTGCAGGGTTTGGGACAGCGTCCCAAGGTCTTATTTTCGGCAATATCCCCTTACGCTTCCGGTATAAAAAGGGTACCGGCTGCACCGATACCCTTTTTGTGTTTCCATTAAAATTCCATTTTTTCTTTCAAATAAGCCACCAGTTCGTTGATTGGCATTCTTACCTGATCCATAGTATCTCTGTCACGCACCGTTACACAGCCATCGTTTTCAGAATCAAAATCGTATGTGATACAGAATGGTGTACCGATCTCATCCTGTCTTCTGTAACGCTTACCAATAGAGCCGGATTCATCATATTCGCAATGGAACTCTTTTGCCAGCATCGCATATACTTCCAGTGCCTTTTCGCTCAGCTTCTTGGATAATGGCAGTACCGCTGCTTTGTTGGGCGCAAGTGCAGGATGGAAATGCAGTACGGTTCTTACATCGCCTTCGCCTACTTCTTCTTCATCATATGCATCACACAGGAATGCAAGTGTCATTCTGTCTGCGCCTAAGGAAGGTTCGATGCAGTAAGGAATAAATTTTTCATTCTTTTCTGCATCATAGTATGTCATATCCTGACCGCTTGTTTCCTGATGGCATCTCAGGTCGTAGTTGGTTCTGTCTGCAATGCCCCACAGCTCGCCCCAACCGAAGGGGAAAAGGAACTCAATATCTGTAGTACCTGCGCTGTAGTGTGAAAGTTCTTCCTTGGAATGATCACGCAGACGGATATTTTCTTCTGTCATGTTCAGCTTCAAAAGCCACTGCTTGCAGTATTCTCTCCAATAATCCAGCCATTCCAAATCCGTACCGGGTGTGCAGAAAAATTCCAGCTCCATCTGCTCAAATTCTCTGGTGCGGAATGTAAAGTTACCGGGAGTGATTTCGTTACGGAAGGACTTCCCGATCTGACCAATCCCGAAAGGCAATTTCTTTCTTGTGGTACGCTGTACATTTTTGAAGTTTACAAAAATACCCTGTGCGGTTTCGGGACGCAGATACACCACATTCTTCGCATCCTCCGTCACACCCTGGAATGTTTTGAACATCAGGTTGAACTGACGAATATCTGTAAAATTATGCGCACCGCAGGAAGGACAAGCAATCTGGTTATCATCTACAAACTGCTTCATCTTTTCATTGCTCCAGCCGTCTACAACGGTTTCCGGCATATTGTTGTCATGCATAAAGCCTTCAATCAGCTTATCCGCACGGAATCTTTCCTTACATTCCTTACAGTCCATCAGTGGATCGCTGAAACCGCCGACATGTCCGGAAGCCACCCATGTTTGTGGGTTCATCAGTATTGCGCAGTCTACACCGACATTATATGGGCTTTCCTGAATGAATTTCTTCCACCATGCTTTTTTGACATTGTTCTTCAGCTCTACCCCCAGCGGACCATAGTCCCATGTGTTTGCCAAACCACCGTAAATTTCAGATCCGGGATACACAAACCCTCTGTTTTTTGCAAGTGCCACGATTTTCTCCATTGTAACTGCCATTGTAAAAACCTCCTTCAAATATTCACCACTGTTTCGAGGAAAGAAGGTCTATCAAAAAAGCCCTTCATCCCTCGCCTATGCAGCGAGGGACGAAAGGCTATGCTTCCGCGGTTCCACCCTCATTGACCTGTATTGGTTTATACAGGACCACTCTTGTGAAAAAATTCTGCTCCAAAGTGCCATTCTCTGCAATCGTCTGCCGCCTTTCACCAACCGCCGGCTCTCTGTAAGAAGATTTGCAAATACTCCTCTTTTTCAACGCAGTATCAATTTACACCAATGCTAACACGTTCTTGCTGTTCTGTCAAGCATAAAATTTCTTTTTTCAAGGGACATATGTTTTTTATACGCATACAAACGCTTTTGCCGTATGCCAACAAAAAAATCCGATACCGCATGTCTATGCGTTTTTTTCTGCCAATGCAAATGCTGTCAGCATATTACGCTTGGATGCAAAGGAACCGCCCAGCGTAATGCTGCTGATATCCAGCCCATGCTCTTGAGAAAGCACCGCAAAAATGCGGTCTGTTTCCAAAAAACCGCCATTGCCAAAATAGAAGCACAGCACAGGGCTGTCCTTTGGAATATTTCCAAACTCCGCCTCATGATATGCACGAATGACACGTCCGTTTGACTGTGAAAATGTCTGCTTTAGAAAAGACAGCTCCACATCCAAATGCAAAAATTCCTGCGAAGCATAGTATACCGCCTGAATCCATTCCACCAAATCCAGCTCCCCCGCAAATGGCAATGTCAGCGGGAATTGTCTATCCTCCTGCCCCAATGTACAGATGAACCAAGGTGTGGTTACAGCGGCAAAGGAAATGCTGTATGGACGTTTTTGCACAATTTGTGCATCATTGACGGAAACAACAATGGTATTTCCCGTAATCTGCCCTGTGATGGGCAGCTTCCGTTTTTTCAGCTGTGCTTGCAGTGTATCCGATGCACCATACAGACGTATCCCGTCAGAATGAAACCCTAACATATGTAAAACCTCCTGATTTTTGATGTTCTTTGCAAATAGTATACTATATTTTCATAAATTCGTCACTTTTTACTTTTCACCACTGTATTTTAGGTCTTGGATATTGTAAAAGCAAGTCTGTTTTGGTACAATGGCAATCAAAAGCAACCCCAATAGAAAAGGAGCATACCATGGATAACAAAGACCTTCTGACACAAAGTGCTGCGGCACTGCATATTACATTGACACCGGAAATGACCACACAATTTATGACATATCTTTCTCTGCTTTTGGAATGGAACGAGAAAATGAACCTGACTGCCATTACAGAGCCTCACGAGGTCATACAGAAGCATTTTATAGACTGTATCAGTGTACTGCCTGATCTGCATCTGTCCGGTACAGAGCGTGTGATTGATGTTGGCACCGGTGCAGGCTTTCCCGGTATTCCTCTGAAAATTGCAGTACCCACACTGCAAATGACATTGCTGGATGCACTGCAAAAACGTCTGACTTTTTTGGATACACTCTCTACCAAACTGGGGCTTTTTGATGTCACATTGGTGCATAGCCGTGCAGAGGACGGCGGGCAAAATCCGGCGCTGCGTGAGCAGTTCGACCTCTGTGTGTCCCGTGCTGTTGCCCATCTATCTGTATTGGCAGAATACTGCCTGCCCTTTGTGCGTGTTGGCGGAAGATTGGCAGCACTCAAGGGACCGGATGCCGCAAACGAAATTGCAGCGGCAAGCAGCGCCTTACAGCTGTTGGGGGGAACGGTCGTTGCAGTAAAGGATGTGGAAATTCCCAACAGCGATTTGCAGCACAAGCTGGTCATCATAGAAAAAACCGCACACACACCACAAGCCTACCCCAGAAATGCAAAAAAGATTGCGAAAAAGCCCTTGTAATCCATGCATGGAAAAGCAACCCATCGTCCACAGACGATGGGTTGCTTTTGATTTGGTGTTTGATCGGATGGTATCTCATACATCCACATGGGATTTATTTCGCATGCTTGTAACCCTGATATTCTTTTTTGACGGTTTCAAATTCTGACACAATCTCCTGTGTGGGTGCCTGTGTTACCAAACTGACAATCACATTCACCACAGCAGATACCACGAACGCAGGCAGCAATTCATAAATGCCGAATACACCGCCCTTAGGCGCAATCAGGTATTTCCAGATGAATACCATGGCACCGCCGGCAATCATACCAGCCAATGCTCCATGCTTATTGGAACGCTTCCAGAACAGTGCAAACACAACCACAGGGCCAAAAGATGCACCAAAGCCTGCCCATGCAAAGGATACGATGCCAAATACAGAACTGTTTGGATCACGTGCCAGAAAAATTGCAATAACAGAAATCACAATCACGGTGATACGTGCAACCAAAATCGCTGCTTTTTCAGAAAGATTTACATGGAATACCCCACGCAGCAGGTTTTGGGATACACTGGAGGACGCTGCCAAAAGCTGAGAGTCCGCTGTAGACATGGTTGCTGCCAGAATACCTGCCAAAATGACACCGGCAATCAATGCTGCCAGCGTACCATGCTGACTGAGCAAGTCCGCAATACGTACAATGATGGTTTCGGATGCAGAGCCTTCCAAGAATTGGATTGCGCCTGCTTTTGTCATCGCATAGCCTACAATACCAATGGTTACGGCAATCGCCATGGAGATGACAACCCAGATGCTTGCTACACGGCGGGAAAGCGCCAGTTTTTCCTTATCTTCAATTGCCATAAAACGCAGCAGAATATGCGGCATACCACAGTAACCCAAGCCCCATGCCATAACAGAGATGATGGTCAGCATGCTGTATGGTTCTGCTTTGCCGCTGACAACATCAAATGTTTCTGTCATATTCAGATAACCGGGCAATGCCTGTGCATTTGCCACAATGGTATCCCAGCCACCCGCAATATGGATTCCAAAGAACAGTATGATAATCAAAGCCACGGTCATAAAGATGCTTTGAATCAGGTCTGTCGCACTTGCAGCAAGAAAACCGCCGGTTACGGTATAACCCACAATGACAACCGCACTGATAATCATTGCCACCATATAATTGACACCAAACAGACTGCTAAAGAGCTTGCCACAGGCTGCAAAACCGGATGCGGTATACGGAATAAAGAATATAATAATCACAATCGCAGAAATGCACATCAGTATATTTTTATCATCCCGATATCTGCGAGAGAAAAAGTCCGGCACAGTAATGGCATTGACTTGATGAGAGTATATACGAATACGCTTTGCAATAATCAACCAGTTGAAATATGTACCCAGCGCCAAACCAATGGCTGTCCATGTGGCATCTGCCACACCGGTCAAATATGCAACACCGGGTAAGCCCATCAAAAGCCAGCTGCTCATATCAGAGGCTTCTGCACTCATCGCTGTAACAAACGGCCCCAGCTTACGCCCGCCCAAATAAAAATCATCGACACTGTTGTTCTTTTTGGAACAGTAAATTCCCACACCCAGCATTGCAATCAAATAAACTGCAATGGCAAGCATAATACATACTTTTGCTGATAACATTTTTTCCAATCCTTCCTTATTGTGCTTTTCTGTAAAAGCCATACTGTCCAGCTCTGTGACGCTACAGAGCCGCACGGCATCGCTCTTTATACAGTTCCTGTTTTCGCACAAACAGCAGCCACCCATTGGCTGCCCTTTTCTTTGTGCTTTCCCAGTATAACACAACTTTGATTAGACTGAAACATAGAATAAATAATAGAATGAAGTTTATACTATTTTTTATAAAAATGATTTTTTATATTAGAAATATGATATTTCTAGTATAGACGAAACATAGAAATATTCCATTGCATTACTTATATATTTTTTTGATTTCCTTTTTCCTCTGCATCCACGGATTTCCGAAATCCACCCAAAAAACGAGGCATGATCTCCGCTGCATATCGGCTCAAGGAATATTCCCCACGGCATAAGCACCAATCATAAATCAATGCACGCTCGCAAAGCGCATATGTCTTTACCAGCTCATTGACAGATACATCATCGCACAGCTCACCTTTTTTCTGTCCCTGCACAATGATTTGACGCAACAATTTATAGTATACACGATTATGATCCATCAGATGCCGATCCCCTGTTGTAATCAGTTGTGAGGAATAGAGCCTTGCCAGCAAATCCAGAGAAATGCTGTCCTCGACCATACGAAACATCTCTTGATTGAGATACATCAGCTGGTCAAAACTATGCATATCCTCCGGCAATGTTTCCCTCAGCTCTGTATATTTCTCATCAAACAATTCCGAAAGCGCTCCCAAAAGGGAATCCTTTCCATTGAAATAATGATAAAACGATCCTTTGGAGGTTTCAGACTCCTCTACAATATCCTCAATGGTGGTATCCTCATAGCCCTGCTCATAAAACAGCTTCCATGCCGCCTGTATGATACGGCTTTTTGTATTGCGATTATTTTTTTTTGCCATTGTACGCTTGCTCCTTACTGTATTGATTTTGCTCCTGTCCAGTATTGTACCATACTCCCGCACATTTGACCCCTATTGTGTGAAAATATCCAAACAAAAAAATGCCCCCACAGTATGCAGGAGCATCTATTTGTCATTGCATGCGGTGCAAATATTTCTCTTTGGTTGCCATTCCGCCACGGATATGACGTTCTTGCTTGTTGATATCCAGCACCACACGTGCCTGCGCTGCCAACTCTGGATTGATTTGTGCCAAACGTTCCGTCAAGTCCTTATGTACCGTGCTTTTGCTGATACCAAATTTTTTTGCCGCTTCTCTTACCGTTGCTTTGGAATTTACAATAAAATTTGCCACTTCAATGGCTCTTTCCTCGATATACATTTTCATATCATAACACTCCAAATTTTGCTTTGATTATATATATGATAGAAAAGCATCGGTTATTCCCTTACAGACATTCTTTCCAAGCGTGTCCAAGGCTGCCGGCAATGTGTAAACAGATGTATTTTTTTTCGTATCTTTTGCCTGTGCAAAGCCTTTCCTTCTTCCCTGCGCTCATACGCCAAATGCCCCATTTTTTCGCATCTTCTGCGATTTTGACATATACGAAAATCCATGGTCTATCCAAAATATTCCAAAAAAAATTTCTTGCGTAATGATGCCGGATTGCCTATAATACTTTTGGCAACTGCATATGACAACCATGCCTTTTGCCATGTACCCGTCAGAATGGAGCAAAGGAGAATATGATGAAAGAAAGACCTTTTATACAAAAACTGATTCTTGGAATGCAACATGTACTTGCCATGTTTGGTGCCACTGTTTTGGTTCCGGCGCTCACCGGACTCAATACATCCATCACGCTGCTTTGTGCAGGGTTGGGCACACTGCTTTTCCATTTGATTACAAAACGCAAAGTCCCTGTTTTTCTGGGCTCCAGCTTTGCATTTATCGGCGGGATTGCTGCCATTATCGGAGATTCCCGCATGGGTGATCCCGATTTCCTCTCAAAGCTTGCGGCAGTAAAAGGCGCACTCATCATTGCCGGCTTGATTTATGCCCTATTCTCATTGATGATCAAATATGTTGGCTATGAAAAAGTCAATAAATTATTGCCGCCCATTGTCACAGGGCCGATCATCGTTGTCATCGGTCTGCGTTTGAGCAGCTCTGCCGTCAATTCCGCCTTTTATTGGAACGGCGCTTTCAGCCTGAAGGCATTGCTTGTTACCATTGTGGTACTTGCGGTTGTGATTTATATTTCGATATTTACAAAAGGGATTTATAATCTGATGCCCATACTCTTTGCCATCATTGCGGGATATATCATCTGTATCCCCATGGGCTTTATTGATATGACTTCTATGAGAGAAGCGTATTGGATTTCATTGCTGGATCAGAATATTTTGGATCAGCTGCTCTGCCCGCCCACCTTCCGTGCAGATGCCATCTTGGCGATTGCACCCATTGCGCTTGTAACCATGATTGAACATGTAGGCGATATTACAACAAACAGCGCCGTTGTCGGAAAAAATTTCATGATTGATCCCGGTATCCACAGAACCATGCTCGGGGATGGTCTGGCAACTGCTTTATCCGGTCTGCTTGGCGGGCCTGCAAACACCACATATGGTGAAAACACAGGGGTGCTTGCCGTTACCAAAAACTATGATCCCTCCATCATCCGTATTGCAGCCTGCTTTGCGATTGTACTTGGATTGATCGGGAAAATCGGCGGTATCATTACCAGTATTCCCACACCGGTTACAGGAGCCATCGGAATTGTGCTCTATGGTATGATTTCCTCCGTGGGCGCAAGAATTTTAATCAATTCCAGATTGAATTTCGGCAATAGCCGTAATTTGATGATTGCAGCTTTGATTTTTGTATTGGGGATTGGCTGCGACCAAATCCCAGTCTATGGCACAATAAACATTTCCGGTCTTGCATTGGCTGCCGTTTCCGGTATTGTACTTGCTGCCATTCTTCCGGAAAGCGAAGATGCAGTTTTGAAGGATGAACCAAACACAAATGCATAAGCATACATCAGAAAGCAAAACCACCGGTTTCATTCCATTCCGGTGGTTTTGCTTTCTCTTGCGAACATAACGGAATGTTATATACGCACGGATACCATCTCTGCCAGATCCGATATGCCAACACAAACAAGCATGCTGTGTTTGTAATACAGAGCGGCGCACAACAGGACATTTTTTTTGCAAAGGCTTGTGTACTTTCGGACAGTACCCAAATATCTTTTTTGTTGTTCCAAACAAAAAAACCAGAAAAACACCTTCTTGCTTTTTTCTTTAGACCAATAAAAAAAAAGGAGAACACTCCCAAAAACACAGCGTTCTCCCAAAATACATACATTGCCCCTACGGGCTTTTGAAAAAATCGGTCGAAACTTCATGGCTTCCTCTCACGCCGGAACACGGCTTCCCATCGCTGTGACTCTGCAAGACCTAGGGCGCTCCCCCTCTGTCCATCCGCAATATGCGGATATGCCATAGGCATATCAGAGATTTTTCTTGATTGACTTATTCTGTTGCAAATCCTTTTGCAAATGCCGGTACATCCGTGCATTGCATCCATCCGCTCATCACACAGCCGCCCTTTGCGCCTGCCTGACAAACCATATGGATATTTTCCGAATCAATTCCACCAATGGCATATACGGCAATGGAAACACTGCTGCATACCTGCTCCAAAAATGCCAAGCCACGTGGCGGCACACCTTTTTTACAATCCGTTGCAAAGATATGTCCGGCTGTGATATAGGTACATCCCAGCTCCTGTGCCTGCTTTGCTTCTTCTACGGAATGACAGGATACACCCAATACGGAAAAGTATTTCTTTTCTTCCTCTGTCATACTGCGCAACACCCCAATCGGTACATGGATTGCCTTTGCCTGCAATGCAATTGCCACATCCACAAAGCTGTGCAGGATACAAGGCACATCATATGCCCGACAGATTTTCAACGCCTCTGCGGCAAGTGCGTGATATGCTTCTTTGGATAAATCCTTTTCCCGCAAAATGATTGCCTTTGGCGCACATTTTGCAATCTCTGTCAGTCTTGTCAAAAAATCATATTTGCAAAGACTGCGGTTGGTAATACAAATCACATCATACATACAAATAATCATTCAGTACCGGCTGCAATCCACGCTCCTCCATATCCTCATACATTTTTTGGAATGTACGGCTGTCGTCGATTTCAAATTGTTCATCGCCTTCGGTACCGTCTGCCTCCTTACCGGTATATTTACTTTCGTGGTCACCAATGCCGGTGGAAACACCAGCAGAAACCTTGGTTGCCGCAATTTTTACAATCCCATTACGAAATTCCGCACTTTCTCTGGAGGACACCGTAATCCCTACAAACGGCAGGAACAAACGATATGCACACAAAATCTGACAAAGCTGCTTTTCGCCTACATCCAAGGGATTGATTTTGTCATTGTTTATGATCGGACGCAGTCTTGGACAGGACAATGACATTTCTGCATGCGGGTATTTTCTTTGCAAATAATATACATGCAATGCACTTGCCAGCGCATCCTTACGGAAGTTGGAAAGCCCCAAAAGAGCAGAAAATGCAACCCCACGCATACCGCCTCTGAGCGCACGCTCCTGTGCATCAAAGCGATATGGCCAAACACGCTTATGTCCCATCAAATGCAGTGTTTCGTATTTCTCTGCATCATATGTTTCCTGAAATACGGTGACATAATCCGCCCCACACTCATGCAGATAGCGGTATTCATCTGTGTTCACCGGATAAATTTCCAGACCTACCAGCTTAAAATATTGTCTTGCCAATTTACATGCTTCCCCGATATACTGCACATCACTCTGCGCACGGCTCTCGCCCGTCAATATCAATATTTCCTCCATACCACTCTGTGCAATCACCTGCATTTCATGCGCAATCTGCTCCATACTCAGCTTCATGCGGTTGATATGGTTATAGCAGTTAAAGCCGCAGTACACACAATAGTTTTCGCAGTAGTTGGCAATATACAAAGGGGTAAACAGATATACGGTATTTCCAAAATGCTTACTGGTTTCCACACTTGCTTTCTGTGCCATTTCTTCCAAAAACGGCTCTGCTGCCGGAGAAAGCAGCGCCTTAAAATCCTCCAAAGAACATACTTCATGGTCTAATGCTGCACGTACATCTTTTGCAGTATACTGACTGTCGTCATACGCATGCATCTCAGCCATCACCTTTGCACAGACATCGGACTCTATCTGCTCCATGCCCGGAAGATATTCCATATGGCTTTTGCGAGAAGACGGATCTGTTTCCAATGCGTGTTTTTTTGCCAATGCTTCTGCGGAAAGATACGCAGAGTCTACAAAAAATTGATTTTCCATATGCTATCCCTCCTGCTCAATCATGTAAAAAACCGGTCAAAGGATCGGATGCGCTTGCGCCTCTGGAAAGCACTCTACCCAAGCCGGAAAGATATGCTTTTCTGCCTGCTTCGATTGCCTGACGAAATGCCGCTGCCATCAGGGGCAGGTCGCCTGCGGTTGCCAAAGCAGTATTTGCCATGATTGCCGCTGCACCCATTTCCATCGCTTCACAAGCCTGAGAAGGTCTGCCAATACCCGCATCCACGATGATGGGCAAATCTATTTCATCAATCAGGATTTGTATAAATTCCCTTGTTGCAAGCCCCTTATTGGAACCGATGGGAGAAGCCAAAGGCATAATACTTGCAGCGCCTGCATTGACCAAATCACGTGCGGCATACAAATCCGGATACATATAGGGCATTACCACAAAGCCTTCCTTTGCCAGAATCTCTGTTGCCTTTGCTGTTTCGTAGTTATCCGGCAGGAGGTACTTGGAGTCCTTCATGATTTCGATTTTCACAAAATCACCACACCCAAGCTCCCTTGCAAGTCTTGCAATACGCACAGCTTCCTCCGCATTTCTTGCGCCTGAGGTATTGGGCAGCAACGTCACACCTTGGGGGATATAGTCCAGAATACTCTCATGTTCCTTTGTATTGGCACGGCGTACTGCCAGTGTAATGATTTCTGCACCTGCATCCTGCACCGCTGCTTCTATGAGCTTCAAAGAATACTTACCGGAGCCGAGTATAAATCTGGAATGAAATTCATGTCCGCCAATGATGAGCTTATCTTCTTTTTGCATATACAATTCCTTCTTTCTCTGTTTTGCACATGTTTCTAAGGTTCTTCATTTTCTGCCAAAACACGAAGGACCATTTGTGCTTGATGTGCTGCACACAGCATCACACGTGGTGCGACAAGCCCTATGGTATCTGCCACATCACTGACGCCATCTCCACACACATAAAATCGTTTCATAATCCTTCTTGTTTTGATTTGATTTGCAGAGCCCAGCCCTGCCATGCCGGAAGCGGCAATCAGATATTTCGTATTCAGTTTTTCCAATACACCATTGACGAGCATGGCTTTTTCTTCTGCGCCGTCAAATGCCTCACAAATGATGTCTGCATCTGCGAGCAATGTTGCGAAGTTTTCCTCTGTCACACGCACCGTATGGGTACGGATGGTAATATAAGGTGCAATCTCTTTGAGGTTTGCTGTCAGGGCTTCTGTTTTGGGCATCCCAATTTGACTTGCTTTATACTGCTGTCTATGCAAGTTGGTAATATCGACTTTGTCAAAGTCAATCAAAATCAGTGTACCGATACCGGCTCTTGCAAGTGCAAATGCGATATGCGAGCCCAAGCCGCCCAAGCCACAAATTGCAACAGTGGCATTTGAGAATTTCTTTTGCAGCTGTTTGCCATGGCGCATCTCCAGTGCCTGTTGTATTTCTTCCTTTGCGGGAATACAACCCAAATCAACCACCTCCCACAAAACCAACGACCTCCAAAACATCATCGTCTTGCAATACCGTTTGGGCATACTGCGCCTTTGGCACAATATTTCCGTTTTTTTCCACTGCAATGCGTTTGAGGTCATACTGCGTTGTTGCAATATACTCTGCAACGGTTTTACCTGCCACATCGCACAGCATGCCATTGATCTTTACCATACCATCCACCTCCTTTACGGCATAAAAAAAGGGAAGCTACCTCTTTGGCGCCTCCGCTTTGTTTTTTCTGTTTTCCCAGATTTCCCTACGTTGGCATTATCCAAATCAGGTTATGGGTCGAAGGGCAATTCCTTCCTCTCAGCCAATACAATCAGCTCCCCGCTTTTTATATGATTGTTTTTTTATTATATATCAAATATCCAAAAAAAACAAGACCTTGGGATGCTGTCTTAAACCCCAAGACCTTGGGACGCTGTCCCAAACCCCAAGACCTTGGGACGCTGTCCCAAACCCTAAGACCTTGGGACGCTGTCCCAAACCCTGCAAGCTTTTGAAAAAGCTTGAGCAAAACTTTTAGACGCAGTGTTTTTTCAAAACACTGCTTTGGAAAAAGCCAGAAGTGTATGGCATTGGTTTTGGGCATATGCAAAAGGGATAGAGGAAATATCCGATTTTCTTATACTACAAAATTGCCTATATCCATAAAAGCCATATCCCTTGCGGGGTATTGGGGCAGCGCCCCAAGGTCTTACGAACGGGTCAAGGGGCGAAGTCCCTTGCGGGGTATTGGGGCAGCGCCCCAAGGTCTTACGAACGGGTCAAGG
>JAHHTW010000012.1 GCA_020024265.1 Anaerotignum sp. | reverse complement strand
TCTTTCCGCTGTCATCCTGCATGCTTCCGGATAATGTAATTTTAGAAAGTGTATCTCCATATGTCAGTGTTGCATCGCTCAGCTTTGGCGTACCCTGTAATGTCAATTTGTTCACTGCGTTTACACGAATGGTTGCATGTTGTACAGTATAGTTCTCTGTTTGAATCCCCACAGTAATGGTACCTACAGCACCTTCCTTCTGTGTGTCTACAGACACAATGGGAAGTGTCAGTGTGTTGCCGTTTATGGCTGCACCGTTTGTATAGTATGCCCCCAAATTGACCCCTTCAATTTGAAAGGTGATGTTTCCATATGTTTTTACGCCTTCCAACTGTGTAAGCAGCTGCATCAGGTCATATGTGTAGCTTCCTTTGTGATGATTGGTCACTGCCAGATTGCCTTCCACAGGTGCTATGGTGTCCTTTGTAATAGTAGCTGCTATAGTCAGTGTATTGGTATTGAGTACATAGTTTTCCTTTGTCTGCTCAGTCAAATCCGCTGTTACGGTCACATGCTGCGCTGCTGCAACATTTGCATCATTGAATTGTGCCTGTACGGTATAATCCTTTTTTGCTTCCAATACTACCGGTGCATTGTTTTGATCGTGGAATGTTACATCTGTAACCACTGCATCCCTTGTACCATCATATGTCTTTGCTGCAATGTTTGCTGTTTTCAACGCAAGCTGTGCTTTGTCAATGGTAAAGTTTGTGCTTGCAGAGCCTGTGTATCCGCTGCCCTGCACCGCTGTGACTGTAACGGTTGCCTGCCCAGCATTTGTGTTATTTGCATAATCCACTGTATATTTCTCTGGTTCCAGCTTCTTTCCTTCCACCATGACTGTCACATCCGGTCTGTGTTCTCCTTTGTTATATACAAAACTGTTCTGGGATAATGTAATGTTTGCATTTTTCAAATCCATATCCTCAGGCTGTGGCGGTTGTACTTCGCCGTTTATAACATTCAGCGTTGTCGTAAATGTCATCGGTGTACCACTTGCTGTATACTCCTGCGGAATGGTAACCTCTATTTTATATGTACCCTCGTAGAAGGCATAGCCCGTTACAATATTACATGAAAGTGCATCAATCAACTGTACAGAATCGTCTGGATCTTCTATTACAGTAAATTGCAGCCTCAAATTGTCTGTACTGGACGTATAAACATATCCGTCCCCTGTACTTGCTTTGGAGATCACCTTATCATTGATTTTGATTTCTGCTGGAATGTTTTCCATAGAAGGCTCTGTGTTTGGATCTGCATATGCCACTTTCATTGGAATATCATAATACTGATCCCACTTGTTCAGCTGATGTGTTGGCTTTACATCAACACTCTGTATTTTGACTTCCTGTACAGCGCCACCTTCCGAAACCTTCCAGTTTCCCACAGCATCCTTTTCGAATGTCATATCCATCTGTGCAGCATGCGGAATCAATGTAAATGCGCCGTTTTGAGACTGCTGTGCGGTAATATAAGCATGACCTTTTTTCGGCACTGTAGAGGATTGTGTTCCTGCATTGTTTATGCCACCAATGGCAATCTTTGTATTTCCGGATACATTGCCTGAAATATGCAATGTATCCGATTCACCCAATACAATCATACCGCCACCTGTCAGACTGCCAATACGCTTGTTTGCAAATAGCTGCATATCCAATCTTGCATTTTCTGCAACGGTTACATCGGCATTTTCCAGACTGTGATCCTCTGCGCTCATAGTTGGCTTAAATACACCTTTTTGAATGGTCAAAGCGCCTATATGAGACAATGTCAAGTTCTCTACCGGATATTGTGTAGACAAAGTGAGATTTGCATTTGTGCTTCTACCTGTTGCACCATTGATATTTCGTACAGAACTCTGATCCACATAGATATTCACATCTCCGCTTACCTTGAATCTTTCTGCATTTGCCTTTGGAGGTGGTACTTCCTTTTGATCAAACATATTTTTAGAATTGATGGGAATCTGTCTTGCTCCACTTGCATAAATATCGCCAACACTGCTTCCATTTGTCAGCTGATTCAGACGAATGGTTGCATCTCCTGCAAAGTCATTCGGCTCACCGGGTGGATCTTGTTCTTGCAGATCCGGCTGACTGTAATCCCAATCCTGATGTGCAATGCTGCCTGCATAAATATTGCCAACATTGACCTTTCCAGAAAGTATGATTTCACCATTTGTACCTTCCTGTGGCGCATCAGGTCTATTTGTCAAACCGCCACATGCCAGATTGACCTCCCGTGCCCCGCTGCTTCTTTTCACATTATGCAATCTCAATGTATGTCCATTTGCCATAATGACATTGCGTTGACGGTTGGAAAATGAAATTTCCAAATTTTCGAAAGAAACGTCCTTTTCCAAAATAATACCACCCAGTCTAATAACCATGGTTGGTGTTTTGCCGTCTTTGGATTCTCCACGGAATGTCAATTCTTTGTCGATGACAAATGGAGCATCTCCAAGCTCGCTGGTAGAATTTACGGTTGCAAACCCTTCCAGAACAATGACATCCCCGTCTTTCACACGATTGGACTCCACCAGTTCTCGTAATTCGCCATTGTTGTGTGCAACACGAATTTCATTTCCTGCTGCCCGTTCCATCTGTGTATCATCCTCGACCACACTTTCAAGCTGTGCATGCTGTTCTTCTACCATGCTTTCTGGCTGTTCTTCGGTTGTACCTTCATTCTGTACATCCTCCTCTACTGCATTTTCGCTCTGCGCATCCTGTTCTGTGATTTCTTCGCTCTGTGCGCTTTGTTCTTCTGCATCTTCACTTTGCGGATTTTCTATTGCTATGCCGTCATTCGGCGCATATGCTTCTGCCGCTTTTTCATTTTCTGTATAATCTTCGTCTGCCTGTTGCGCCTGCACCGAAACACCATAGGGCATACTGAGCCCTAAGCCCAATGTCAGCGCCAAAACACGACTAAATATGTGTTTTTTCATGAAAATTCTCCTTTTTTTGATTTAGTATACCATAATTCTATCATTTGCGCCATACCGCAATGAATAGCGTAATGGCTAAAATTCGACAAAAATTGGTAAATCCTTATGTAACATATGATATATCGTTCGCATCTACACAGCAAAAAAGAGCCCTTTCCCCTTCTTTTTCAAAGGAAAACGCTCTTTTTTATCACATACATCAAAAATGTAATCTTTTTTGCAATTCTTCTATGAAAACATCCCAACGGAAAATAATCAATGCCGACAGTGAAATACCGCAGCACAATACGCAAATCAGTGATGGATATATAAAATGCACTGCGCCCACACACAAAAGCACCAGCACCACAACACCCATCAATATTTCCATCAGAATATAAATGACACATTCATGCAGTCCCAAATGCAGCAATTTGATCAAAGCCACAATCACAGCAATTGCGACAATGCAAAGAATGGGCAGTACAAAGTCAATCGACCACCCATTCCATCCTGTCCCAACATCCCATATGAGTGCAATTGCAGAAATGATTGCTGTCTGCCATAATATATTCTTGGGTATATTTTGTTTTTTCTTCCACACCATCAAAAGACTTGCCCAAAAGCTTGCCATGCCAAAAAGCACAAACAACGACCAATAAATATCCGGTGCAAACACACGATTTGCCGTCAAGCAAATCAACACCGCACTGATGGATAAAAATAGAAACATCCGTAAAACCTTGTGCATCTGCCGATATGGCACCTCTGCCTTTGGGAATACGTCTGCTTCCGCTTCACCTGTCAGTCTGTTGCCGCATAATGGGCATTTTATTTGGGTACCTCTGATGTGTACCCTGCATTGATCACAATATCTCATAGCGCATCCCCTCCTGTGTCTTCATTGGAGGTAATTTCCACATCCACACCCATTTCTGCCAGCATACGAAAAAAATATCTCTGCACACCGGTATCCACAAACGGTGTGGAAAATGTCATGGTTAGCCGCTCACCATAGGAGCAAAGACAGACTTGCATACGTTTTGTACTCAAAAACAGACTGAACTGCCGAATATAGGGTGCAATCATTTTTGGCATATCCACACGTCCCACATTGGAAAACGCCGCTGTCACCTCCTGTTCCGAGAGCCAGTGTGCCACCTTTAGGCTGATGTCCTTGAGTATCAGTGGTATCATTCTGGTTAGCAAATTATGCTCCAAGGCGCAAAGCTCATTGAAATGTCCCTCTACCTTTTCCATGGTCAATTCTTTTGCAAAGCCTTCCTTTACCGCTGCAATGACTTCCGGCAATGTCGGATTGTCTTTGAATTGGTAGCCCACCAGTATGACGGAGAAAAAGTTTCTTGCAGACTTTGAGGGGAAATAATTCCGAAGGTTTACCGGTACAGAAAGATTGACCGGTTTTTTCTTATCCTGCTGCTTCATCTGGCTTTGTATTGCCATCAAAAGCAATGCACAAAGAAAGACACTGACTGTTGTATCATACTGACGTGCCAGCTTCAAAACCTGTGATACCTTTACCGTTCCTTCTATAATCCGCAGCTGATGCTGCGGAAGCCTTCTGCCCGAGATATGGTAGGCACGTGCCACTTTTTTCTTATCGTATGGATGCTTGCCTGTATAATACTGTGCAAAGCTGTCACGCATACGCTCCAAAAGCGCTACATCATCCTTCATCTCCATTCTGGCTTTCGATAAATTCGGATGTATGATTTCCAAGTAATGAAATACCAAAAGCCGTAAAAATGCCAATGCCCCCGCACCATCTGTCAGGGAATGGAATACCTCCAGATTGATGCGGCAGCCATAGTACGTAACCGAAAACAGAAGTCCGTGTCTGTCCGGATGATACAGCTCTGTACATGGCGGCAAATGTTCTTTTTGCACCCTTGCCGGCGTTCTGCTGTCCTCAAAGAAATACCAAAACAGACCACGTCTGAGTGTACAATGATACAACGGGAACAGCTCCATTGTTTTGCGCAGCGCCTGCTGCAACGACTCCTCTTGTATTGCTTCTGTCAGTTCACAGATAAAACGAAATACCTTTGTATCCTGCTTGGTCGATGTCGAAGGAAATATTTTTGCGGCATTGTCCAGCTTGCTCCAATGAAATCTTTGTCTTTTCAAGCCTTCCGCACCTCTTTCAAAAATTGTTCGATCCAATGATAGCTTTCCTGTACCACCTCAAATTTCTTTGGCAGTGCAAAATATCCATGCAATGCATCCACCATACGTACCACCGTCACATCATTTCCCGCCTTACGCAGCTCTGCGCCATATGCCTCGCCTTCATCCCGCAAAGGGTCATACTCCGCTGTCAAAATCAGTGTTCTTGGCTGATTGGAAAAATCCTCTGCCAAAAGCGGTGCAAAATATGGATTTTGCAAATCCTTGGGAGAAGCACGATAAAGCGCCATATAATCACAGACACGCTTTGCAGTCAGTAAATAATCTGTTCCGTTTTCCACAACAGATGCAAAGGGCGATGCTTCTGTGTGGTCGTAGTATGTGGCGGGATAGAGCAAAATCTGCTGTTTGACTGCAAAATCCCCTGTATCCCTTGCCATCTGGGATACCGCTGCTGCAAGGTTTCCGCCTGCGGAATCCCCCATCAATACAATCTCCTCCGGTTTGGCTGCCAATGGAAAGCCTGCACAATAAAGCATTTTGGCTACATGGTAGCAGTCCTGTAGCCCTGCCGGAAATTTATGCTCTGGTGCCAAACGGTAGTTCACGGAAATTACAATCATCTGTAGTGTTTTTGCAATGGTATTGCATACCCTTGTATAGCTGTCAATATCCCCCACAACCCAGCCGCCACCGTGGAAAAAGAGTATCACAGGCGCTTTTAATCTTTCTTGCGCATCCGGATAAAAAATCCGTATCGGAACACTGCTTTCGCCCTTTGGCACACGCCAGTCCTGAAACAATTGTTTTTTCGGAGAAACCTTTGTCACATGTATATTTTCCAGTCTGCGTTTTATTTTGTATGTTTTTTTCACATCCCAGCTGCGATCAGACAGCGCACGCAGTGCTGCCAGCATTACCTGATTGATTGCCATACGCTTACACTCCTTACATCCTGACTGCCCGTAGCAAAAGTACCGCAAGCACCAATCCACCTGTGATGCGGTATGCAGCCAAAAGCCACGCCTTTGGCATTTCTTCTTTTGCCATATTCCCATAAAACACCTTCCAGATTGCTTTGGGATAAAAAAACATCATTGCTGCAAATAGTACCATTGCCAATTGCCATATTCTCATCATATGCCGTCATGCCCTCAATTTCTGCTCTTGCGATATACGCTTGGTGTAATGGAAAAATACTTTCGGAATGTCTGTGCAAAATGGCTTGGGCTGTCAAAACCACAGCGTAAGCCAATTTCTGCAATGGGCAGTGTCGTTTCCCGCAGCATAATGGATGCCTGTGTGATGCGGTAGCGCAAAAGATATTGCAAAGGCGATGTTCCCACTGTACGCTGGAAACAGCGTAAGCATTCTCTCTCGCCAATATCAGCTGCCGCTGCAATCTGCGCCAAATCCAGTGGTTTGCTGTAATCTTGTTCGATTAAGGCAAGCATTTTGTGCAGGCGTTCTTCATCCATGCGTTTTGGGCTTTTGCCTCCTGCCGTATTATGATAATGGCGGTATAGGCAAAACCATATTTGTGAGAGCATCTGACGTGCTTCCCACTCGTATCCATCCTGTTTTTCCTCTAATGCAGTTTGTGTCTTTTGCATCATTTGCAGAATATTTTTTTCCCAATCCAAATCTCTGCTCAGCAGTATGCCCTTCGGGCTGCCTTGTGACATCAGCGGCATAATATATTTTTTTTGGAACACAGATTCCCGATTGCCTGCAATTAGGTCTGTATGAAACATAATATAGCGAATCTTTGCGTTGCCTGCAACCGAAATCATGCTGTGTGGCACATTGGCATGAATAAAAGCGCCCTCTCCTACAGAGAGTTTCCATGTCAAATCCGGCAAAAGCAGCTCCACTTCGCCCTCTGCCACATATACCAACTCTGTTTCCTCGTGCCAGTGCCATGCAATCCCTTCCGAAGCCTCCGTCCCCAGTCTGATTTCGTAGCTGCCGCATGGAAAATCGGATGTCCCATGCAATCTCAGTTCCAACTGCTTTGGTTCTTTTTGTGTATAGAGATCCTCTTGCAGCATCTGCATTCCTCCTTTCTGTCATATTTCCTCTGTTGATTTGTATATTTTTACCATTCTGTATCAACCATGCCAAGCCCTTCTTTTCTGCACTTTTTGTATGTCTTTCTTTTTCTGTCACATGCAACAGAAAAAGCTGAAAAAGTCTGTTGTTTGCTTTTTCAGCTTTTTGTACAACCCTTTATCCTTCGTCCAAGGGTTCTGTGACGGGTGCCGGAAAGTTTTCGGGCTTTGCCTTAAACTCCTGTGTTTGTGCTTCTGTATCTTTCAGCAGATCAGTCAAAACCGCACCATAGATGTGGCTGACATTTTTCCGCCAGTTGCGACAAATCGCCAATGCCTGTGCTTTGGAAACCACAGATACGCTAATTTCCATCAGTACATTCCCATCATCATCATTCAGCCCACACTTTACGAGAAAATCGTCATTGATTTCCGGAAAATAATTTGCAGTAACCGCATACTCCGCACGAATGCGTTTTTGATTTTCCTGTACATATGTATTGATTTCATTTTTCGCCTGCTCTGAAATATGATTGAGAAAAAAATTCACTGTTTCTTCTCCCTCGTCGGTGAGTGTATATAGAGTGCTGTTTCGTTCTCTTGTTTTGTCCAGCCACTTGGCATCTACCAGTTCTGCCAAATATTGCTGTACTGCAAAATATGTCATATAATTTTTTTCCAAAAGAAATTGACAAATTTCACTGTTTGATAGCGCAATGCCCATTTTTTGCAGCATATACAGTATAATCAATTTATGTTCAGCCAGCTCTCTGCTCGATTCATCGAACATGAACCATCCTCCTCTCACCTGTTTCTACTTGTTTATTATCATATCATATTTCCACGTAAGAAAAAACAAGGAAATCAAAAAATCATTGTAGTTTTTTTATTTCCGAAACCTTCCTTTTCTTTTTTTAAGCAATTTTTTATTTTTTTGGAGAAGAAAGGCATTTTTATGACAGACTGCATCCCTGAAAAATTCCTCGTTCCCGAAGCCTGCGATGTAATGCATTGAGTACATGGCGCTTGTTCATACTCCATTTTGGCGCAAGCAGTATTTTCTTGTCACCATCCCCTGTCAGGCGGTGTATGACAATATCCTTTCTGAGGTGTGCAATACAGTCACATACCAAGTCAATATATTCTGCCTGTTCCATGGGTGTATACGCCCCCTTGCGATACCATTGTGCCAGATCGGTATGCTCCAGTACATGCATCAGCTGCATCTTGATCCCGTCAATGGGAAAACGGTTCAAATATGCAATCGTTTCCAGTACATCCGTATGACTTTCTCCGGGCAATCCCAATATCGTATGTACCACAACAGCGATGCCGTTTTCATGCAGCCGCCTGACTGCATCTGCAAATACAGCATTGTCATATCCCCGACGGATTTTGCGTGCCGTTTCCTCGTTTGCCGTCTGTAGCCCCAGCTCCACCCAAAGCTTTGTTTTGGTGTTGATCTCTGCCAAAAGTGCCACCACCTCATCCTCCAGACAATCCGGTCTTGTGGCAATCGACATGCCAACAATGCCATCTTGCGCCAATGCCTGCTCATATTTTGCACGCAGTACAAAAGCCGGTGCATATGTTCCTGTAAATGCCTGAAAATATGCAATATATTTGGGATTGTCCCATTTTGCCGCCGTCTGTGCTTTTCCTCTGGCAATCTGTTGTGCGATGGAAAGCGAAGCGCTTTCTGCAAAATCTCCGGAACCTCCGGCAGAGCAAAACACACAGCCGCCCCTTCCCCTTCTTCCATCCCGATTGGGGCAGGAAAACCCACCGTCCAAAGAAATTTTGGCTGTTTTCTCACCAAAAATCCGGCGATAATATGTATTCAAATCATAGTACGGTTTTTCATTCATGGAAAATGTCCTTTCTCAAAGACAAACAGGACTTTTTCAAATTGAAAAAAGTCCTGTTGCTTTATTTTTGATCATGCCCCTGTACTTCTCCGACGCAAGCCATCACAAATTTCCAAAAGTGACTGCCACAGCGTCTCATCCGTTTTGGCATAACACAACAAAAGCAGAAAATCCGCTTTGCTGCTTTCTGCAAGCGCAACTGCCTCTGCGCCGGATAGCCACAAGCGGCAAATGCTCTCCCTCGTCAATGCCAACGGCATACAACAACGCATATCCTCCAATACCTGTGCGACAGTTTTTCTGCCGCAATGCTTTTGTGCCATATAGAGATACCATGCACGATTGTTCAAAAAAAATACATTCTTTTCCTTTTCTCTCTCCCACTGCATCAGTGTTTGGCGCAGCTGTGAAAAATAACTGCACAGCGTATGATAGCTGATTTTCCCATCCATAGCCCTCACCTCGCAAAACTGTTTTTCTCATTTTTCATGCTTAGCATATACGCTTTTTGAGAAAATAATGATAACAGTTTTTGACTTGGATTGTGGTACTTGTGTTGTGTGAAAAGGAAAATACTGTATGTTTTAGATTGTTTCCAATTTTTTCAATTCTTCCAAAAGTGCTGCGTTGTCCTCCGGACTCAAAATACAAAAACGCAAAAATCTATCATCCAAAAATGTAAAGCTGGAAGCATCACGAATGAGCATTTTTTTCCGAATCAATCGCTCAAAAATCTCTGCTGCGGAGATACGGTTTGTCAAAAGCTTCAGCAGTATGAAATTTGCGCAAGACGGATAAGCCTTGATGTGCTTCCAATCCTTCATGGTATCCAATGCTTTTTGGCGTTCGTGTGAAATCAGTTGTTTTGTTTTTTCATGGAATGCATGGTCTGCAAACATATGAAGCCCTGCAAATGCCGCCAAGCTGTTTACACTCCATGGGTCTTGATTTGTTTTCAGCCGATTTAAGAATGCTGCATTGGAGGATACCCCATAACCCAGCCGCAGCCCTGGTGCGGCAAAAAATTTGGATGTTCCCCGAATGACAAACAGATTATCAAATTCCGCTACCAGCGCAATGGCGCAAATCTCGTCCAAATTGTCTGCAAATTCAATATAGGTTTCATCAATCATCACCGAAGCACCAATCTGCTTACAATGCATCAAAATTTGACGCAGCTGCTCACATGTCAGTGCCGAGCCTGTGGGATTGTTCGGATTGCATATGACAAACATTCCAATATCCGGTGTCAATGCCTGCAAAAGACCCTGCAAATCAATGACAAAATCATCCTCCGGACGCAATGGAAAATATGTAAAACTGCCACCCGTCAAAGAAACTTCTCTTTCGTATTCACTATATGCAGGGCCTAAAATCATGCTTTTTTGTGCATTGACTGTCTTGATAAATGTACCAATCAACTCTGTGGAACCATTGCCCACCACAATATGCTCCATACTTGCCCCTGTATAATCTGCAATGGCTTTTCTCAGTGCAGTATACCGTTTATCCGGATAGGTTGCAATGATTTCCAGGTGCTTTGCCAATTCCTTTTGTGCAGTTGGCGGGAAGCCCAACGGATTGATGTTGCCGCTGAAGTCTTTCAGCTCATTTTTTGCAATACCGTATTTTGCTTCTATGGCATCTAAATCCCCACCATGCTGATGCATCAAAGGTTGTTTTTCCATGATTGTTCCCCCTCTTTACGGATGTACTGATTCTTTTCGTATTACAAAACGAACATCGTCTTTGTTTATTGTATGCTCAAAAATGGTCTTGGTCAAAGCCTTTTTCCCACTCCGTAATTTTTTTACTCTGCTTGTATATGCGTGGATACATGCGGTATGCATCCCCTTCCATCAGTTCCAGCACCTCAATGGTGAGATTGCCGCTTTCCATATGCATATGCCATTGATCATTTTCCCTTGGTTCAAGCATTGCAATTGTCATATTTGTTACCTTGCGAAATGTCTTTTTGGAGCCATCTGGTCCATATTTGACCATAACCCCATCCGCATTGGGAACAGATAATATGTAGTCCTCCACATCTTCCATTCCAAATGCCATCGCAATATCATGACACCATAAATCCAGTGAAAACTGTAAAGGAATCTCCACTTCCTTCCACATCAATGGGCTTTTGTCCAAATACACACGCATCTGTATCACCTGTGGCGGTTTGTTTTTCTGTACCACCTGTTCATATGTCATCAAATGCAGCTGCATTTCCACTGCACGAATCATTTCTTCCTTGTCATCTACATTGGGCATTCCCTGCATATTGGGGGATAGTTCCTCCTTTGCGGTCAGTTCTCTGCCCAATATACTCAAGCTGTAATAGCTGGGCGGTGTCAAAATCTCACGCATGGGATTTTGTCCCATGGCAATCAAAGAAGCCATACTGTTGATGGTTTTGGAAAACGAAAATGGCATGAAATACATTGGGCGTATTACATGAAAAAAAAGTCCCATAGGTAGGAAAAACCATTTGTCCGTTACCAATCCCAAGAATAAGAAGGAGGACATCAGTGCATGATCTTCCTCCGTCATTTCTTCCATATCCTTATGCCATACGTTTTCCAAATTTACATCTAAAAGTGCAAAAAAGTCCAAAAAGAAAACGTCTGTCGATTGATGATCTTCTAAGTAATGATGGAAAAATGCAGCATCCACCATTCCTTCATCCAAATCCAAGGCCTCCGTCAGACGCTCCGCTGCCAATGCGCAGCCTGCCCATAGTAAATCCTGCATTTGCTGCTTGGCATCCTTTTGCAAAAATGCATCCAGCTTGTGTCCCTTGCGCATTTTGTATGTATGTATGGCAGGTGCAGGCTCCACAAGCCCCATCTGCTGTGCCAAAAGCATCAAATATTCGATATAATATAAATCCTCAAATGCAAGCTTGGGCAATATCTTTTGGGCATCCTCTATGGTAAAGCAGCCTCTTTCATCCACAGTACAATCCGGATCGCAAAATGCTGCCAGTGTTTTGAGATCCGCTACCAAGGGATGATTTTCTACTGCATACCTTACTTCTTTGCATACATATTTTGCAGTACCTTTTTTGCCCTTTTGCATATGCAGTGTATAGACCGGCTCATAATCTTCGGTTTTTTCGTTGCCGCAAGTATACGACTCAATGATATTGACCGGTGTCAAAATGGTTTCCGGCATAATGGTTGCGTAATACCATTTTGCAAATGCCATAGGGGCAATTTGGCGCAGTTGCTTTTTGGCTGCCGTGTCCATATGCGCATAATATTGTTCGTATCCACCAATGAAATACGCAAATAATTCCTCTTTCAAATCCATAACGTCAGCCCTCCTATCAAGCTGCCTTTTGTATTCGTTTTATTCTGTGATCCTGCTTTTTATACCAATCGTAAAAGACGTATTTCCAGTGGCACCTGTTCCATCCAAATGACGTATTTTTACTCTACCAGCTATTCTATCAGAAAAACCACTTTTTGTGAAGGATAGAGCCAAAAAAACTCTCTTTTTCCCTTCATCATTTTCTCATATCAAAATTCGGCTTTCTTTTGCCAAATGCGCACAACCCATGTACAAAAACACAAAAAATTGATTTTGGTTCTTGCATTGAAAGACGAAGTGTGCTATATTCCTTGTATTGGAAACAAATGTATGTATCACAAAAACAAAAGGAGAGAGTTTAGGTTGAAGGAAGACAAGAATTTCTTTATTGTAGATAAAAGCGTATTACCTGAAATTTTTTTGAAGGTAATGGAGGTGAAAAACCTTCTGGAAAGCCGCAAAGAAAAAACGGTGCAGGATGCTGTCAACCATGTTGGTATCAGCCGCAGTGCATTTTATAAATATCGTGATGCGGTACATCCTTTGTATGAAAACACCAGAGGCAAAACAGTAACCATATCTATGAATTTGGACAACACCCCCGGACTTTTGTCCGCAGTGCTCAACAACATTGCAGCAGAAAGTGCAAATATTCTGACCATCAATCAAACCATCCCCATCAATGGTATTGCAAATGTCACCATTACCATTGAAACAAATGAAATGCAGGGAGATTTCGGAAAATTGATGGGCGTACTACAGCAGTTGGAAGGCATGCAGTCTATACAAATCATCGGCAGAGAATGATAAAAATAAAGTGTGTACTGTATTTCTATACAGTACGCATTTTTCTTTCCCTGTGATCAGCAAGCGCGTGCAGCGGCATACCCATGTTTTTTTGCAAAATGGTGTGCCTGCCCATGATTTGAGATATGCCATGGCATGCGCTCCGGACTATGATCGGGGATGTTTCATACACAATCAATCCATTTTTTATTTAAGGAGGTTTCCATATGCTTCACATTCGCATTCCGGCAACATCAGCCAATATGGGGCCGGGCTTTGATAGCATCGGCGTTGCCTTGCAGCTTTACAATCATATATGGGTAGAGGAAATCCCATCCGGCGTACAAATTGAAGTACGCAAGAAGCAGGCAATCGAAATACCCACAGACGAGAACAATCTCATCTATCAGACCATGCAGTATTTCTATAAAGAACAGCATCTGCCTCTGCCCGGTATCCATATCATACAGTCCGATGATATTCCCATGGTACGTGGACTGGGCAGCAGCGCTGCCTGTATTGTTGGCGGTCTGCTTGCCGCAAATGCACTTGCAGGCTCTCCCTGCACTGTAGATGATCTGGCTGTCATGGCGACCAAACTTGAGGGGCATCCAGATAATGCAGCCCCTGCTTTTTTTGGCAGCATGGTAGTTGGCGCACTGGATGCGGAAAAAAATATGAATCATGTACGTTTGGAGTTGCCCGATGATTTATTGTTTGCTATAATGGTACCTGATTTTCCTGTTTCTACGGAAAAATCTCGCAGTGTGCTTCCAGAGCATTACTCCCGTGCTGATGTTGTATTCAATGTATCTCGTGCGGCACTTCTGGTTGCATCCATCACGTCAGGAAAATATGAAAATCTGCAAATGGCCATGGAGGATTGCATCCACCAGCCTTATCGTGAAACGCTCATTGCCCATATGGGTGATATTTTCGCACAAGCGCATGCAAGCGGTGCCGCTGCCTGCTACTTGAGCGGTGCAGGCTCTACACTGATGGCCATGGTAACCAAGGACAAAGCCGAATCATTCCAGAAGGAAATGTCTGCCTATCTTGAAACACTTCCCAATCATTGGCAGCTTACGTTACTTCAACCAGATCTGGAAGGGGCTAAAGTCATGACGGAATTACAGGAGGAAGCAAAATCATGTTAATTGTACAAAAATACGGCGGTAGCTCCGTAGCCAATCCCGAAAGAGTGTTCAATGTAGCAAAACGCATCCTTGCAGCCAAAAACGCAGGCAATGATGTTGTTGTGGTACTTTCTGCCCAAGGAAAGACCACAGATGGTCTGATTGCCAAGGCAAAAGAAATCAATCCAAAACCCAGCCGCAGAGAAATGGATATGCTTTTGGTGACAGGAGAACAACAGTCTGTTGCACTGATGGCAATGGCAATCAATTCTCTTGGTGGCAGAGCCATATCACTCAATGGTGTTCAGGTGGGTATCGAAACCACAAATACGTACAGCAATGCACGGATTCGCAAGATCCATTCCGAACGTATCGAAAATGAGCTGGAACGTGGTAACATTGTATTGGTTACTGGTTTCCAGGGTGTCAATATGCTTGGCGATATGACCACACTCGGCCGTGGCGGTTCCGATACCTCAGCAGTTGCATTGGCAGCTGCACTCAATGCAGATATTTGCGAAATTTATACAGATGTAGAAGGTGTATATACCGCTGATCCACGTGTCGTAAAAGACCCTAAAAAACTGGATGAAATCAGTTATGACGAAATGCTGGAGCTGGCATCCTTAGGTGCAAAGGTATTGCATTGCCGTTCCGTAGAAGTTGCGAAAAAATACAATGTCAAGCTGGTGGTGCGTTCCAGTATGTCTGATGCAGAAGGTACAGAAATTAAGGAGGATTGCAAGATGGAAAGAATGTTGGTAAGCGGCGTTGCTACAGATAAAAACGTGGCTCGTATCTCTGTTTTGGGCGTTTTGGATCAGCCCGGAAAAGCATTTGAAATATTTGATTTGATGGCAAAAGAAAAGGTCAGCGTGGATATTATTTTGCAATCCAATGGTCATGATGGCAGACAGGATATTTCCTTTACCATCGCACAGGAAGATCTGGAAATTGCAATCAAAGCGCTGGAAGAAAACAAAGAACGTCTGACCGCTGCAAAAATCGTATACGATGAATCTGTTGCAAAGCTTTCCATCGTTGGTGCAGGCATGGCAAGCAACCCCGGCGTTGCTGCAATGTTCTTTGAAGCAATGTATGATGCAGGTGTCAATATCCAGATGATTTCTACATCTGAAATCAAAATCACATTGCTCATTGCAGAACAGGATATTGACGAAGCTATGATTGCTGTACATGATAAATTCAAAAATGCTTCTGTAAACATGAGAAAATCCTGATTTTTCATAAAAAATATAATCAGCAGCATCTGAAAATAGATGTTGCTGATTTTTTTATGATTGCCCATTTGACTTTTTATACCACCAGCCACATTGCCACATGGAAAAAAATCAAAAGCGCAATGGCATCTACCAATGTTGTAATCAAAGGTCCTGCCATAATTGCCGGATCCAGCTTACATACCTTTGCGACAATTGGCAGCATGCCGCCAACCGCCTTTGCGACTACCACGACCGCACCCATACTTACCGATACCGTCAAATCCACCATCAGATCTGTAGAAGGACTGAATAAGGTCTGTTTCACAAGATTGATGGTAGCAAGCATCACACCACAAATCAGACCCACCTGTACTTCTTTTCCCAGTACACGTAAAATATCTTTGGGGCGTACCTCATCCAACGCCATACCACGGATAATCATTGCAGATGCCTGTGAGCCTGCATTCCCACCGGTTCCGGTCAATATTGGTATGAATGCAGCCAGCTGCACCACTTCATCCAAAATCGGCTGATACAATCCAATGATGAAGCTGCTGAGCGTACCGGATACCATCAGTACGCAAAGCCAAAAAATACGGTTTCTTGCCAGCTTGTTTACCGGTGTCTTGAGATATTCTTCATCCGAAGGCAGCAAAGCAGCCATTTTTTCCATATCCTCTGTTGTTTCTTCATCAATAACATCCACAATGTCATCGACGGTGATGATTCCAACCAAACGCTCGTCCCCATCCACAACAGGTAAGGACATAAAGCTGTATTTTCGGAATAAATTGGCAGCTTCCTCCTGATCATCCATTGTGGTGACACGAATGACGTCCTCCTCCATGAGGTCTGATACCCTTGTGTTTTCATTTGCCAAAAGCAGTGTCCTAAGTGGCAAAACACCCACCAGACGTTTTTGTCCATTGATCACATAGCAGGTATATATGGTTTCCTTATCCAAACCAATGCGCCGAATCAGCTCCATGGCTCTTTTCGCCGTCATATTCTCCTGTAAGTCCACAAATTCCACCGTCATCAAACTTCCGGCAGAATTTTCCGGATACCGTAAAAAACGATTGATCAACTGTCTGGTTTCGCTGTCTGTATTGCGTAAAATCTTCTCTACCAGATCGGGAGGCGCATCCTCCAAAAAATCTACGGTGTCATCCAAGAACATGTTGTCTACAATGTTGCGTACCTCTTTGTCGGTGATGGAATGCACAATATGTTCCTGTGTATCATTGTCCAAAAAGGCAAACGCATCTGCTGCCATATCGCTGCCCAATAGTCGGAATAGAAACAATTGCTGCTCCTTTGGCAGTTCCTCCAAAAATTCCGCAACATTGGCAGGCTGATCTTCATTGAGTTCTTCCCGCAGTGCCAGATATTGCCCACCCTCGAGCATCTCACGCCACTGCGCAAACATTTCATTCAATTCTTCCATGCTTGCACCTCCTTTACAACAGCAGCATAGATGCAATGCTGAAATAAATGATCAATGCCACCGCATCGACCAACGTCGAAATCAAAGGCCCTGCCATCATTGCCGGATCTACCTTTATGATTTTTGCCAAAATGGGTAGCGTACAGCCAATGGTTTTGGATATGACAACCACCGCTGCCATACTCACCGATACCGTCAAATCAATGGCAAAGCTGGTATTTTGGCTAAATACGGTCATCCGTACCATATTCACCATACCCAATATCGTGCCGCACATCAGCCCCACACGGATTTCCTTCCATAGCACACGCAAAACATCCTTCACTTCAATCTCTCCAAGCGCCATACCACGAATGATGATGGTAGATGCCTGCGCACCGGCATTTCCTCCTGTCCCTGTAATGATTGTCACAAAATTGGATAACGTCATTGCAACGGCTAACAGCGCCGCATAATGTCCAATGACAAGACTGCTCAATGTACCTGAAATCATCAATGCACACAGCCATACAATACGGTTTCTTGCCAGCTTCAATACAGGTGTTTTCAAATATTCTTCATCTGATGGCAGCAATGCTGCCATTTTTTCCATATCCTCTGTTGTTTCCTGTTCAATGACTTCCACAATATCATCGACCGTGATGATACCTACCAAGCGATTTTCCATATCCGTTACCGGAAGTGCCATCCAGTTGTATTTTTTGAAGATGTGCGCAACCTCCTCTTGGTCGTCTGTGGTATGCACAGAAATTGCATCCTCGGACATCACCTCCGAAACCAGCTCCTCGTCTTTTGCGCAAAGCAGCGTCCGAAGTGGCATAACGCCAATGAGCTTGCGCTGCGAATCAATGACATAACAGGTATATATGGTTTCTTTATCCATTCCTGTTTTTTTGATGTGTTCAATCGCCGCTGCTACCGTCATACCTCCACGCAGCTTCACAAACTCAATGGTCATCAAACTTCCGGCAGAATTTTCCGGATAATTCAAAAAACGATTGATGAGCGCACGTGTTTGTGCATCTGTATTGCGCATCACCTTTTTGACCAGATTGGCAGGTGCTTCCTCCAGAAAGTCCACCGTATCATCCAAAAACATTTCATCTACAATACTGCGTACTTCCTTGTCTGTAATAGAATGTACGATATGCTCCTGTGTATCGCTGTCCATATACGAAAATGTTTCTGCTGCCATATCTTTTGTCAAAAGACGAAATACAAACAATTGTTTTTCCGCAGAAAGTTCTTCAAAATACTCTGCCACATTTGCGGCATTTTCTTCATTCAACTCTTTTTTTAATTCAATATATGCCCCTTTGTCCATTTGCGCATTGAAACGGTCAAAGAGCATCTGCATTTCTTCCACTGTATTCACCCCATTTTTTTGGCAATAAAAAAACACTTTTTCCTATTGCAAAAGTGTCAGCAGAAAAAACCGTATCTCCATTTTCGTTTGCACAACAAAAGCTGTTTGCATCTGTCGCATATCCCATATGGCTTCATCAGATTACAAACATTTCGCTTTTCTCCTCTTTTGCTGTATACACGAAAAAGCAAGCCCTTTTCCACACGAAAAAAGAACCTGCATGATCGGCTCTGCTGCTTTCGTCGCTCCGGTTCCAAAGGAATACTCTCACTACTGCCGTCCATGCAATTCACCTCCGTTTGCTTGCTTGCTTTTCTTTACTTATTTAGTATATGCCTTACCAAAATCCACGTCAACCCAAAATTCATGCTTTCCCAAGTTTTTTCTGACTTTCCATTTATTTTTGGAAAAATCAATAAAAATATTTTATATTTTACGCAACTGCTGTCCCATATTTCACGATTGTCGCTTTCATGGTATCCAAATAAAAAAAATCATCCAACCTCCGCTCCTTTTGGAATGGGATTTGAATGATTTTTTCACCTGCGGATAACAGGACTTGAACCTGCACGGTTGCCCGCTGGAACCTAAATCCAGTGCGTCTGCCAATTCCGCCATATCCGCCTATACTATCTATCTCATATATACCTTATGTTTTTATTGTACTGTTGTTTTGTATGAAAAAACGCTGCATCAATCTTCATGCAGCGTCAGACGAACCAGGAGGGATTCGAACCCCCGACCCACGGCTTAGAAGGCCGTTGCTCTATCCAGCTGAGCTACTGATTCATCTATCAATCATTGACCAATTCGGCAAGAAATATTATGCCATAAAAAATGTCATCCGTCAACACAAATTTCAAAAAAATTTCTATTTTTTTATTTTTTGCATATACCATACACATACATCGCAAAGAGCAACTCCCTTTGCAATGTATGTATTGCTTTTTAATACCTGTGTGGTTTCATGCGGCAAAAGGCTTTCTTTTTGTCATATTCCATAATCGCCGCCTCCATACGCCCGTTTTCGGAAATATCCAATATTGCAAATGTGGGTGCCGTACCACCTCTGGGCAAAGAAAGACTGCCCGGATTGAGCAGCATCACTCTGCCCTCATTGTCATACACCGGATGATGTGTATGTCCAAACAGCACTGCATCTGCCCCTTTTTCCTCTGCCCAATATGCAATCGAATCATAGCTGAAATATACGTTTTGCTTATGCCCATGCGTCAACAGTATGGCTCTGCCGGCAATACGGAGTATCTGGTTGTTTGGTGTTTGCATACCATAATCGTTGTTGCCCTTCACCACATGAAAAGGTAGCGTAGGAAATTCCTTTTGCAGCTCTGCGGCATCGGTATCGTGATCTCCCAAATGCACCACTGCATCCATTTGTGCGCCAATCCTGAGCAGCACATCTCTTGCATTGTCCATATAATGATGTGTATCGCTGATGACAAGCAGCTTCATATGCTTACAACTCCTTTTTCAGCATTTCTTTCATTTTTCTCAGCGCCTTCCCCCTATGGCTGATTGCATTTTTTTCCTCTGCAGAAAGCTCTGCCATATATTTTTGTTTATCTGGAACATAAAAAATAGGGTCGTAGCCAAAGCCGTTTTCCCCCTTCATTTCCCATCCGATGATGCCCTCTACAGTATCATAGCTGATGCGCTTTTTTCCGGAAGGGAATACGGTTGCAATGCAGCTGACAAAGCGAGCAGTACGTGCATCCTGTGCAACGCCCTGCATTTTTTCTAAAATCGCACTGCATTTTTGCGCATATGGTGTGTCCTCCCCCATAAAACGTGCAGAATACACCCCGGGGGCTTTGTCTAAGTAATCAATTTCCAAGCCGGAATCATCTGCCATCGTAATTTTTCCGCTGATTTGCATGATTTGTGTAGCCTTTTTCAATGCATTTTCTTCAAATGTGGTACCATCTTCTATTACATCCACCGTAATGCCGGCTTCCTCCATAGATACCACCTGCCAATCCATATCTGCCAGTATGGCATTGATTTCCCGAATTTTCCCTTTATTTTTTGTAGCAAAAATAATGGTTTCCATATTGTTATCCTCCCTTTGTTGTTTTGCCGATGATACATATTAACTGGAAAAGACAGCATACGGCATTTCTACCATATGCTGTTTGCATTGTTTTATCGCAGTGTATGGCTGCCCATAATTTCTATAATGCCCTTCGCAATGGCTTCGCCAGCCTGCCGCTGCCCTGCTGGGGAAGCAATCATTTGTGCATTTTGCGCATGGGTTAAGAAGCATACCTCTACCAAAATTGCCGGTACTTTTGTGGAATTGAGTATTAGCAAATCCGGCCGATTTTTCAAACCACGGTTGGTTGTTCCAAGCGCTGCGACCATATTTCTTTGCATCACCTGTGCCGCCTGTAGACTGGTTAGTTTTGCCCCTGTTTCATTTTTGTGTGGTGTATAAAGCGTCTCTGTGCCACCTGCTGATGGTGCTGCCGAGTTCATATGAATAGATACCATCAAATCCGCAATATCATTTGCCGTTTTTGCACGATGGCTGTTGGCAGGGTATACATCCTTTGTTCTTGTCATATACACCTTAATATCCGAATAATTTTTCAGATATTGTTCTGTCTGTAATGCCACTGCCAATGTTGCATCCTTCTCTCTCAAGCCATTTCCGCTTGCACCGGGGTCGCTTCCGCCATGCCCTGCATCCACCAGTACCACTTTGCTGTACACCTCTTTGGGATTTTTCACCGCAATCTCATATGCATCCCCGACATCCTGAATGGTATATGCGTTGATGCCGTTTTGGTTGAAACGAATATATGTCTGATTGCCTCTTTTGCCAAATACAACAGATTGGATTTTCGATGTATTGACATTCATGGTTCCGCTGCCATATACCGCTTCATAGTCCTCAGGCAGCAGTATTTCGTAGTACCCGTCCAAATATCCGTCTGTATGCTGAATTTGATTGATGTGGATGGGTGTTTGCTTTTCCAAGCGCAGTACGTTTGTCTGTGCATTGTATGTCACATGCTCGAGGTCATTGCCTGTTACCGTCACCACAAGCTTTTGATCTGCCTCGTTCCAAACCGTGGTTGCGTCGTTGTCTACTTCCACCACCATGCGGAAAATGCCTCCATCCATCATGCTGGTACGTACAGCACGCACGGCATGAAGATTGCTTGTATCCATCTGTTCGGGAATATTTTCTACCTTTGCGCCGGGGACATCCACAACCACACGTTTGGGATTGGAAAGTGTGCTGACGCTTGCACCGATGGCACCGTCTGCATGCAGTGCAACCGTGTCCGTACTGCCATTGTTTGTTGCTGTTATATTGCTGAGTGTCGTTGCAGCAAAGGACAATGTCAGCTGCGTATTGTTTGCGTCCGCTTTTACGGTATGTTCTTTTTTTCCTGTCAAATCAAATACCACACGGGTATATACCTCGCCTCCGTCTGTCTTGTGCTGTGCAGTACGAATACTTTTCACAAAATTGCTTTTGGTATCCGTAATGGTATCCGAAAGTGCATTTTCTGCACCATAGAAGTCCAAAACCACCTTGTCTGCACTGACATAAATCTCCTCAAATCGTGCAAACTTACCGGAAACCACATAGTTTTGGCTGGCATTCTTGCTTTCCGGCATATGAATTTTCATAAGTTTGCCTTTGACTGTATCTGGCTTTTGTGCCGGTTTTGGCGCCTGATTTGGCTCAGGAATCGGTGCCGGTTTTTGCTCTGCGGTCTTTCCAATCTTTACCGTTCTGGTTGCATCCTCCCATACCACATCCAGATCCAGCGCCTTTGCAAATGCACGTACCGGCAGCATGGTTCTGTCATTGACAATCAAAGGCGGTACATCCATGGTAAACGGCTCACCATCCTTATAGCCTGTTTTGTTCCCGATTTCAAATACAATGGCATGCTGGTCACTGATGGCATATACCTGTTGCGTTTGTTCGTTCCAAGTAACGCTACATCCCATTTGCTGGCTGATACCACGCATGGGCAGCATGGTACGTCCATCAATGCTGACTGCCGGCATATTGGGATCGGTATATTTTTTTCCATCCAAATAGATTTGTATTTCACTTGCATGATATGCATGGTGCGTACCATGATAAAACAAATCCATTTTGATACGTTCTGCAAATGCTGTTGTTGTATTGCATAACCCTGCCACCAAGCAAAGCGGTATCAGGCGTTTTACTGTTTGATTCATTCCTCTTTGGCTCCTTCCTATGACGTGATTCCTATCAAAGTATATCATCTTTTGTCGAATTGAAAAATAAAAAGTTCCTTAATATATTACAAATTCCAAAGGAAAACCAAAGTCCCCGTCAATCTGCGTTCCGAAAAATACAAATAGGCGTATCCGGTTTTCCCAAATACGCCTGACATACCAATTGTATCACATTCATTTTGCATAACCATCATGGCAGTTTATGCGTCAATACCTTGTGCATATTGCCAAAATTCTTTGAGTTTTGCAGAAACTCTGCCATGCACACTGTCTTTCGGATAATTCCCCTGTGCATCCCGTACACCGGCAGGTGTACCCATCAACAGTGCAATCCCCTCATCAATCGTTTCAATGGCATAAATATGGAATATGCCCTCTTTGACGGCTGCGACCACTTCATCCTTCAGTACCAAATCCCGAATATTGGCAACAGGTATGATTACCCCCTGTTTCCCTGTCAGTCCTCTTTTTTTGCATAAATCAAAGAATCCTTCAATTTTATGTGTCACACCGCCGATTGCCTGTATTTCGCCTTTCTGGTTGACCGAGCCTGTCACAGCCAAATCCTGACGGATCGGCAGTTCAGCCAAAGAGGATAATATACAGTACAGCTCTGTACTGGATGCGCTGTCCCCATCAATCCCGTTATAGTTCTGCTCAAAACATACACGGCAAGAAAGCGAAAGCGGAAATTTTTGTGCATATGTCTGTCCTAGGTATCCTGTGATGATTTGTACCCCTTTGTCATGTGTCTGCCCACTCATTCTGGCTTCTTTTTCGATATTGACAATACCGGACTTTCCAACATAAGTCGTTGCCGTAATGCGAGAAGGATTGCCAAAAGCATATGCTCCCATATCCAGCACGGCAAGACCATTGATTTGCCCGATTTCACTGCCCTGCACATCAATCATGATGATATTGTCATCCAGCATTTCGTTGAGCTTTTCCTCATAGAGCTTCAAACGATCCTCTTTTTCCTCTATGGCTTTTTGTATATGTGCCGCTGTAACCACTTCTGTATCATCCAGCCTTGCCCATACCGCCGCTTCGCCCAAAATCTCTGCCAAATAATTGAAGCGTGTAGAAAGCTTATCCTGACGCTCCGCAGTCCGAGATGAATATTCAATCACCGCACAAACAGCGCTGACATCAAAATCCATCAGCTTTTCTCGATTGACAAAGCCCTTGATAAACTGTGCAATCTTTCCCATATTTTCCACAGAACGTGGCATTTCATAATCAAAATCTGCCTTGATCTTGAAAAATTTATCAAATTCTTCATCATACGCACTGAGCATATCGTAATAATAGCTGCTGCCAATCAGTATGATTTTGATATCCGCAGGAATCGGCTCCGGCTTAAGTGTTGGCGCTGCCACAGCTCCAAGCTGTTCTCTGACTGCATCCATGTCAATCTCTCTGGATTTGATGACACGACGCATGGCTTCCCATCCCTGTGGTGCAGAAAGCAACTCCTGCGCCTGTACAATCAGGTATCCTCCATTTGCCTGATGGAACAAACCACCTTTGATTTTCATAAAATCCGTGGTTAAGTTCCCAAATTCATTGTCATACTCCACTTCACCAACCAGATTATAATAGGTTGGATTGGATGTCGTAATGACGGGTGCGCCTTTTGTTTCGCTGTTGTCTACAATCAGATTCACCTTGTATTTCTGTGTCACATCTTCCGGTTGTTTTTTGGATAGCATGGGCAGCAGCGACGAAAGCCCATCGCCCTCCTCATCATCATCATCGAAAAACTGACTGATGTTCTCCAATACATCCTCTTGTACTGCATTGATATAGGTCACTGCCTTTTCATAATCTCGATATGCTTCCTGCACCACACCGATATGATGTCCAATGGCAAACATTCCCACCTTATAATCCAGCTGATCCACCTTTTTTTTGGATTCTCTTTCCAGCTCTCGGATATCACGCATAATCGCAACGGCTCTTTCCTGTACAATCTGGGAATTTTTTTCAATGTCGTCCTTGATATCCTCCGGCAGATTGTCGTATTCTTCCTCCTCCAATGTTTTTCCATCCACAACCGGCATGAAATATATACCGGAATTGGAGGATTTGATCTGAAAGCTGTGTTCTTCTGCCGCTTTGCTCATTTCATCCATAAGGGCATCTCTTTTTTCGTCATAGCTGCGCAAAAGCGCTGTTTTTTTCTGCTCATACTCCTCTGCACGGAATGCTTTTTGCAGCTCTGTTTTGAGCAGCTGCACCAATTCGCTCATATCATCACGAAATTTTTTACCCACACCAGCTTCAAAGGAAAGTGCCAAAGGGCTGCGTGGATTTTGGAAGTTGTATACATAGCACCAATCCTTTGGCACAACTTCTGTCTGCGCCAATCTCCTTGCACTTTCTTTGGCATATGTGGTTTTTCCCGTACCGGATGCACCTGCCATATAGATATTATATCCCTTGATTTTAACATGTAAGCCAAAATCCAATGCCTTGACTGCACGTTCCTGTCCAATGATACCAGAAAGCTCTGTCAGCTCTGCTGTTGTCCGAAATTTGAAATCCTGCGGCTTACAACTATTTTTCAGCTCTGTGTAAGATAATTCTTTTTGCATCTCGCTTCGCCTCCTTACGACTTGCCGGCTTCTTCGCTCGCTGCGCCTATCAAAAATGCCGAAAACTGATTTTCGGCATTCTGCTGGTCACTTTGACTCCCCCTCATAAGAAGGGAAATATTTCCACATAATCACAGCATCCTCATGTGTGTCCTGATAATAATTTTTACGCAGACCCTCTGCACGATAGCCATGCTTATGATACAATCGTTGTGCGGCTGCATTGCTCATACGCACCTCAAGCGTAATCCCAATCATTTCTTTTTCCATAGCCACCGCTTCCAATTTTGCCATCAATGCATCCCCAACACCGCCTCTGCGGTACGCATCCAAAACAGCCACATTGGTGATATGTCCCTCTGTAATCACATGCCACATGCCGGCATAGCCAATGACATTTCCATCTGCCATTGCCACATAATATATTGCCATGTTGTTTTCATTGATTTCTTTTTCAAAATCCGCACGTGTCCATGGAATAGAGAATGTATTTTCCTCCACCATTACCACACCATCAATATGTTCTTTTGTCATAGGGACAATTTCAAACATGATCTTCCTCCTTTTGTGCCAGACGCTCCTCTCTTTCTCGCTCTGCCTGTGATTTGCGCAGATAAATCAGCTCCAGCTCATTGCCTGAGATTGCTTTTCCTTCTTCTGCCAGTTTTTTCCCCAGAGCCGCAACCGATGCCGCACGCTGTAAAGAGCAGCTTGCCGGCGCAAAATAAAACTGTGGATTTTTTTCGAGTTTTTCCCGATGCACCGGTACACCATCTCCCAGAAACAGTACCGGTCTTTCAAACGCTTGTGCCATATTGATGATGACTTCTATGCTCTGTGCCATATATTCTGTCAAATGCTCCAGCTTGTCGTCTGTCCATTCGTAAAAGCATGCATATACCTGTCCCCTGCGTGCATCCATTATGGGGCATACAATGGCATTTGTCATAAACACATTGTATGCCAATGCATCCAATGTTGGAACTGCCAAAAGCGGCTTATTCAGCCCCAAACAAAGCCCCTTTGCAGTTGCCGCACCAATACGCAGTCCGGTAAAAGATCCCGGACCTACCGCACAGGCAATATAATCCAGTTCTTCTTTTTTGGTATTTGTTTGCTCGCACAGCATGGCAACCATGGGCATAATGGTCTGACTGTGTGTGAGCTTGTCATTTTGGGAAAATTCCCCTATGAGCCTGCTGTCCTCAATGATGGCAGCGCTTGCTGTCTGCCCCGATGTATCAATTGCCAGTATTTTCATATTTCTTCCTCCTGACACAGCGTTACCCTGCGGTAATCCTCGCCCTTTGTATAATCCTTTTCCAACGTCAGCCAATACGCATCCCTTGGAATCAGATGCGGAAACAGTTCTGCCCATTCTACAAGGCAAACACCTGAGCCGAAGAAATATTCTTCATATCCAATATCATCCATTTCTTCCTCTGAGGAAAGACGGTAAACATCGAAATGGTAAAACGGCAAACGTCCATCATGGTATTCTTGTACAATGGTAAATGTAGGGCTGGTGACGTGCTCCTGCACGTCAAGCCCTTTTGCAAAACCTTTGGTCAGTACCGTTTTGCCTGTACCCAAATCCCCTGTCAAACAATAAATCTGCCCTTTTTTCGCTCTTTTGCCCAGCTGTTCACCCAAGGCAGCGGTTTCTGCCGGGCTATTGGTTTCCCAGATTTTTTTCATATCAATTTCCCTGCCTCATCAAAACATATAGATTGCTGTTACATCTGTATCCAGCTGTATGCTTTCTTTTCCGTTATAGTAATACAAATCACCCAGACTCTGATTGAAGTCATAATTTTTGATATATGTCAAATTGCCATTGTATTTGTACTGTGTATTATTGACGCCGGTATCCAGCTGTGTGCTGACACCATCCTGCCATACATACAAATCTCCCTGTCCCATAGCATTGTTCATATTTTTCAGATAATAAACGGTTGCTTGGTCTGGTGCAATGTGTAATCCGCCAACCTTTTCGATTTCCTGTGTATCCTTGCCATCCCAAATACACATTGTTCCCATACCATTGATATAATCCTTGTAATATACCAAATCATGGCTCTTGTGCAAAAATGCTGCGGTTTCTATATTCTTTTCACGCAAAAGCACCTCACCGCCCACTTTTGCCACGCATAATGAGAGGCTGCCTGTTGCCATATCCATATCATAATACCCTACCATGGTCGCATCATCGGAAAGGAATAGGTTTTTGGGCTGTACCGCCTCACCTTCCAGCCTCCAGCTGCCACCCGTTGCATTGACCAAGGATACCTTTGGCATACCATAATACAAACTGGAATAATATCCGTATTCTATGGCATCGGTAGACTCCAAAAGAGAAATGGGCATTTTTTCCGGCTGTTCTGCCTGATAGCATACCGCATATGCACGATCATGCTTGATTGCCGTTGCGGAAATCACATCTGTGGCAACTTCATTGAGTTTGCCATTGCTATAAATATATGCCACCTGCAAAACAGGATGGATCCCTTCGCCATTTGTCATCATGGTACGAATCTCATCACGCATTTTCTTGCCTTCGTATCCCTCGTCGCCTTCCTGAATTGCTGCATCCTTTTCTGCCAAATCGTCTGTAATCAAATCCGCATACAACACATTTTCTTTGCTTTCTCCCATCAAAAGCACATCCTTACCGTTTGGCATCACTTCCAGATATGTGACCCCCTCCATCAGCTGCACGGGATCTTTGCCAAATGTGTATTCATATGCTGCAAATCTTGGGTTGGGGCTGACTTCTGCCCCTGCTTCTGGTTGTATTTCGCCTGCAAAATAGATTTTATTTGTTTGCGCACTCATCATTGCAATCGCAGTATGTTCTTCCAGAAGGATTGGCTCTGCTTCTTGCTGTACCGCTCTTGCATACAGCTCCAATGTACTGCCGTCTGCGGCCTTTTTACAATACATGATATAATCTCCTGCCTTGCTGATGGCATACGTTGCGGCATCTGCATAAATGTTATCGTCTGCCAAAAAAGACTGTGTGCCATCAAAGAGATACAATTCTGTTTTTTCCCCAACCGATTTTGTATACATCATATGGTTTCCATCTTTGCTTACCATATAATCTGATACACCGGTATCAATCGCAATATCTGCCTCATTTTTGTCTATCGCCCTATGGTATAAATCAAATGTATTGTCCTGCTGTACATGAATCGCATAATACATATCCGTGCCATCTTCGCTAAACATCGTACCCCATGCAGAGTAGTAAGAATTGTACTTGCCTCCTGCGGAAATGCCTTGTGCAATCTGTGCTTTGTTTTGCAAATCAAACACATGCAGATTGTTGTCCTTCGCATAAATTACGCCGGTATCCGCATGTGTATCCGTTGTCTTTCCACCAATCATTTTCCAGCAAAATGCCAAGACTGCCGCAAACACCAAAAGCCCAATCACAATGGCAATCATGGAATGGTCTTTTTTCTGTGGCTGTATGGGCTGTGCCGGCTCCTCCTTGGGCTTGATCGTTTCTGTAATGGTCGTTTCTTCTGCTGTGGTTTTTGCTGTTTCTTCTGCATCTGCTGTATCTTCTACAACCATTTTTGGTGCTTTTGCCTCTGTGCCTGCTGCTTCATCCGTTGCCGTTTGTGCGGTTTCTTCCGTACACAATGGCTCTGTATTTACTTGCTCCATCTGTGCTTGTGTGCTTTCTGTATTTTCCATTTTTGCTTCTTCCTGCACATTTTGTGCATCCTTTGGATTCGCCTCACCCAGAGCCGTGTTGTTCCTTTCGTCCATATTTCAAATTCCTCCTCATGAAAAATATTTCTTTTTTGTAATGACAAATAGATGGCATACCTGCCGCATTGTCCCCCAAATCGTGCGTACTGTATGCCTGCGATATGCTGTTCCAACAGACATTTTATGGAATTGTCTGTCTTTTTTACCATGTTTTCTTTTTGTTTTCCAAGCCTTTTTCAGCAGCAAAAATAAAATCCGCAATTTGCGCAGCTCCAAAAGGCTGCCCACTCCAGAGTGCATCAGTGCTTTGATCACTTGGAGCTTCTGCTTGCCCATATCATGCACGCCCCTTCTTTTTTTCTGTACTGCCCCTGCAAAAACCTCCTTTGTTTCTTCTGCATTATACGGCATCTACAGATTTTTCTTATTATATCATACCATTTATTTTCTTACAATAACTGCATTTTTACACAAAACAAACATACTTGGCAGTATGTCTGCTCCCTTTGTCCACGCAGGCAATCTCTCCTTTTGCTCTTTTTTTCATACCATACGGCTGTCGATTGCCAGCAAAAAGCACTGTATTTTGGCTGTATTTGTCGTGATTTTCAAAAGTTATGAACAAATTATTAAATCTTATAAATTTTTTATGAAATTCTCATTTACAAATCCAGCTTTTTCTAGTATACTACATGACGGAATACGAAAGGAAAGGTGTCTGATACCATGAATATCTTCAAGAAACAGGAGAACACCAAAAATACGGCTGTTACACAGACAGCTGCATTACAGAAAAAAATAAAAGAACATGCCTCTGCCATTGCAGCAAAGGCAAAGTCCTCCTATAAATCCTGTACCGCAAAAGCGCATACTCTGCTGCAAAAAGCAAAACATGGTGGACAATCCATCAAAGCCTCTGCGCAGCAAAGATGCTTTACACTGCATTTTTCTCATAAGGGAACAGAAAAACAGCTGCACTGTAAGCGCTATCATGCATGTATCGCAAGTGCGCTGGTGCTTTGTGCTGCAAGCTTTGGGATATATACCACAGTATCCTACCACCAGACACAGCAGCAGCTGATGCAGTCTCAGAGCAGACTGGCACAGGAGCGTGACAACAATCAAAATCTGAGTGAGCAGACCGAGCAGCTGCAAGTCGAAAAAGAAGAATATATGCAAAACATTGAAAAGATACAAGAAAAAGCAGCAGAGCTGGAAACCAAAATGGCAGAGCTGGAAGCACAAAAGAAAGAACTATCCAACCAGCTGACAGATTTGGCAGCAGCAGATACTGCTTCTGCGGATACCTGCCTTTCCATATTAAATGGGACAACCCCCGAAAAGAGCTTTACAAATATTGTAACAACCTCTTACCACCAAACAGAAGCACTTGCATCCCAGCTGGATAAAATGAATGCCATGTTGGATGAAACCGGTGCGGAATTTACCTCTGTTGCATCCGATGTCACCTATACATTGGCACAGCAGGTTTCCATTCCCGAAGGTCTTCCTACCTCCGGCTATGTATCCACAGAGTTTAATCCGGACGGCGACCCTGCCATCAGTGATGGTCGTAGACATAAGGGCATTGATATTGCCACCAGACATCGTGTGATCCCCATCACCGCTACCGCTTCCGGTACGGTTGTGGAATCCACATACAGCAGCAGCTATGGCAATATGGTGAAAATTGACCATGGCAACGGCTTTACCACACTCTATGCCCACAACTCTGAAAATCTGGTAGAAGTTGGCGATACGGTTACAAAGGGACAGGAAATCGCCATGTCAGGCTCTACCGGAATGTCTACAGGAATTCATTGTCATTACGAAATCCAATTAAACGGCATTTACCAAAACCCAAGAGATTATCAATAAATGTATTTTCACGAGCTTTGTATGGCATCATACAAGGCTCGTTTTTTTGTTTGTGTCTGCAAGGTATGGCAACGTTTTGCAATCCAAAAATTTTTTCAAATCGTTGTATGGAGCAGCGCAAAGGGTTTTCACAGAAATATTTTGCGCAAAAACCATCTTTTCCTGTTTCCTCTGTACATTCTTTTTGTAAAAATCACCAGAAACCTTTGAAAACCTTGTATCTTGCCCAAAAACTATGGTATAATATTTTAGAATGCAACCGGATTTCGTTCACGGGAAATTTTTTGCCATTCCCACTTCTGTATATTCTGCAACAAAGATTCCGTGTTTTGTAGCGTATAGGCTGTATGGTATTTTGTCAGATGCACTGCATTTGTGCAACCATCAGCTTTTTTTCTGTCACAGCTTCCGGTATTTGCAATACAATTAGAAAACAACTTAATTTATGGAGGACAACATATGAGTAAACCAATTGTTGCAGTGGTCGGTCGACCCAATGTCGGCAAATCCACGCTTTTCAACAGGCTTGCTGGGGAGCGTATTTCCATTGTACAAGATACCCCCGGCGTTACCCGTGACCGCATCTATACCGATGTAGAATGGCTCAATTGCGCCTTTACGCTCATTGATACCGGTGGTATGGAGATCGGTTCCGAGCAGATCATACAAAAACAGATTTTGCAGCAGGCAGAAATCGCCATCGAAACTGCGGATGTCATTTTGTTTGTAACAGATGTAAAAACAGGTGTGACAGATGATGACAGACAGGTTGCAAACTACCTGCGCCGTACCAAAAAGCCTGTTATATTGGCAGTCAACAAAGTAGATAGTGTCAAGCGTGATACCATGGATATCTATGAATTTTACGAGCTTGCCATTGGTGATCCGCTGCCCATTTCTGCCGGACAAGCACTTGGGCTTGGAGATATGCTCGATGCCATCGTTTCCCACTTCCCAAACAGCAGTGAGCAACAGGAGGAGGACAGTGCCATAAAAGTAGCCATCATTGGCAAGCCCAATGTAGGAAAATCCTCTCTCATCAATAAAATCCTCGGAGAGGACAGACTGATTGTCAGCAATATTCCTGGGACAACCAGAGATGCCATAGACTCTCCCATTACCATTGATGGCCAAAAGTACGTCTTTATTGACACTGCGGGTATGCGCCGCAAGAGCAAAATCAAAGAAGAAATCGAGCGCTTCAGCATCATTCGTGCGGTTGCCGCTGTAGAGCGTTGTGATGTTGCCATATTGGTGATTGATGCCAACGAAGGGATTACAGATCAAGACACCAAAATTGCAGGCATCGCCCACGAAAGAGGAAAGGCTGCCATCATTGCGATCAACAAATGGGATTCCATTGAAAAAAATGACAAAACCATGAACCAGTATTTGAAGGAGATCGGCAACGAGCTTGCATATATGCCTTATGCGCCTCGTGTATTCATCTCTGCCATGACAGGCCAGCGTATCCATCGTATGCTGGAACTGATTCGCACCGTCAATGAAAATCATGCACTGCGCATCAGTACCGGTGTACTCAATGAGGTATTGATCGAAGCTACCGCCATGCAGCAGCCTCCTGCCGATAAGGGGCGTCAGCTTCGTTTGTATTATATGACACAGGTTTCTGTCAAACCGCCTACCTTTGTCATTTTTGTCAATGAAAAAGAGCTGTTCCACTTCTCCTATCGTCGGTATATTGAAAACCAAATGAGAGAAGCATTCGGCTTTGTTGGTACACCCATTCACTTCATCGTCAGAGAAAAAGGGGATAAGAATTGATATGTTTCGATTGATTTGTATTGCCATTGGCTACTGTATTGGCTGTATACAAACAGCCTTCATCATTGGAAAAATATGCAAAACCGATTTGAGCAAAAAAGGCAGTGGCAATCTTGGCACAACCAATGCTTTGCGTGTACTTGGGCCAAAAGCAGGCTTGATTACGTTTGTATGTGATATTCTAAAGGGTGTCATCAGCTTTGTGATTGTCAGCCATATTTTCCCCGAGCAATCCTTGATTGCAGGGCTGTATGGCTGTTTGGGCACCATACTGGGGCATGATTTCCCGTTTTATCTGCATTTCAAAGGTGGAAAAGGCATTGCTGTCACCATTGGCATGGTATTTTGTATTGGCTTTACGGCATCTTTGCCACTTTTGCTGATTTCGTTTAGCATCGGTATTCTTGCCGTAGCTGCTTTTGGCTATATCTCTATGGGTTCCATGATGTTTTCTGTCACCATTGCGGCATGTGCCTTTTTCTTACATCTTCCTGCGGAGGCTGTGGGATTGACCAGTGCAACGGCTGCACTTGCGCTTTGGCAGCATCGTGCCAATATCAGCAGACTGCGTGCAGGCAACGAAAATAAATTTTCATTTACCAAAAAGGCATAACCTTATGGAAAGAAGGGATTTTATGATGAAACAGATTGCAGTCATTGGCTCGGGCAGTTGGGGTACCGCCCTTGCAATTATGCTGACAAAGTATGGGCATACTGTAAAAATTTGGGCCAGAAGACAGGATGCCGTAGATGAAATCAACGAAAAACACACGCTGCAAAGATACCTTCCTGGTATCATACTGCCAAAATCGCTTACCGCAACCGTAGACCGTGCTGCTGTTTTGGAGGGTGCGGAAATTGTAATTTCTGCCGTTCCTTCCCGTGCGGTGCGTCAGACTATGACAGACTTTGCTCCTCTTTTGCGTTCCGGCACCATCATTGTCAATGTAGCAAAGGGATTGGAGGATGGCTCCCTGCTCCGTCTTTCACAGGTCATTCATGAATGTGTACCACAGTGTAAAGTATGTGTACTCTCCGGCCCCAGCCATGCCGAAGAAGTCGCAAAAGAAATCCCCACCACATGCCTGATTGCATCCGAGGATGAAGAAGTCGCAAAAATGGTACAGTCCGAGTTTATGAATCCACGCTTCCGTTTGTACACCAATACCGATGTGATTGGTGTAGAAATCGGTGCTGCACTCAAAAATATCATAGCGCTTGCTGCCGGCATCAATGACGGTCTTGGCTATGGTGACAACAGTAAGGCTGCACTCATGACACGAGGCATTGCTGAAATGAAGCGTCTAGGCATTGCTATGGGTGGGAAAGCAGAAACATTTGCAGGGCTTTCCGGCATTGGCGACCTCATCGTTACCTGTACCAGTATGCACTCCAGAAACCGCCGTGCCGGTATTTTGCTTGGACAGGGCAAGAGCCTGCAAGAAACACTTGACAGCATACAAATGGTTGTAGAGGGTGTCAATACAGTACAGACTGCCTCCCATCTGGCAGAAAAATATCATGTAGATTTGCCAATTACGCAAGCCATCAACGATGTACTGTTCCATGGTAAAAATATGAACGATGCTGTACTGGAACTGATGACCAGAGATGGGAAATCAGAATGATATTGTATTGCATCCCAAAATGATGCCTTGCCTAATTTTAGGAGGATTTGATATGGAAAATCAGAATTTGCAGCCATTGCTGCAATGCATTAATGAAATTGCAGATTCCTATAATTTGCCAAACGAACAACAAGTATCCCAAATACAACAGCTGACAGGACGGAGCTGGACAGCAGATGAATTGCAAAATATCTGTGTAGAATACTGGAGTCATCACTCCTTAGAGGAAACTGCTTATTTTCTGCTTCATGGAGAATATCCGTCCTCTGAAGATGTAGCGCTTGTTTTTTGGAAGTATAAAAAAGGTGCATCCATGGATGCACAAAAGGTATATGAAACATACCGTTTTGGGAGAAAACCGCTCAAAGCATTGCATGCTCTGCCGCTTACGGACATTTTGGAAGCCATAGACCGGCTTTTTCCAAAATGGAAACGCCCTCCTATGGATGATATGATAGATATGTCTATTTTGCATTATCATTATCGGGCACCGGAGAAAAGCGAGCCAAGATCATATTTTGAGATTGCTGTATATGGTAGAGATTTGCCGGATGGCAGAGAGCATCAACTTTTGATGATGGATTGCCATAATATGACACAGGAGCAAATACAAGCAATCATATCTTGTATGGAGCATTTCCAATGTTCGTTACATATTCAAAATACAGAATAAAAGCACTGATCAGCGTTTGTGCCAATTTGCATAAACGCTGCATTGTTTATTGCGGATATTCTCATTTTGTCCTCATAAACCATATTTTTGATACGTATACACCATCTCTATATATCATATATTTTATAAAATATTTCCTTTTCTCATTCCTATGAAGAATCAATCCTTATGTTTCCTTTTTCAGAAGTCGGTACACATGATGGATTATGAAAAATGTACAGCTATTTGTACCATATTGATTTGAAAACTGAAATTCCATTCATCTTATTCAATATTTTAAATAGAATACATCATGAGTTGTTTTTAACACAAATACATTTGTTTATTTTTGAAAAAAATTTACAATATTTTACTTGTATTTTTTGTGTAAAAGTTTAATTGACATATTTTTGACAAAATGATACCATAACTATAGTTCAGGATATTGAATTATATATACGTTCATCCAAAAAAATCATATCCTATGATTCATATCCTGATAAGAGAGGGCATATTGTTCCATCAAACACTGTCCTAAGGCAAATAATGTGTAGAAAATGGAGGGAATGATTATGAACACATTGATTAGTCCAGAAAACACATGGGCACTCATGGCAATCACCTGTGGTTGGGCTGCATTTTCCATCTATGCGGAACAAACATGGGCTTGGGCGTCCAAACTGTCAGGGGCGATCGTGGCATTGCTCGGCGCTCTGATTTTAACGAACTTGGGGATTATCCCCACAAACTGCGTATTTTTCGATGATATCGTATGGGGCTATGCCGTACCTATGGCAATTCCTATGCTACTGCTCAGCTGCGACATCCGTAAAATCGCAAAGGAATCTGGTAAGATTTTAATACTCTTTATCATTGGTGCTATTGGTACTTCCATCGGTGCAATCGTAGGGTATCAGCTGCTCGGAAACCATGTGGAAAACCTCTCCGGTGTTGCAGCAATGATGACCGGTTCCTACATTGGCGGTACTGTAAACTTTGCAGCGCTTTCCGATGCTTTCGAGGTTCCTGGTGACACAGTATCTGCTGCCGTGGTTGCAGATAACCTGCTGATGACCATCTATTTCTTTGTTTTGATTATGATTCCGAGCGTAAAATTCTTCTATTCCAAATTTAAGCACCCTCATATTGATGAAATCAATGCCAAAGGCATAGATGAACAGGCAAAAACACAGGCTGCTGCTTATTGGAGCAAGAAACCCATCTCTTTGAATGATATTGCAATCAACATTGCAATCAGCGTAATCATTGTATGGGTATCTTCTGAAATCGCAAATCTGGTTTCCAATGCCATCGCTCCGGATCAAGGCTTTGCTACAAATTTGGTGCGTGGTCTGTTTGGTAACAAATATCTGATTTTGACAACCATCACAATGATCATTGCAACCGTATTCTCCAAACCATTGGAAGGTCTTTCCGGTTCTCAGGAAATTGGTACGTATTTGATTTATTTGTTCTTCTTTGTTGTAGGCGCACCCGCTTCCATCAAAGCAATTTTGATCAATGCACCTCTGCTGCTTGTATTCTGCGCAATTATGGTTATCATCAACATGATTTTCTGCTTCTTCTTCGGCAAACTGTTGAAATTTAACTTGGAAGATTGTATCATGGCATCCAATGCCTGCATTGGTGGCCCCACAACCGCAGCTGCAATGGCAATTTCCAAAGGCTGGGTAAAACTGATTGGGCCTATCATGCTGATTGGTACATTGGGTTATGTCATTGGCACGTACTTTGGTACCTTTGTCGGACAATTGCTAGGGGCATAGACCATTTCAATTTCATAAAATACGCTACTCTAAGATAGAAAGAAGGCAATCCCATGTTTTTTGATGGACATAGTGACATTTTTACAGATGTCACCGTGCGTAGACTAAAAGGAGAAACACAGGTACTGAAAAATCATCACCTGCCTCGCTTAAAGCAAGGGCATATGGAAGGCGGCTGCTTTGTATTATGGATTGATCCGCCACATGATGTCAATCCTGCCAAGCGTATGCATGAATTGATGCAATGCATCAAGGACGAGATGGCAGAGTGTGAAGAAGCCGTACTGGTACATAATCTTGCGGAGATTGAAGCAGCAAAAAAAGCCGGTAAATTTTATATTTTGCTTGGTATGGAAGGCCTTTCCGGTATTGGCGAAGATCTGAGCCAAATTGATATGCTTTATGAATTTGGTGTACGTCATGCCATGCTGACATGGAATGAGCAAAACGCTTTGGCTTCCGGCGCCAAAGGCAACCCCAACTGTGGTTTGACACAGCTTGGCAAAAAAGCCGTGCGTATGCTGCACGAAAAACATATGCTGGTGGATGTTTCCCATACCAACGAACGTACCTTCTGGGATATGGCAAAAATCAATGCCGGTCCACTGATGGCTTCCCATTCCAATGCAAGAGCGTTGGTAGATGTTCCGAGAAACCTTACCGATGCACAGCTTTTGGAGATTCGTGATACACATGGTATTGTAGGCTTAAACTCCTTTAATATCATGGTAGGAAACACCATCTCTGAGCAAACTGTGACGCATTTGATTGCACATGCTGTGTATATTGCCGATAAAATCGGTGTGGAGCATCTTGCCTTTGGTTTTGATTTCTGCGAATTTTTGGAAGGCGACACTGCCGGTTCCTTCAGTGATCAGGAAAATACGTTCACCATCGGTTTGGAAGATTGTACAAAAGTACCTGCTATGGTAGAAAAAATGAAAACAGCCGGTTTCAGTCAAAGAGAATTGGATATGATTTCTCGCGGTAATTGGATGAACTTCTTGCAAAGAGTCATCGGCTAAATGCAAACAAAAGAATGTAAAAAACCGAGAGATTCATAAGAATTTCTCGGTTTTTTAGAAAAGAGGTATACATATGATTTTTGATGGACATAGTGATATATTCAGTGATGTACGTGTAAAAAGGGATGCAGGCGAAACGCAGGTATTGAAAAATCATCATTTGGATCGACTGCGTAAAGGAAATATCGAAGGCGCATGCTTTGTTATTTGGGTAGATACTTATAATGGACTGCCGCCACAAGAGGAGATGAAAGCCATACTGCGTGCTGCCAAAGCCGAAATGGCAGAATCCGAAGAAGCGGTATTGGTACATAATATCGCAGAGATTGAAGCTGCAAAAAAAGCGGGTAAATTTTATATCCTACCCGGTATCGAAGGTCTTAGCGGTATTGGTGAGGATTTGGATGCCATCCATGCACTGTATGATTTTGGATGCAGACATGCCATGCTCTCTTGGAACGAAGAAAATGCACTTGCAACCGGTGTCAAAGGCGATCCCGCACGTGGTATCACCGCACTTGGCAAACGTGCCATCCGTATGATACAGGATAAAAAAATGATTTTGGATGTTTCTCATTTGAATGAACGTTCCTTCTGGGATGTCATGGATGCTGCCACAGGTCCCATATTGGCATCTCATTCCAATGCCAGAGCGCTTGCAAGTGCTGCAAGAAACCTGACAGACGATCAACTGATGGCAATCCGTGACAGCAATGGCATTGTTGGCTTAAATGCCTTCAACGATTTTGTAAGCGACCAACACGAAAATCAAGACGTTGCACATTTTGTGCAACACGCTTGCTACATTGCAGATAAAATCGGCATTGAGCATCTTGCTTTTGGCTTCGACTTTTTTGAATTTTTGAGTACCGATTCCATGAAAAGCTATAGCGATCAAGAGGATTCCCTCCTGGCTGGCTTGGAGGACTGCTCCAAAGTACCTGCAATGATGGAACAAATGAAAAAAGCAGGCTTTACAGACAGGGATATTGAAATGGTTTCCTGTGAAAACTGGATGCATCTGATCGCTCATGTACTTGGCTAACAGCCTTCTGATACATACCAAAAAACCGATCAAGAATCGTCATCGCAAGTGCTACATCGCTCCAATATAAAAATCCCATTCTTTTCTTGGGGATGGGATTTTTACAGCGATTATATATCACAAATATGTTTGGGTGTAAAATTCAAATAATCCGATGCCGTCAAATGATACGCAATCCCCTCAAACGTCCCCTGCAATGCCAATCGGTGGTTGCTCTCCCCATGCAGATGCCCATATACCACCAATCGCACAGGATATTGCGATAAAATTTCTGTAAATGCGGATTTTTCATGCCGTTCATTCACAGGTGGAAAATGCATCATGACCAATATTTCTTTTGCACCCTTTCGCATTGCCTCATCCAAAGACAAACGTAAGCGTACCTGTTCCCTCTCATAAATTTTACAGTCCTCTGCCGAAAACTCCAAATGATTGGGACATGTCCATCCTCTGGTACCACATACGAAAATATCTGCATTTGTACAAAGTCGGATACTGTTATTTTTCAAAAAATCCATATCCGGATACTGCGCAGAAAGCTTTGATACCGATTTCCACCAATATTCATGATTCCCGGGCAGCAGAATCTTATGCCCCGGCAATTGATTGATGATATCCAAATCAGCTGCTGCCTGCTCCATGCGCATCGCCCAAGAAATATCGCCGGGAACCAATACCACATCCCCCGGCTGTATACAAGCTTTCCAATTTTCTATCGTTTTCTCGGCATGATTCTCCCAGTTTTTTCCAAAAATATCCATAGGCTTATGCACGGCAAAACCAAAATGCAAATCCCCTATTGCAAAAATACGCATACGATCCTTCTTTCCTATCAAATCTGGTACATTTCTGCCATAATATTGAGCTTTTCGTTAAATTCCTTCAGTGCATCCATATCCTCCTCATTCCAAATCCGAATAAATTCCCGATTGATTTCGTTCATATCATCCAGCTTTGCAACAAAGTATAGATTTTGGAGATTTTCCAAAATATTGCTCACCAAATGGCTGCGAATTTCGTTGAGCCGCTTTGCATTCATGATTTCCTCACGAATGGTACCCATCTCTGTATCCAGATGGAATGCCGCCTCTGCACAATTTTTCAACCGATCCTGTAAATCCTGCGGGATATTCCCACTGTATTTATAGCGTAGAGAATGTTCCGCAGTTGCCCAGAAATTCATTGCATTGGTACGAATCTGTATTTCCGCAAACACGGTTTTCTCGCCCAATGCAGTATGTAAAGGATAGCGTATGATGATATGATAGCTGCGATAACCGCTTGGCTTTGTATGATTGATATAATCCCGTTCTTCCACAATCGTCATATCCTTGCGCTGTCTTACCATATCAATAACCTTGGGAATATCCTCTACAAATTGGCATAGAATACGAATCCCTGCAATATCCTCTATTTCTTCTACAATTTTTGCAGCGGGTATTTTCTTGCGTCCAGCTTTTTCCAATATGCTTGATGGACGTTTCAACCGCCCACTGACGGAATCAATGGGGGAATATAGTCCCAAATTTCGACATTCCTTATCCAAGCTCTGAAATTTGAGCAATAGCTCATCCACAGCCTGCGCATAAGGATATAGCAGCTCTTTCCAATTGACAACTTCCACAAAAACACCTCTTTTCTTTTGATGCCTATGCCGGCAATATCATCTTTTTCTTTATTCATTATACGATACATATACTATTTCATCAATGTATAACCATTGCGGAAATATCAGAAAAAACAACAAAAACCTTCTTCCATGACATAGCGCCTCCCAAAAAGCAAGCACGCTTTGTTTTGTGTCATAGAAAAATATTTTGTTTTATATCATATTGGTGTATACTGTAACTCATAAATCTCAATGATGGAAAACTATCATCACACGAATTACGAAAGGATGTGTGAACATGCAAACAGATATGCGTCATGGACGTCCTCTGAGCAGTATTCTGCTGTTTTCTGTCCCTGTAATATTAGGGAATTTGTTCCAACAATTTTATAATACCATAGACGCCGTCATATTGGGCAGATTTCAAGGCGAAACCGCATTGGCTGCCATTGGTGTTGCAAACCCCATTATGTCTGTTGCCATATTTCTGCTTTTTGGTATGTGTGTGGGTATCTCTGTACTCCTCTCACAGCTCTACGGCGCAGGAGATCATGCAGGCTTTCAGGCACAGACCGCAACCTCCTTGTGGATTGGCATTGGTTTTACACTTGTTTTGACATTGCTTTGTTTTTTTGGTGCTGCCCCCTTTCTGCGTATGACACATACCCCTGCAGATGTTTTGCCGCTTGCGGTACAATATCTACGTATCATTGCTCTTGGTCTGATTTTTTCATTTTTGTATAACTTTTATTCCTCCGCACTGCGTGCCTTGGGAGATTCTCGGACACCGTTTTTTTATCTTCTGCTTTCCTCCGGACTGAATATCATACTGGATCTGCTTTTTGTAGTTGTATTTGATTGGGCAGTGGTTGGTGCAGCAGTTGCTACGGTTGTGGCACAGGGCGTTGCCTCCCTGCTTTGTATTCTTCGTGTGTACCGTAGTTCTTCTGTGCTTGCACTGCGTGGCACAGCGCTTTATCCTGTACGCTCTGCCATACGCCAAAGTATCTCTTTCAGCTATAGTGTTGCATTGCAGCAATCCTGCATCTACCTTGGTCGCTTGGCAGTACAAAGTGTCATCAATACATTTGGCACCACCACCATTGCAGCATTCAATGCAGCCACACGCATAGAGTACCTCTGTTATGCACCTATGGATGGCATGGCAACAGCAGCTGCAACATTTTATGCACAAAACAAAGGTGCAAATCTTCCCAAACGGATTCGGCATGGATTTTTGGGCTGCCTGATGATCGCCATGCTCTATTCCATTTTTATGGCAGCTCTGCTGTATTTCCTACCGGAAAGCATCATGTCCGTTTTTACAAACGAACATGATATGCAGGTGATTACAGAAGGTGCCTTCTACTTGCGTACCATGTCTGTTTTTTACTTTTTGGGTTCTTGTATGTATGCGGCACAGGGCTTTTTCCGTGGGATGGGACGGCTGTTTGTGTCCTTCTTCTCCTCTTTTTCGCAAATTCTGCTGCGTATTGTCATATCGTATTTGTTTGCGCCCAAATTCGGTATGCTGGCAATTTGCGCTGCAACCATTGTTGGTTGGGGATTCATGTTCCTGTTTCAAGGTACGTTGACCATACAGTATTTTTATAAAAGTAAAAAACAACCCGCAGCATCATAAAAACCATCAAAGCAAAAGAACAACCCGTATCACAAATGCATACGGGTTGTTTCTTTTTCCATATCAGTATAAATATTTATGACTGCCTAATCGGCATTGTCATATGATTTCTGGGCGTATTTTGTAAAAATATGCTCTGCGGCTGCGACACCATCTACAGCAGCAGATACGATGCCACCCGCATATCCTGCGCCTTCTCCAACAGGATATAATCCGGCAAGCGATATACTCTCTCCTGTAAGACTGCGTAAAATACGTACCGGAGATGAGCTTCTGCTTTCCACCGCAGTCAATATTGCATCTTCTCTATCAAAGCCTTTCAGACGCTTGCCCATTGCGGGGATTGCTTCCATCAACGACTCTGTGATAAAAGGTGGGAAAATATGATGCAGGTTTGCAAATACCGTTTTGGGCTGATAGGTTGGTACTACTGCGCCAAGGGTGTTTTCTCCCTTGCCCAAAAAACTGCCGACACTCTGTATCGGTGCGGCATATGTTCTGCCGCCTGCACGAAACGCCTTTTCTTCCAAATCCCTCTGAAACACCACACCTGCAAGCGGATGCACATCTCCAAAATCCTCTGGAAACACCTGTACCAAAAGTGCCGAATTTGCATTGGCTCCGGCTCTTGCATGCTCACTCATGCCATTGACTGCAAGCCTTCCCTCTTCAGAAGCCGCTGCTACCACAAAACCCCCCGGACACATACAGAATGTATATACCCCTCTACCGGCTTGTGTGGTGTATGTCAGGCGGTAGTCTGCTGGCGCAAGCCGATCGGCTGCCATGCCATATTGTGCAGTATTTATCATTTCCTGTGGGTGTTCCACACGCACCCCAACGGCAAATGGCTTTGGCTCAAGTGCAATCTGATTTTCATGGAGCATTGCAAAGGTATCTCTTGCGCTATGCCCCAATGCCAAAATCACATCATTGGTTTCGATCCACTGCTTTGCATTGATTTCTACTGCCTGTATCTGTCCATGCTCTATACGGATATCGGTTGCTTTTGAGAAAAAACGCACCTCTCCGCCCAAAGCAATGATTTTTTTCCGGATTTCCTTTACCACATCACGCAAAAGATCTGTACCGATATGTGGTTTGCTTTCATACAGAATATCCTTTGGCGCACCCGCTGCCACCAATTCCTCCAAAACCTTACGACAACGCTTATCCTTAATGCGTGTCGTCAGCTTACCATCGGAAAACGTCCCTGCGCCTCCCTCACCAAACTGTACATTGTTTTCGGTATCTAATATTCCTTCGCTCCAAAAACGTGCTACTGCCTGTTTTCGGCTATCCACATCTCCGCCTCTTTCCAGAACAATGGGAGATAGTCCCATCTGCGCAAGCAACAGTGCAGCAAACATTCCCGCAGGGCCAAAACCAACCACCACAGGACGCTTTTTGATTTTGCATATGCCTTCGGGGAAGTGATATGCCAAATCCGGTGTCAGTGAAAACTGTTTGTTCTTGTGTTGTGCAAGCAGCTTTTTCTCATTTGGCACAGAAACATCTACCACATATACAAAATGAATATTGTCTTTTTTGCGTGCATCCAATGATTTTTTGAATATGCGTAATTCTGTAATCTGCGCTGCCGGAATGGAAAGCATCCGTGCTGCTTTTTGGTAGAGTTCTTTTTCATCCCTGCCCAAAGGCAGCTTGATTTCCGAAATCCGAATCATGCCTTCCCACTCCCTTCCGCTCTATCGTAAAATACCTCATCCAAAAACAAACCTTTTGCAGGCGCTGTAAATCCGGCACACGCTCTATCCTGTGCAGAGAATATGCTTGGAATGTCCTCTGTACTGCGTTTGCCCTCGCCGATTTCAATCAGCGTACCTGTCAAAATCCGTACCATCTGATACAAAAAACCGTTTCCCGTAAAGGAAAGTACAATGCGATTTTCTTTTTGTTCGATTTGTATTTCTGTAATGGTGCGTACCGTTGATTTCTTCATACGCTTATTGGCACAAAAACTCTTGAAATCATGCGTGCCGATGATTTGTGCCGCTGCCTGACGCATACGGCTTATATCCGGCATCTCTTTGCACCAAAAACTGTATTTTCGCCAAAATACCGGCGGCATATCACCTGTCCATATGTTGTATACATATCGTTTTGCTTGCGCATGCAGCCTTGCATGAAAGCGAGGCGCTGCTTCTGTCAGTGAAAGCACCCCTATATCCTCTGGCAAACGGCTGTTGATTTCTGTCATCAGCTGTTTGGGGGTACCAGAAAAATTCATATGAAAATTCGCATTTTGCCCCTTTGCATGTGTACCTGCATCTGTACGCCCGGAACCAAAAATTTCTGTTGGCGTTTGGGCAATTTCCGTCAAAATTTGTTCCAGCTTTTCCTGTATGGTATTGCTTGTATTGCCCTGCTTCTGCCAGCCATTATATTTTGTACCGTCATAGCACAAAATCGCATGATAATTCTGCATAGACTCACCTTACTGTTGCACAACGGACAATATACGTGGTACAAACTGTTTCTTTCTGGACACCACACCTTCTAAGTGGATATAATCCTCTTGCGCCTGCGTGCCAAAGGCATTTTCCACCAATTCCTTGGCATTTTCGCCCACAAAGACCATATCAGAAGATTCTTCTATAATATTGGTCATCAAAAAGAACAGCATATCCATATCACCCAGTTCTGCCGCCTTCATAAATTCCGAAATCTTCGGACGCAGCTCGCAAAGCTCTGTTTGATCCAGAGAGGAGATCTGCCCTACCCCGAAATTCAAACCATTTGCGCTGAATTTCTTGAAATCGGTAAAGAAAATTTCTCTTGACGTTTTGCCCGCAAGACTGCTGCCTGCACGGAACATTTTTTCCGCATGCTTACGCAAATCAATGCCTGCAATTTCTGCCAGTCTTTCTGCTGCCTGCTGATCTATTGGTGTGCAGGTAGGAGAACGGAACATCAGTGTATCAGACAAAATTGCAGAGCACATCAACCCTGCCATTTTTGGTTCGATTTCCACCTGATTTTCCTGATACATGGTATATACAATGGTAGAGGTACATCCTACCGGCTGATTGCGGAAATATACAGGCATTGTGGTTTCCAGTGCCCCCAGACGGTGATGATCAATGATTTCCAGAATTTCCGCTTCTTCGATTCCATCGACTGCCTGTGATGTTTCATTATGGTCTACCATAATGATTTTTTTGTTGTCCAATTCCAACAAAGAGCGTCTGGAGAGCATCCCTACATAGTTTCCTTCACGATCCAGCACAGGGAAATCACGATGGCGGATCTTTGCCATACGTCCACGAATATCGCTGATAAAATCATCTGTACTGAATGTCAGCAGATTTTCCTTGCGCATGAAATAGTCCAGAGGGGTACTCTGGCTGATCAAACGTGCCGTCATATAGCTGTCATGCGGTGTACTGATGATATAACAGTGATTTTCCATTGCAAGCTTTTGTATTGTCTTGGATACCGGCGCACCCATACATACCACAATACAGCCTGCATTCATTTCAATTGCGCAAAGCTGAGATTCAAAGCGATTTCCTGTAATCAGAATATCCCCTTTTTCCACATATGTTTCCAGCAAATCCGGATTTGCTGCACCAATCAATATTTTGCTGTTTTCCGGAACCGTATCCTCTACATTTCCCACAATCATGGTACCATCAATGGTATCTATGATATTGCTGTATTTTGTTTTGGAAAGTGCCAGAATTTTTGTTTCATAGATATCCATATTTGCTGTTGCAATATCCTTAACCGAAACCAAGCCTTCCAGCTTACCATCTTCTGTGACAATCGGCATGGTTGCTTCTCCCATATCACGCATGGTAATCCAAGCATTTTTCAAAGACATCTCCTTGGATAAACTGGGTGTCTGTTTGATGGTAACGTCTTTTACCTGTGTACCCACATGATTGATAAATTCCGGTGTATTGACACCAAAGAAATCCAAAACATATTTGGTTTCGTTGTTGATTTCTCCTGCACGTTTTGGTATATAATTCCCTTTAGAAATTTTATTTTTCAAATTTGCATAGGCAATTGCGGAACATATAGAATCCGTGTCCGGATTTTTATGCCCAATGACAAAAATGTCTTTTTGTTTCTGCAAAATGATCGCTCCTTCCATAAAAGTCTTTTCATATCATTTTTATTTGTTCAGCCGTATTGGATTGCTTGAAATTACTTGCATGCAACCAAATTACCAAGTGTACTTATTATAGCCGTTTCTGAAAAAAGCGTCAATCATTTTACATATTTCTATGGAAAAAACAAGCCCTTATTTTCTGCTGTCTGTGAAATACTTGCATGAGGAATTGCTTTGCTTTATAATGAGTGCATGTCTAAAGATCATTTTTCCATATTTTTTCAAAAAGGGCATGGCATATCTCAAGGACTGCTCTATACCGATTGCAAAAAATACAAAAATACTTTGGATATACAACCACATACCATCATAAAAAAGAAAGGAGCAGTCATCATGCAGCAAACAGCATTAGAAGATAAAATACAAAATCTTGCAGCAGAATATATTTACGAACAGGCAGTCGGCAGTCTGCTGCTGCTTTTGATGAGTGCCATGGAGGATGCAGAAAAAGGGGAACAACCTTTGCCCTATCCCATTGATGCGGATATTCTGGCACTCAAAAAAGAGGTGCAAAATGCCTTGCTGTCCCTGAAGGATACCTTGGATGCACCCACTGCACAACGTGAAGCCGTATATACCGCTTGTGCGACATCAAAGGCAAAACTCATTGCCATATATGAAACAATATATAGCTATTGCTCGCAATGGAATTTATATTCCACATTGGTAGGCGATCAGGTAGCGCTGCGCAAATACAAAGAAGAAGAAATAGATCTGCAAAAAATGGATTTTTCTCTGTTTTTTGCAGACTGCCATGCATTTATGGCAGATACCCATTCCGAAGAAGAACAAAAAGCGAATATTGGGCATATCCTAAAGTGCATTCCTCTGCGTATGGCACGCAACAAATATTATGATATTGTCTGCAAAAGCTTGGATGCAGCCTTTGCACAGCAGAGCAGGGAATATATCATACATGCGCTCAAAATATTTGAAAATTTCTGCTGCCCACGCAATATGCCTGACTATGGCACATACTTTCCCGAACTGGCAAAGTGGTCTAAAGAACATTTGGAGAAAATGCCACAGGATTTGTCTGATGACGAACTTTCCGCATTGTATGAGGATATGCAAAAGATTTATGAACAAATGGGGGAAATCGAAGAATATTTCTCCTGTATCCTGCATGATATCCATTCTCTGATGATGCTGCATTTTCTAACGTACAGCTTTGCAGATCTCACAGAAAAGGATACCAGCTATGCAGACCTCTATGAAACCGTATGTGCATTCTTGACCAATGAAATGGATGCCTTGGAAAAAGATGCCTATCTGGATACCATCAATGAGCGTCTGGAGCGTGCTGTAGAACCCAATATTGACAAAGCCAATGAAATTGAAAAAGAAGAACGTAGCTATCTGCAAAAAGTCGCTGATTTTCATGCGCTTTCCGAGGACACCAAAAAAATACTTGTCACACAAGACATCATGCGTGAATATTTCTTTGCGGATTTGGACGAAGAAATATTCCGTGAACCGAATTTTGACAATGAAACACCCGCTTCGGAAATGGAACGAAAAGCATTGATTACAGAGTTTATCGAACGTATCAAGGTTGGACTGGAGGCAATGCCTGCTCCTTTGCGCAAGCTGGCTATGCAGCAGCTGATGGGTGCGCTTGTCCCTATATACACACCCAAGGAGGTCATGGAACTGTTACAGGATGCTGTGGACAATGCTGCCACATTGGAACAGAAAATTTTGATTGTCAATAAAATTGGTACCATATTTGATGCGCTCGGCTATGTATCCATCAGTCAAACAGCATACCATCATGATGATTGCGGCTGTGGGCAAGACCACCACGACCACCATGACCATTGCAGCTGCGGACACGACCATACACACCATGACCATCATGCTTGCAGCTGTGGACATGATCATGCGCATCATGACCATCACGCTTGCGACTGCGGACATCATCATTAAGAAAAGGAAAGGAGCAGTTTTATGTTTACCTTCAATCACTATAATTATAATGTATTGGATTTGGAAAAAAGTATGGAATTTTATGCACAGGCACTTGGTCTGCATGAGGTACGCCGCAAGGAAGCTGAGGACGGCAGCTGGAAACTGGTGTATCTTGGCGATGGAAAATCTGATTTTCAATTGGAGCTGACGTGGCTGCGTGAGCGCAAAGAGCCATACAACCTTGGGGAAAACGAATTTCATCTGGCTTTTGTTGCCGATGATTTTGAAAAAGCACATCAGCAGCATGAAAAAATGGGCTGCATCTGCTTTGAAAATCCCGAAATGGGCATTTATTTCATCAACGATCCAGACAATTACTGGTTAGAAATCTTGCCGCCCCATATGGGGAAATAACAAAAGCACTGTCATTTCTATGGCATATTCTGCCGTACCTTATGGGTACGGCAATTTTTTGATATGTGCATACTTTCCACACTGTTGAAAAAGTTCAAAAAATAAAAAAAATATAGTAAAATGTATTGACAAAATCTAAGCTTGCATATATAATAATCTTCGTTGCGGGTCACTAGCTCAGTTGGTAGAGCACTGGACTTTTAATCCAGGTGTCTCGGGTTCGAGTCCCGAGTGACTCATTCAAAAAGACACCAATATTTTGGTGTCTTTTTTCATTGTGCATATCATCATAGGAGAAGCCACATACTTTTGTCCCATATTCCATAATCACGCATGCACAACACAAAAAAGGAGGAAAGAGCACTGTTTTGGATTGCTTTTTCCATTTCTTTATGAAAAAAATGATTGTCCATCTTTCCAAAAAATGATAAAATACGAGCATAAAAGAAAGAGCGAAAGGAGAGAATGTTATGGAATTCTTAATTGGCGAAAAATTGAAACAGCTTCGTGCAGAGAAAAAATTAAGCATCGCCAAACTATCCAGCATGTCTGATGTCAGTACCGGACTGATTAGCCAAATTGAAAGAGATTTGGTTGTCCCTTCTGTCACCAGCCTTTGGCGTCTTTCCAAGGCACTCGATGTGAGCATTGGTTATTTTTTCGATGAAACCGAACCCCAAGAAAACCAGATGATTATTCGCAAGGATGCACACCAAACCATCGTTATGCATCATGAGAGCAGCTTTTATAAATTGCTGCATCCCAATCGTCCGGATCGCTTATTGGATATGACCATTGTCACACTCAAAAGCGGATATACTTATGACAAAAAAACATTGGTGCATGATGGTCAAGAATGTGGTTATGTGTTACAGGGTACATTAACTGTTTTCCTAAACGGAAAGGATTATATTCTAAACCCCGGTGACAGTATCTATTTTGATAGTACACTGCCACATAAATATATCAACAACGGTGATGAGGATTGCGTATCCATATGGGCAATGACACCCAAATTCTTTTGAGTCTGCCCTGACTCGATGCGCTCCCCTGCGAAATGTTTTGGCAGATGTTGTTTTTATTTCTATACAATGGTTCAGACAAAAAAGGCAAGCAGAAAATCTTCTGCTTGCCTTATCTTTTGCAAATCACATGGAAATCCGTTCTCATGCTGCGATACAAAAACGCCTCTTTCCAAAAAGTTTGGTTATCCGAGTTTGTGTCCACAACCGGAGCAAAATTTATCACCGGCATTGATTTTTGCACCACAATTAGGACAAAATGCTGCAACATCCAGCTTTTGTCCGCAGCCAGAACAGAATTTTGCATCTGCATTTACCGCACTGCCACAGGATGGGCAATATTTGCCATCTGCATGTGTCTGCGTATGTCCCTCAGTCGCTGCCTGCTGCTGCATCCCACGCATCATCTGCTGTGCCATCTGCATACCTGCTGCCATGCCAAAGCCCATACCAGCGGTATTGCCTGCCATGCTGGCTGCCGCACTGTTTGGATGATCCAGACTGTCTGCCATCTTGCCTTGCTGATATCGGTTCATATCGCCAACCATATGATAGCTTGCAGCCGTATTGATTTTATCCTGAATTTCCTGTGGATAGCTAAAGCTGGAGATCTGTACGCCGGTTATATTGATGCCGATCTGCAAAAGCTCCATATCCAGATCTTCCTGCATCCCTTTTGCAATATCGTATGCACTTGCCTGCAAATGAAACATATCCTTGCCTTCTTTTGCAATCCATTTCATCAACATCTGATCCAGTACACTCAGTACACGCAGCTTGACATCGTCCACAGTATAGCGATCTTTCACACCGGCAATGCCATCAATCAGCTTCATATAGTCGCCAATCTTCATCTGGAATGTACCAAAGGCACGTAAAGGCAAACCACCAGGCAGCGTGTTGCAGGGAATCATCACTGCATTTTTGGTACCCCATTTTACAGTAAATTCCTTTGTATTGACAAAGAGTACCTCTGCACGAATCCCACTGTTAAATCCAAAGGCAAAGCCCTTTAATGTACTCAAAAACGGTATGATTTCAGAAGCAATATCAAAATTGCCTTCATCCTCAAAAATCCCTTCCACTTTTCCATTGTATAAGAAAATTGCATCCTGTCCAGGACGAATGACCAGTCGGCTGCCTTTTTTGATTTCGTCATTGTGCCATTTGTAAAAAATGACATGATCATCCGTTTCCTGCCATTCCACAACATTGCGTAACTCACTGCCAAATAAGCCCATGCGCTTACCCCCTTGATTGATTCCTGCCTATGATTTCTTTTATCTGCCAAGTTTAGCCTTCAGCGCTGCCAGTTCATCCTCAATCCCGCTGTCGTTTGTATCAGGTGTATCATATTTTGACATCAAATCGGCTACATCGTCCTGTGGTGTATTCAGCTCTGCCATTGCCTCTGCTTCATCCAATTTACGGTTTAATTTTGCTTCCAATTCATCGAATCTGGATAATGTGGCAGCGCCTGTATTGCTGTTCATCTTACCTGCCATCTCCTGAGATTTTACCATAGCCGCCTTTGCACGGATGGCTGCTTTGCGTTGTTCGATCTGTGCCAACTGATCAGCAAGCTTATCATGCATTTCACGCATTTTCTTTGCATTTGCGGCTGCCAAATCAAAGGCTGCCTGTAAAGGCTCCAGATTTGCACTCTTTGCCGCCTTTTCTCCCAAGAATGTTTTGGCATCGGTATCATTTCCCGCTAGGATTGCTTTTTCCGCATATTTTTGCAGTTTTTCTATTTCTGCCACACACTCGTCATATGCACGTTTTGCACGTTTTTCCTCTGCCATCACAGAAGCGGTTTCGGCTTTGACCTCGCCCAAATCTTTTTGTAAATCTCTTGCCAGTTGATCCGCCATTTTTACAGGATCTTCTGCTTTGTCCAATAATGCGTTGATGTTTGATTCCATAATTGTCTTAAATCTGCTCAAAATACCTGCCATGCCAAATGCCTCCTCCTGATATCCTGTTTGTCATCTCTCTCCCAATTTCAGTCCGGGATTTGCATTCAAATCCAGACCATCTCTCACCCCTGCCATGTACTCATAGTATGCTGCACAGCCAATCATTGCCGCATTATCTGTACATAATATGGGTGCCGGAATACTAAAATAAAAACCATTTTCTTCACATGCTTGGCGCATCCTTTCACGCAAAGCAGAATTGGATGCCACACCGCCTGCCAGTGCAACCTTGCTTACACCCTTGTCCTTTGCTGCACGTATGGTCTTTTCTACCAAAACCTCTACAACAGCCTCTTGGAAGCTTGCTGCAATATCCTCCGGCACAATGGGCAGCTGCATCATTTTTTGTTTATTGACATAATTGAGTACGGCTGATTTCAAACCACTAAAGCTGAAATCGTAGCTGTCCTCCTCTAAAAATACACGTGGAAATTTGACTGCTGCCGCATTGCCTTTTTTGGCAGCTGCATCAATCTTCGGGCCACCGGGATATCCCATGCCGATGGCTCTTGCCACTTTGTCATATGCTTCGCCTGCGGCATCATCTCTGGTATGTCCCAGAATTTCATATCTTCCGTAATCTGATACATATACCAAATGGGAATGTCCTCCGGATACCACCAGCGCCATATACGGCGGAGCAAAATCCTTGTTTTGAATATAGTTTGCACAAATATGTCCTTCGATGTGATGTACCCCAACAAGCGGTTTGTCTGCTGCAAATGCCAGCGCCTTCGCCTCTGCCAAGCCCACCAAAAGCGCACCTACCAAGCCTGGCCCATATGTCACGCCAATGGCATCCATATCCTGCAATGTCATACCGGACTCTGTCAGAGCCTGCCCAATGACGCCATCAATGGCTTCTATATGCTTTCTGGATGCAATCTCCGGTACCACACCACCGTAAAGCGTATGCAGTGCAATCTGTGAGGAAATCACATTGGAAAGCACCTCTCGACCATTTTTCACAACAGCAGCTGCTGTTTCGTCACAGGAGCTTTCCACAGCCAATATGAATATATCTTTTTTCTCCATTTTTACTATCCTTTTCTATTCCTCTTTGGGAAAATATAATGTCATACATTTTCGTTCTTCACCCAATTCCACATTCGGGAAAATATCAGAAGCTGCAAAAAGCCATTCTTTCGGATCATGTAACGCCGGACTGAAATGTGTCAGCCATAATTTTTCTGCGCCTGCATTTTTTGCCAATTGTGCTGCCTCTGAAAACAGCATATGCTTGTGTTCGATCGCCTTTGGCTTTTTTTCTTCTTCGCCGTACATCCCTTCGCATACAAACAGCTGTACATCTCGTGCAAATGTCGCCAAGCGATCTATCGGTCTGCTGTCTGTACAATATGCTACCGAAATTCCGGCACGCTCTGCCCCCAGCACCATATCCGGAGTATATACCTTGCCCTGCCATTCCACGCTTCCCTGTTTTTGCAATCGTCCCCAAAGAGGCTTTGGCAGTCCTAAGCTGAGTGCCTTTTGTGCATCAAATTTGCCCTTGCGTCTGACATTGATACGATATGCAAAGCAGCGTACCATATGATCTGCCGGGCAAAAGGCAATTTCAAATTCTCCCAACCGTATGGGGCTTTCCACATCCATAGTCAGTTCAATCAATTTCAGAGGAAAGGGAAGCTCTGGCGCAATTCTTCTGAGCCCCTCCACAATAAAGCCCATCCCCATCGGGCCGATCAGCGTCAACGGCTCCTCTCTGCCGGCATTTCCAATGGTCAAAAGCAGCCCCGGCAAACCAGAAATATGATCTGCATGAAAATGTGTAAAGCATATCGCATCTATATTCTTAAAACCCCAGCCGAGCATTTTCATTGTAACCTGTGTGCCTTCTCCGCAATCAATCAACATCATACGTCCATTGAGCCTTGCCAACAGCGATGTCAAAAAGCGATCCGGCATTGGCATCATGCCGCCTGTGCCCAATAAGCAAATATCTAACATTTTATTTCTCCTTTGTGATTTCTTTGTGTCCTTCTCTTTGCGTTGGTATTGCAAAGCAGCAGATGCACACCCTTCCTTGTATGATACCGCAAACATAGAAAAAATACAATATTCTCTATCATTTTGTGACACTTTTCAAACAAATCAAAGCAGAAAAATATCATGCATAGTCCATCCGTGCGCCTGTGTTTTTATTTTGTGATCGCAAATGTACCATATGCAACATATGTTGTGGGTATATTGGAGGCATATCCCTTAATCTGTCCCCAAGTAAAAAATGGTACATTTTTATCGTTTCCTTCTTGGTACTGATATGGAACGGCAACACGATATTTCCCATCTGTCAATTGATTTTCCCAACCCCAAAATGTCAGCTTACGCTCTTTCTTTCCATCTGATGGCATACCTGTAGGGATACTGTATGTTTCCGGCTCCGGTATCGGGATATAATCTCTGTTTTGTTCTACCTTGTTCCACTGGTGCCCATCCCATTTTTCCAGCCAAAAGGAATCCCATGCATAAAATTTTACATTTTCATCATTCTTCCAAAGCACAGGTAAGCTCATGGTTGCAAAATCAAACGTGCCATTTGCCTGAAGCTGTACCTCGGGCATGGCAATGGAAGTCATTGACACATACTCTGTATTTCCTTCTGCACGCCATTGTACATCCAAATTCATTGCTTTTGCCATTTCACGCAGTGGCAAATATGCACGATCATCCACAATCAATGGTCTTGTTTCCAGCAAAATCTGATTGCGCCCCATCAATGTCAGATATTCGGAATCCATTGCCACAGCAACTGTCCATGTCAAAGGCTCCATTTCGTTTGTCAGTAACATGGGCATTTTTTTGGTCAAGACTGCCGTCCGGCTTTTTGCATCATATGTCACCTCTGCCCCAAGCGCCTGTCCCATGGCTCGTACCGGAAGCATCATACGATCCTGATCGTATACAATATCTTGCTGTAATACCATTCTATTTCCATCCAGTGTGACAATGACATCTTTCTTTGCAGCAAATGTTGATGTGGTGCATCCTATGCCCAGTACAAGCACCAACCATAGAGAGCATATCTTTTTCATTCTGTCTTCGCTCCTTTTTATCGCATATCCAATCACAGATATCCTTATTTTGTCATCCCTCCCATGCTCATACCGCCTATATCTAAGCTGCCGTACGTATCATGGTAGTATGGTGCTTTTAGTATAGCATGAAATACATCTTTTTCTTTTAACAAATTCTTAAAATCATTATTTTTTGATGATAACGGAATATAGAAAGATCAATCACCTACCAAAAGTAGGTCAATGAGCGGTTTTGTAAAAAAACTTTGAAAAAATCAAGGTTTTTTCTTGCAAAAAACAAGTTTTTCTGATAGAATAACTTTGTTGTGTCACATACAAGCGTTTGAAGGAGGTGCAAGCAATGGCTAGATGTGAAATTTGTGAAAAGGGCCAGATCAAGGGTCATAGAATCAGCATTAACCGTAGTCAGGTTAGTAGACGTGCGAACAGAAAATGGAAACCCAACGTAAAGAAAGTAAAAATCGTTGAGGATAACGGCAATGTTAAATCCATCTACGTTTGCACAAGATGCATGCGTTCCAATAAGATTACACGTGCAATCTAATACAGTTTATAAAAACAAAAACAACGCAGGATAAACCATACGATGTTTATTCTGTGTTTTTTTGTCTTTATGTAGCTACCGATTTTTTGTTACTGCCCTCATATTGCATGCTTGTGCAAAAAGATTCCATATATTTTTTGGTTTCACATATCGACATATCGGCACAAAAAAGAAGAAACCCAAAAAATTCGCTGCTGCTTTTTACAAAATCCATTCCAATATCACTCCGCTTTGGCTTTCCATAAGATCTGTTTCATAAACCAACTCCTACTTCCCTAGTATATCTGTATAGGATCTGGACAAGCTTCTGTTTTTACTCCATTTCCTGCTTTCCATCCGCATAACTGCCGTAATCTTTTCCCTGCGGCTTCTCTCTTTTCATAATAAAATCAGTTTTTTCTGTATTTTGTTGCACATGCAATATGGTATTTGCAATTCCAACTTGTATGTGATAAACTATTCATATAAAAACCTCCTATGCTTTCTTGTGTCTTGGCGGACTCAAGATTATGATAGCATAGGAGGTTTTTCCTTAAAGCCCAAGATCTCTGATTCCCTCGGCATAGCCGAGGGTTTTATTTGGTTATACCAAAAAAAGAGCAAAGCATATTTGCTTTGCTCTTTGAAAGGCGCCACCCGGATTTGAACCGGGGATAGAGGTGTTGCAGACCTTTGCCTTACCACTTGGCTATGGCGCCATATGATCCGTGCGGGATTCGAACCCGCGTTACCGCCGTGAAAGGGCGGTGTCTTA
>JAHHTW010000011.1 GCA_020024265.1 Anaerotignum sp. | reverse complement strand
GATGGTACTTGGCGGGCAGCTGCCTGGGAGAGTAGATGGTCGCCGGAATCCAATTGAAAGGACGCTTTTGCATAGTGTAGTCTATGTAGAAGCGTTTTTTGTTTCTATGACATCCATGGTGTAATGGAAAGGGGGAATACATATGAAAAAAACAGGTTTATACATTCACATTCCATTTTGCAGGCAGAAATGCTTGTACTGTGATTTTCCTTCCTTTGCTGGATTGGAGGATCAGAAAGAGTCATACATACAAGCACTACAAAAGGAAATAAAAATGAAAGCGGAATCCTGTAAGGAATATCGTATTCAAACCATATTTTTTGGCGGTGGTACGCCTACGGTACTTCCGGCAAATGTATTGTCGAATTTGCTGCAAACCATTTTTCATGCATATGATGTAGCAGAGGATGCAGAAATTACAATAGAAGCAAATCCAGGTACACTCGATTTTCAGATGTGTCAAATCCTTCATGATGCAGGCTTTAACCGATTGAGTATGGGCATACAGGCATGGCAGGATGCGTTACTGCAAAGATTGGGACGAATTCATACAAAGACACAATTTCTGGAGAATTATCAAAATGCACGTAAGGCAGGATTTGACAATATCAATCTGGACTTGATGTTTGCATTGCCTATGCAAACATTGGAGGATTGGAAGGAAACATTGACGGAAATGATCGCTTTGCAACCGGAGCATATTTCGTCATACAGCTTGATTATAGAAGAAGGGACACCGTTTTACGATTATTATGAAAAAGGGGTGTATCAGCAAACAGCAGAAGATTTAGACCGAGAAATGTATCATATGGCAGTTCAGATGTTACAGTCTGCCGGATACCATCAGTATGAAATTTCTAATTTTGCACAAAAAGGGAAAGAAAGCCGGCATAATCAAATATACTGGCTGGATGAAAGCTATATGGGCTTTGGTCTGGGGGCGCACTCTTACTGGCAGGGCGAGAGATTTCACAATCCATATGCACTGGAAGTCTATATACAAGCGATGGAAGACGGTATGATGTGTAAGGAAGATTTGGAAATCCTTTCGTTGCAGGAACAATATGCAGAATTTATGTTTATGGGATTGCGCATGACAGCAGGTGTAAAAAAGGATCGCTTTTTTAGACGTTTTGGCAAACAGGTGGATGATATTTATGCATCGCAAATCAAAAAACTCATCCAGGAAGGTTTGTTGGTGGAAGAAGAGGGCGCTTTGCGTTTGACATCATTTGGCTTGGATGTAAGCAATCAGGTGTTTATAGAATTTTTATCATATTAAGTGACAGTAAAAATGAATGTCTGGTTCTATAAATAAAGTAAAAAAGTTTGATTTTTTTCAATTAGCACTTGACATTGTCGGTGGCAAGTGCTATCTTAGTATATGAAATTAGCACTCGTATCTAGTGAGTGCTAACAAAGGGAAAACAAATGACTTTATGACTAGGAGGCGAGGGCAATGTCGTTGAATGAACGAAAGATACAAATTTTACAAGCGATTATCAACGATTATATTGAAACGGCTGAGCCTGTCGGTTCCAGAACCATTGCCAAAAAATATAATCTGGGTATCAGCTCCGCAACCATCCGAAATGAGATGAGTGATTTGGAAGAAATGGGATTTATTTTGCAGCCACATGCTTCCGCAGGTCGTATTCCATCTGACTTGGGATACCGATTGTATGTCGATCAGCTGATGCAGAAAAAAGAGCTTGGTACGGAGGAACAGCATTATTTGCAAAGTGTGATCAGCCGCAATGTAGGACACATTGATTATTTATTGGAAGAAACTGCAAAAGCTTTGTCGGCGCTGACAAATTATACAACCATTATTTCGGAACCAGTCAGCAGACGTGCACGCATCAAGCAGATTCGATTGCTTCCTTTGGATGCTTCCTCAGTGTTGCTTGTGATTGCAAGTGAGAATAATTTCATCAAGAATCATGTCATTCAAATGGATATGGCACCGGATGAAATACAAATTTTCAATATGGGCATGCGCCTCAATCAGGTATTGCAAGGATATTCCGTGCAAGAGATTGATGGAAATGTCATCAGCTGTCTGCGAAATGAATTGGCAGAATATCAAGAGATTTTGCCGCATATTCTAAAGGCAATGGAAAAGACGATGCACGATGCAGAGAAAGTACAAGTACATTTGAGTGGTACAAAAAATATTTTGGCTTGTCCAGAATTTTCTGATATCCAAAAAGCAAAATCCTTGTTCCAAACATTGGAGGAAAAAGATGTGCTCGTCACATTGTTGGAAGGAAGCAATTCTGAAGACATGCAGGTACTTATTGGCAGTGAAAATTCTGTACAGAGTATGCAGGATTGCAGTGTGATCACTGCAACATATAAAATGAGTGATGATACCAGAGGTACGATAGGTATTGTTGGTCCAACACGTATGGACTATTCTCAAGTGATTTCTGTACTGAATGGTATGGTCAGCAGCATGGAAAAGGTACTCAAGAACCTTTCGGAAGGCAAGCCGAAAGGTTAGCGAAAAAATAAAAAATGATCATAGAAAAGAGGAGCAGACGTGGCAGAAAATCATTTGAATGAAGAAGAAATCAAAGACGTTGTGATAGAAGAGCAGCCGGAAATAACAGAGCAGCAGCAAGCAGAAGAAATGGATGAAACAGAAGCGAAAATTGCTGAGCTGGAAAAAAAGGCGGCAGATCACTTTGATAAGTATCAGAGATGCTTGGCAGAATTTGATAACTTTCGAAAAAGAACATCCAAAGAAAAAGCAAGTATGTATGACGATGGTGTCAGAGATACCGTCGAACAACTGCTTTCCGTGGTAGATAATTTGGAACGTGCCGTTGCCATTGAGGAAGGCACAAACTCCGAAGATGCATTTTTCAAGGGTGTGCAAATGACACTCAAGCAGTTCCTGGAAATTTTGCATGGCATGGGTGTAGAAGAAATCAAAGCAGTAGGGGAAAAATTTGATCCCAATTTGCATGCAGCCGTTGCACATGAAGATGATGATACTTATGGCGAAAATGAAATTATCATGGAAATGCTCAAAGGATACCGGTACAAGGATAAGGTAATTCGTCATAGCATGGTAAAGGTAGCAAACTAAAAAGCATGAACTGCCTCAATAGGCATTCAAAATTTTCAAAACATATATAAAAATAATCATCAAAGAAATAGATTTTAGGAGGAAACGATTATGGGAAAAATTATTGGTATTGACTTAGGTACAACAAACTCTTGTGTAGCAGTTATGGAAGGTGGTCAGCCAGTTGTCATTGTAAATAGTGATGGTGCAAGAACAACACCTTCTGTAGTAGGTTTTGCAAAAAACGGTGAAAGACTGATTGGTGAAACTGCAAAACGTCAAGCAATTACAAATCCTGACAATACAATCAGCTCCATCAAAAGACATATGGGTGACCACTATAAAGTAAATATCGAAGGCAAAGATTATTCCCCACAGGAAATTTCTGCAATGGTATTGCAGAAATTGAAAGCAGATGCAGAAAGCTATCTGGGTGAAACAGTTTCCGAAGCTGTCATCACAGTACCTGCTTACTTCAATGATGCACAGCGTCAGGCAACAAAGGATGCTGGTCGTATTGCTGGTCTGGATGTAAAACGTATCATCAACGAACCCACATCCGCAGCACTTGCCTATGGTTTGGACAATGAAACAGAACAGAAAATTATGGTATATGATTTGGGCGGCGGTACATTCGACGTATCCATCATTGAAATCGGTGACGGTGTCATTGAAGTTCTGGCAACAAATGGTAACACACGTCTGGGTGGTGATGACTTTGACCAAAGAGTCATTGATTATCTGGTAAACGAATTCAAAAAGGCAGAAAACATGGATTTGTCCAAAGATAAAATGGCAATGCAGCGTTTGAAAGAAGCAGCAGAAAAAGCGAAAAAAGAACTTTCTACTGTTACTTCTACAAACATCAACCTGCCTTTCATTACAATGAATCAGGATGGCCCGAAGCATTTGGATGTCACATTGACCAGAGCAAAATTTGATGAATTGACAGCCGATTTGGTAGACGGCACAATGGGCCCTGTGCGTCAGGCACTCTCGGATGCAGGCTTGTCTGCTGGTGAAGTGGATAAGGTGCTTTTGGTAGGTGGTTCCACAAGAATCCCCGCAGTACAGGAAGCAGTAAAGAAATATACAGGTCAGGAGCCGTTCAAAGGCATCAACCCTGATGAATGTGTAGCTGTTGGTGCTGCCATTCAGGGTGGTAAGCTGGCTGGCGACGAAGGCGCTGGCAGTGTACTGCTGTTGGATGTTACACCTTTGTCCTTGGGTATCGAAACTCTGGGCGGTGTAGCAACAAAGCTGATCGACAGAAACACAACCATCCCTACAAACAAAAAACAGGTATTCTCTACCGCAGAAGATAATCAGACAGCAGTTGATATCCATGTTGTACAGGGTGAAAGACCTCTTGCAAAAGACAACAAGACACTGGGACAGTTCAAACTGGATGGTATCGCACCTGCAAGACGTGGTGTACCTCAGATTGAAGTAACATTTGATATCGACGCAAACGGTATTGTAAATGTATCCGCAAAAGATTTGGGTACAGGAAAAGAACAGAAAATCACAATCACAGCAGGCTCCAATCTGTCCGATGAGGAAATTGATAAGGCTGTAAAAGAAGCAGAACAGTATGCAGAACAGGACAAAAAGAGAAAAGAAGCAATTGATGCAAAGAACGATGCAGACTCTCTGATTTTCCAGACAGAAAAGACATTGGGCGAATTGGAAGGCAAGATTGATGATGGGGAAAAGGCAGCTGTAGAAGGCGCACTGAACAGCCTGAAAGATCTGGTAAAGGATATGCAGCCTGAAACCATGACAGAAACAGATGTAGAAAATGTAAAATCTGCTACAGAGGCACTGACACAGGAATTCTACAAGATTTCCGAAAAACTGTACCAGCAGGCACAGGCACAGGGTGGCGATGCTGCACAAGGCGGCGACCCCAATGTAGTTGACGGCGAAGGCAAAGAACTGTAAAATAGAATTCGTATGAAAAAAGCAAGGGTGGGGAAACCTGCCCCTGCTTTTGCCGTTCGTTTGTCAATATGAAATAGCAGAAAAACAAGGTGGTGAGTAAGTTGGCAGCAAAAAGAGATTATTATGAGGTTTTGGGTACGAACAAAAATGCAAGTGAGGCAGATCTCAAAAAAGCATATCGTAAAATGGCAATCAAATACCATCCTGACCAAAACCCTGGTGATAAAGAAGCAGAAGAAAAATTCAAAGAAGTCAACGAAGCCTATGAAGTGTTGAGCGACCCCCAAAAACGTGCAAAATACGATCAATTTGGTCATGCGGCATTTGAGCAAGGCGGTATGGGCGGCGGTGCAGGCTTTGATGGCTTTGATATGGGTGACTTGGGCGATATTTTCAGCAGTATGTTTGGTGGCGGTTTTGGCTTTGGTGGAAGCACAAGAAGAAGTGGCCCCAAACGTGGCAGAGATGTGAATGTCAATATACAGTTGAAGTTTGAAGAAGCAATTTTTGGTTGCAAGAAAGAAATTTCTGTACCTATTATGGATGAATGTGAAACTTGTCATGGCTCTGGTGCAAAGCCAGGTACACATGCAGAAAGCTGTAGCAAGTGCCATGGTACCGGTCAGGAACGTGTGGTACAGCAATCCATGTTTGGTGCAGTGACATCTGTACGTCCCTGTTCCGCTTGCCATGGTACAGGGAAAATTATCAAAGACCCTTGCACAACTTGTCATGGTACTGGCAGCGTGAAGAAAACAAAGAAATATGAAATCAATATACCCAAAGGTATTGACAATGGTCAGACCATTCGTTTGGCAGGCAAAGGGGAAATTGGTGAGCAAGGCGGCGGATACGGCGATTTGCTGGTAACGGTATATGTACAGCCAGATCGTATGTTCATCCGCAAAGGAACAGATATTTATTCAGAGGTTCCTATTACATTTGTACAGGCAGCGCTGGGTGCGGAAATCAGCATCAAGACCGTAGATGGGGAACAGAAATATACGGTAAAGCCGGGTACACAGCCCAATACAGTGATTACATTGCGTGGTGTAGGCGTGCCAAGTTTGCGTAATCCAAAGGTAAGAGGCAATCAGGTAGTTACACTCAAGGTGGAGATTCCAACCAATTTAACAGAGCGTCAGAAGGACTTGCTCAGACAATTTTATGGTGATGCTCCATCGGGGGCGGCACAGTCCGAGACACCGCCGGAAAAGGGAAAAAAATCTTTCGGTGAGAAAGTCAAGGACTTATTTGAGAAATAATGACGATCACAAACTGTCAGTATGGAATACTGGCAGTTTTTTGTATATAGAGCGTAAGAAGAACCATGTACTTTTATGTGGGAAAACTATGTTTTGATAGTCTTTGTATGAAAATGGCAATGATGGATGGAAAACAAATGGGATACTTCAATAGAATACAGTTTCCAAATCATACACGAGAGCTTCTTCTCGGCTGTTGTGCAAACAGCTCTTCTTGTTGTAGCATACCATATGATGGGTATGGCATTGCTCTCATCAGCGGTCTGTGTGACGTCTTGATCGGTATTGTTCTGAGAAAGAAGGTTTGCAGCAACCATCTATCACAATGCAACAGATCAAAATATCAGTGGCAGCAATGGCAGACAGATCATTATTTCAGAGCAACCAAAGTTACGCTTGACGAATGTAGCATCCATCATATAAAATGGTAAAAACAAAAACTCTTTGCACTGCACAGGGAGGAATCCTTGTACGTACAGTACAAACTGAGCAGACAGTAGCTTCGCTATGTAGTCGGGCATTTTTGCAGCGAATGGTAGACATTCGTGGGACAGTTTTTTTCTGTTCTACGAGTGTTTTTTTTGTATATTTTGTATATATTATACGCAGATGTACCGCGCAAATATTTGGCAAAGAGAAACATAGAGGAGGGATTTTATGTCGTCTGAAATGACCAAACAAAATGAAAAAATTGTAATGAGGGTTTCTGTCAATAGTATGATTGTGAATCTGGTGCTTTCTGTTTTTAAGGTGGGAGCAGGATTTTTTGCACATTCCAGTGCGATGATCTCTGATGGAATCCATTCGGCATCTGATGTATTTAGTACTGTGATTGTTATGATAGGCTATAAGCTCTCTGGAAAAAGTTCAGACCATAATCATCAGTATGGGCATGAACGTCTGGAATGTGTTGCTGCCATTTTATTGGCTATGGTACTTTGTATCACCGGATTTTTTGTTGGTGTCAGTGGTATGAAGAAAATATTGGGATTGGATACGACAGCTTTGGTGATACCTGGAACGCTTGCACTTGTGGCGGCACTGCTGTCTATTGTAATAAAAGAAGGGATGTATCACTATACCAAACATGCAGCAAAACAAGTCAATTCCAGCGCATTGATGGCAGATGCATGGCACCACCGCTCGGATGCACTTTCTTCTGTTGGCAGTTTGGTTGGTATTGGTGGTGCAATGATGGGTTATCCACTTTGTGATCCTGTTGCAAGTGTGATTATTGCAATATTTATCATCAAGGCATCCTATGATATCTTTAAGGATGCAGTGGATAAAATGATGGATACCGCATGTGATGATCATACATTGGCACAGATGTGTGCAGTCATTGGCAAGCTGGATGGTGTTTTGGGTATTGATCGCATACAGACAAGACAATTTGGTGCAAGAGCATATGTAGATGTGGAAATCGTAGCAAATGGTGATTTGACACTTGAGCAGGCACATAATATTGCAGAAAAAGTACATCTGACCATAGAGCAAGAATTTCCACAGGTCAAACATTGCATGGTACACACCAACCCATATCGGGAGGCATACAAAGAGTCATAACGATGATCGCAGCATACGGAATTTTTTATGTTAGATTGTCTTGATTTTCTTTTGAAAACAAGGTATTATGTTCCTTATTGATTGAAGTATGACCAAAAGAGTTTGATCAGAGAGGAATAGAAGTATGGACAATATAGCAATGAAAAAGAAAGGGATTATTCTGACATTGTCTGGTGGTGTTTGCTGGGGTATTTCTGGATGCTTTGGGCAATACCTTCTGCAAGAAAAGGGTGCAACCGCAGAGTGGTTGGTTTCTCTGCGATTATTGATTGCTGGCTTGTTGCTTTTAACCATAGGTTATCTGCATATAGGTAAAAAAATGAATGAGATTTTCCATCGTAAGCGAGATTTCAAACGCTTGGTGATATTTTCGATGCTGGGGATGCTGTTTTGTCAGTATGCATATTTTGTAGCAGTAGGCTGCTCAAATGCAGGAACCGCTACGGTATTGCAATCCCTATCACCCACCATCATATTGATTTTTACATGCTTAAAGCAATTACGTTTACCAAAGGGGTATGAATTGATATCTATTGTTTTGGCTTTGAGCGGTATATTTTTGCTCAGTACGCATGGAGATATTCATAGTATGCAGCTGACGCAGGAAGTATTGCTTTGGGGGCTTCTGGCAGCGATCGGGGCAACGTTTTATAATGTGCTGGCAGCAGAAATTATGCAAGAGTATGGTGTGTATGTTGTTGTTGGTTTTGGCATGCTCTTTGCAGGCATTGCATTGGTATTGGTGACAAGATCGTGGAAGGACAGCATTCCCATAGATGGCATAACATTGCTTTGTCTGATCGGTGTCATTATCATTGGTACAGCAGTTGCATTTTCGTTGTACCTAAAGGGCATTGGTATGCTGGGTGCCTTTATGGGAAGTCTGCTGGGGGCAACGGAGCCATTGACAGCGATATTGGTTTCAGCCATTTTTCTGAATGCATCCTTTCATTATATGGATATCATTGGATTTATTATGATTTTAAGTACCGTATTTTTGCTTTCCATCAGTTCCTTACGAGAAGCAAAGAAAGAAGCGAGAAAAGAACGGAAAGCGGAAGCAGAGCGTGAGAAACAGTCTGCTTCTTCAGTAGAATAAAAAATACAAAAGACATATCACAGAAATTGTGATATGTCTTTTGTGGTTATAGCGTAATATAATATGTGCCTGTCAATTCGGCTGAAACAACACCATTGGATATACAGCTGATGGAAAGGCTCAGCTTCCCTTTTCCTTTTGCTTGTACATTTGTAATCAGCTCCTGTTTACAGATGTTGTCTTCACAGATACAAATTGCTTGGAAATCTGTATGTATGGGTGCCAGATAGCGTATTTCGCTTTTTTGAATCACGATTTGCCCAGCTGGGAATAATGTATGAAAATTGGCATACATCATAGACCAGCCGCAAAGAGTCATCAGGCAGGCAATGCTCCCGCCAAAGCCGGTATTTTTATCATTTTTGTTTGGTGCAAAGGGCACAGAAAGTACAATTTTTTCTTGAGAAAATACATCGGCTTGTATCTGCATAGCAGTGGTAATGGGAATTTGTTCGTGTAGAAATGTAGTAAATGCTGTGTGATCCATTTTGTTCTCCTATTATTATATTTCAGGGACATCCTGTGAAAGAATATCCTCCAGTGTAATTTTTTTCAAATTGCGGTATTGCGGATGATCTTTGTAATCGTAGCGACAAATGGTGGCAAAGGCACAGTAGCTACAAGGGGTGAAGTCATTTTTGCGATAGGGGGCAGGTGCAATGATACCTTCCTTCATGCTTTGACCAATACTCGCTGCACGCTTTGCGGCAAATTCCATGATTTTGCGGTATTCTGCTTCGGAAGCAAGTAGGGATGAAGCAGTGGGTTTTCCCTTTTTGGTATACTGCAAGGGAATGATATCAGAAGAAGCATAACAAAAATCTCCTGTGCTTTCATCTACAAATGTATGATCCATTGCCTGTATTGCCGCAGGATCGTCCAAAATCAATCCGGACATACGCATTTCTTTATAGAGCAAATCATTCAGCTCCTGTTCGGATATTTCGTTGGAAATAGAGATGGATGGATCTGCAACATGGAAATAGAATGCCCCTCCAGGGTGTGTGGGGATGGATGACGTTTTGTTTTCCTTTAGGTATGCATCCAAATATAGCAAAAGTTGCAGCTGTAAACCGTAATAAATGTCTTGCAGCTGGAGGGTTTTGTTTCCGGATTTGTAGTCAATGATCTTTACATAACGCTTGCCATTGGCATCGAAAATATCCACACGGTCGATTTGCCCTCGCAAAATCAAACGGCTGCCATCTGCCATTTTGATGATGATGGGAGGTAAAATCTCTTTCGGACCAAACCCAACCTCATATCCATGTGGCATAAAGTCACCACTTTGTATATGGCGTACCAGTGTCCAGCCGGCACGCTTTGCAATACGCTTCAAGCGGTGAATCAAATAGCGATTGGCAGCAGAATCCAGCAGAATTTCATTGCCCAGCTGAGGGACAGCTGCATCTACGGCATCTTCAATACGACGTTCGGTTTCCTCTTGCGTCAATGTATGCCATGCAATCTGCTCATCCTTTAGGCGGCTGCTGAATTGCTCCAATACAGTATGAAAGAGCGTACCCAAATCAGGTGTTCGCAGCTCATAAAAACGGCGTGGTTTTGCTTTCAGTCCATATTCGGCAAAAAAGGAGAAGGGGCAGGCAGCAAAACGCTCCAAACGTGAGATGCTGGAGAGAATGTTGTTGCCATATAACTCCTCTGCAATTTTTCTGGAGAGTTCGCCATCAGGGATTTCTGCCAATAAAGCATTTTTGATCAGCTGCAAGCGATTGTCCCATTTTGGTTGTGTTGTAAAATAGCTGTAAATATCCAACCACGAGGCATCTGCTTGTGGGTGGTTTTCTATGCACAGACGCAAATTTTTGCCAAGTTTGTGAAAACAGTCTACAGCAGAAAGCGCATCCAAGTCTGTATTTTCATCACTTTCTGTTTCAAAATTGGGATACATTTTCTGTAATTTGGAAATCAAAGGGGATGGGAATTGTGCTTTTCCGTTGATATCTTTGGTGGCATATGTCAAATACAATGCTTCAGATGGCTTTGTCAGCCCACGATATATGAGGAATTGTTCTTCAAATAATTTGCGTTTGCCATCCGGTGCAAGGGTGATGCCACTGCTTTGTATGCTTTCTCTCTCTGCTTCACTGAATATGCCTTGCGACTGTGCAGGGGCAGGCAGAATGCCGTCATTGACTCCGAGTATAAACAATACACGAATGTTGGGCAAGCGGCTTCTTTCAAGATCACCAACCAGCAGACAGTCTGCGGTAGGCGGAATGATGCCCATTGTACTTTTGGACAAGCCGGCGGATAATATTTTGGAAAAATCCTCCAATGTTACAGGGGTATCGCCGAAAATATCGACTGCTGTTTGCAAAAGCTCCATCAATACCTGAAAGATTTGTCTATGCTCATCTGCCTTTGCGGCATTTCCGTTATGCTCTGCCTGCTCTGCCCAAGCAGTCAAATGCTGTACAACACCCAGTTTGTCAATCTGTGCCAGTAAATCACATGCAAAGCTGCGCAGAGGATATTCCTTGTTGTTTTTGTATTGCAAAAAGGCAGAAAACGGCTCCATAACCTGCTTGCGTAAGCGATTGATATATGCATGTTCTGCTTCCTGACTGGGATTGATTCCATAGTTCCAATCATTTTTTTTCCATTTATAGCCCTTGATGCCATATGCCAATACATAGTTTTCCAGTACATCCATGTCTTCCTGTACCATGGAGGTTAAACCGGATTTGAGATAGGTAAAGACACTTTGGTATGAAAAATCATAGCGGATACAGTCCAAAAGCCCTTTGATCAGTGCCACCAGCGGATGTGTGGTCATATCCCTTCTGGTATCAATAAAATAGGGTATCTTATGCTCTTGGAGTATGGCACGCAGGCTGTTTTCATATGTGTCTGGTGCATTGCTGACAATCGCAATATCCCGAAAACGCAAATGTTTTTCACGAACCAATGAAAGGATTTTTCCGGCAATGTATCTGATTTCATCTTCTTTGGTATCACAAGCATGTATGGTGATGCCTTCCGCATCCTCTGATTTTTTGGTATAGCTATGAAAATAGTGTTTTTCCAAAAAACGCAGTGCTGCAACATTCGTACGATGGTTTTCGGTAAGAACAACAGGAGGTTCTATGGAAATCCCATGTTCTTCAGCCAAAGCGATGAGCTCTTTTTTGGTCAGAAACGGTTCAAAAAATGGTGCATATGGTGGCAATGCGGTTGCATCATAGCTGATATGATCCATAGGCAGTGCAATGGTTACACGCTTGCAGATCCGTAAGAGCTGTGCCAATACCGTATATTCCTGTGGAGTAAAGCCATAAAATCCGTCTATCCAAATTTCGGTATCCACAAGGGCATCAGAAGTTTTGAGCTTTTCTGCCAAGTAGGACAGAGTTTCATCCTGTGAAATCATATCATTTTGCAAAAAATCCAGATAACAACGATAAATATAAGCCAAATCCAGACATTTCTGCTGTGCATTGTGTGACAGTGTATCCTGCTGTGCAAGATTTGACAATATTTCCGGAGAAATCTGATATTGAAAGAACTCTGTCAATGTCATAGAAAGTTGATCCAAGAAGCCATTTTTGTCTATGACGTGTCGGAAAAAAGAAATCTGTTCCGATTCGGTAAGCAGTATTTTTTGTAGTACCATTTGTTTGCCAATGTCGTTGAAAAATGTGGTATGCGCATATCCGCTTTTGGAAAAAATCTGATATGCCAAACGACCAAAGCTGAGAACCTCTGTATGTACGATTGATTTTCCTTTTACTGCATATGTCAAATCTCTTTCTGCTTGCGATGTAAATTGCTCTGGTACCAGCAGTATATTTCGTTTATTTTGTGTTGCTGACAATATTTCTTGTATACAGCAGTGGGTTTTTCCACTTCCGGCTGTTCCGATCAAAAAGCGAAGCGCCATAAAATCCCTCCTGATTTGTATGTTTTGATAGGTGAGCCATGTATGCGGATGTTTTTCCGATAAACAAGAAAAAAGCGTTTTTTGCATGGCTTTGCCACAAGGGCTTATCTAACGCTATCATACAAAAACTATGGATGTTTTGCAAGAACAATCGACAGGTATAAAGCAGGATGCTTTCGCATAGTGTATGATAAAGATAATTGCAGAAGGGGAATGGATATGCGCAATTCAAAATTTATTGTGGTAAAGCTGCGAGAGCTGATCAAAACGATTGTTTTTGCAGTATTGGGTGTGATTATTCTCATTGGATTGATTACATTTTTCCTTCGTATGGGAAATGATACGCAGGCAGGCATGTATCGAGATGGGACATATGAAGCGGTGTTGGATCTTGGCAAAACGGGTGCAACCCTAGAGGTGGAAATTCAAGATGGACGCATCGCCACAATGGAGATGACAGAGGCAGACGAAAGCGTTGCTGTATTCTATCCTATGGCAAAGACGGCGCTTGCAGAAATCCGTGCACAGGTGGTGCAGAGACAGTCTACAGCAGATATGGATATTTCTGCACAGCATACATATACAGCAAAGGCACTTTTGGCAGCAGTCGAAAACTGTCTGGAGCAGGCAAAGAGATAATTGGATCATATGCAGGTCAATCAAAGCATATTTGTACCTGCATATTTTTATGTGTAATCAAAAAAATGCCAAGATATGATGGGGCATGGAGGAGTTTTCGCTTCAAGCAAAATGATAGGGGCTGATACGGGAGGCATTGTCTGGTATCCTCTCCTTTGCTGTCCCATGAAGCAAAATCATACATTTGGCTTGGATGTTCTTTAATCTTCCTACAAGCTTTTGAAAAAGGTTGCCAAAAACTTTTGCGTGATAAAGTCAGGCTGTGGTACAATTACAGCAAGCGTTCCAAAGGTATAAGATGTCATTTTTATGGCAGATGTGGCATGCAGCGTAAGAGCAGTTTTTCGGATGTACATACAAATGAAAGCTGCTCAATCCCCTGATATGGGGAAAGCAGCTCAGATAGCGTCAGAATAGAAATGCTGTAGTTGCCTACGGAATAAAAGCTGACAAAAATCTTAAGATTGGTTTAAAAATTTATTTTTATAAAATTTTTGTAGAATTTTGCAAATTTACATGATATGATAAATTCATCGTTATCATAAATCATATGCAGGATGTATATGAAAGTACGAATGTACGGAGTAAGAATGAGAAAAGGGGATACAGTATGAAAAGAAAGATTGCAGCAATACTATGTAGTGTCATGTGTTTGGGAGTGTTTACGGGATGTTCTACAGATGAATTGAGCTATTTGCAGATGAGTGTAGACATGATGCAAAACATGGAGCAAAGCGAAACAAAAGGCAGTGTTACAGTCGCTTTGGACTTGGCAGAGATACAGCGTTTTGTCCATACACTGGCAGTATCTCAGGGGGCATCTGCACAGAACTTTATTTCAGAGGATGTACTGGAAAAATGGCATGGCACACAGAAAGTACAGCTGAATTATACCATGCAGATGGATATGGAAAAGATGGCATATGTCTTTGATGTTGATGCGGTATATGAAGGCAAAACATATTCCTTTGGCAACTGGTATTACAGCATGACAGAGGGAATTTATATTTCTGCTGAAACGGTAGGCAGTGTACATCAGCTGATGAAGGATTTTGATATGATTCCGGCTGATAGTGTATTTGCAGGTGAGGAATATACAAAAGATCTTCAGGCAATGCTCAAACAGAACGAATATATTTGTGTATTCAGCCCAGAGGATATGGGCATGACAGCAGAGGAACTCAAGGCACAGATGCCCAAAGATGGCTTCAAAGAATTGTATCAAGCAGCATTTGATATGTATCGTGAAGGCTTGAGCGGTTTTTCCTCAGATTTGATTACAAAGACAGAAAACGGCTATCATATTGAAGCAGATGGCACAAAGGTAGGTCAGCTCTTTGTTTCCTTGCTGGATTATATCGCAAAGAATCCGGATCAGGTGCTGGATTCTGTAGAAAACTACTTGGTAGCAGCTATGAAATACAATACACCACAGGATTCTATCAACGATTTACAAGATGCCTTTGCGGAAATGAAGGAAAACTGGAATGAAACCAGCGTACTCATCCATAGCATCAAAACAGCTGTAGAAGGTGCCTTGGGACAGGAAGCAATTGCAAAAGCATTATCCGGATTCCATTATAGTGCAGACATCAAGAAAGCAAATGATGGCTATGCATTGGCAGAGGCATATACCTTAACACAGGACAATAAAGAAATATTGTCTATCACAAGCAAAAGTACAACAAAATCCGGTAAACAGGCAGTTGTTGTTCCACAAAACAGTATTGATATGGAACAGATGAAAGATAAATTGGATCAATTGGAAGATAAATACAATCCCATCACAGGTCTTTCCATTACATGGACACCTGCGGACGAAAGTATGATAGCATGGACAGATTTGCAAAGAATGGAAGATGAGGTATTTTCTAGTGGTATAGATGCATTGGAATATGTTGTCATGGATGGACGCATTTATTTGCCTTTGCGTACAACATGTGATATTCTGGGAGAAAATGTTGTATGGGATAAGGAAAGCAGAACTGCATTTGTAAAGCAGGGGGATAACAGAATCAGACTGGATAGCCGTTTGGTGGATGGTACATCATATATTGGTGTACGTGGCTTGGAAGCAGCTGGATATGCGGTGGATTACAGCAAAGAAGACGGCGTACATACAGTGGTATTGTCCAAGTAATGCAGATATCAAAAATCAAATCAGAGCTTGTGACGACTGCGCAAGATACATTTTAGAAAAGCATGATAGAGAGAGCGGAAGAAGACAAAACAATGTTTTCTTCCGCTATTTTTTATGTGTTTGGAAACAATGGTTCTGGAAAAAAAGGACAGAGTTGTTGGGTAACATTCGATATAAGAAAACATGCAAAAAGTTAGAACAAACAATGCTTTTTATGATGCAAAAACTGTGTAAAGTCCACAAAATCAAATATGGACAGGGAATAAAAGACTCTGGTAGTTTCATCTGATTTTTCTGGGCATGCGTTTTGTTCACACAATATGGGATCAATGGTGAAATGGTATGACAGATGCTCAAAAGTCAGAGAAGGAGGCGATTTTCAGACTTTTTTGAGGGGAGCAAAAAGCAATGCTTTTCAGCTTTCCTTTGCTTGCTTTCTTGTTTGGTTAATATAATTTTGTCCGGCATGGCTTGTGTTTTCCTTTCAAAATGATATATTGTAGCTTCATTTTCTTAAGAAAATGCAAAACCATGTCTGTTTGTTTTTGCGAAATTTATAGTAATTTATCTTTAGCTGGGATTTTTACCGAATGTCCATGTATTTATGAAGACTATTAGAATCTGAAGCATCAATTTGGGAAGCAAAGAGATGTATACTCGTTTCAGGTTAGCAAAATCAACAAAAAAATAAGACCTGTAGATAGGAAGGTTAGACCTGCTAGTGAGGTTGTCAAATCAATGCAGTGCCATGTAAGGTGGCACTGCATTGATTTGTGTCTTTTGTATTGGTCAAGATATATTAATATGTTTCCATAAGATATTGATGAACGGCATTTAAGTTTTTAATAATCAAAAATCCATCCTGTTTTCCTAAAATACCTTCCGCGGTGAGCGCAGAAAGAATGTTAGATACGGTTACTCGGGAAAGTCCTGTTAAGTCAGCCATTTCTTGGTGTGTAAATTTAATACTTAACTGATAAGAACCATCTGCCTCTGGTTTACCATATTGATGCACAAGATTGGATAAGGCAGAGCATACGCGATAATTTGAATCGTTAAACGAAAGCTGTCTGACCTGCACAGAGATCAAACGTATTTTTTTTGCCATCATTTTTAATATATTACAGGCAAATTCGTGGTTTTGATTGATTTCTGCCATAAAAGTAGAAACAGGAATAGAGTATAGTAAAGAGTCTATGGCAGCGGTGGCGCTACACATGTTTGCCATAGAATCAATGGGAGATAACTCACCAAAGAAAGTCCCTTGATCTGCAATGAATAAGCTGATTTTTTCTCCATTGAAACTATATATATCCAGTCGCACACGTCCTTTTTTTACAAGATAAACATAATCAGGTTTGTCTTTTTGATGGTATATAATAGAATTTTTTCTAAAAAGTTTTGGCTGTAAATTTTTAATCACAGTAGACCAATCTGTGTCTGGCATTGTAACCCATGGAGAATAATCCATATATCTATCCATCTCATCAATAAAATTATGTTTCATCATAATCCCTCGTTTCTTTGATTGTATTTGTATTTTCGAAAAGGTAGAAATTTCATATATCACAAAAAATAATAAAATGATTTTCAAAGATATTTTTTTATACGAAAAACATAAAAAAATTCATATTTGTAAAATGATTTACAGAAATATTATAGCATAGCTGTTATAATTTACAACAAGAAAGCGACAACATACACAAAATGGAAAGGGAGTAGGTGAGTTTGATAGGCGAGATTGATAGAATTTCTTTTATTTTGGGCATGATAACAGCTTTTGGTGAATGTGTAGCAGGCGAGGCAAAACGAATTGCACTAAGTCCTCCGTTTTTTCAGGAAGACCAAAAAGCATTGATGCCAGAGGTAGAACGAATTGCAAGAGAACAAGGTGTATCTTTGTTTTATGAAGAAAACTTAGATTTACCAAAACAAGAACGTTTATATTGGTGGGTGATATATAAGTTTCAGGAAGATTTAGAAATATATCAAAGTCTACGCAAAAGAGGATATAATCCAATGATTGATTTTTCCATGTTTGAACATTTACTGGGATATGGATTGGTATGGGCAGAGGGAAGTGAAAAGTTGATTCCTAAAATGCGTAAGACTACAAATGATCAAATGAGTCCGGTCAAGAGGATTCTTTTAGGGAAAAAGATTTTATGATTTGAGGGGGATGTATATATGAATTCTTATGGTTTTATCGAAACAAAAGGTTTTGTTGGAAGCATTGAAGCAGCAGATGCTATGATAAAGGCAGCAAATGTGGAATTGGTTGGGCAAATAGAAATTGGTGGTGGTTATGTAACAATTGTCATAAAAGGTGATGTTGGTGCAGTAAAAGCAGCTGTTGATTCAGGTGCAGCAGCAGCCCAACGGGTAGGGGAAGTGGTTTCTGTACATGTTATTCCAAGACCAAATGCTGGTTTGTTGGAAATGTTTCTGCCACAAGAAGAATGATGTGTATCATATAGTATATTGATTTTAAAAAGAAAGGAGAGGTAGGGAGTGAAGAAGTTTTATACAGCACAAGACATTGAATTTTGTGCATCAAAAGGAGAAAATATCATTTATATCAATCCGGGTGACGTGATCACTGCGGTTGCAAAAGAAGCAGCAGAACGAAAACAGATTACTTTTGCTACAAAAGAACAGGGTGTGTCACAGGTAAGGTACCAGACCAATCCCATACCAACCTCTACGATACAGAAACCATATTCACAGCCGGCAACGCCTATGACAAAGAAATCAAATATGTACATCATGCCTTCGTCTGCACAGATTCAATCAGTACCGTATCAAGGCCTGATCAGCGAATCTGAGGTGGAAAAATGGAGAGCGGAATTTCCAATTTTAAAAAATGTAGCACATCTTGGAAATTGTTCACAAAGTGCCCAATCAAAAAGAGTATTATCCGCAATTTACCGTTATTTGGAAAATTGGGGTGGAGTAGGTATGGATTGGGATTCTTGGTGTGAGGAAGTGGAATTGGCAAAAGCTGAATTTGCCAAGCTGATTCATGCAGATCCGAATGAAATCGCGGTTGCAGCATCAGTTTCTGATTTGGTCAGTTCCATTGCAAATGCATTGGACTATTCTGGAAAGAGAAAGAAAATCGTTGTCACAGATGCTGAATTTCCGACAGTGGATCATGTATGGCTGGCAAATCAGCGCCATGGTGCCAAGGTGGATTTTATTTCTGTGAATGAAAATCATCAAATTGATATGAGTGAATATGAAAGATATATTGATGAAAATACATTGCTGACATCTATTACACAGGTATATTACTTAAATGGTTTCAAACAAGATATTGCCAAAATCGCAGAAATTGCACATAGCAAAGGTTCATTGATTTTGGTAGATGCATATCAGTGCTTGGGGACAGATCCTGTGGATGTCAAAAAAATGAATATTGATATTTTAGTATCTGGTTGTTTGAAGTATCTTTTTGGTATTCCCGGTATTGCTTTTATGTATGTGAATCAAGCATTGATTCAAGAACTGGCACCATCTGTCACAGGATGGTTTGGGCAGAAGAATCCATTTTTATTCCAAACCAGATACAATGATTGGTCTAATACAGCAAGCCGATTTGATACAGGTACACCACCTGTATTGAATGCCTATGCTGTAAGAGCTGGATTGGAGATTATCAATGAGGTGAACCCCGCTAGAATCAAAGATCGTATTGATATGCTGAGCGCTTATGCGCTGCAAGGTGTATTGGAGCGAGAATTGACTACAATTAGCCCTTTTGATATTCGGAAAAAGGGTGGTACTACTGCAATTGTTTGTGGTCATAAAGTAGATTCTCATACCATGGAAGCTATGCTACGAGAGAAAAATGTCATTGGCTCTGGCAGAGGTGAAGTCATTCGTCTTGCACCACATTTCTATACAAAGCCAGAAGAAATTGATTATGCACTGGATTGTATTAAGGATATTCTGGACAGAAAGTAGGTGTCCGTATGTATATTTGTAAAGTACAAGGCAAATGTGTTTCAACCATAAAAAAAGACGGACTCTTGGGTTTTAGTTTGATTACAGTACAAAAGATAAATAAATCAGGCAATTTGACAGGAGAGCTTTTGGTTGCAGTCGATACGATTGGTTGCAGCGTTGGAGAAATTGTTCTTGTCACGGTTGGTTCTAGTGCAAGAATTGCTTTGGGAAATGAAAAAAGTCCAGTAGATTTGGCAATTATTGGTATTGTAGATGCATGTGACATTGATATGAGCATGGTATCAATGAATAAAAGTAGATGATGAATTTTGCAAAATCTGTGTGATGGGAGGTCAGAAATATGAAATCAAAAGGATTTATTGAAACAAGAGGTTTGGTTGCAGCTATTGAGGCGGCAGATGCGATGGTAAAAGCAGCAAATGTAGAAATTTGTGGAAAAAAATTGATTGGTGGAGGTTTGGTCACGGTGATCATTGAAGGAGATGTTGGCGCAGTAAAAGCAGCAGTAGATGCTGGGGCAGCAGCGGCACAAAAAGTTGGGGAACTTGTTTCTGTTCATGTTATTGCAAGACCAAATGAAGAAATGGATGAATTTTTGAAATAATAAAGCGGGGAGAGGATTGGCATGAAAGAGAAAATGGATTTGAGAACATTTATACTTGTAGATAACATGCAGCCTCAGTATGCAGCCATCACAGGAACAGTGACAAAGGGAGATGTGCCTTTGGCAGGTATGTCCCAGCTTTATATTGAACTTGCACCTGGAAGTAGCGTGTACCATTTATTGAATGCAGCTCTGAAACAAACCAATGCAAAACCAGGTTTTCAAATTGTAGAACGTGAATATGGAGAGATTGAGTTACATTCATTTTCTCCAGAAGAAGTAAAACAGGCAGGAGCAGCAATCTTGAATGCGTGCGAATTGTCTGTTACAGATAGATATCAGCCACGCATTGTTTCAGAGCAGATCATTTCCAATATTGATCCATATCAAGCACAATTAATCAATCGTGATGGTCGATTAGGTTCTATATTGGTTCCTGGAGAAAGTTTGTTTATTTTAGAAGTAGAACCAGCTGCATACATTTCTATTGCAGTGAATGAAGCAGAAAAAAAAGCTGATATAAAAATTGTTACTTTTGAACCTGTTGGCAAGTTTGGACGCATGTATATTTCGGGAACAGAGTCAGAAGTCAGGGCAGCAAGAGATGCAGCGTTATCTGTGATTGACGCTGTAGAAGGGAGGTAGCCTATGGAAAAAGATTTTTTTTCTGCTTATATACGGAATTTGTCAAAAACAGAGCGTGAAATTTCGCAAGAATTTGATATACAGTACAAAGAAAAGCAGGAGATGGAAAGCCGTTCATTGGATGTTTTGCGAGAAATCAGCCGAAAATTAGATAAATTAGATTGCTTAGAAAAAACAATAGAAAGAACACAGATACCGCAGTCACTCACACAAATGGTTCAAGCAGTATATGCTGATATTGCAATCTTAAATGGCAATGTTGTTTTGCCAGATCAAGGTGTTTTTCATGCAAATGTGTACATAAAAAATGGAAAAATATTAGCTGTTGGACAACATTTGATGCAAGCAAAGCGCAGCATAGATGCAACAAATCAGTATGTTTTGCCGGGTATCATAGATCCGCATGTACATTTAGGTTTGTTTGCACCAATGCAAAGAGAGTTGGCTACAGAAACAAAATCTGCGGTGATGGGTGGGATTACGACAATTGGTTGTTATTTGGGTGGACAACAATCACATTTTTCTTCTTTTCCAGAAATTCAGAAACAGGTACAACAGTTTTCATATACAGATATTATCCCACACTTTGTAATCAGTACAGAAGAACAAAAGAAAGAGATACAAGATTATGTGACACATTTTGGTATCACATCATTTAAGGTCTATATGAATGGCATTCCCGGAATGATTCCGGATGTAGATGATGGTTTTATTTGGGAAGTGATGGGAGAATTGAAGAAAGCAAGAAACCCTTGTATTCTTTGTGTACATGCAGAAAACCGTCATTTGGTAGCACAGGCAAGCAAAATTGTAAAGGATACCATTGGTGCAAATGCAACGATAGAAGATTGGAGCGATACCCATCCTGATATGGTGGAGGAAGAAGCGGTTATGAGGTTGTCCTATTTAGCACAAAAAAGTGGTGTTTCTGTGTATTTTGTACATATGACTTCAAAAGCCGCTATTGAGCGGTTACGAAAAATGAAACCATTTCATTTCTGTATCCATGTAGAAACAACAAGCCCATATCTTTCCTTAACAAGGCATAGTACAGCAGATAATAAGATGAAAATGGAACCACCATTTCGGGAGAGTGAAGATGTGGAAGCATTATGGAAGGCTTTGGAAGATGATGTGGTGGATACGGTTGGTACAGATAATGTCACAATGACCAAAGCAGAAAAACAATTGGATCAGAATATGTGGGATGTACTACCGGGCTATCCTGCATTAGAAACGCATCTAACTGTTTTATTGCATGAAGGTGTTGTAAAAAGGAAAATACCCATTGAAAAACTTGTGACACATATTACCAAAAAACCAGCAGAAATATTTGGTATATATCCAAAAAAAGGTACATTACTTCCTGGGAGTGATGCAGATGTTGTGATTGTAGATATGCAAAAATCTCTGAAGGTATATGCAGAACAGTTGCATTCTCGTTCTGATTTTTCTTTATATGAAGGAAAACAGATGCAAGGTGTACCTGTAATGACAATACAAAAAGGAAATATTGTAATGGAAAATGGTATATTTGTTGGCACAAGTCCAAATGGTACCTGTTTTAGAAGATAAAAGCGGTATTTGATGATGGGAGGTAAGTGATTTGAAAGAGATTAGAATACATGGCAGAGGTGGTATGGGTGCAGTAAAAGCGGCAGAAGCATTGGTTTATGCAGCGATTATGGATGGAAAATACGGCAATTCGATTCCGTTTTTTGGCTTTGAACGACAAGGAGCTCCAGTTACCGCATTTATTCGTATTAGTGATAAAGCCATTCGTCCGAAAAATCGTGTATATCAGCCAGATATTGTAATGGTATTGGATCCTACTATTATGAATGCGGTGGATGTGTTTGAAGGACTGAAAGAATGTGGTATGTTGCTGCTAAATACAACACATAGTATAGATACTCTCAATTTACCTGAAACTGTAAAAACAGTTGCTATATTAGATGCAACAACAATAGCAATGGAAACAATTGGGAAAGCAATTACAAATACAGTGATGTTAGGTGCATTTTGTAAAGCAACGGAATTGGTTTGTATTGATACTGTTGCAGAAAAGGTAGAGGCTTTATGGGGTGCAAAAAATAAAGAAGCTTTATATAAAGGCTATGAGGCAGTACAAGTAGTACATTGCTAAGGGGGGAATAGAAATGCAATTTCAAAGCAAATTTATTGTGCCTATTGGTGCAGAAGGGATTCATGTTTTGAACACAGGAGATTGGAGAACACAAAAACCAATATTGTCTCAAGACTTGTGTATTCATTGTGGTAAATGTTTTCTTTATTGTCCAGTAAATTCGATTGATAAAAAAGATGGGAAATTTATCATTTCTTATGATTATTGCAAAGGCTGTGGCATTTGTGCACATGAATGTCCCCAAAATGCCATTAAAATGATTGCTGAGGAGGGGAAATAATGCAAAGAATAGATGTTTTGAACGGAAATCAAGCCGCAGCAATAGGTGCTGCATTGGCAAAACCTGGTGTGATTGCAGCATATCCCATTACGCCACAGACACCGGTTGTAGAATATTTGACAGAATATGCAATCAATGGCAAGATTGATGCTGCTATGAGTGAAGTGGAAAGTGAACTTTCTGCAATGAGTGTTGTAACAGGTGCATCTTTGGCTGGTTCACGTACTTTTACTGCAACAGCTTCACAAGGATTGGCATTGATGTATGAGCCGTATTTTCGTGCATCAACCTTGCGATTACCAATTGTTATGGCAATTGTCAACAGAGAGATGATTTCTCCCCAAAGCGTATGGGGAGGACAGCAAGATTCTATGAGTGTAAGAGATGCAGGTTGGTTGCAAATATATGCAGAAGATAATCAGGAAATTTTAGATTTAATTATACAAGCATTTAAGATTGCAGAAGATAAAAGGGTATTATTGCCCATTAATATTTGTTACGATGGGTTTTATCTTTCACATATGACGGAAAAAGTTTTTATCCCAGAACAGAAAGAGGTTGATACATTTTTGGGTACCTATGTACCGGAGCATATCAAATTAGATCCGGAACAACCAATGGCAGTTGATCCCTTAACCAATGGGGCATTGCTGATGGAATATCGCTATAAACATTTGAAAGCACAGCAAGAGGCTTTGAAGGTATTAGAAGAAGTGGATCAAGAATATGAAAAGTTATTTGGTAGAAGTTATGGTGGTGCTATAGAAACATATCGGATGGATAATGCAGAGTATGCATTGATTACGGTAGGCTCGGTTTCTGGTGCTGCGAAAGATGCCATTGATGCAAAACGTGTAGAGGGTATTTGTGTGGGTTTGGTTCGTATTCGTATGATACGTCCTTTTCCAAGGAAACAAGTTTGTCAAGCGTTGGAAAAAGTGAAAGCTTTTGGTGTAGTAGATAAAAATGTATCTTTTGGTTGGGATAGTGGTATTGTTTATCAAGAGGTAAAGGCTGCAATGTATGAGGGAGATAATCATGTGCCATCTGTACCAATTGTTGGTGGTTTGGGGGGTGAAGATATTTCCATACAAATGCTCAAAGATACGATAGATATGATTCAGGATGCAGCAAAAAAACAACAAAGCCATGATACAGTTTGGTTGATGGTAAATGAAGGAGAGGTGCGGTAATATGAATATCATAGATAAATTGGCTTCCAAAGAAGATATGGTTTCTCCTGGTATTTCGGCATGTGTGGGATGTAATGTAGAACTGACATTGCGTACTTGCATGAAAGTGCTTGGTAAAAATACCATTTATGCAGTACCTCCAGGATGTATGGGTGGCGTTGGCGTTGTAGGTTGGGATCAAGAATCTGGATCAAAAATTCCGGTGTTTTTTCCGCTTTTGGATAATGTGGCATCTATGTTATCAGGAATTAAAATGCATTATGAACATATTGGTAAAAAAGTAAATGTGGTTGCATTTGCGGGTGATGGTGCAACAACAGATGCCGGTATGCAATGTTTATCCGGTGCAGCTGAGCGTGGGGATAAGCTCCTTTATATATGTTATGATAACGAGGGTTATATGAATACAGGCTATCAAAGAAGTTCTGCAACAACAAAGTACTCATGGACAACCACAACACCAATCAGTAAAGTTGGCAGAGGAGGAAAACGGCAACATAAAAAGGACTTCCCTATGATTATGGCAATGCATGATATTCCCTATATGGCAACTTGTTCCCCAGCATTTATTCCGGATATGGTGATGAAGCTGGAAAAAGCAATGGAGGCTTCTGAAAGAGGTTTGGCATACATACATGTATACAATCCGTGTCTTACAGGATGGGGGATTCAGCCAGATCGAAGTATTGAAGTAGCCAGATTGGCAGTAGAAACCAATTTTTTCCCATTATATGAAGTGATTGATGGAAAATTTGTGTTGACACAAGAATACAAACATCCCAAGCCGATTACAGAATATATTCAATATATGAAAAAGTTTCAGCATCTGAATGAATATGAAATTGCAGATATTCAACAAATGGTGAATCAAAAATGGGAAAGATTAAAAAAATTGGCTACTTTATGAATCAGTGGGTGATTTTGCTATCATGTGCAAGAAAAAGTATGGTTGCTATATGAAAAAGGCGGTGGAGTATGGATAAGAATTTGCATGCGCTGTTTGCACCAGAAAATATTGCAATTGTTGGTGCCAGCTCAAATCCGCAAAAGGCAGGATATACTATATTGGAAAATCTAAAAAATATTGGATATCCTAAGAAAATTTTTCCGATCAATAAATTTGAAAAGAGGTTATCGGGTATTCCCTGTTTTGAAAAACTTTCTCAAATTCCAGATACTGTAGAATTGGTGGTTTTGATTACACCTTCAGAAATGATTTTTGAAGTAATGGAAGATTTGTCAAAGCGTATGGAAGATAAAGGTGATGTCAAAGTAATTGTGTGTGCAGCGGCAAATTATGGGGAAACCAAAACAGAACAAGGAATTGCACGACAAAATTGTTTGGTTGATACAGCGAAAAAATATAATATTCGATTGGTAGGCCCAAATTGTATTGGTGTCATTGATAATATCAATCGTGTAGATACTACATTTGTAGAAACATTGTTACCAAAGCAAAGCAGAGGGAAAAAAGGTGGTATCAGTTTTATTTCGCAAAGTGGAGCAGTGGCAGCATCAATTTTAATGATGGGGGCTTCACAACCTGCACCAATTTCTATGAATAAATTTATTTCTATTGGAAATATGGCAGATGTAGATTTTATTGATTTGTTGGAATATTTTGAACAAGACATAGATACGCATGTCATTGGATTATATCTGGAAGGTTACCAAGAAGGTAAGAAATTGATGGAAACAATGGCTCGGATCACACGAAAGAAACCCATTGTGGTATTAAAGGTTGGGCGTAGTGAAATTGGTGCCAAAGCAGCAAATTCACACACAGGATCATTGGCTGGTTCAGATGCGGTCTATGATGGGGCATTTCGTCAATTTGGTGTCATTCGTGTGGAAACGATTGAGGAGTTATTAGATACTTTGCAAGCTTTTGATCAATGTGTATTACCAAAGGGAAATCGAATTTTCATATTGTCACAAGCAGGTGGCCCTGGGATTTACTGTACGGATAGTTTCGTAGCACAAAAAAATCTGGAATTTCCAAAAGTTTGTAGCAAGACAAAAGAACTTTTGGCAGAATGTTTGCCGGATATGGCAAATATATGTTCACCAGAGGGATATGCAGACATTACAGCAGCAGCAAATGTCAAACACCATATAGAAAGTTTGCGTATTGTACTGGAGGATACGTCTGTAGATGGTGTGATTTTTATTACGGTAGTGCCTACGTTCCTGCCACAAAAAGAGTTGGCAGAAGAATTGGTAAAATTATTAAAAGAAAAAAATGTTAGCAAAGACAAGCCTGTATATATTTGTATTATGGCAGGGAACTATGTTTGGCAAGCACGTGAAATATTGGAAAAGAACGGTATTCGTACATATGACACACCAGTAGACTGTGTGAAAGCGGCATCTCACATGGTAACATATCATCAATTTTTGCAAAGCAGGGGGGAAGATGGGAATGAGCAGATTTTTGAATGAGTTAGAGGCAAAGGAGCTGTTGTCTGCATCTGGCGTTCCTATGGCATCCAGTTGGTTGGCAAAAACGAAAGAAGAAGCAGTACAAATGGCACAAAAGGCGGGTTTTCCTGTTGTGATGAAAATATTATCTGCTGATATTCAGCATAAGACGGAGGCAGGCTGTGTTTTTATTGGTGTAAAGAGCGAACAGGAAGCGGAAACTGTTTTTGAAATGATAATAGAAAAAGCAAGAGTGTATAATCCAAAGGCAACCATAGATGGTGTTTTGATTCAGGAAATGGCATCTTCTGGATTAGAAGTTATTGTGGGAATGAAAAAAGATCCCCAATTTGGCCCAGTTGTATTGGTGGGAAGCGGAGGGATTTATGTAGAAGTATTCCAAGACGTAGCTATGCGCTTAGTACCAATTACAAAACAGGATGCAAAGGAAATGCTTCAAGAAACAAAACTGTATCAAATGATTCGGGGAGCAAGAGGAATCGTATATGATGAAGCTGTTTTGATAGATACATTGATGAAAATTTCTGAATTGGTACAAAAACATCCAAACATTGAAGAATTGGATATTAACCCATTGTTTCTATATGAGATGGGAAAAGGCGCAAAGGGTGTAGATGCATTGATTCGTATTCGATAAATAAAGTTGCTATATTTTATTGACAAAGCCAGTCAAATCAGGACTGGCTTCTTTTATATTTTGCAATGGAGGAGTATTATGAAAATAGAAAAATACAAACCTTATGTATGTGGTATAATGATGGCTTTTGTATTTGGATTAACCTTTTTATTTACAAAAAGAGGGCTGGCATATATGCCTCCTATGTTGTTGTTAAGTTGTCGTTTTTTGATTGCTGCGTGTTTTATGACAATATTGCTGTTGTGTGGGAAAATTCAAATTCACTTTCGCAATAAGCCTATTTACCGTGTGGTGATATTAGCATTGTTTTATCCATTTCTTTCATTTTTGTTTGAAATCAATGGATTACAGAGGACATCGACGGCACAGGCTGGAATTATGGTATCATTGATGCCTGTTTTTGTAGCCCTATTAAGTGCATTTTTTTTGCAGGAACATCAAAACAAAAAACAATGGTTTTTTATCATCTGTTCTGTGATTGGTGTATGGATTACCATTGTTTTTTCAAAACAAAAAGAAAGTGAAACACAGAGAGGATTATGGTTATTGCTTTGCGCTACTTTTGCAGGATCCGTCTATAACATATTATCACGAAAAAATGCAAAGGATTTTACACCCATAGAGATTACTTTTGTTATGATTTGGTTAGGAGCTGTTTTTTTTACATGTATTTTTTTGTATCAAACTAGAAGTTTATCAGCATACTGTATTGTCGTGCAAGAACCAATGGTATTATTTTCTATGCTGTATTTGGGTATAGCGGCTTCGGTTTTGGCATTTTTCTGTATGAATTATATGCTTGCAAAGTTACCAGCTACCAATGTTTGTATTTTCAACAATATGGCAACCGTGATTTCTATTTTAGCAGGTGTTATTATTTTACAGGAAAAGATGTATTGGTTTCAAGTTTTGGGTGGAGTTTTGATGATTGTAGGTGTTTGGGGTACAAATTATTATGAAAGAAAAACATCATGATCAAGCAAACGAAAAGGATAGAAGATATATCCAATGTAGATATTATTTCGTGACATATAAATTATACTGTAAAATATATGATTAACTAAAATTTTTTGTATAAAATAGACACTGTTATTATTAGAAGTGTTCAAAGTATAAAAATGCTGTAATAAAAAATAGAAATAATATAGTATAAAATGGTAATTTTGCATTTTTTTCATATAAATTGTAAAGTGCTTTACAGAATTTTCGACTACCTTACGGTAGGATAAATATAGATTAATTAATCTATATTTTGGTATTGAAAAAGACAATAGAAGGAGGCATTGTGTTATGGAAGAAAGCAAAAAAACATTATCGTTTAGAGGCAGCCATTTATGCTCTTTGATTCCACTGATTATTTTTGTTATATTTTGTATTGCTTTTTTCGTAATTTTCAAGGTTTTTGAAATGGAAGCACTTTGTATGGGTGGTATATTGGCTTTGATGATGGGGAGCTTTTTGGCAAAAAGCTGGACAAAATATTGGGAAGCGGTTGTAAAGGGCATGGCATCCTCAATGATGAATACACTTGCATTGATTTTATTGGTAGTTGGTATTTTCGCAAAACTAATGTCCAGAGGCGGTGTAGCGCAAGGGTTTGTATGGTTGGGGGATACGCTTGGTTTACAAGGCGGATTGTTCGTGGTATTTACATTTATTGCAACAAGTATCATCTCTATGGCAACCGGAACATCGATTGGTACTTTATTTTCAGGGTTTCCTATTTTATATCCATCTGGCATTCTTTTGGGAGCAGATCCTTTATATTTGGCAGCAGCAATTTTGAGTGGTGCAATTTTTGGGGATAATGTAGCGCCTATTTCGGATACTACGATTGCTTCTGCCGCATCACAATCATTTCAGAATAAAAAAGGCACTGCTGATGTTGGAGGGGTTGTATCAACAAGAATGAAGTATGCTTTGATAGCCATGTGTATTGCTTGTATTTTGTTTTGGATTTTGGGTGGTAGAGGAGAAGCGGATGTTGCCGGTAGAGAAATTTTAGAGCAATATATGGATCCAAGAGGATTGATCATGTTGATTCCTGTGGTCATTTTACTAGTAGTAGCTGTAAAAAAGAGGGATATATTTATAGCCATTACTTGGGGCATTATTTCTGGGATCGCAATTGGAATTGTAACAGGAATTCTCGTACCAGAAGATATAATTTCTGTAAAAAATGGAACATTACAAGGCTTTGCAATTGATGGCATTAAAAATATGTTAGGAACGGTTGGTTATTTATATGCCATTGCAGGCATTATGGGTGTTTTGAATGAAAGTGGAACGATGGATAAAATCATTACTCGTTTGTTGAATAGCAAATTAAATCAAACCATTATTGGTTCGGAATTGATTATAGGCATTGGCATTATGGTATCTTCTGTCTGTCTTGGCGCTGCCAATGGTCCGGCAATTATTATGTTTGGACCAATTGCAGATCAGATCGGGCGAGTGAAAAAGTTACATCCATATCGTAGAGCAAATCTATTAGATGGTTTTGCAAGTACAATACCTGTGATCATTCCATTTACAAGTTCTTTCATTTTTATTGTTATTACTTGTGTGAATGGTTTAATGCAGGAATATAAATTTATTGAAGCAATCAATCCATTAAAATTATCACTTGCATCATTCCATTGTATTATATTGCTACTGGTTTTATTGTTTTCTGTGTTTACAGGTTGGGGGAGAGATTATGAAGGACCTAACGGTGAACGTATCAAAAACAAAGCATAAAAATCAGATGCGTTGATTGCTTATATGAAAATAGTGAAAAAGGTTGATGATTGAAATGTTTCATAAAAGCTCTATGATTTTTGTTTTATGATGTAGTGGTGTTATGCTTTATGATTATGGAAATAAAAATGATATAGGGAAGCCTTGTCATATTTATGAAGTGTCAACGAAAGATAAACACATTTCAAAGTAAAAATTTTTCAAGCTAGCAAAAGGGATTGTTGTTTGTACAAAGCAGAAGACAAGCCTTTGATGAAGAAAAGTATGTAAATAAGATCTTCTATGATAATGTTAGGCGAAAAACTAGAGTAAAATCAGTTTTTCGCCTTTGCTTTATAATAGCAGTGATAAAATGGCATGTCAAGAGCAGGCAGCTACCCGCTTTTTCATTCTTTCAAAAGCTGATATATGATGTTAGGCTTTCCTTCTGTCGTTTGTACTCTGTGTATCGGTTTCTTTTCTCTTGTCATAGCAAAATCCTTTCTGACAATATAAGATTGATCATAGAAGACACTTCATTACAGCATTTATAGCAAAAGTTTGACACGCTCGTTGTTGCAGTTATCCAGATACTCCATTCGCTTTGACCTGAAGAACTGTATGGACTAAAATTCTTATAAGTAGCATCCATACTACATTTCAGATTTTGTTTTTCGGTATAAAAATTCTCATTTGGTACAATCGCATCAACGGAACCCTCATGAGAACGATATTTCTTTGTTCATATATAAAAAATCAGGCTATTTGTTATGGTGTCAAGGTTTTGTATAGCAAACCGCTGTGCCATTTCTTTATGGCAAAGGTCCACAGTGTATATTGTTTCAATACGGATATATAGTTGTTCTTTTCTGCTCCGTTTGGTATAAAAATCACACTATATATTATTTCGTATATCATACTGTGCAAAATAAATGTTGTAAAATTAAAATATATACACTTTTCTAATAATTTTTTATACATATATTGTTATTTTTTTGTCTGAAATAGATATTTGAGATTTTGTATAAATTTTACTGGTAATGGGAATGAATTTATGCTATACTTTTATAGATCTATTCGAACTTCTGATCATTGTATCATCATTTAGTCAATTTTTATTCTAGCAACCGCAATGGCTACTCTTTTTGTTATCTGTTTTTGTAAAAAAGGAATGATACATAATTGGCTTTGTAATCCCAATATCCATGGATTTTTCCAAAATTTTCGTTATTATGTTCCACATGAAAAAATGATATATTGGTTTTGTTTTATGGAGATTTTTCATAACAGAAAAAGTGCTTCAGAAAAAAGAATGTAACACAAAAAACACGTAATTCTTTACACATAAGGTAGAGAATGATTCCATTTCACTATGATCTGTCACTCAAAAAGTGTTCGCAAATTACGAAAGATATGAGTTGACATGGCAATCAATACGTGTTAAAATTTTTCATCAATAGTTAGAATATGCTAACTTTAGGTAGCGTTTGTTTATCCTGTGAGATGTTTCAATCATGGAAGGAGGTACTGAAATTTATGTTAAACAAAAAAAGAATTTTTGCATGTACAATGGCAACAATGATGCTGTTGTCGAATCAAAGTGTTTATGCAGAAATTTCGAAAGGCGATTTTTCTGATTTTCCGACAAACTGGTCAGCACAGGCAATGGAACAGGCAGTAAAAAACGGTTTGCTTAGTGGTATGGGCGATGGAACCATCCAGCCAAACGGTAATGTGACACGTGCACAAATGGCTGCTATGATTGACCGTGCATTTGGCGCAAAGGACACTGCAAAATTAAATGCGTTTGGGGATGTAAAGCATGATGCATGGTATTACGATAGTATGGCAAAGGCTGTGCATATGGGAGTACTCTTTGGTGGAGATGGTCAATTGCGTCCCAATGATCCGGTATCTCGAGAGGAAGCATTTGCGATTTTGAGCCGTGTATTCTCTATGGATGCGGGCAATCTTGCAGCATTGCAGGGTTTTGCAGACAATGCAAAAATTGCGGATTGGGCAAAGGGCTCTCTGGCTGCTATGGTAGAAGCAGGATATGTACATGGTGCAAATGGCAACATCAATGCAAAAAGCAACATCACTCGTGCAGAATTTGCACAGATTATGAATAATATGGTAGGCACCTATATTACAGAAACAAATGTACATTCTCTTTCTGAACAGCAGGGCAAAGGCGATGTGATTGAGGGGAATGTAGTGGTACGTGACAATCATGTGAATTTAAACGGGGTAACAATCCGTGGAAACTTGATCATTGCAGATGGTGCAGAACATATGAATCTGGATGGCGTAACTGTAACAGGTTCTATTTTGGTACGTGGTGGCAATCAGGGAATTGAGATAAAAAATGCAACAGCAAAAAATATTATTGTAGCAAACCCTACAAAGAAAGCGGCAATTTCCATTCAGGAAAGCAAAGTACCACAGATCATCACAAAGGGTGATGTGAAACTGGACGGTAATGTAGACAGTATTGTTGTTGTAAAACCAGCAGATGTAACCATCCACAGTGGCGTTGTCAATTATGTTGTCATAAGCAAAGAAGCGGAAGGAACAAAGCTTTCTGCCCAAAAGGGTGCTGAAGTTTCTGATGTCAAAATAAATGCAGACCATGTTGCTGTAGCAGGCGATGGTAAGGTAGAAAAGGTAGAGGTAAGTGGAAGCCATGTTTCAGTAGATACACCAAATACAGAGGTAAGTGTATCGAAAGATGCGCAAGACGTTACCGCAGGCAAAGAAAAGGTTCAGAGCGGTGATTCCAAAAAAACAGAGCAAAATACACAGGAAAAACCTAATACTGGTGGCAGCTCCGGCGGTGGTGGCGGTTCCAGTGGCAGCTCCGGCGGTGGTGGCGGTTCTTCTAGCGGCGGTTCCAGTGGTGGCGGCGGAAGCAAGCCTGAAGCGATCAGCTTGATTGATGTCAAAAACACCAAATTGGTACATCTGTATAAGGGTGGTATGCTGCAATATGTGGTGGTACAGTTTACACAAGGCAACGGCATAAAAAACTGCACATTGTCTGTAGATGGTACAGATATTACAAATGCGGTAAGTAATGTAACCGATGATGGCAGTATTGTAAAATGGGAGGTTACAGATCTGAATCCTGCAAAGTTGACGGTAAGAGGCAATGGCAAAACAGAAACAGTGAAGCTGAGTGACAATCTGTACCCTACAACACCGGTTTTGCCGACAGAAGCAACAGCGCCGGACTACTTCTTGCTGAATGGCCCCATTTATGTATGGGATTATCATTTGACCAATTATGACGACAGTGGTAAGGTACGTGTTATGCCAAAGGCAACCACATTTGATTTGAACGAAAGAAAAGAACTTCCGATTGCTTCTTATCGTCCAGACGCAGTATTGAAAGAAGATCCGAATGCAGATAATATTTATGGTGTAAGCGGTCAGGTAGAAATCATGTTCAACTATGAAAAGGGTACTGCAGAAGAAAGAGCATTTGTAGATGGTATTTCTAATGTAGCTTTGGTTGCATATAATGAAAACAAACAAACATTGAATGACAATCTGACATATACAAAGAATACAAATGTTACGCATAATGCAAATACTGTAGCAAGTATTACTGTTCCCTTGGGACAGAAGAATTTCTACAGCAATGGACGATACTATCTGCGGATTACTTCCAATGAGAAGTCGTACTTGTTCCCGATCCATGTAGTCAATGAAGTGGTACCTGAAATCACATTGGCAGCAGGAGAAGGTGCGAGCGGACAAGAAGTACATTTCATCATTCAAAATATGACATATGGCATTACCAGCCCCGTATATCGTGTAGACCTTAAAGACGCAGATGGAAAGATCCACACACTCAAGAAATATGATGATTGGTTCCTGCATGGCAATCGTTTGGTTCTGTATAACGATCATACCAATTATTTCGCAAAAGATGGTAATTATCAGGTAACGGTATATGCAGATGGCTTCCAGAAATTCTCTACACCATTATTCCATCATGCAGCGATTCCATCTGAAAAACCGGTAGAAGAAGTAAAAATAACAAAAACCGCTTTGCAATATGATGCTATTTCAACGGCATCTGTGGGCGGGGGTTCTTCCGGTGGTGGTTCCTCTGAAGGCGGGGATGGCAGAGTGATGAATGGTAATTTGATCGTAGATGCAGATTTGATGGCAAACGCACAAATCTTGACAGAATTGGGCTTGGCAAATGATTTTGCAAAGGGTGTCGCAGATCGTTGGGATATGAACAAGCTGTATGTGTTCCATGAAGGTGCTGAAGCGGTTTACGATGTAAATGACTACTTCAATGATGTTTCTGTTGCGCAGGCAGAGGGAGAATATCTAACATTTACAGAATATGCACGAGGCGAAGGTCATAATGGCGCAGTACAGACACCAAATCGTCCTGCTGCTGTAAAGCATGTATTGGAAGATAATCTGCTTGGTTTGACAACCAGTTTCCGTGAAGCAGTCAACAAGGATGTATTGGATTTGAATGTAAGTGTTGATGGGACAACAGCCACCATTACTGCTGATGATCCAAATTATTTTACAGATGCAACATTCTATATGAATGGCTCTCTGACTCCGATGAAGCCAGGGGCATATACCGTTGATGGCAATACAATGACCATTGCAGACCTGGAAAAAGGAAAAACATATACATTACATATCCAGAAAAAAGGATACCTGACAAAAGAAGTTACATTTTCTGTAGAAAGACCAAAGGAAGACGTAACATTTAGCGCACCTGCTGTGAAGAACAACGAGTCAATTGTAGTAACCTGTGATGTAGCACATACAGAGGGGAATTGTGATTTCTTTGCACATCTCAAAGGTGTGAAGATGATTGCTCCTGATGGAAAGGAACGCATCATTCATAAGGGCGATACAGAATCTACTTTGGTAGAAAATGGATATACTGTAGCAAACAATAAGCTGACCATTGGAAAGGATATATTCAAAGAAGCTGTATTCAAAGGTCAGGTTGGCACATATAAGATCATCATTCTGTCCGATGGATATGCAGAACAGACAGTTACTGTAGAAGTTACCAAAGGTGATGAAATTGTTCCAGAAATGCCGGATACAGAAATTACAGCACCTACGGAAGGTAGGGTTGAAAAATATGCTGGCAATTATGTATTGTCATTTAAGGAAGCAAATACAGCATTTATGAATGCAATAACAAGTGTTCGTGTAAATGATGTTGTATACCAGATGACAACCAATCCTTTGGGAATATTGTCAGAAAATACATATAGTTTGGAAAAAGATGTAAGCTATGCAAGAGTTCATATGCATCAAAATGCTTTCAAAAACAGTCAGGAAAATACCATTGTGATTCAGGCAGGCGATCAAGTTCGGTTCACCAAAACAATTACATTGGATGCAAAGGGGAATATTGCAACAGGCACTCTGAAACCTGACGGACCAGAGCCTTCTGTTGTTACACCAGAAGGTACTGTGACCAAAAGAAGCAAAGATGGCACTTTGTATGATGTTACCTTTGCAGGAGATGATGTCAGAGCTTATTTGAACAAAATCAGTGTTGTACAGGTAGATGGTACTTCTTATACAAAGGGAAGCGATATTGAACTGAAAAACACAAATCAGTATTATACAGATAATATGACGCAAAAGCTGTCTTTGAATGTTGGTGATTTGGCAGAAGGGAAACATAATGTTGTGATTCAGGCAACAGGCTATCAAGATCAAACGGTCGTATTGACAGTACCTAAGGCAGAGGAAGCAAAGGAAAAAGATGTACCCAGATATGCAATAGGTATGGATTCTCAAAATTACAAACTCGTATTTGACCGTACCTATGTAGATGCAATTACCGCTGTTTCTGTTGAGGGGCAAAGTTACACCTTACAGCAATTTGAAGGTTATTTTCCACCTGCATTGAAAGATAAGGAGTATAAAAAAACGACGGATACATTGATTTTACATCCCAGTGCTTTCCAAAAAGGAAACAAAAATACCGTTACGATTCAGGCAAAAGGCTATAAAGAAGCTACCATTTCGATTGTTTTGACAGAGGATGGTTCTATCAAACCGACACTGCCTATAGTTCAGAAAATGACAAGTACAACCATTTCTTATGGTTTTTCTCCTTCTGGTACGGTAGAAGGATATCGTGTCATTTTCCAAGATCCGGCTTTTGCATCACCATATTTGAGAAATATTCAAGAAATTAAGGTTACATCTGAAGAAGATTCCTCTGTAACTGTAATTCCATTGATTGGCATGTTTGAATCCAGTCAACCAGTTAAGAAGTATGTATTATCAGATGGAGGAGAAAACATTGGCAATACACAAATTGACTTTACCGCAGATTGCTTTGGCAATGGTACGGGTACTTTCACAGTTACCATTACTGCAAAAGCAAGTAGCCATTATGATGCATTAACATTCAAAGTGGTAAATGGCAAAATACAGAAATAATCGGTTTTGATATTGTGTTTTTTGTCTGCATCAAAAAACGAATTCTCATAGAAGCGGCGTTACATAAGCAACGCCGCTTTTGTCATGCAGATATTTTTTGTTATTGCATACTTTTGAATATGAATTGTAAAAAAATAAAAAGGATATCAAAGGAAGTGATGAGAAGGTAAAATTTCATTGTTTTTTGTTTTATAAAATATAGGATATTTTTTGCACAGTGCATATGATACACAAAATTTGTATAGAGAAAGAAACATCAAGTACAATAAAATGTATTTACGTCATATGAATTGCAAACATAAAAAATCAATGGAGGAATTTTATGATACAACCCAAAAGAGAGGAAATCATCCATCGGCTCCAAGCAGTTGTGGCACATCAAATGACAAGAGAGGAAGTGTTAAACCATCAATATCATGAAGCGATAGCCTGTGGTCTTGGGCATGGAGGGCTAGAGGCAATAGGGGGGCTTGGGCTGCTTGTTTTAATGGATATGCAAGAATCCATCTATATGCCACTGAACTTATCTAGTTTTATGCTTCTCATCAATCGTCCGATTGCAATGGTGATGCATTGTACATTAACATTGGTTGTATTTTATAAAATGTTTGAAAAAAAACGAGTGTGGTTGTTTGTTGTGTTGGCGGTTATGCTACATTTCTTCTTGGACTTTATAGGAGGAATTTTGATGTGGGGATATGATTCTTCTGTTGCTTGGGCAAACTCTCGGACTGCATTTTTTATAGCGTTGTTCAATTTGTTTATCGCACTAACAGTTGGAATCATTTTTCGAAAATTGTATATTCAAAATGAAAAAGCCCAAATATCATCGAAGGATAGCAGGTCATCGGTAATGCCTTAAAAAATAGAAACTTTGTATGTATGTGAAAAAACACCCCGTTTGTGATACAGTATGCCATACTGTATCATAAGCAGGGTGTTTTTTATGCCACAGAGAATATCAAAAAAGCAGTTTCACATGCTCAAGAAAAGCTTTTGATGCATCTGTATCATGGCATTGTGCCAATCTATTTGATGTTATTCCTATATAACGAGAAAGCGTTACGTCTACTTCCATACCATCAAACGGCTTCTTTTTTCGTTCAAAGGATTGCTATGACAAACTGTCAGTGCTTCATCATTTACCATTTTTCAGATTAGGAACAATTTACCGGAAGGAAAGAAAATGTTTCCACATCAAACAGTCCCATATCTGTAATTTTGATTTCAGGAATGACTGCCAGTGACATAAAGCAAAGTGTCATCACAGGCTCGACACCTTTGTCAATACCCAGTTCCTCATAAGCCTTTGTATGAATATCTGTCAGCTTCCGATTCACCCATTCACCGCTTTGGTCACTCATCAAACCTGCAATCGGCATGGGCATGCTTTCAATCACTTCCCCATTTTTCACCAAAACAATGCCACCGTTTTGTTTTTCCAGACTTTCCACAGCGTATGCCATTTCCGCATCACTCACACCGGTTACAATGATATTGTGAGAATCGTGTGCCACAGATAAAGCAACGGCACCCTCTTTGATGCCATAGCCTTTCAAAAATCCGCAAGCCACATTTCCGGTCATTTGATGACGTTCCACTACGGCGACCTTTACCAAATCCACATTTGGAGAGAATACAAATTCTCCATTTTCCAATGCAATATGTGCCGTTTCCTTTTTTGTGACAACGCCGTCTGGCTGAATGGCAATCACATGCACGTGATCGGATGTCAAAGGCATTTTCAATTTTTCAACAGAAAATTGATTTAGGTGTACACTGTTTTTGACTTCCGCAATATCGTATGCTTCAAAATGCGGCAAATAAACGCCTTCTTCTGCTACCAGTTCACCTTGTATCCATACTTTATGTACATGGAATTGTGTCAAATCGTCCAGTAGTACAATGTTGGCAAGATATCCCGGCGCAATGGCACCTCTGTCATACAGGTGGAAACATTCTGCCGCATTGAGTGTTGCCATACGAATGGCAGTGACAGCATCCAGTCCTTCTTCCACACACATACGAAGGTGACTATCCAAATGCCCCTCTGTTAATATGGTTTTGGGCTGGCGATCATCGGAGCAAAGCAGGCAACGACGGCTGTTTTCTGGCGTAACCCCTTTTATGAGGTTACGCAAATCATGGCAGGCAGAGCCTTCACGAATCAATACATACATTCCCATAGCAATACGGGCTTTCATTTCTTCTACAGTACTGCATTCATGGTCATTTTGAATTCTGGCACATGCATATGCTGCCAGATCCTTTCCGATTAAACCGGGAGAGTGTCCGTCAATCAATTTTCCTGCATTTTTCGCAACCATAAGTTTATCCAGTGTCGCATCCTCTGCATGGATGACACCGGGGAAATTCATAAACTCGCCTAAGCCAAGTACATCTGCTCTTGTGATAGGTTCTTCCATTTTTTCTGCATCCAATACATAGCCGGAATGTTCAAAGGGAGTAGCCGGTACGCAGGAGGGCAGCATGAATTTGATGTCCATTTTTGTGTTTTTTGCAGCTGCCATCATATAGTCTAAACCTTTGATCCCCATAACGTTGACGATTTCATGAGGATCGGCAATGATGGTGGAGGCGCCGTGTGGCACAAGCAATCTTCCAAGTTCCTCTGGGCTGACATAGGAGGATTCAATATGAATATGGCTGTCAATAAAGCCGGGTGCTGCATATCTGCCATTGGCATCAATTTCTGTTTTGCCGTGATAGACGCCAATTCCGGCAATCTGGTTGTCGGAGATGGCAATATCGCCTTGTTCGATTTCACCGGTAAATACATTGACAATATGGCAGTTTTTGATGACAACATCCGCTGGTATTTCACCTTTTCCAGTAAGAATCAGTTTTTTTAGCATTTCTTTATTCATTCCATAACCTCTCATTCTATTGATCGTTTGGTAAGCCTTTGATTCAAAGAGCAATTTTTATATGATGTGATATACGAAAAAAATTTTTTTGCGCATACCTCCAAGCCATGTCTGTGTATGATTGTATCATAAAAAACATACAAGCATGAAAAAAATGGTTTGTGATGATCGTATTTACTGTTTACCATATGTATCAATTGTATGTATGTTATACAATCTAAAAGCCTGTATTGTATTGGGAATATTATAACATATTCGTTCAAAGCGTCAATAAAAATCCATGATGCATTACAATGGGAAAAATGTGGGATATAAATATTAAAAAAATCTTAATTTTGGTATTGGTTATGGACGTATAAGTGTATCACTGCTATAATACAGATATAAAGTGTATTATATATATGATACAGTTGGAAAGGGGGGGAAAAGCGTTGTTGGATTTTCGGAAGTTGATATTACATGTGTCAGAACCTGTATACGTACAAATTGCTACATTTGTCAAACGCCAGATTTTCATTGGTGCTGTGGAAAAAGGAGACTCTCTGCCGTCCAGAAGAGAGGTGGCTGCAATATTGAAAATCAATCCCAATACGGTACAAAAAGCATTTCGTTTGATGGAAGAGGAGGGGTTTGTGGTGACACCTCAAAATGCAGTCAGTACAATTCACTGGGATGATACCATTTATGAAAAAATTCAAGAGGAGTTTACAGCAGGCTTGGTAGGCGATTTTATACAACAGGCAAAAGCAAATGGTTTAACATTGGAAAAAGTCATGCAGCTCTTGCAAAAAGAATGGATGAGGAGGGAAGAAAAATGAAAAATATATGGAAACTCAGTGATTATCTTTTTTTCTGGTACTGGAAAAAATGGGAGAAATATATCTGGATTGCCAGCTTGATCTTGGCAGCCATCACATTGTTTTACGTAGGTATGATACACGTAGATGCAAACGTCAGTGAATACGAATACTTCCCCAAATGCTTCCAAACATATGATATGGTAGTGGATTACAGTTTTTTGCCTATTATTTTTATATTGGGATTGCTTTTGATTTTTGCTACATTGTTTTTGCAGATCAAGGGCTTTTTCAATCATGGTAAGGGTGCTTATACGTTATTTACATTACCTATGAAAAGAAAAGAGGTCTACTACGCTTTTGCACTTTGTAGCATTGCTGCAATCGTAATATATTATATTCTATGGCTTGTGCTTTTGGTTTTGGCATATTTCCCAATTACGATGGTATACGAGCATCAGGCAGCAAAAGAAATATTCTATCTTTCCGAAGGACATACACTCACCAATATGGATACACATTTGTATAATGGTTTGTTTTTGGCATTTCGCAGAAGCTGGTTTTTATCCACGTTTTTCCCATCCTCATTGTGGCATGTACCTGCATTTGTAGCAGGACTGCTTTTGCTGTGGACAGCGATATTATTTGGTGCATTTTACACAAAGAGTACAGCAGCTTGTATTGTGGTTAGTATATTGAGTATTGCCGGTGGTGTCTATTTGATATTGAGTGCATGTATACATAGATACATATCAAGCAGCAATGGCTTATTTTTAGGAAAAAATATTGTTATCAGTGTGGTTGCAGCATTCATGATGCTATTGATACAATCCTGTGTTTTACGAACTTTGGAGGAACAGGTGGAAGGATCGGAGGGGTAGGTATGAAACGGAAAAAAAGAAATGTTGTTTTGCAAATATTGATTGGAGCCGCATTGCTTTTTGTGCTTTTTGTGGGATATATGGTTGTGGCACAGGGACGCACCAGTATTAGAATATTGGACGTTTCTGGTGATCGTTCTCAAATGGATGATTTTTCGTTTCAGGGAATTACAGCAGACTCCTCAGGTGCGGAGCATTTTGTATGGGAAGATGGAGCGATGCATACGAGATATTACCCGATAGATGGTTTGGAAATGGGTATCTTATTTGGAGAGGAACAAAAAGGCAATACCGGCATACAAAAATATTTTGCAAAGCATCAATATGATTATGATTCTACAATAGAAGGAGAAGTATTTTCTGTTCCACCTACAGATACCAAGCGGACATCGGTGACAAAAATACAAGATTTAACAGAAAACAATCAAAAGATTTTGACACAAACGATGAATCAAAATTTTCCAAATAAGATGGATTTGCATATGAGTGGCTTTACCACAGACACCATTAAAATTTATGGTGAAGTCATAGATTTATATGAAGGCATGCATACCAGATTTGATACAGGTTTACAGATGTCCAAAGGAGAATACTACTTTACAACATGGGAAGAAACCGGACATGATTGGTCGATACAGGAAGTATCGGATTTGGACTTACATTTGGCAACGGCAGAATGTAAGGATGCAATTTATACAATTTTGGCAACAAACGAAGCCTGCGAGGGTGAGGTGTTTCTGATGCAAATTCCCAAGGAAGGCATGGCAAATGGCAGAGGAAGTAGTATGGAATTACAGGATCAGGCAAAAGGAAAAGCAAATGTGCTGCGGACGTTTTCTGTAAACAAAAATCAAAGGATTGTTGGCTTGATCAAAGTCAATGAAGAAAGACTTTTGTTGGCTCGTACGGAAAATGATTGCTTGATATTGGAATTATACGATATTGCAGGAAATTTGATTACACGTAAGGATACCGGTATAGAAGAATTTTCAAAATATACGGTGGATTTTGTGCACACGATTTCACATGAACAGAATACAATCATGTGGTTTAGATTGTTGGTACAGATGGAAATGGAAACACCGGAGGATGATACAGAGCATTATGTTTGGGAGGGTGATTGCTCTTATGTATGCACCAATGAGCAAATCAAAGAATTACCTGTAGAAGAATATGTAGATTATGTAGACTATATAGACGGAAAAGTGCTGTCTGTAGCATATACATCGAACTTCCCATATCCAGAATTAAAGCCTTTTGTAGGCTTTGTACCCAATGAGTATGAACTAAAGATACGAGATGCAGAAACGGGAAAGCTATTGTACACAGGTATTTTGACAAATGATATAAACAAAGACAACTTCAAAAGGCTTTCAGCAATCAATATCGGTAGAAAGGCAGGTTATTTGGAGGATAGAAAGGATGCACTGTATGCCGTGGATGCAGGATATGGTAGGATTCGTTATTTTGGTCAGATGCTCCCTGTACATGGTCAATCAGAATATATAGACTGGGCAAGTGGAGGTACAAGATCATACAGAATTTTTAGATAGAAGGGGGAAGGGTGTATGAATGACACATGGAAACTCAGCAATTATTTATTTCGTTGGAATATGTGGAAAAAAGGACTCATGGTATGGCTTGGAAGCTTGGGCTTGGGGCTGATTTTGATGCTTTTTCAAGCATTTCCAAAGCCAGCCGGCATCGATGACAGCAAGCATTTTCCAAAAGCATTTCTGCCATATGAAGCTGTGGTAGATGGCAGCATCGCACCTGTTGTCTTTTTATGCGGATGGTTGCTTTTATTGATGCTGATTGTCAAACAGGCAAGTGATTTTTTCTATCATAGTAAGGGGATTTATAGCATTTTGGCACTACCTATGAAACGCACACAGATTTATATTGCTTTTTGGTTGTCAGCAATATCCATGATGCTGTTGTATTTCCTTTCTTGGCTGCTGATGATGGTGGTATTGTATGCACCAATCATGTCGCATTATACAACAGTTGCGGCAAAGGAAATCTTTTATGTTTCACCGGAGCTGACAGTGCAGGGATTGGATGCAAGTCGAACAAATGGATTGTTTTTGGCATTTCGTCGGAGTGTATTTTTATCTACATGGTTTCCGACATCTGTATGGCAGATGGGTGTATTGCTCTGTAGTATGTTCTTGATATTGGCAAGTGTGTTGTATTGTGGACTACATTGTGGAGGTAAATTGCGGATTTTGGTTCCGATTTTCGGCTGTTATTGGGGATTGCGTGTGTTGTCCGGTACATGGCTCTCTCAGAATCATGCGGATATCATATTTTTGGGAGAAATCGCACTGGATTTGGGAATAGCGATACTGGCAAGTATTTTGATTGTGATACAATCCTTGAGAAGTATGAAAAACAGCATAGAAGTATAGAAGGGAGGGGCTTTCATGAAAAAACAAAATTGGGTCGGCATCAGCTTGCTGGGAAGCTTGGTATGCATGATTGCATTTGGTGCATATGTCGTTTCAGCACGACAAAAGAATACGGTATATTTGGAGGATATACAAGGGGATGCAGCATACTTGAAGGCGTTTCCTTTGGAAGGTGTGATGGGAGATCAAACAGAAAGCACAGCATTTACGCTCATAAACGGAAATTTGGAAACAAAGCATTGTGCATATGGTACAGACGATTGGAAAGCCATAGAGGAAAATCATCGTATGGGAATCCGTGGGATACATGCGTATTTGTATGCACCTATATCAGGAGATCATTTCATGATATCTACCAATGTGGTACCGGCAAAGGGTGCCAAGCAGGAGTATACACAAGAATGTCAGGTAGGGCTTTTCGATGCATATACAGATGCGGTCAAAGGGGAAACCATTACCACAGATGCCGTAGAGGTATTATGTGATGTAGAGGCATTTTATATGACATCCCGTGGCATCCATAGTGCATATGGAAGAAGCAATATTGCACGTTTTTCCACAGGACTTGTGATGAGAGATCAACCTTATATATTTGCTGTAGGCGCAGAAGAGCATGAAAGATTGGATTATATAAATTATAGGCATTGTTATAACAACTATAACGATAGCTATGCAGGAGAGGAAGATGGTGTACATCAGTTACGTGATTATGTGACAAATGTGGGAAATGAAATTTATGCGGTGGTAGCACCAGATCAGAGATGTGAAGGTACTACCTATGTATATCGTGTATCTGTAGAGGCAGAAAAACCAGCAACATATTCTGGGGATATGGATTTTTCGGACTTCCTGAATATGCGAGAAGAATATGGAACAGCAGAGCCGATCGTTGCAGTTCCAGATGCAAAAGAAAGCAGTGTGGTTGGCCTGGAGGGCATAGGAGAAAATCAATTTGCATTATTCTCTGTAAAGGACAATATGTGGGTGGTAGATGTATATGATGCCAAAGGCGCTCTTGTTGGTAGCGTAAAGCAGGAAATACAATGGGATACGATACCAAATTATCGTTTCACAGGAGATCCAAGATTTGAAATCAAATGCAGGCAAACAAAATTCGAGGATGGCATATCGTTATCTGTAAATCTTCGTGGCACAATGTATGAGGATACTGCAAAAACAAGCAGCGATTACGGCAGTACCTATGAAACAGACATTGGCAGGATGCTGTTGTGGATTACAAAAGAGGGTGTTACAGAAATGCCTATGGATGACACGGTAAGAGATGCTGTATCCAATGGTAAACAGGTATTGTATTGGGATATACAGGCAGCAGAAGAAGGAAAAAAATTAGACGAAATCAAACGCTATGGTACGATGGATGAGGTTACAATCAAAATCATAGATGCACAGGAGCAAAACACATTGTATGAGGGGCGATTGCGCACGGACTGCTGGCAGGATAAGCTGACAGAAATCGCCAATATTGACAATGCAAAAGAAAACGGTTATTTGCAGATGCGGGAGGGCGCCGCATTCTTGGAAAGTGATATCAGACAGATTGAGCAGCTGCGTGTGATGGATTGGAAGGAGTGAACGGTATGGTAGAAGTAAAAAATCTATGGTTTTCTTATAAAGCAGAAGAAGCATTTGTTTTGAAGGATATTTCTTTCACAGTTCCGGATGGTCAGATTGTAGGGGTATTGGGGGCAAACGGCGTTGGCAAAACCACACTTTTGAAGCTTTTGACAGGAATATTGAAGCCACATTATTTGGAAAGCGGTATTTTTTTTGATGGAAAAACCATACAGGAAACCTATGGAGAGATTGCATTCATCAGTGAAGCGGGAACCTATTTTCGTGACTTGACACCCATGCAGTTTGGGGAATTTTTGGCAGACTTTTATCCGAAATTTGATATGCCGTATTATCAAAAGCTGCTTACATTTTTCCAGCTGGAAGAAAAACCAATCAAGCATATGTCCAAAGGGCAGAAGGCAAAAGCAGAAGTAGCAGCGGGCATGGCAAAAAGAACCAAGTACATCATTATGGATGAGCCTTTTATTGGAAAGGATATGTTCACCAGAAAGGATTTTATGCAGGCATTGGCAGGCAGTTTAACAGGAACAGAAACCATTTTTATCACCACGCACGAAATTGAGGAGATTGAAAATTTCATTGATCGTGCAATGGTGTTGAAAAATAAAGAAATTGCCGCAGATGTTACAATGGATGAATTGCATGCACAGGGAAGAAGCTTGGTGGACTTGATGAAAGATGTATCTGGATATGTAGATGGCAAGTTTGTGGAATTGTTAAAATAAAAGCATAAATCGAAATAAAAAACATCCATAAAGCAGAGAAAGACCTCCTGACTTTATGGATGTTTTTTGTATATCAGTATCTATAGATGGGAAAGGTCGTTTGTCTGATGGAGGTTGCGTTATGCTATGTTGTAATTTGTGCAATATTGCGGGTATGTATTCCAAGTGGATATATTGAAAAAAGGATATTTGCGTGATACACTAATATTAACGAAACATGTGAATTCGGTATTTGGAAGTTTTTATGATGATCAGAGCTGATATGATGGTAATATTATGGTCAATGCAAGGATTTTTTCCATGTAGAAAAGGGGTACATACATGAAAAAATGGTTCAAATCGAAAGAATCCAAAAAAATTACACTCATTATATGCATTTTATTTTCTGTGTTGGTGGCACAAATCATAGGGTTTCTGTATTTTAATAAAAAATTGTATGATATGTCATTCAAATATACCATGCAGCACATAGAGGAATTGTCTGTATATGTGGAGCAAAATTTTCAGTTGGAATTGGAACGCTATATTCAAACACTGCAAGTAACGGAGCTGCAAATGGATGCTCCTGATAAAATAATCAACCAATTACAAAAAGTGCATGCTACCTCTAATTTTGATATGATGGGAATTTCAGACTTGAATGGGCATGGTGTGGATTCCTCCGGTCAAGCATATCATATTTCATATGCACATATACGGGAATATATTGAAAAAGATGAGGTTTATATTTCCAATGTATTGAAAAATGGAAATGAAACGCTTATTTTTATTGCTGTTCCATTAAAGATCAATCAGAAGATTTGCGGGATTCTATGGGGAAAATGTGCCCTGAGAGATATTGCAAACAATGTACAGGTTCTGAATGATCAGTATAAATATTTTCAGATTATTGATGACGAAGGTCATTATCTGTTTTCTTCCAAAAGCAAATTTTTGCTGTATCCATATACGAGATACAATGGGCTAAATATATGGGAAGAAATGAAAAAATCTGATTATGCAGGCGATATGTCCATAGAGAAACTACATGAGAGCGTGCGAAAAGGAGAAAGTGGAATTTTTTATTTTGCAGGAGATCAGGCGGGACGCTATATCAGCTACCGTCCGCTGAAAATCAACAACTGGTATTTATTTTCCATACAAGTGGAGGATGGGCTGCATGCTTATGTTGCGCATACACGACAGATCATCGCAAATTTCTTTATACTATTGACTGTCGGTTTATCTACCATATTTGGTGTGATTTATCATTTGATCTATACCATGTATAAAAAAATTGCAAAGCAACATAGTGAAATTCAAACAATCAATGTATTGTTTCAAGCATCATTGGAACAAACAAAGAATATTCCGTTTATGATTGATCGGAAGGAAAAGCAAATTGTCTTATACGGGTATCCTGTCAAAGATGTTACACAATGTTGTAGCTTTGCAGATATGCAACCGGAAACGCTGGTGACACGGGGAATGCTGGATGTAGGTAGTTTCGAGGACTACAAGCAATGGTATCAACAAGTGATTGTAGAACATAAGATCTGTGATTCGGTCATTATCTATACAAAAATCAAGGAGCAAAAGGAATGGATTCGTATCAATATTATTTCAAAGGATCAAGAAAATACAGACCAAATCATTGGCGTATTGGAGGACTATGGGGAACAGAAGGAGAAAGACAAACAAATTGAAAGTCATTTACATGATATTAAAAAGATACAGAAAAAGTCCGAAATAGATTTCTTGACAAGCTTATATAATAGAGAGGCTTTTTTGAAAAAAACAAAACTTGCGTTGTATGAGAATACAGGAAAGCATCAGGTAGGGGCATTGTTGATTTTGGATTTGGATCACTTCAAAGAAGTAAATGACATCATGGGGCATGGAATGGGGGATATTGTTTTACAGCATACAGCAAATACATTGAGAGGATTCTTCCGGCAAGAAGATATTGTTGGAAGATTGGGTGGAGATGAATTTGTCGTATTTGCAAAAAATATCAAAGATATTCCTGCGTTTGAACAACGGATACAAGAACTGAATCATCTGTTGGACAAAAATTACCAAAAGGATGATTGCAATATTCAGCTTAGTGCATCCATTGGTATTATGCTGACAGATGAAAATCATACAACATTTGCAGCATTGTATGAAAAAGCAGATCAGGCGTTATATCAGGTCAAACACACAACCAAAAACGGATATCGATTTTATTCCGAAAATCTGTCATAATGGCATAAAGAGTGAAGCATTGAGAAAAAGACGTTTGTATTGCAGATGTTATTTTGGGGTATCTATCATGGTATATTGTCGGCATATAAAAGAGTTCCAAGTCTTTTTGACAGCATTTGATTATTTTATGAAAAAGGAGTATTGCGAAAATGGGAAAAGAAGAATGTCGTATATGGAAAGAAAGTTATGCAGTGGGTATAGAAAATATAGATATACAGCATAAAATGCTGTTTCAGAAGGTTGATGAGTTGGTGCAGGAACTCGAAGGAGCAAATCGTCCCAAGGTTTATCAGGAAATCATACAATTTTTGAAAGCATATGTAACTTTTCATTTTGAGGACGAAGAAGCATATTTCAAGTCCATTGGCTATGCAGATCAGGAAAAGCATATCAAACAACATCAGGATCTTAAGCAAGAGGTGGAAAAATACGCAGAGCAATTAGAAAATACAGGATATGCAATGCATGTAGTGAAAAAATGTGCAGGTATGATGAGTGCATGGTTGGTATATCACGTTGTGGGAGAAGACTTAAAATATACAACCAAGGCAAAGCCGCAGTCTGTGCAGCACCCATCTTCTTACATCGACTATTTTGCAAACAGTACGGTAGAGGTATTGGAAACCATCGCCGGATTGCGTACAGAGGATATGCACCAGACGAAAATTTATGATGATTTGGATATGGGAGATATTTTTATTGAGGTTGCATTGATTGGTGATTTGCAGGGTAGCGTTGTTTTTGGATTTACAAAGGATTTTTCCATACAGCTGGTAAAAACCATGTTATCCTTTGCACCTGAGGAAATTGATGATTTGGTTTGTTCTGCATTGGCAGAGGTATCCAATATTTCAAGTGGTAAGGGCACGATTGCCATTTCGGAAAAAGGCACTGCTTGTGATATTCGTCCACCTCAAATTTTACAAAATGGATGGCGTGATTTGCCAGCAGATCAGAAAATGAGAATTGATACAGAGATTGGAACCATGACAGTTGCAGTGTATGTATAAAAATATCGCTTTTGCGCAACTGTCTTTTGTGACAGAAAGGCAATGATGCCATGAATCCCGATGCGCAAACGAAAAAAGAGCAAAACAAAGAATTGCCTGCATCATACATCGCAGCCGCAGAGCAAGGGGATGTGGATGCATAGCTTTTTCTGGCAGAATATTTCTATGATGATATGGACGATGAGACAGCCTTTTATTTGGTTGGTATATGACGGCAGCAACACAAGCAGATGCAAGCGCACAAACGGAAGTAGGCAGAATATACCTGTATGGAGCAGGTACAGAAAAGGATAGTGAGCAGGCATTCTATTGCTACAGCATAGCAGCACATAGAGGATTGGACAGAGTACAATGTAATTTGGCATTGTTATATGAAAAAGGTCTTGGTATAGAGCAGGATGCGAAATAAGCAGTGGAATGGCTGCAAAAATCGGCAAAACAAAATTACGCAAGAGGACAGCTGAAGCTGGGTTGGATGTATGAAGTTGGAAAGGGTACTGCAAAAAGCAATACAAAGGTAATGTATTGGTATACCAAAGCGGGCAGAACAAGGAGAAAACTTCGCACAGGATTGACTGCAAAGCCATGCTGCGCCTCCGCATGTATCATTTGAAACTGTTTTGAAATGAAAATGGCTCAAATATGAAGTATGATAAAAAGATTGTTGCATCAGTCAACAGTCTTTTTTTATGCAAAAAAGGAAGGAAAGGTTTTATGCCCGTAAGGAGAAACAGTAAAGAAGAAACGCTATGGATTAGGGAGAGGAGATAGATACAAAAATCGTTTATACAAATGAAATATGTTGTTTTAACAACATACAAAACACGTGTAATATTTTATAGTGATGGCAGATCAAAAATATAAGAGGAAACGAAATAGATATTCTGGTATGATTTCCATTTTTTTGTATCAATATCAAAACCATTTTCTATGAGAATAAAATCACAGAATGGATCAGAAATAGAATGGGGGGGATTTTGTATGAGCGTAAAAATCCAAAACATCGTTCAGTCAGAAGTCGTAACATTAAAAGACCAAGTCTTTTATCAGGATGGACAGGTGGTTCGTAAAACACTGGCACAGAATCCGGCTGTCAGTGTGACATTATTCGCTTTTGCAAAAGGAGAAGAAATCAGCACGCATCAATCAGGTGGGGATGCGTTTGTCACCTGTTTGGATGGTATTGGAAAAATCACCATTGATGGTGTAGAGTATTTGCTGCATGAGGGGGAATCCATTGTAATGCCGGCAGGGCATCCGCATGCCGTGTATGCAGAGGAATTGTTTAAGATGCTTTTGGTGGTTGTATTTGCTGTGTAAGGCAATATACCATTTGCAGAAAATATCAATTACAGCTGGAAATGTTGTCCATGTATATTGTAAGGAGGTTTTTATATGGAAGAAAAAATGTTTTGTTATCAATGTCAAGAAACTGCTGGATGTAAGGGATGTACCATGTCTGGTGTGTGTGGGAAAAAGCCGGATGTGGCAGCAATGCAGGACTTGTTGGTTTATGTAACAAAGGGGATTGCTGCTGTGACAACCACATTGCGCAGCGAAGGAAAAGAAGTATCCGGCAAAATCAATCATTTGATTACACTCAATCTGTTTATCACCATTACCAATGCAAACTTTGATCGGGAAAGCATTGAAGACAGAATACAGATGACGCTCAATGAAAAGGCAGAGCTGCTCAAACAGGTCGAGGATACAAGCGGGCTTGCTGAAGCGGCAATCTGGGATGGTTCTGATGACTGGACTGAAAAAGCAAGTAAAGTTGGTGTGCTTTCCACAAAAGACGAAGATATTCGTTCCTTGCGTGAACTGATTACCTATGGGTTGAAAGGCTTGTCTGCATATTCCAAGCATGCCAATATGCTGCTTTGGGAAGATGCAGAAGTGGATGCTTTCCTGCAAAGAGCGTTGGCAGCAACGCTGGATGACCGCCTTGGCGTAGAGGATCTGGTTGCATTGGCGCTGGAAACAGGGAAATATGGTGTTTCTGGTATGGCATTGTTGGATCATGCCAATACCAGCACATATGGCAATCCTGAAATCACAAAAGTGAATATTGGTGTAGGAAAAAATCCTGGTATTTTGGTATCCGGTCATGATCTGAAAGATTTAGAAATGCTGCTGGAACAGACACAGGGCAGTGGTGTAGATGTGTATACACATTCAGAAATGCTGCCGGCACATTACTATCCTGCATTCAAAAAATATTCCAATTTTGTAGGGAACTACGGAAATGCATGGTGGAAACAGAAGGAAGAATTTGAAACATTCAACGGTCCCATTCTGATGACAACAAACTGTATTGTACCACCGAAGGATAGCTACAAAGATCGCATGTATACCACAGGTGCGGCTGGATATCCCGAATGTACACATATTCCCGGAACTGTAGGCGAACAAAAAGATTTCTCTGCAATCATTGCACATGCAAAACGCTGTCCTGCTCCTACAGAAATTGAAACAGGGGAAATAGTTGGTGGTTTTGCACATGCACAGGTACTTGCTTTGGCAGATCAGGTGATTGCAGCTGTAAAAAATGGCGCAATCAAGAAATTTGTAGTGCTGGGCGGTTGTGATGGTCGTGCAAAAAGTCGTGATTACTATACAGAATTTGCAAAAGCACTGCCCAAGGATACGGTGATACTGACAGCAGGCTGTGCAAAATATAAATATAACAAACTGCCTTTGGGAGATATTGGTGGGATTCCTCGTGTACTGGATGCAGGGCAGTGCAATGACTGTTATTCTTTGGCAGTGATTGCGCTGAAGCTGAAAGAAGCGTTTGGCTTAGAGGATATCAATGATTTGCCAATTGTATATAACATTGCATGGTATGAGCAAAAAGCTGTAATTGTATTGCTGGCATTGCTTTCCTTGGGTGTGAAAAACATTCATCTTGGACCGACACTTCCAGCATTTTTGAGTCCCAATGTAGCAAATGTTCTGATTGAAAATTTTGGTATTGCAGGAATTGGAACAGTAGAAGATGATATGAAATTATTTTTTGGTGCAGATGCATAAATGAAAACATACCATCTGCTTTTCGATGGGTGATCATACAACGGCAATCGACAATCATTACGGATATAGAGCCTCTGTCTGACAGGGGGATAAGTCAAAGGAAACAGGCGCCATCAAGATAAAATCTTGGTGATGCCTGTTTTTTTCATCAACAAACTTCCGTTTCTGTGAATCATTTGCTGCAATATCGGTAAAAATCAATAAACTGTATTATTTCGTTTTTTCCCAAAGTAGAATAGAGCCTTCGATAACGGTTTGCAATTCGGCTTCATTCATATTTTCAAGGTTGGTGAATTCTCCGGTATAGTAATAGACACGATCAATCCTATCTGCATTTTTTTCTTTAGGACATATTACATATTCCGTCATCATATGCTTTCCTGTAGAAATATCATCCCAAACCGTATCAGATATTCGATAAAAAATGTAAGTAGGAGATGATTCATCATCACCAACAGAGATATTTTTGATTTTCAGATTTGTATAGGAGCTGCCATAGAGTCGTCCCATCAAACTGCCATCAACCATTGAAACAGAAAGATTGTTTTTATATTCAACAATTCGCTGGGTGTTTTTGAGCACTCCAATGACAGCAGCACTGATACCTACTATCATGAGGATCGCAACAACTGCGGTAAGAATTTGTTTTCTCAGTATTCTTTTCTGGACAGCTCGAAAGGAAGAAGCCTTTTGACATTCCTCTGCTGGATCAATCTGTCTGTAGGCATCTGCTTTTGGCTCCTCCTCTGACATTGCATCCATATAAGCTTTACAATCTAAGCATTCTTTTAAATGTTCCTCGATCATTTTCCTGCTCTCTATGCTGCATACCTCATCCAAATAGAGCGGCAGCAGATCACGAATCACATTGCATGGATATTTCACAGAAATTCCCCCTTTATTTTTATTTTGGCACGATGATAAGTCACTCTTGCCCAACTTTCGGTTTTTCCAAACAGCATACCAATGTCTTTGAACGAAAGCTCTCCAAATGTACGCATCCAAAAAACTTCTTTATAAGGTTCATCAAGCATGTGCAGCGCTTTGTGTATTTCAAACGCATCTTCTTTACGCATCAAATCCTGCTGACTGGTATCAGAAACCGGTATGGATGCAAGCGTGAAATCGGATATTTCTCGGCTGCGCTTTTTCGCATCTGTGTAAAAAGTGTTCTTTGCAATCTGACACAACCAGACACGTAACTTACATTTACCTTGAAAGGAGTCGATATTTTTCAGTGCTTTGAAGAAAGCTTCCTGGGTGATTTCTTCTGCCCATGCCTCATCTTTGCAAATAGACAGAATATAGCGAAAAACTGTGTCATAGTATTCCGAATATACTTTTTCAAAATCCATCACCCTCATTGCCTCCTTTCTCAACATTTCTGCATCTGATCTCTTACTTATAGGACGATCCACTTTGCAAAATGTTACAACAAATTGTGCTTTTTTTTAGAATTGTATGTTGCGTATATTTTATTGGTTCAAACGTTTGTTTGAGTTATTATATCATATCCAAATGGGGGTGTCTTGAAGTTTGTATGAAGGATTGTAGCGCTGGCTTTGGAATTTTGATTTGAAAAAGTAAAGCAATTTTTATTTTGAGATGTCGCTCCAATCCTATGTATATGGGCAATATCATTGACAGAAGATTGTATATGGTATACAATAAAAGAAAATTTGGAACATATTTATATATTTGACAAGCATATAAGCCCGCTATGGTTTTTCAAATTGAACCATAAAAATATTAAGAAATGATGATACAATTTGGTTTGCATAAAGATATGACAATTGACACTACGAACATTCAATGGATATCAATCATGTTTTCCAAATAAGCAGAAATAATGAAAAATCATATGATTGGAGTAAAAAATGCCTGATTTCTCAAGGAATTGGGCATTTTTCTATTCCTACTTTCATAGAAGCACTTTGAAATGGCATAAATGGCAAAAGCATAAAATTTCTGATGTGATCACAAAATGTCAGAAGCGTATAGAAATAATGATGGGAGCTTTATCAAAATGATGTACTTCTGGTTGATTGATGCAAGAGGAAATGTCTAAAAATTTGCGTATTTATGGTATTACAATATAAATGGATCGCATAGGGTACAAAAATGCTCCGAAACATAATATCCATGATAGAAAAGAGGGAAAAACGAATATGAAAACAATTTTTTCAAAAGTAAAGCTGAAGGGACATCAAGTTGTAGGGCTTTTATTGTTGGTCTTAATCTCTGCGGTTGGAAGTATGCTGCTGCCATCCTTTTTGGCACAGATGATCAATCGAGGTGTTATGGTGGATCAGCGAAATGTCATTGGTATTTTGGGAATCATTATGGCAACAATCACTGTGTTTTCATGTATCATCAATTTTTTTTCTGTGAAGATTGCTGCTCGTATTTCTACAGAGTTTGCAGCAAATTTGCGAGAAGCGGTATTTGAAAAGGTAGAGAGCTTTTCCGCAGCGGAGATGGATCGATTTGGTACAGCAAGCCTTGTGACACGTAGTACTTCAGATATCACCAATGTACAGAATTTTTTATCCTTGCTGCTGCGCATGGGATTGTTGGCACCAATGATGGCAGTGGCGGGATTGGTGTTTTCGGCTGCAACTGGTGGGAAAGTCAGTTCTGTGCTGACCATTGCCATTCCGATTTTGGTATCGGTTATGGCTGTGATTATGGTGCTTGCATCTCGTTATTCCATGAAACTGCGTAAGAAATTGGATAAAATCAATCGTTTGTTTTTGGAGTCATTGGAAGGTGTACGTGTGATTCGTGCCTTCAATAAGCAGCAAGCAGAGAGCGAGCGATTTCATGAGGCCAATGTAGACTATGCAGTGACAGCAAGGACGGTGGGTCGTCTTGGGAGTACAGTGATGCCTGCAATCAATGTGATTTTTGGTGTGACTACGGCAGCGGTACTGGGTATGGGCGCACACTATATAGAGTCCGGTGAGATGGAGGTCGGATCTTTGGTGGCAAACAGCCAATATATCAGTATGGTGCTTACTTCTGTGATGATACTTTCGATGGTTATTATGATATTTCCCACAAGCTATGCCTGTGCAAAACGGATTGCCGAGGTATTGGAAACGGAAAGCAGTATACAGGATGGAAGCTTTCCTCTGGAGCAGCGTCCGCTGCGAGCAACTGTAGAATTTAGAAATGTGACATTTGCCTATCCGGATGCGGAAGAACCCATATTGAAAGATATTAGCTTTGTTTCACATCCGGGAGAGGTAACAGCCATAATCGGAGGCACCGGGCATGGGAAATCGAGTATATTAAAACTCATTCCTCGCCTATATGATCCCTTGTTTGGAGAGGTTTTGATTGATGGAGTGAATGCAAAAGAATACAAGTTAGAGGATTTGCGCTCTTTGATTGGATATGTTCCGCAAAAGAATGTGTTGTTTACAGGAGATATTAGTACCAATCTCAATTTTGGCAAAGAGCATGGTACAGAAGAAGATTGGAAACGTGCTGCCAAGATTGCTTGTGCAGAGGAATTTATTGTCAAAAAAAAGGAGGGATACCATGATTCCATTGCGCAAGGCGGAACCAATCTGTCGGGAGGTCAGCGTCAGAGAATGGCAATTGCTCGAGTGATGATGAAGCAACCGGAAATTTATGTGTTTGATGATAGTTTCTCGGCTTTGGATATGAAAACAGACAGACAGCTGCGTCAAAATTTAAAAGAAGCTGTGGGAGATGCAACCATCATCCTCATAGCCCAGCGTATTAGCACAATCAGAAATGCGGATTGTATTCTTGTGGTAGATGATGGGCAAATTGTGGGAAAGGGAACGCATGAAGAATTGATACAAACCTGCCCTATGTATCGAGAAATTGCAGAGATACAGCTGGGAAAGGAGGCTATATAATATGAAAAATATCACTGTATTCAAACGCTTGCTGCAATATCTGAAGGCATATCGCCTGCATTTGTTTTTCATTTTGCTTGCAGCCGTCATCAGTACCGCATTTATGGTTTTGGCACCCTTTGTGATTGGAAAAGTAACGACTGCTTTATTTGACAGTATCGTAGATGGTATGTTTTATTGGGAAACCATTGTTTGGCTTTTGTGTATTTTGATTGGGTTATATTTGGTTTCTCAACTGTTTTCATTTTTACAGGGTTTTGGTATGGCGCAGATTACAGCCAATGTGATGCAAGTATTGCGTAAGGACATTGATGCAAAAATGCATCGCTTAAATCTCAGTTATTATGATAGGCATACACATGGCGATATTTTAAGTGTGATTACCAATGATGTAGATACCATCAATACTGCCATCAGCTATAATCTAACGGCAGCAGTGACACAAATTACAAAAGCCATTGGCGTGTTGTTGATGATGCTGACAATCAGTCCAAGGTTAGCGCTTATTCCAATCATTATGGTGCCGCTGTCGTTGATGAGTGCAACAGGTGTGCTGAAGGCAAGCAAAACGTATTATAGAAAGCAACAAAATTTACTGGGTAAACTCAATGGTCATATAGAGGAGATATATAATGGTCATCAGGTGGTACAATCCTTCAATTATCAAAAACGAGCAAGACAAACATTTACAGAATTGAATGAAGCGTTGAAAGATACAGCATGTAAAGCGGAAACCACTGCCGGAGCAATCAGCCCGATTACAACGCTGGTGAATGATTTGGGATATGTTCTGTGTGCGGTCATTGGTTGCTTTTGGGCAATTTCCGGGCAGATTGCGATAGGGAATGTGCAAGCAATGCTGGAATATACCAGACGTTTTGCAGAACCATTTTCCACACTTTCAGGTATGGTAAGTAGCATGGGTGCGGCAGCAGCGGCAGGAAATCGTGTGTTTGCATTGTTGGATGCAGAGGAAGAAGTGCCGGAGGAAGAACATTGTATTGTTCCGCAAGACCATAGTGGTCATGTTACATTTCAGAATGTAAAATTCGGATATACGCCAGAATGTCTACTGATGAAAGGAGTCAATTTGACTGTGGAATCAGGGCAAAAGGTGGCTGTTGTTGGCCCTACTGGTGCAGGCAAAACAACATTGATTAATCTTTTGATGCGTTTTTATGAGATTGATGACGGTGCGATATTGGTAGATGGTGTGAATATCAAAGATATGTCCAGAGCGGAATTACGCAATCGTTTTGGTATGGTGCTTCAGGATACATGGCTTTTTGAAGGAACCATTGGAGAAAATATAGGATATGCAGAGGGAGATATGTCAAAAGAGAAAATCGTTGCATCTGCGAAATCTGCCTGTGCACATAATTTTATAAAGACATTGCCAGGAGGATATGATATGCTTTTGAGCAAGGGCGCAGAGAATATTTCTCAGGGAGAACGACAGCTTTTGACCATTGCCAGAGCCATAGCGTCTGATCCGGAAATTTTGATATTGGATGAAGCTACCAGCAATGTAGATACACATACAGAGGTGTTGATACAAAAAGCAATGGCAGAACTGATGAAGGGACGCACCAGCTTTGTCATTGCCCATCGTCTTTCCACCATTCGGGATGCAGATATGATTCTTTATATGGAAGATGGCGATATCAAAGAAGTAGGAAATCATGAGGAATTGATGCAAAAGAATGGTAAATATGCGGCATTGTATATGAGTCAGTTTGCATGAAAGAATAGGATCCATCATTGAGTAAGAAATAAAAAATCAGATGTCGTAGGGACATCTGATTTTTTTTAGGAATTTAAGCTGCATTCTGTGCTTCGGGTGGCAGTTCGATATTTTCGATTGCATTGTAGTTGTCGCAAGTCATTTTGATGCTTGTTGTATTGATTTTCAGACCAACATCTTGCCCTTGTGACATAGCCGACATCAAGCTTTCCATAATTTTTGTCATATCCAAATCATACTGCATTACATAACCATCTTCGGTAATCCACAGTTTTACAGGCATATCGCCTTCAATCATGGATATAACTTCGTCAGCTGTCATCCCCAAGCTTGCTGTTGCAGAATCCAAACCGGAAGTTTTCATTGCTTCTTTCATTGCATCGCCGGTTAATACACCTTCTACGATGGTTGTTTCTTTGCCATTGATGGTTTCAGAACCTGTTGCGGAGAAGTTGCTCAGATTCTTTAAGTATAAATCCATGTTCTGTTCTGCATTGTACTGAGCCAGATCATTTGTACTGATCGGTTGTTTTGCCCATTGACCGCCGATATTTATATAAGAAGTAGCAGATTCACCATCCTGTATTGCATACATTTGATATGCTTGTAATTCCTCGCCGTTCATTTTTGTGGACATATCCATTTTCAATTTCAAAGGATCTGTCATTGCTTCCATCTTAGCAACGATTTCTGTAGCAGCTTTTTCTTCACCCATTGCCATATCAAATACAACGGACATTTCTGCAGAATAGCTTGTCACAGATGCCATTGTTTCGTTGGCGGTTTTTAGCAATGTTTCTGCGTCCAACCCTGTTGCCGCATCGCCGCCAGTACCACCGTTGCAACCTGCCATAGCAACTGCCATAGCCATTGTCATTGCTGCTGCCAAAAATCTTTTTCTGAATTTCATGTTCATACGCCTCCTTAAAATAAAAACACCAATATTTGAAATATTGTAGATATTTCTATATAATTTTAACATAATGTGACATATGTTGACAAGAAATTTTGAAAAAATATTAAAAAATTAATAAAAATGTAATAATTTTTTGTGTTTTTTTGTTAGATAGTAAGTGATGTCAAAATTACATCGGCAATGTATGGTTATGGTGGAAATCACTTGTTTTTGCAATGTGTATGGCTGAGCAGAAATATCTTTCTGATGGATATTCTTTTTTGATGTGGCGCTTGAAAGATTTTATAGTGGAACAAAATGTATTTTTTGATATCAGGAACATGACATATTGCTGTCATGTCTGCTCGGTTATGATGAAAAAAGGACATGGGGTGCAGGATGAAAATAGATAGAATGATTGGTATACTTTTTGCTTTGCTGCAAAATGAAAAGGTTATAGCACCCAAAAAGGAAAAAGTGTAAAATGCACCAACACCCTTTGCGACCTTTTCTCTGTTTGATCAAAGGAAATGGATCACACATGCAATATGACCCGAAAAGAAGTTTGAGAACATAGGGAGCACTCTTGGATTGCAGCAATAGAAAAACAAGCGCATGCTCTGAATCTGTCGCACACCAACCTTGTGCTTATTTTTTTTGATAACTTTGTATGAATTGTAGGAATATAGCATTGGTATATCGCATTTTGACAATGGGGCGTATATAGCGCCAACCATGTGCTTGGAATATCCGTGTATGGTTCTGCTGCATGGAAATCTTTCTGAAATATAATCTATGACATTGTAAAAGAGTATGTATAAAATCAAATGCAAGATTATGCGCATAACAGCAGCAGAGTTTTTGAATGTCTTTATATAGAGGACATTTTTAGATAGATTGTATATGATATAACAAACAGAATGTATTTTATATGGCAGAATACAAAAAACATGAAAG
>JAHHTW010000010.1 GCA_020024265.1 Anaerotignum sp. | reverse complement strand
TTTCGTTTTCAAGGATCAGTCTTGTTTTTTGCCCTTTTTCAGGGGCGAGTGATATCTTATCATACACACTCTGCTTTGTCAAGAACTTTTTTATCATTTTTGAAGTTTCTTTCAAACCTCTCAATCCGATAAAATGGCGGAGAAGGAGGGATTTGAACCCTCGCGCCGCTATTAACGACCTATCCGCTTTCCAGGCGAACCCCTTCAACCACTTGGGTACTTCTCCAAATGCTCTCAGATAAAAAAGTTATAATGAAGTAAAACGGAGAGGGTGGGATTCGAACCCACGGCCCCTTGCGGGATCACTGGTTTTCAAGACCAGCTCCTTAAACCACTCGGACACCTCTCCACGTAGATTTATTCAGCTTCTCTTGTTCAGCGAAACCTTCGATATTGTACTCCATATTTTAACGCTTGTCAATATCTTTTTTTATTTTTTATTTACATTTTTCTACTGCATCGGAAGCAGTGAAAATACTATATCGCATTTCCGAGAATATGTCAATAGTTTTTTTTCATTTCTCACATTTTTCTTTCGTTTTTCCAAAAAATCTGTACTTTGCATACGATTTTCATTCTTTTTCTATGGATATGGTGGTTTTTCTCTTTTTGCAATGGTACAATATACGCATCCCAAACATATGATATTTTATTAAGAAAGGAGTCACTTTCATGCAGAAAGTAGAGCAACGATTTTTATCATATATTCAACACCCCACCACATCCAAGGAGGATGCGGACACCTTTCCCAGCACAAAACAGCAGCTGGATTTTGCACATTTTCTTTCCGAACAATGTAAGGAGATTGGTCTTGCGCATGTAACCGTAAATGCCTACGGCTATGTGTTTGCAACACTGCCTGCAAACACCAATGATGCACCTTCCATTGGATTCATCGCACATATGGATACCAGTCCGGATGCCAGTGGCGAAAATATACGCCCCCAAATCATCACCAACTATCAGGGTGATGACATACAATTAAATGGCATCACACTTTCTCCAAAGGAATTTCCAAGCCTTCTGGATTATCAAGGAGAAACACTCATCACATCTGATGGAACCACATTGCTTGGCGCAGATGACAAAGCCGGAATTGCAGAAATACTGACTGCTATGGAATACCTGATTTTACACCCCGAAATCCCACACGGTAAAATTTGTGTCGGCTTTACACCGGATGAGGAAATTGGACAAGGTGCCGATCACTTTGATGTGGAAACATTCGGTGCCGACTTTGCATATACACTCGATGGCGGAAAAATCGGAGAGCTGGAATACGAAAACTTCAATGCTGCACAGGCTGTCATTCGTATTCAGGGCAAAAGCGTCCATCCGGGTACTGCAAAAAATATCATGCAAAACGCAGCATTAATCGGTACAGAAATCGCTTCTCTCCTACCGAAAAACGAAACACCTGCAACCACAGAAGGCTACGAAGGCTTTTATCATCTTTGTGCTTTCCATGCAACGGTATCCGAAGCAACACTGACTTACATCATACGAGAGTTTGATGAAACCCGTTTTCAGGAGAAAAAATCTTATTTGCAGAAACTTGTAGATGAAAAAAATATACAATACAAAAATGCAATTTCACTGGAAATTCATGACCAATACTACAATATGCTTTCTCAGCTGAAGCACCGTAAAGAAATCATAGATCTTGCAAAACAAGCTATGGAAAACTGTGGAATTACGCCGATCATACAGCCCATTCGTGGCGGTACAGATGGCGCACGTCTATCCTTTATGGGACTTCCCTGCCCAAATCTGTTTGCAGGTGGACATAATTTCCATGGGCCATATGAATTTATCCCAATATCCTCCATGGAAAAAGCAGTGCAGATGATTATAGAAATCGTTCAAATTGCTGCCCAAAAATCATAAGCATATGAAACAATTCCTTTTTTTGCCTCTTGACTTTCCAAAAAAGATATGTTACTATGCACGTAAAATTAAAAACAGCGATGATTGAGTATATGGGCAAAACTGGTTACAGCCTCAGAGAGTAGTCTGGTTGCTGAAAGGACTACAGCACAGTATTTGTAAATTACGCCTCATGAGCTTTGTGCAGGAAATGGCACAACGGTTGTCTGCCGTTATACAGACCGAAAGATGTTTGTCTTTTTGTATGATAAACATAAATGAAGGTGGTACCACGGGTTCTCTCGTCCTTTTGGCGTGAGAACCCTTTTTTATTTTCCAAACAAAGCAAATCTTTCGCTGTAACCACCCAAAATCTCAGAAATAAAACAGAAAGGATGTATCAAACATGAATGCTTACGAAATTTTGAAAGAAAGAGGTTTTATTGAACAGCTGACACACGAAGAAGAAATCAAAGCTTTATTTGAAAAAGGCGGTGTAACATTTTATATTGGTATTGATCCTACGGCAGACAGCCTGCATGTTGGTCACTTTGTAACCGTTATGGCAATGGCACATATGCAACGTTGTGGCAACCGTCCCATTTGTTTGGTTGGCGGTGGTACGGCAATGATTGGTGATCCTTCCGGTAAAGTAGATATGCGTAAAATGATGACTGTAGAAACCATCGACCACAATGTCGCATGTATTCAAAAACAGCTTTCTCGCTTCATCAACTTTGACGAAGGCAAAGCAATGATTGTAAACAACGGCGATTGGCTGCGCAACTTAAACTACATCGAATTTTTGCGTGATGTTGGTGTACACTTCACCGTAAATCGTATGCTGGCTGCGGACTGTTTCAAAACCCGTATGGAAAAAGAAGCCGGACTTTCTTTCTTGGAATTTAACTACATGATTATGCAGGGCTATGATTTCTATGAACTGCACAATCGCTACAACTGTTCCTTGGAAATGGGCGGCAGCGACCAATGGTCTAACATCATTGCAGGTGTAGAATTGATTCGTCGTAAAACAGGAGATGCTGCTTATGGCATGACATTTAAGCTTCTGACAAACAGCGAAGGAGTAAAAATGGGCAAAACCGTAAGTGGTGCTGTTTGGCTGGACCCCGAAAAAACATCTCCTTATGAATTTTACCAATACTGGAGAAACATCGGCGATCAGGATGTGGAAAAGTGCTTGGCGCTTTTGACATTCCTCCCTATGGATGAAGTGCGTCGTTTGGGCGCTTTGGAAGGCAGCGAAATCAACAAAGCAAAAGAAGTTCTTGCATTTGAACTGACCAAAATCGTACATGGCGAAGACGAAGCCATAAAAGCACAGGAAGCTGCAAAAGCATTGTTTGGCAGTGGCTCTGCAACCGCTTCTGCTCCCAGCACAGAGATTGCTGCATCTGATTTTGCAGAAGGCATGGATATCCTGACATTGCTGACATCCATTGGCGTAGTACCTTCTCGTTCCGAAGCAAGACGTGCAGTACAACAAGGTGGTGTAAAAATTGCAGAACAGCCTATCGCTGATATTAATTTCAAAATCACAACGGATTTGTTTACAGATGGTAAACTTCTGGTACAAAAAGGGAAAAAAACATTCCACAATGTAATATTAAAATAATTGTAAAACATATATTTGAGGCAGGGATCTTCCCTGCCTCAACATAGAAAGTGGTTCTTTGTATCGCTGAATATCCTGTCATATTGCAACAGAAAAATTGCCGTATTCCCCATTCTTCTGCGCATGAATTTCTGCAATACAGACAAAGCACAATGCTTGTCCCACCATCATTTTCATATAGCAATCCTCTATATTGTCTGCTTGTTTGTGATTTCTATTTCTCTTTCAAAAATAATTTGGTATCCAGATGCACAATATACACCCATTTTTTCATCAAAGGATGTAACAACCTGTTTCAATCTCCAGCCATTTTGGGCTTCGGCAGTGATGATCTGTTCACATTCCCAAAATGTATCGCCACGCTTATCTTTCAATCCTCTTTTTGCCTTGACCCCTACAAATTTATATTCATATTGTTTCATTGGTTTTATACTCCGACGTTCTTTGATTGATCTGATTTTTATGTTTTTACAAAACCCGCTTTTTCAAACATGTCTGAAATTTCAATCACACCGCAATCACATGTTTCTTATGAAATTTTGCTTTATGGATGCATAATATGATGCCAAAGCTCCTCTTTGGTATCTGCCAAAATAGCAGCACCACTTTCCAGAAGCTGCGTCTTTGTGCGAAATCCCCAAGTAACACTGATGTATTCCATTTGCACTGCTTGTGCAGTCTGTATATCCACCTCTGTATCTCCCACATATACACAATTTTGTAATGCAAGTCCCAATGCCTTTGCTGCTGCATACAGCATATCCCCTGTCGGCTTTGGTCGCAGACCATGCCCTTCTCCAATGGCGACATCCAGCCGTTTACCAAAATGTTTGGCACAAAGCCCTTTGACAGCAGCATCAAATTTATTGGATACCACAGCCGTTTTCACTCCTTGCCTTTGTAATTTTTCCAAAAGCGACTGCATCCCCTCAAATGGTTTTGTTTCAATATCCATATGTGACTGATAATACGCTTTGTATTCTGTCAAGGCATCTGCAAATTCTTTTTCATTCAGCATGCCATTACAGGCTTTTTGCAAATAATATGCACTGCCATTGCCCAAAAAAGCTGCTGCTTCCTCCTTTGTACGTTGTGGGAGATTTCTTTTTGCCAAAATCACATTCATACTACGCTGTAAATCTCCCAATGTATCGAGTAATGTTCCGTCCAAATCAAATATCACTGCCTGATACCGCTTCATACAATCCCCTTTTTCCTTTTTCTTGTCATTGTAACGCTTTTCTTTTTCTGATACAATATCATATTCTGTTTTTTTACAAATAACCCCATATTTCAGTAAATCGGATACGTTTGCATTTGTTGCTGTCTATGGACATATCCATATATAAACCAGATTTTGAAATGTCTGTTATCATTCAAAAAATACGGTTATATAAAACCGGATTCTACTCTATACAATATTTGAGAAACACCGATCCGCTCCATACTAACATATATTCTTTTTTCATTAATTTTCCACAAAACACTTGATTTTTTCATACAATAATTATATAGTATAAATATAGATACAAGGTTTGATAACAAAATACAATAGGTGGGTATTGTTTGATACTTTGTTTTTGATTTTGTTGTCAAATCAGACAAACGAAACAGATTACTTCCTGTTTCCGGTTGACATATATTCACATAAACAATATATGGTTGATAACCAAAAGGAGGAGATTACAATGGGCAAAAAAGTTTTAATGTTGGCAGGGGATTTCACAGAGGATTATGAAACCATGGTACCTTTTCAGGCGATGCAGGCTTTGGGCTATCAGGTTGATGTCGTTTGCCCCGAAAAAAAAGCTGGTGACATTATCCGTACTGCAATCCATGATTTTGAAGGAGAGCAAACATACTCCGAAAAAAGAGGGCATAACTTTGCTTTGACAGCAGATTTTGATGCAGTCAATACCGCAGATTATGCCGGTCTGTTTATCACCGGTGGTCGTTCCCCCGAGTACCTGAGATTGACACCCAGAGTAATTGAAATTGTACAGGAATTTTTTGCTGCAAACAAACCAGTTGCCGCAATTTGCCATGGTCCTCAAATCTTAACCGCAGCCAATGTACTCAAAGGAAGAAAAGCAACTGCTTATCCGGCAGTAGGGCCAGATATTACACTTGCTGGTGGAGAATATATTGCTGTTGATGCAGACAAAGCAGTTGTAGACGGCAATCTGGTAACTGCACCTGCATGGCCCGGTGACGCTGCAATCGTTGCCGAATTTGTAAAATTGATGGGGGCAAAAATTGAAATCTAAGGATACACCTTTGTGTCAATCCATCTATCTTGTATAGAGAATACTTGATGCAAAGCAGTAGTTCCAAGGATTTTGAGATATGACAAATCACATGCCATGTGCATTGTAAAAGGACAAGGTTTCAAACACCTTGTCCTTTTTTTATGTCAAAAAAAAGACCTTGGGGCCCTGCCCCAACTCCCCGCAAGGAACTTCGTCCCTTGACCCTTTTTTTGGGGCTTCGCCCCAAACTCCAACAAAGAGCTTTTTCAGTTCTTTGATAAAAAAAGACCTTGAGGCCCTGCCACAACTCCCCACAAGGAACTTCGTCCCTTGACCCTTTTTCTTGGGGCTTCGCCCCAATCTCCGATAAAGAGCTTTTTCAGTTCTCTGATAAAAAGACCTTGGGGCTTTGCCCCAACTCCCCACAAGGAACTTCGTCCCTTGACCCTTTTTCTTGGGGCTTGTCCCAAACTCTGACAAAGAACTTTTTCATTTCTTTGACAAAAAGACCTTGGGGCTTTGCCCCAAGGTCTTTTGAAATAGGTCAAGGGGTGAAACCCCTTGCAGGGTTTGGGACAGCGTCCCAAGATTTTTATCAAATCATTTCATCTTCATCAATAAATGTGCTGTCATCATCGTACACCGGTTCTTCTACGGCTTCTGTTTCCAACTCAATATTGCGGTATCTGGACATACCGGTACCGGCAGGAATCAGCTTACCAATGATTACGTTTTCTTTCAAACCAATCAGAGGATCAATCTTGCCCTTGATCGCAGCTTCTGTCAGAACTCTTGTTGTTTCTTGGAAGGAAGCCGCAGACAGGAAGGAATCTGTTGCCAAAGAAGCCTTTGTAATACCAAGCAGTACACGAGAACCCTGTGCAGGCTCTTTGCCCTCTGCTTCCAAAGCAGCATTTGTGTTTTCAAATGTCAGCCAGTCTACCAGAGAGCCGGGCAGGAAATCGGTATCCCCATTTTCCTCAATCTTCACACGTTTGAGCATCTGACGTACAATGACCTCAATATGCTTGTCGTTGATTTCTACACCCTGCAAACGGTATACACGCTGTACTTCTTGAATCATATAATCCTGTACACCACGCAGGCCCTTGATTTTCAAAATGTCATGAGGGTTTACACTACCTTCCGTGATTTCATCACCAGCCTCTACGGTATCTCCGTCATATACCTTGATACGGGAACCATAAGGAATCAGATAATCCTTTGTTTCGCCTGTTTCCGGATTTGTAATGATTACTTCACGTTTTTTCTTTGTATCGTTTAAGCTGACAGAACCGCCAAATTCTGCAATGATTGCAAGACCCTTCGGCTTTCTTGCTTCAAACAATTCTTCGACACGAGGCAGACCTTGTGTGATGTCATCCCCTGCAATACCACCTGTATGGAAGGTACGCATAGTCAGCTGTGTACCGGGTTCACCAATGGACTGTGCCGCAATGATACCAACAGATTCACCAATACGTACATAACGGCCGCTTGCCATGTTGGCACCATAGCACTTTGCACAGATACCAATATTGGAACGGCAAGTCAATACCGTACGAATCATCACCTTCTTGATCCCCGCTTTTTCTACCGCTTCTGCCTGATCCGGTGTAATCATCGTATCTGCCGATACCAAAATTTCACCTGTTTCCGGATGAATGATATCCAGAATAGACCATCTGCCACGGATACGATCCTGCAAGCTTTCAATGACTTCATTGCCATCCATAAATGCAGATACCCACAGACCGGGGGCTTCCTGACCTTCTTCATGGCAGCAATCCCATTCACGAATGATAATATCCTGAGAAACGTCTACCAAACGACGTGTCAGATAACCGGAGTCCGCTGTTCTCAGCGCAGTATCTGTCAAACCTTTTCTCGCACCATGCGCAGAAATGAAGTATTCCAGTACAGACAGACCTTCACGGAAGTTTGCCTTGATCGGCAATTCGATGATACCACCGGAAGGGTTTGCCATCAGCCCACGCATACCAGCCAACTGTTTGATCTGGCTGTTGGAACCACGGGCACCGGAGTTTGCCATCATATAGATATTGTTATATTTTCCAAGACCATTGAGCAGCGCTACGGTAATCTTGTCATTGGCAATGTTCCATGCTTCAATAACCTTGTTATGGCGTTCTTCGTCTGTCATCAGACCACGTCTGAATTTTTTGGTAATCAATTCTACCTGTGCTTCTGCTTCCTGCAAATACTGCTGCTTTTCTTTGGGAATTTCCATATCGGATACAGATACGGTCAGTGCAGCTCTTGTGGAGAACTTATAGCCCAAAGATTTGATTTTATCCAGTACAGATGCAGTTTCTGTTGCACCACAACGGTTGATGCAACGGTTCAGGATTTTTCCAACTGCTTTTTTGTCTACCAAGAAGTCAACCTCGTAGCGGAACTTGTCTTCTTCCTTTGTTCTATCAATATAACCCAAGCTCTGCGGAATTGCCTCATTAAAGATGATACGACCTACGGTTGTTTGTACAATTCTGCTTTCTGTCACACCATCAAATGTCAACGTTCTTCTTACTTTGATGACTTCCTGTAAATAGATTTCATGGTTGTCGTATGCCAGAATTGCTTCTTTCTCATCCTTAAATACCTTGATGATGGGAGTACCCTGTTGCACAACGACATTGCCATTTGCATCTACCAGATCATTTTCGTATTTCTGATTCAAGTCCTCACGTTCCAGTGTCAGATAATACATACCCAAAATCATATCCTGAGAAGGCACGGTAACAGGCGCACCATCAGAAGGCTTCAGCAGGTTGTTCGGAGAAAGCAGCAGGAAACGGCATTCCGCCTGTGCTTCTACCGACAATGGTACATGGACAGCCATCTGGTCACCATCAAAGTCAGCATTGTATGCCGTACATACCAAAGGATGCAGCTTGATTGCTCTGCCCTCTACCAATACAGGCTCAAATGCCTGAATACCCAATCTATGCAGTGTTGGGGCACGGTTGAGCATTACAGGATGTTCTTTGATCACATCTTCCAGAATATCCCAAACCTCTGTTTGCAAACGTTCCACCATACGTTTTGCGGATTTGATGTTATGTGCCAATCCATCTTCTACCAGCTTTTTCATAACAAAAGGCTTAAACAATTCGATGGCCATTTCCTTTGGCAGACCGCACTGATAAATTTTCAATTCAGGGCCAACAACGATAACGGAACGACCGGAGTAGTCCACACGTTTCCCCAAAAGATTTTGACGGAAACGCCCCTGTTTGCCTTTGAGCATATCAGACAGAGATTTCAGCGCACGGTTGCCGGGGCCTGTTACAGGCTTGCCACGTCTGCCATTGTCGATCAATGCGTCAACTGCTTCCTGAAGCATTCTCTTTTCGTTTCTGACAATGATATCGGGTGCGCCCAGATCCAGCAATCTTTTCAGACGGTTGTTTCTGTTGATCACACGACGATACAAATCGTTCAAATCACTGGTTGCAAAACGTCCACCGTCAAGCTGTACCATCGGACGGATATCCGGAGGAATGACAGGAATGGCATCCAAAATCATCCATTCCGGTTTGTTTCCGGACATACGGAAACTTTCTATTACTTCCAGTTTTTTGATGATACGTACACGTTTTTGTCCGCTTGCATCTACCAGCTGCTCTTTCAATTCTACGGATTCTTTTTCCAAATCAATATCCTGCAACAGCTTTTTGATTGCTTCTGCACCCATCTGTGCATCGAAACGAGAGCCATATTTATCATATGCTTCTCTGTATTCCCTCTCACTAAGCAGTTGCTTGTACTGTAATTCTGTATCTCCTGCATCCAATACAATATAAGAGGCAAAATACAATACTTTTTCCAGCGCACGAGGGGACATGGAAAGAATCAACCCCATACGGGAAGGAATCCCTTTGAAGTACCAAATATGAGATACCGGGGCAGCCAGTTCGATATGCCCCATTCTCTCACGTCTTACTTTTGCTTTTGTCACTTCAACGCCGCAACGATCACATACAACGCCTTTGTAACGAATTCTTTTATACTTACCGCAATGGCATTCCCAGTCCTTGGTAGGCCCGAAAATTCTTTCACAGAACAGACCGTCTTTTTCCGGTTTGAGTGTTCTGTAGTTGATGGTTTCGGGTTTCTTTACTTCACCTCTGGACCATTCATGAATTTTTTCAGGAGAAGCCAATCCTATTTTAATAGAATCAAAAACAATTCCCTGGTCTGTGTTTTGTGTGTTCATGGGCTTGTTCTCCTCTCTTATTCTTCGTCGTAATCATCCAAACGTCCATCAGAAGCATAGATGCTATGGTCGTTATGGGATGTTCCTGCATCTTCAAAAATGAAGTCTACCAATTCTTCTTCTGCTGTCATGGGTGCAGAGCGATGGAATGCTTCATCCTCAAAGCCATCAATATTCACATTCAAATCGTCCACATCTTCAATGGATTCTTTGATTTCTACTTCTGTCTGATCTTCACGCAGCACACGGATATCCAGAGCCAAAGACTGCAACTCTTTGAGCAGTACCTTGAAAGATTCCGGCACACCGGGTTCCGGGATATTTTCGCCCTTTACAATGGCTTCATATGTCTTGACACGACCTACAATATCATCGGACTTCACAGTCAGAATTTCCTGCAATGTATAAGCTGCGCCATATGCTTCCAATGCCCAAACTTCCATTTCACCGAAACGCTGACCACCAAACTGTGCCTTACCACCCAGAGGCTGTTGTGTAACCAAGGAATAAGGGCCTGTGGAACGTGCATGAATCTTATCGTCTACCAAGTGGTGGAGCTTCAGATAGTGCATATAACCGATGGTAACTCTGTTGTCGAAGAACTCACCGGTACGACCATCACGCAGGGATACCTTCCCATCACGATCAATGGCAACGCCCTTCCATTCTTCTCTGTGATCTCTATTTGCATACAATTCATCGAAAATGTCACCTTCCAGAAGCGGTTTCCACTTTTCAGCAAATTCTTCCCATTCTGTATTGACATAGTCATTTGCCATTTCCAATGTATCCATGATATCAATTTCGTTTGCACCATCAAATACAGGTGTGGAAATCTTCCAACCCAGTACCTTAGCCGCAAGGGAAAGGTGGGTTTCCAATACCTGACCGATATTCATACGAGAAGGAATACCCAAAGGATTCAGTACGATGTCCAAAGGACGACCATTCGGCAAGAATGGCATATCTTCCACTGGCAGCACACGAGAAACGACACCCTTGTTCCCGTGACGGCCTGCCATTTTATCGCCAACAGAAATCTTACGTTTTTGTGCAATATACACACGTACCAGCTGGTTGACACCCGGCCCTACATCGTCACCATTTTCTCTTGTAAAGATTTTTACATCAACAATGATACCCGTTTCACCATGTGGTACACGCAGAGAAGTATCTCTGACCTCTCTTGCTTTTTCACCAAAGATGGCACGCAACAGTCTTTCTTCCGCTGTCAGCTCTGTTTCACCCTTTGGTGTTACCTTACCTACCAAAATATCGTTGGGGTGTACCTCTGCACCGATACGGATGATGCCTCTTTCATCCAAATCACGCAGCGCATCATCACCGACGTTGGGAATATCTCTTGTGATTTCTTCAGGCCCCAGCTTGGTATCTCTGGCATCTGCTTCAAATTCGTTGATATGCACAGAGGTATAAACGTCATCCTGCACCAGCTTTTCGCTCAAAAGAACAGCATCCTCGTAATTGTAGCCTTCCCATGTCATAAAGCCAATGAGCGGGTTTTTACCCAATGCCAATTCACCCTGACTGGTGGATGCACCATCTGCAATGATCTGCCCTTCTTCTACACGATCTCCCAGATTGATGATGGGTTTTTGGTTTAAGCATGTGCTTTGGTTGCTGCGCTGATATTTGATCAGTTTGTATACATCTCTCATGGATTCGTCATTTCTGATGACAATTTCATTTGCGGTAACACGTTCTACGATACCGCTCTTTTTCGCAATGACACAGATACCGGAGTCTTTTGCTGTCTTATATTCCATACCCGTACCAACAATGGGAGAGTCTGTCAGCATCAAAGGTACTGCCTGACGCTGCATGTTAGAACCCATCAATGCACGGTTCGCATCGTCGTTTTCCAAGAAAGGAATCAATGCTGTTGCAACAGAAACCATCTGCTTGGGAGATACGTCCATCAGCTGTACCTGTGTTCTGTCTACTTCGATGATTTCTTCACGGTGACGACCTGTAACCTTCTTATGCAGGAAATGTCCTTCTTCATCCAATGGTTCATTCGCCTGTGCTACGTTGTAGTTTTCTTCTTCATCCGCAGTTACATAGATGAATTCATCTGTAACACGAGGCTCCTCACCGCTTTGGTCTACCACTCTGTACGGCGCTTCAATGAAGCCGTATTCATTGATAAAAGCAAATGTAGCCAACGTGTTGATCAGACCGATGTTTGGACCTTCCGGTGTTTCAATGGGACACATTCTGCCGTAGTGTGAATAGTGAACGTCACGTACTTCAAAGCCGGCTCTTTCTCTGGACAGACCGCCAGGGCCCAATGCGGAAAGACGTCTTTTGTGTGTCAATTCGCTCAGGGGGTTGTTCTGGTCCATAAACTGAGAAAGCTGAGAGGAGCCGAAGAATTCCTTAATGGCTGCTGTCACAGGACGTACATTGATCAAATCCTGTGGTTTCATCTTCTTCTGTTCCTGTGTCTGTGTGGTCATTCTTTCACGTACCACTCTTTCCATTCTGGAAAGACCGATGCGGAACTGATTTTGCAGCAGTTCACCTACAGAACGGATGCGTCTGTTGCCCAAATGGTCAATGTCATCCACATTGCCGTAGCCATAGTTCAGATGGATAACATAATTGATGGATGTCATAATATCGTCCAATGTGATATGCTTGGGAATCAGTTCATGAATGTTTTCATGAATTGCTTCCTTCAATTCTTCTGCGATGGTGTATTCGCCAAGCAGCTGTTCGAGTACAGGGTAGTATACTTTTTCCTTGATACCCAGTTCTTCTGCCGTCAATCCAAATTCTTCCAAATATCCATCAATATTGACACAACGGTTGGAAAGGATTTTTACCTTTCTTTCTTCTGTTTCAATATACAAATGATCCACGCCGCTGTCCTGAATGGTGTCACACAATTCCATGCTCAGGATTTCACCGGCTTCTGCCAAAACCTCACCTGTCATAGGGTCTACCACTGCTTCTGCCAGCTTTGCGCCACGGATTCTATTGCGCAGTGCGAGTTTTTTATTGAATTTATAACGACCCACCTTTGCAAGGTCATAGCGCTTGGGATCGAAGAACATTCCTTTGAGCAGAGATTCCGAGCTTTCTACCGTGGGAGGTTCACCGGGACGCAGCTTTTTATAAATTTCAATCAGCCCTTCTTCACAGGACTTTGCCGTATCCTTTTCAATGGTTGCCAAAATCTGAGGTTCGTCCCCAAATAAGTCTATGATTTCCGCATCTGTACCAACGCCCAATGCACGGATCAGTACGGTTACGGGAACCTTTCTGGTACGGTCTACACGTACATAAAATACATCGTTGGAATCCGTTTCATATTCCAGCCAAGCGCCTCTGTTGGGAATTACCGTTGCAGAAAGCAGCTTTTTACCTATTTTATCAAAATCGGAAGCATAATAAATGCCGGGAGAACGTACCAGCTGGCTGACAATAACACGTTCTGCACCATTGATGATAAAGGTACCTGTTTCTGTCATCAGAGGGAAATCCCCCATGAAGATTTCCTGCTCTGTCCATGCTTCGTCCATACCGTCAAGCTCTCTGTTGTAGAGTCTTGCCTTGACCTTCAGGGGCGCTGCATAGGTTGCATCTCTTTCCTTACATTCCTCAATGGAATATTTGGGTTCAGACTCCAGCGTACAATCTGCAAATTCAAGTACCAGATTGCCATTAAAGTCTGTAATTGGGGAAATATCTTCAAATACTTCCTGTAAGCCTTCCTCTAAAAACCAACGGTAACTTTTCTTCTGCACCTCAATCAAATTGGGCATTTCCAAAACTTCATTGATTTTGGAATAGCTCATTCTGGTTGTGTCGCCAAAACGGAGTGCATGAATTCTGTTTTTTTCCATCTTGTCACCTCTCGCATTTACTTAGGAAGCATTGCAAAGAATGCCTCCAAAATCTACCGACATTTCCTTCTGCCTGCGGACAGCCGATACAGAAAAACAAGGCTGTTTTTTTGTTTTTCTCTATCAGATGCCCATGGCAGTTTGTATCTTTTTTTTGTACTTTTGGGCAAAAAATTTAGAATTGCCTAAACAAAGCTAGACCTTTGCCTACACCACCTTTGATCAGTGGGCATGACAAAAGCCTCTTTTATCCAAGAAATTCTAATTTTCGTTTGCAAATGGTTACCCATTTCCCCTATACATATTTCCCTCAGCGTATGACTACGCTCAAAAAAGCTGAAAAACAAGGCTTTTCCCCATACCGAAAAAATATATTGTATTTTCTCTTTGGCTATGCTATACTAAGCATAACAGCATGGGGATATTGGCATATCTTGCTGAGTGTGTGAGATATTTTACCATAGTTTCCCCCTTCTGTCAAGCTATTTTGTTGATATTTCGGCGGTTTGCGCCGTTTTTTTTTATCTTTTTTTCCATTTTTGCAGCATACACGGATTGCACAATACAAAAATTGTTTTTTTCTGCTTTTTACAAATCTCCTTTCTGCAAAACAAACAGATTGCACATTTTTATATGGATTTTCTATAAAAAATTCTTTCATTTTTTTGTTTTTCACACCACCGCAAAAACATCAATTTTATGAAATATTTTTGTTCTTTTTTTCGTACAATTGTATTTGCTTTACTTTCTGTCTGCTTCCTGATACACTGTTTGAAGAAAATGGACAGATTGCTTCGGCATCTGCTTCATACAAACGATACTTTTTGACATGCAAAAAATGTACAAAAATTCCTATTTTTAGATATCCTTTTGCAATCGAGGTGCAAGCAAATCATGAACAAACAAAATTACCAACATATTTTGGAAAACACACTCAAAGAGATTGAAAAAGAAGGCATCCGCCCCAGCCTGCTGCTGCATAGCTGCTGCGGTCCTTGCTCCAGCTATGTTTTGGAATATCTCTCAGCATATTTTGATATTACGTTATATTACTACAACCCAAATATCTATCCGGCAGAGGAATTTACCCGCCGTGCAGCAGAGCAGCAACATCTCATTACACAAATGGATTTACCAAATACGGTCAGCTGTATGGTTGCAGACTACGATCCCACCCCTTTTCTGGCTATGGCAAAGGGCAGGGAACACGAAAAAGAAGGCGGTTCTCGTTGTTTTGACTGCTACAGACTGCGTTTGCAAAAAACTGCCATGGAAGCGGCAAAGGGTGGCTATGACTACTTTACAACCACACTCTCCATCAGTCCACATAAAAATGCACAGGTACTCAATGACATCGGAAAATCCCTTTCTTCAGAATATGATGTTGCATATCTATATTCCGATTTCAAAAAAAAGAACGGCTATCAGCGTTCTTGTACACTCTCCAAAATATATGGTCTATATCGTCAGGACTATTGTGGCTGCGCTTTTTCAAAGGCAGAAGCATTGCAAAGAGCCACACAGTCGGAAGAAAAGAAAGGCTTACAGTGTGAAACCATATGATTGTGCAAAAAAATCGTTCCTCCCTCCCTCTGACCACGAAACAAAAGGGTATGCTCTTGATTATGTGTTCGGCATTCTCCTTTGCACTGATGAATCTTTTTGTCAGATTATCCGGAGATCTTCCATCGCTGCAAAAGAGCTTCTTTCGTAACTTCGTTGCCGTATTATTTGCTGCCGGTATTCTGCTGCATGAACGCCCAAAGGTCAAATTTACTGCAAAATCCAAGCGACATTTATTTTACCGCTCATTGCTGGGAACCATTGGCATTCTCTGTAATTTTTATGCTGTAGATCATCTGGTGTTGGCAGACGCTTCGATGCTCAACAAAATGTCTCCCTTTTTTGCCGTTATTTTTGCAATTTTTATACTGCATGAAAAGCCGAACCGCCTGCAAAGCAGTTTGCTTATCATGGCGTTTCTGGGGGTATTGTTTATTGTCAAGCCCAGCGGAAATCTATCTATTATTCCGGCATTGATCGGTTTGGCAGGCGGCATTGCTGCCGGTGCTGCATATACATATGTCCGCTCTCTGGGACAGCAAAACATACCGGGGCCATATATTGTATGCTTTTTCTCAGCATTTTCCTGTATTGTCACATTGCCGTTTTTGATTTTTCAGTTCCACCCTATGGAATTGCAGCAATTTATATTTTTGATCTTAGCAGGACTGGCAGCTGCCGGCGGACAATTTTCCATTACATCCGCTTACTGCTATGCACCGGCACGAGAAATCTCTGTATATGATTACACACAAATTCCGTTTTCTGCATTGCTTGGCTTTTTGGTATTTGGACAAATTCCGGACTTACTGAGCTGGATTGGCTATGCCATCATATGTGGTGCCGGTATCATAATGTTTTTATACAATTCACGTCAATAAATAGAAAGGAACAGAGAAAACATGCTTCTTAATCGCATGCTGCAAACCATGCAGCGGATACAAAATGACCGCTTACAGCTCCCCATATTTTATGAAAGTCCCTTTGCGCTGCGTTTTGAAATTGGAGACCCCCATTTGGCAAACGACCAACCGCTTTATATCAGGCAAGCACTTTGGCGTGCCAAGTTTTTGTATGATGCCATTGCACAGCCCGATATTCTGCTTTGGGTGTTGTATCGTACCAAGGATAGCAATACAGAGGATATTCCCAAGCTTCTGGAACGCTTTTGTACATTGGCGCATCTGCCACAGCCTGCACAGGTATATCAACAAGAAACCACCGACAGTGATGGAGCGCCTTTGGTACGTATTTTCTTCTTGTGGGATTGCCAAGACACACCACCCGATGTTGTATCTCTTTTGGATGGTATCATACAAACCGATTTTTCCGGATTTTTGGAGCTTGCCTCTGCGGTGTTCTTCTTTGATACCCAAAATGCCCTGCTGTTCCATCTTTATGATGATCGTGGGCTGGATATCGTAGCAGCTGAAAAACAGTCTTTGCTTGAATTGTACCAAAAATGCTCAAACTGGCTTTTGGACTATGACCGTAAGCGAATGGATGATACATTTTCAGACCTCTGTGTCAAAGACATTTTGGATTGATTGCTGAAATATGTTCTTCTATATATCAAAACAGCAGAAACCATGCGATGTACATGGCTTCTGCTGTTTTTTACGTTTTAATCACGATATGGTTATAGCTGCTTATTCCTTTGTTTTGTCCTGTTTTTCTGCTTTTTTCTTCTGCATAGCAGATTGTATTTTTTTACGATTTCCAAAAATCAGTATTGCGCCAACACCACCAAGTATGCAGATTGCTGCAATCAGCATCTTGCCATATGGCACAGCCACTGCATAGAATACCACATCTTTGCCTTCTACGGCAAAGCAATGATACCTGCCTTCTTTTTCTGCTTTGATTGGCGTAGCGGCGCCATCCTGTACCAGATACAAATGCACCTTACCTTTTGTTTCCGGCGGATAATAGCGCAATACATGACTCTTTGTACCATCCTCTGGCAGCTCTACCTGCCAGCCTTCCAGATAATCCCCTTCTTCGTAAAAGCCTGCATCCCCTTCCTGTAAAAGACGCATTTGTATGCTTGCATCATTTGCAAAAGCTCCCTCTGCCAAAAGTACGGGACTGATGCCATCCTCTCTCAGCTCCTTCGATGCAATGGAGGAACTGAATTGCGTATAGACCGGTTCCAATACACGGTCAAAGTTTACAAATTCCGGCAGATTTTCCCACACACCGGTTGTACCGTCCTTTGGCGGAACCGGTGGAATTTCCTTGCTGTCTGCACGTTCTCCATACTGATATTGTATTTCCTTTATCACCTGATTATCCGCAAGGAATGTCAAGTACAATGCATGAAAACGCTGCGGTACATCGCTTTGCTGTAAAAATGTTTCATAGGGCAAAGGCTCTGCCTTTCCGGCTAAGCTGATATCATCAATACCGCCCCATGTACCTTCTACAAATGTATTGCCTGCTACCGTGCCGTCTGCTTTTCCGGCAATTGCACCGGCTGCTTCGGGATCATCTGTCATTTCAACCATCGCACGACAATCGAAAATATCTTCGCCATATCCGGCAATACCACCCACATAGCAATCACCGGAAAGTGTTACCTTTGCTGCACAACGCCGAATGACAGAGGTTGATTCTCCGGCGATCCCACCGATATAATCCCCCTCCTCGCTGAGGATTTGCCCATATGCGGTACAATCATGCACACTCCCCAGCTTCATACTGCCCACGACACCGCCAATCGCTTCTTTTCTGCCTTCTATAGAGCCATAGTTTGTGCAATCATGCAGTATGCTCTTTGTTTTGTATTTTCTCCGAAAAGAATCATCCCCCTGTTCCACCAAATCATCCTCCGGATCAAAGTCATATTCGATTGCCATAGCCCCGCAGATCCCTCCAAGACCTACATCGCCTTCTATCTTTCCATAATTGACACAGCTGCGTACTGCGCCTTGTGTGGTATTGCTGTATGCTTCCGTAACGTCCTCATATACGTCATCCTTTGTTTTATCCTCCAGCAAATCATCATAAATATCTGTCATGATCTGCATGATGACACGCAGCTGATCATTCATCGCCTGCATATCCTGAATCAGTGTTTCACCATCTACCGTCAATTCTTTACGCAGAACACCAAATTCATCCAAAATATCACCGGTACGATTCATGAGTGTATCGACCTGTTCTTTGTACTCTGCATCCGGTACCGGCAGCTGCAATGCACCTTCCTGTCTTAAAAGCGTTACTGCCCAGTCCATTTCCGTGAGAATATCAGACAGACCATCTTGTACATCTTGCATGGTTTGTATGGAACGCTGTAAGGTATCTAGAGATTCCTGCAAACCGTCTACCGTTTTTTTTCCGCTCTCTGTGGCATTGGAAACACTTTGTTCCATTTCATCCACACTGTCCTTCAAATCTCCACCGGACTTTTTCAAACGCTCAAAGCTCCGTTTTAAGGACTCTATTGCCTGAAGCAGATCCTCCAGTGTTGCCTGACCGGACTGTACCATCATCTGTACTTTGATGACATTTTTCACACTTGCAGATACATTGTTGATGGCGCTCATATAGCCTGATACACCACTGCTTGCCTGTGTTATGCCGTATTCCAAGGAATTGAGTGCTGCTTTTGCACCATGTGTGGAATCATCCAGCTGTTCCATAGACAATGCCAGCTGATCCAGCGCTTTACCCAAATCATCCCCCACATCTAAGCCCATACCTACCATTTTTTCCGTTTCCGAAAGGAAACGGTCTGCTCTGCGGCTAAATTCGTTGGTTGCATCAATGGTCTGATCCACATAGTTTTCTGTACGGTCTACCAGATAATCGGCGCTATCCCTTGCCATATCCGAAAGCGCAGAAATACTGTCCATACGAATATTGAAATCATCCAAAGACCCCTGTGTATGCTCAATCATACCATCCATAATATCCTGCAAACCGGAAAAAGCATCCGACAATCGGTTCAGATGATCTTTGCTGAATTGCAATATCACATATGGTTCCAGCTGTCCAACAATGCCACCGACATCTTTTCTGCCATATATCTTCCCCTTGTTGCTACATTCATACACATAGCCGGACTGTCTGCCTGCAATTCCGCCAACATTGTAGCCCACATGCTGATAGCCAATCTCTCCATTGTTTTCACAGCCCTGCAACACTCCGGAAGAAAAACCTGCAATCCCCCCTGTATCTGTATACACAGACAAATTTTCCGTATTGTTGATATCAGTAATTTCAAAGTCACCAAACTTCGGTGTAATATCGCCGTTCTCTGTATTGACTTTACTTTCATTGCTGCATCCGAAGATCCCGCCCAGGTTCTGCCCTGCGATTCCGCCGGTATAATGTTCTCCCTGCACCGTACCACGTGTCTTACAATTTTTGATACTGCCTGTCACCTCATTAACACCAACAATCCCGCCAATGTTATTTTTTCCATCTACCGCACCTTGAAACACACAGTTTTCTATTGCACCGCTGTTATGCCCGACAATCCCGCCAATTTGGCTTTTTTGTCCGGAAGGTTCCCACGTACCAAAGACAGTCAGATTTTTGATGACTGCTCCGGTATTCAAATAGCGGAAAAGCCCCATATCCGAGCCTGCTTTGCTGTATTTACCAATCGTAATGGTATGTCCATTGCCATCAAAGCTTCCGGAAAATATGGGTATGGGACGAAATACCCCACTCAAGTCCAGATCTGTTTGCAAAACAACCTCTTTGCCAACAGACCAACGATCCAATTTACATTCTGTTACAAATTGGTTCCAATCCTCCAAAGATGTAATCGAAATGGTATTCTTTGCAAAGGCTTGTATCGGTAGTACGCCCACTGTCATCAAACATACCAAAAAGCAGGCGATCCATGCTTTATATCGTTGTTTCATTTGTTTGCGCCTCCTTTTCTCCTGTTTGTGCATCATCCTGTATGTTCTCATCCTTTGGCTTTGGCAGTCTGGGCTGATATTCTGCCATTTTGCCTTTGGTATCCACCACAGCATGCACCTCTCCATGAATGACGCCATGTACCTCTGCATCAATTGTGCCTCGGACTTCCCCACGAATATGTCCATATACACGTACCGTGCCTTCTATATCTTTTGTCACCTCCGGTGGCTTGATATCAAATCTTGTACGCTCAATGATGGTATCTCCCAGCATCAAAATCTCAGGCAATACAAACATAACCAAGAATATGGATAATATGGTACCCCGTCCCAAGCAAATCCCAATAGAAGCAACCGTCGGATCTGAAGACATAAAGCCAATCAAAAGACCTGCCGAAGCCAACATCGAACCAGATGTAATGATTGTAGGGAATGCCTGATTGAGCGATGTAATGATCGCCTGATGCACGGGCATTTGTTTTTTCAGTTCCATATACCGGCTCGAAATTACAATCGCATAGTCAATATTTGCCCCCATCTGTATGGAACTAACGACCAAATAACTCAGGAAGAACAAATAGCTCTGTTGTAAATACGGCATGGAAAAGTTGATCCATACACTGCCCTGAATGACCATAATCAGCAATACCGGCAGACCAATGGACTGGAATGTAAAGAGCAAAACCAATACCACAAATACAATAGACAATATGGTAATCATAACATTATCCCGACCAAAAGAGGATGAGAGATCAAAATCACTGGTGGTATTACCAACCAAATAATAATCATCATAATAGCGCTCCACATCCGCACGTAAGGTATCCAAAAAGGCAAAGGTTTGTTCACCCTCCTCGGGAATATTTAAGTCCAGTACCACACGAGAGTAGTGTTCGCCCTGTAGCTGTTTTTGTGCATCGACAATCTTGTCGTATGCCTCATCCAGATCATCCTGCATCTCGTCATCCAGATCCATATATCCTTTGTCTGCTTCATCATGTGCAAACAACAGCATATCAATCAACGGTACAGAATATTCATCCAGATTGCCAAGCACATATCCGTATTCCTCATTTTTGATTCCATAGGCTGTATACATCAGCTTTGCAAACTCCACGTCCATATCCATCATTTCTGCCATCTGGCGTGGTGTCAGCGCATCTGCAAGCATATAATCGTCCATTGCCTCTGCGTTTGCAATGCCCAATGCCGAATTGACTTCTTTATGTTTTTCCAAATCCGCCAGCATACCACGTTCCTTGTCATAGTCCCCCTTTGGCACGACAACAGCAAGTACATTCTGCCCGCCAAAGATTTCTTCAATCTTATCTGTGGCAATGGTTTGCTCACTTTTTTGAAACGATGTAATTTGTGTATACCCATAAGCATAGGGACACATGGAAGAAAATTTATATCCCACAATCAATAAAATGACAAAAATCGGTGGAACAATATATTGCAGCTTGACTACAATATGTCCGATCCCGTCAATGGAGGGCACAAAATTCCGATGATGTGTACGATCAATCCCTTTGCTAAAGAGCATCAGCAATCCCGGCATCAATGTAAATACGGAAAGCAGGCTGAATAAAATCGCTTTGATCAGTACACGTCCCATATCAAAACCAATATCAAACTGCATAAACATCAAAGCCGCCAGTCCGGAAATGGTTGTCAAGCTGCTTGCAGAAATTTCCGGAATTGCCTTGCTCAAAGCAGTAATCACTGCTTCTCTTGGTTCCATATGCGTACGTTCTTCCCCATACCTATGGCATAGTATGATGGCATAGTCAATTGCCAATGCAAGCTGAAGCACAACCGTGACCGAATTTGAAATAAACGAAATCTCTCCAAACCAATAGTTTGTTCCTTTATTCAATACTGCTGCCGCAATAAATGTCAAAAGCAAAACAGGAATTTCCATATATGCTTTGGATGTCAAGAGCAGCACACTGACAATGATGACTGCCGCAATGACAATAATTGTTTTCATTTCCTCTGCCAAAAGATCAGAGCGGTTATTGCCTACCTCTGTGGAAATATAGCTGTCATATGGTGCAAGCACCTTCTTGACTTCTCCCAGCGCTTCCAGAGAAATATCATCCTCTACCTCTCCATCGAATGTTATTTCATACAATGCTGCCGCACCTTGGTAATGATCTTCTGTTTCATCAAATTTTACTTCCGAAACACCTTCGACATGCTCCAAATGCGCTACCAGACTATCTGCCATAGAATATGTAATATTATGAACCATAATGCGTGCCGTTGCGAATGTGGTAAATTCCGCATCCATAATATCCAGCCCTTGTCTGGTTTCTGTTTCCTGTGGCAAATAAGAAGTCAAATCATCGTTTACCGATACCCAGCTTTGTGAAAAAATAGAGAACAATGCTGCTGCACCATAAAACAGGAAGAACAGCTTTCTCTTATCTACAATCCATGTTGCCAGCCGCACCATAAAGGAGGGCTTATTTGTTTCCTCTTTCATCGTATCACTCTTTTCAATATACAATATACATACTCTAATCACTATACGGCGAATCTCAAAAAAATGCCATAGACAAGTGCCGTATTTTGTATAAAAAAGCAAGCGCTGCATATGTCAGTATCCTCATACAGCAGAAGTCAAAAAAAGAGGGCATGTCTGAAAAATCTCATTCTTTGCTTTTTTTCCGAAAACAATACCACATATGTTCCTAACAAATCCATATGGTATTGTTTTCGGCAAGAACACTGCCAAAGCGATTTTTCAAATACGCCCTTTACTCTATCAAAGATATGTTGCTATTGTGTAGCAGATAGAGCTGTTGGGTACTCCATCTGCTTATTTTGTATCAGACACTTTATATGCTGCTGCAAGATTATTTCTGGATATACCAAAACAGCAATATATCCTTTTTTATTTCTCTGGTAAATTCAGTCGTTTCCCCAAATCCGGTGTGATCTCTGCCGGATTCACGCAAAACGCTTCTTCTGCATAGCAAACCGCTTGTAAATATATCTGTGCGACCTGTTCGGAATCCATATGATACTTTTCCAAAAATTTTATAATCTCCTGCTCCGATTCCGGACATTCATTTTGTTCGTACTTCACAATAAAATTCAAAATATCAGACAACATTTCATCTTTTCCAGACAATGCGCCTCTGATATCACGCAGTGCCGGTCCGCTGTTCATCATCGTATGCAGCATTTTTTTGGATTCGTCATCCACAATCGAGAACATTCCCATCATATATGCCTGCTGTGCCAAATTGCCTGTCTGATGCTCTCCTGCAATATACTGTGCAATATGCTCTGCAAATACTGCACGCAGCAGGGCTTGCTGTACTGCCTCCTCGTTGTGGCTATCGGACAGATTATTCAAAAGCAGCAGAAGAATCCACCGCCTTACTTCATCCAGCCCAATAATCATCAATGCCTGCTGAATGGAATGTACACGATGTATGTGGAAATACTGTAATGTATTGGCTTTGCACAGCAGCTTGTATGTTGCACCAATATCCAGCTCTATGATTTTAGAGAGCTTTTCCAAATCCACGCTGCTGCCTGAGATTTCCTCCCAAAGCCGAATATATGTTGCAACAGATATGTCATAAACCTTCTTAAAATGAAGCGTAGGTCGTGCAAAATAATACCCCTGAAAAAATTCAAATCCCATCTGTAACGCTTCTTGAAATTCTTCCTCTGTTTCTATTTTTTCTGCAAGAAGATCCTTTTCCTGTGCATAGGAATCCGCAATCTCCTGACGCTTTTTATGGTCAGTGCCCATCCAATCCACTTTTATAATATCTACCAAATCTAAGACTGTGTCTGGAACCTCATCCCCAATATAATCATCCAAAGCAAAAACATACCCCCATTGTCTGAGCATACGGATCTGTTCAATCACCTCATCGGTATACTGGATGGTTTCCAACAGTTCTATCACCACTCTATCTGAGGGCAGCAGCATGGGTGTATTGTTACATAACAGTGTATCTGTAAAATTCAGAAATGCCCGTTTGCCCTTTGTCACATAATCAAAGCCAAAATTCAGCATAATATTATGCAGCAATTTTTTGGTTGTATCGGTACCATCCCAGTCGGGAGAATAATAGTTTTCACCGGAACAGCGGTATAGCATCTCATACGCAACTGTTTTTTTCTTACGATTCACAATCGGTTGCCTTGCCAAGTATACATTCACACTTTACGCCTCCTCGCCCAGTCATACTTTGAACAATCATAAATTATTTTTCTATGCTTTGTTCCAATCCCTCTAAGAAGCGATCCAATTCTGTACGAATCAAATCCGTCAAAACTTCTGCGGGTACTACAATCATATCTCGTTTTCCAAAAAAAGGCTTTTTCTTTTTCAGTAGTATGTAATCTTCTGTTTTTCCCTTGCCTGTGTACTTCATCAAGTCACCCTTGCTGTAGCTTTTCATTTGTCCTGAACAATTGACATGGAAAAATCCATCCTGCATTTCCATGGAAAGATAGCCCCCAATGGCATAGGGGGGATGCTTGGTCAGTATTTCCAAACGGAGCAAGCACAATACCATATGCAGTACACAGCAAATACACGATACAATCAGGAAAAACAGCATTTTTAGCATATTTCCCTTTCCTACTGCAAAATACACTGCAATACCAAGCATGAGGCATGCCAAGCTTCCAAATACAATCAAACTGCGCATATTTGCTGATTTTGTATAAATAAGTAGAAAACGACGTATCTGCATTTGATTCATTTCAAATGTTGTACGAAAACGATACATTCGCTCACCCCTCATTCACATATTTTTGTATATTTCTCGTTTCTTTTTTCATGATATTATTCGTCCTTGTCTTTTCAATCTTTTGTATTTTTTTGATCTTTTTGATCTTTTTGATTTTCTGTATCTTTTCTCTCTTTCGCATCTTCTACAGCATTTTTGTCCTTCGACTCTGCCTCTGCCCCAACGGTCACACTGCCTTCCTCGGGAACTTTCGACTGATTGCCTGCTGGAGTTTGAGATTCTACCAATGCACTGGTACGTGTCACATTATCGTACAGATAAATATTGCGATCCTTCAAAGACATATAATACTTTTCTACAAAAGTATTGCAGTTGTCCACACCCGCTTCATAGACGGTAATCCCATAACAGATTTCGCCATTGATGGTCGTTTGTCCCACATCAAAAATCAAGCTGTACGATTCCAAAGGCTTTGGCAAATTTCCATGCTCTGTTAGGAAGTTTTCAAAATGCGTTTTCGCATCATTTCTGGTAAATTCACGCTGTTTTTCTTCTTCCTTTGCTTTGGGATCTTTTCCCTCATGTGTGCTGACCGCAATCGAGAATTGATCCTCCTGTGAGATGATTTCCACTTCAAAAACGTAGCCCTTTTGCGCAGCTGCAATCGCATATGCCTCATAGGACAATACTTCCTCCGGCTGATTTTCCATATTGGCTTCCAGCTTTGTAAAATCACGTTCCTCTACCAAATAAGCAGTGTATTCCTCCAAATCAGCTTCTGTCTGATCATCCGCTTCATACACATATTCTTTCTTGGATATACCATCTACTTCGTAAGCCAACTCCTCTTTCATCTTGCGTTCTCCTACCAATGTTGTCAGAGAATCTACGGTTTCTTCTCCGCTCACATAGGCATCTACCACAATATTCTTTTCTCTTGTGACCAGCATAAATGCAATGACTGCCACCGTCAGACCAAGCATAATCATAACAATGATGAATATTTTTTTCTTGGATTTCTTACCTCCACCATCTTCGTCATCTTCTATGTCCATGCTTTCATCCATTTCATAAGATGCCTGCTCTTTTTTCTTCTTACGTTTGCCCATATCCTTTTTCACCCGCTTACTTATTTTTGATTATGTATCTGCTTTCTACATAATTATACTGTATCCGTCAAAATAAGGCAATTCTTTCTATGTTTTTTTTATGCAATGGAAAAGCCCTCACAAAAAACGTGAGGGCTGCTCCTTCAGAGAACAGATGTATCATCTGCTCCTCTGTTGCTTCATTGTTTTCTCCATTCAATGTTCCACTTGGAATCTCGTCTGCCTTCGCCCGGATTGCCTCCATAGATTTCGTTATCTTGGAAAACCATGTAAAGCATACCTGCAAGATTATAGCTCTTGTCAAACAAATTCAAATCCAGGTTGATAACCGATTCATGATAAATTTTCTGGAATGAAATGGTAATACTGCTCAAGCCTACCACAGGATTATCTCTGTATACATCGTCATACAGCCTTGTGGTATAGCCTACAATATTGATACCTATCGGCTTTCCATTAACTGTGATATCTTCCTCATTGGTTGCTTTCAGATACTTACGGAATACATCTACCGTCAACGGTTGCAACTGATTCCCTTCTTGATAGTACATTTCTTCACTGAATGTCAATGTCAGTTTTCCTTGATACGGCTGCCCTGTTGCGGTTGGATTTTCAATAACGGTATTGCCTGTAACAGTTGGTGGCGTCGTATCCTTTGGTGTAATATCTCTTTCCACTACAACATCCGAGAATCCACCAATGGTCTGCCCGGTGTTATCCAAGCATGCACGAGCAACTGCAAGGAATGTATAGTGGCTTCCGTATTCCAATCCTTTTACTTCAATATCTGCTGAGAACGGACGCTGTTTGTCCCTGTCATCCGGCATTGTCTGTACATTGCCATATGCCTGTGTAGTCACTTCTTCGTTTTCCTGACCATTGCGGATGATCTGTATTACTTCATCCTTATTTTTGATCAGCTTACCACTGGCATCAAACCAAGCATCGCACTCTGCCTTTGGAATGACAATCCAGTCTACGCTGGCATTTTTATCAGAACGCACACGCATGGTAACCGTCTGATCCCCTCTGGAGATTGCAGTGGCATCCAAGTCGGGAGGAATGATTGCTCTTGTTTGGAATCGTTTTTTGCCAACAGGAGATGGTGTCTGCGGATTGCCCTTCAAGCAATAGAAGAAATCATATGCTCGCTGAGGCTGCAAACCGTCTACCAAAAAGCTATACTCTACATCGCCGCTTTCGATGCGGTAGGAACCGCTCTTTGCACCGTCTACCTTGATGCGATTGCCAATCAAATCCTCGGCAGTAACCTTACCTACCGTACCGGCCGGTGCGATCAAATAATACATCATTGCCGGTTTATCTGTCTTAACATGGGGTTTTACCAAAGTATCTCCAATGAAGGAGCCGTTTGGCACGGGTTTTCCCAATGGGTCCAATGCCTCTGTGATTGGGTAATATACCTTTTTGCTTGGTTCAATATCTCCCTCTTTGTACTTATATTCCGCAAATTGTGGAATGATACTGTCTGTAAAGGAGAGCATCATGGTAAAGCCTGTGGGATCGTTGACCTGTTTTGCACCACTTTCAATTGCTTTGTCAAAGCCATCTTTGGAATCCTGCGCCAACAAATTCAGCGCATTTTTTTCACCAATCAAACAATCCGGTGCAATGTGTATGGTTTTATTCCATCCACCCCTATGCACATCCCCATCTACTTCTGTAATCTTGATGCCATATTCTCTTGGTTCTTGGAAGCTGCTGAAAGATTCCTGAACCATATTTGCTGCCTGTTCTTTGTGGATGGACTGATGTACGGAAGCAATCTCATTTTTCCAAATCAGAATATCCTTTGCAATGGGCTTAAATGCGTTATTTTCTTTGATGTACAAATCAAATTTAATCGTAATATCGGAAGACAAAATCATATCATACAGTACATTGGGATCTGTGCTGTGTTCTTCCGGTGTAACCATAAAGGTCAAGTCCATATCTATGGGAGATACTGTTTTGTTGAGCTTGACTGTGGGTGGCACAGTTTCAAAGGAAAGCTCTGTTTTATCTTCCATTGCATTGCCGGATGTATCTGCAATTCCGGATAATACAAACTGATATTTTTCGCCGGACTGCAAATATTTGTCGGTATGATGGAATGTGATGTATGTTTTTGCATTTTCATCTGTACCGGTTTCCACACTGCCCGCTTGGCTCAAGTCCATGGGAACCAGCTTCTTATCCCCACCGGAAATATTGTACAGCTCAATGCAGGCACGATCAGAGCTTGTCGCCTCTTGCAGACCTTCTAGTGTAAACTGTTTTTTTGTATTGCGATTGATTACCATTTCACTGAACTGTATGGTCAAATCCGCACCCATTTTCAGATTGCCATTGAGTTCATCACCCAATACCAATGCTGCTGTAGGCGGTTTCACATCCAGCGTTTTGATACCCAGCTTATGTACATCGGAAATATTACCGGATGCATCTCTTGCCACCATATATACGTCATATGGTGTTTCTTCTTCCAGACCTGTAATCTTAAAGAGCAGCTCTGTATCCGCTTTCACCTTTGTATTGCCGCTTCTCAGAACATGGTTGCCTGAAATAATTGCTTGCTTGCCTTCGTCGCTATCAAGCGCAGGCGGCTCTGCATCTCCCTGAGGAACTGGGAATTGGGAACCTTTTTTGCATACCACATAGAACACGGTACTGTCTTCATCCACTTTGAGGCGGGTAGCCACTGCCGTTTTTTCCTGTTTATCTTCTTTTGGATAACCCTCGATAAACTTCGGAGGTGTCTTGTCCTTTGTGGTACCAATGAGCTTAATTACCTGAGAATCTCTCACACCGTCGCTTGCCATGACATAGACATCATACTTTGTATTTTCTTCCATTTTTGAGCTGGTTGCATCATCAATGATATCTTCCACATTCTTCTTTCCTGCATCGGAACCATATACCAATGCACCTGTCAGCTTACCCTTACGCAGTTCCAATGGTGTGGGTGCTTTGCTGCCTGTCTGATATACTGCCCAGTAAATGGTACAGGTCTTTGTTGGCAGTACGGCAATTTCCAGACCATTGCTGCTGTCAGAGGATACGATCGGATAGCCTTTGGAGAATGCGGGAATGGATGTATCTACGGTTTCAAAGTCTTTTTCTTTGACATCACTGATTTTATCTCTGACATCGACCAATACCGAAGCTACGGTATATTCCATTTCCGGAGAAAGCTTGCTGATTGCACTCTTTATATCTGTTTCCGCTTCTTTTACCGGGCTGTTTCCATATGTCAAAATATCCTGAGCATGCTTGGATTTTTTGGGTTCCATAATATCTTCTTCATCCAGCTTGCCCTGATCTTCTTCCAATGTAACTGCCCAATACAGTGTACCGGACTTATTGGTCTGATAAATCATAGATACGGTTTCCGAGCTGATTTCTTCAGGCTTTGGATAACCGGATAAAATATGAGGCTTTGCAGAATATTCTGCTGCATCGCTGCTGTTCATTTCCACACCGCCGACCACAGCAGTGATGCCGGGACGAATGGTAATTTCATCCGGACGAATTGCTGTATCTGTACTCGGTGCGCTGACAATCAAATGTCCGATATCGCCACTCCCTTTTACAATACAGCCTGCATCCAGACTCAACTGGCTTGCAGAAGCATTGCGATCAATGGTTACAATACTTTCTGCCGCATTTTCGTCTACGATCACATGGTTGACATTGCCTTTGCCGACAGTCAAATATGTTTTCGGGTTCTTTACTGTAATTTTGTCAAATTCTCCTGATACGGACAATTTGGATTCTTTGTCACCCAAAAAATCTATATCAATAAAGCCCTGATTGCTGTTACCGTAATTTTCCAGATATGCATTTGTTTTAACAATGGTCTTTCGGATTATGGTATTGCCATAGGAATCCACAGCCACAACTTTATCCTTCTGCCCATCAATGATCAGTCTATTGATGTTACATCCAATAAAGTTGATACTGTTTTGCCCTGCTTCACTGGCACCACCGCCACTGATGATGACATCGCCCAATACGGTAACATTCCGCAGGTTGGCATACCCCATTCCCACACCAGCAGTAATGTACAAATCGCCTGTAACTGTTGTATTTTCTAAAGACACCCCTGATGTTGTAATCATTGCATTGCCTTGTATCATCCCCGGCTGGTATACCCCTGCTTGAGACATGCGATACCCAACAACATCGGAAAGGATTTTTGCTACCTCGCCACGTGCAATTCTTGCAGCAGGACGGAAGGTATTGTCCGCATAACCGGATACAAAACCTTTTTGGGAAAACGCACCTATCGAACCTTTGCTCCACTGGCTGAAGGCACGACTATCTCTGTAGCCCAATACCTCACCGCCGAGCGGCTGTTCAATTTTTAAGTTCCTGCACATCAGGGTAACTGCCTGTTCTCTTGTCAAGCCATGTCTTGGACCTGCGGATTTCGGCGACATACCTGCAAAATACCCCTGATTGTGTGCGATGGAAATATCGTCTGCATACCATTCCGTACCTTTGATATCAGAAAACGGCAATTTCACATTGCTCAATTCTGTATACCCAAAAGCACGGTTGAGCGAAGATACAAATTCCGCTCTTGTAATGGGATCGTTGGGACGCATATTTTTATTCTGATCCCCACGCATAATGCCATATGCATACATTCTTTGTAGGTATGGCTGCGCCCAATGGTTGCCAATTCCCATAGGACCATTTGCTGCATGTACGGGCTGCACCGGCACAAACGCACCAAGCAATATGCTGCATGTCATGACATACGAACATAATTTTTTACTCCATTTCAATATCAGCACCTCCTGTATATCTCTGCTATCACATACATTTTCTTTCTCATTCTACTTTTTTTACACATGTTGTCAAGCATCTGCGTGCAAAAAAAGCGACAACACGCTTGAAACACATTGTAAGCGCATGCATTTTGTTGTAGGCTTCATCCATCAACCTCTCGCTTCTCTTGCCATTCTGTGATGCTCTGCTACAATCTGGAATACTTTTCTGCGAATTTCTTCTTCTGCATGCTGACCCAAATCAACAAAACGACAACCATAGATATATCTCTTTTCCATATCATCTGGAATGGTTCTTACAATTTCAAAATTTATGAGCAGCGGTTCTTCCAAAAAGGAAAATACAACCTCATAGTTTTTCTTTTCCTGTAATTCTTTGTGGGATATAAAGCAAAATCCACCTGCACTGATATCTCTTGTCATCACCTGCATCTGGTTGATTTCTCCATCTTCCAGAAACATAATATTGACTTCCTCTTCCACATCCACCTTCAAATCCTGCGTGTCGCATTGCTCGGTATTTTTCACATGATGTACTTTCAAAAGTCTATTCAATGAATCATATAAGACCACATTGCCCACATATAAATCATAATAGCTTCCGGTTACGAGCAAACGTACGGTATTTCCAATCAAAACATCCTGCTCTACGACATCGCTTACATCATCAAATGTAACCTCTGCCTCTGTTCTTTCATCATTAAAGCGAATCCAGCCAGCTCCTTGAAACTGCCCCATATCGCTCAATACGCTCACCTTATCTCGAATCATATTCTGCCCTCTCCTTTTGGTTCTATCTTTTCATCTTGATTATGGTATGTATTACACACCATCCTTTTCTATTGTATCATCTTTCAGAGAATAATTCAAAAAATAAACATAAATATCTACAATTGCCTGATATAATTCATCTGGTATTTCCTGTCCCAGTTCCAGCTGCGAAAGCACCGTCGCAAGACCGTTGTCTTCAAATACAGGAACCTGATGCGCAATCGCCGTTTCCACGATGCGCTCTGCCAAGCTCCCCATACCAGAAGCCACCACAATCGGGGCTGCCACGCCTCCATCATACTGCAATGCAACTGCACGCTGTCTGGATTGATCATTAGATTTTAACATTGATTGCATTTTTCCTTTCGTAGATTTGCGGAAACACTTCTGAAATTTTTTTTGGTTTGATTGCTTTTGTGAATAAGGATGTTCTCAAATGGAATCCATTCTTTTCCATCAAGTCGCCCATATCCTTTTGCAGTATTTTTTCCTTGCCCCGCAATGCCTCCGGAAAATACATCTGCATATCAATATTTTTATTTTCCACCATCATAATAAGGTCAAAAAATCCCAAGCCTTGAATATCGAATTTAATCAACAGCTTTTGTGACTCTGTGATGCTGCCATTTTCATTTCTTTTCTTTTGCTTCGGATCAATCCAAATTTCAGAAAACATCATCTGCCCCATCAGATTAACCGGCAACATCAAATGCTTTAACGGCATATACACGCTTTCGTTCAGCAGCAATGCCTGCATGATATTTTGAAACACCTGCTTTGTTTCAAAGCCTCCTTCGCCCTTGAGTCCATGCTCCAGCATAGACACAAATTGTTCTGCATATGCCTGTCCATTTTTCTGAAGCAAAATCTGACGCAAATCATCTGTATTGAGGCTGCCAAACATGCGTCCAAAGTCCTGAAAGCTTGTAAGGCGTTCAAAACTTTCTACCAAACGTCCCATACTGCCGTTTTCATATTTTGCGATATTCAGTGTCAGCATCGTAATCATATCACGCACCTTACCCATATCATTGGTCTGCTTAATGTAATTCGACAAAAAGGGAAGGATTTCCTTTTTCAAAAGTGCAATGTTTGCAGGAATTGCTCCCTGCCATGCATTTGCCCCTGTATGCTGCTGCAAACGGGCAGTCATTTGCTCCAAAGGGGTACGAAAATGGCTGGTCATATATTTTGTCATATTTTGCAAAATATTCTGCATATTCTTCATGGTAGAAGCAGTGGAATCCACACTGTTATATGTTTTCAAAAACTGCAATATCTCTCTTTGTAGTTCTGCGGACTTCGTTTGATTGAGCAGTGTTTGCAGCTGCTGGAAAAAAGCACCCTCAAATTTTCCAGAAGATGCTACCTGATTTTTCAAAAATTTCAGAAGCTCCTCCGGTGTCATGGATACCATATCCATAAATTTTCCGATCTCCTGTGCAAAATCCGCCCCTATTCCGGACTCTACCATCATTCCCATACGAAAGAATATCTGTGAAAACATTTCTATGACATCCGGTTGTTTGCGCAGTGCTGCCACAAAGGCATCGAAATTGGATTCATAGTTGAATGTCAATGTATGGTCTGATTGATCGCTTTGCCCATCCGCTCTTGTCACCTTGGATGGATCTACAATATTCGAAATATTGGTATCCTGAACCGAAATCGGATTGGTTCGTGTAGAATTTTCATATCCCGTCGTTGGAACACTCACTTTTAATATATCTGACATATCCCTTCACCTGCTTCTTATAAAAATTTTATATTTTTTTCATTTTTTTACAATATTATGCTTAAAAATTTCCAAAAAATGATGTATAATATCATTATATCAAAAAATAAGGTGGTGTAAATATCATGGACAACAGCATGGACAATATGCTTGACATGTACTTATTCGAAACGAATACACTTTTGGAACAGTTGGACGGTATTTTAATCAATGCCGAAAAATCCAAACTCTTTACTGTAGATGATGTAAACGAAATCTTCCGTATCATGCACACAATCAAAGGTTCTTCTGCCATGATGGAATTTTCCTGTTTGATGAAAATTGCACATAAAGTAGAAGACTTGTTTTTCTTAATCCGTGATAACGGTGTAGATACCTTTGATAGCGTATGCAGCGAAGCGGAACATCATGAATTATTTGATCTGGTATTCAACAGTATCGACTTTATGCGCTCTGAAATTGAAAAAGTTGAAAATTCAGAACCCCTTACTGAGAATATCGACAGCGACTTGGAAAAAATTAATGTTTTTATAAACAAAATTACAACACACTTTCATCCAGACGCTGTCGCAGACTCTCCAGCAAATGCGGATGCGTCTACATCATCTGCGCAAAATCTTCCCGATTCATCTGCATTCTTCCTTCATGTTTTCTTTGACGAAGGCTGTGGAATGGAAAACCTGCGTGCGTTTATGCTGGTAACCTCTTTGCAGGATGCCTGTGATGGATTTACATTCTACCCGAACGATGTGGAAACCAATCCTGATTCCGCACAGGAAATCATCGACCATGGTTTCTATATTGGATTTATGGAAAAGGACACTTTGGAAAAAGCAATTGCCGTACTGAAAAACCAAAGCAATATCCAAACGTATGAGGTGATTGAAAATTCCATTGCTGCTGTAGAACCAGAAAAAGCAACAGAAACAGAAAAAACGGCAGATACCCCCAAACCAGCAGAGCCTGCTGCCGAAACAGCAAAACAGCCTGCTGCCTCATCTGCTTCAAAAAAAACCTCATCCTCTACTACACATTCTTTGGCAAACAAGCAAAGTCTTATTAGCGTCAACCTTTCCAAGCTCGATAGCCTTATGGCAATTGTGGGCGAAATCGTTATCACAGAATCTATGGTTACCTCTTGCCCTGAATTGGTTGGTGTAAAATTAGACAGCTTTACAAAATCCGCTCGTCAGCTGCGTAAGCTCACAGACGAACTACAGGATATTGTTATGTCTATTCGTATGGTTCCGATTTCCGGCGTATTCCAAAAAATGAATCGTATTGTCAGAGATATGGGGCAAAAATTACACAAAGATGTAGAGCTTGTCATCATTGGCGAGGATACAGAAGTGGACAAGACCATCGTAGATGGCATTGGCGATCCAATCATGCATATTGTGCGTAACTCCATGGATCATGGCATCGAAGAAGATGTAAATGAACGTCTGAAAAACGGAAAACCCGAAAAAGCAAAAATCACACTGACTGCAGAACATACCGGAAGCGAAGTCATCATCTCTGTTACGGATGATGGAAAGGGGATCAATCCGGAAGCCGTACTTGCAAAAGCGGCACGCAACGGTCTGCTTGCAAAACCCGAATCCGAATATAGCAAAAAAGAAATTCTCAATCTCTTAATGCTGCCCGGATTCTCTACCAACGAAGAAGTAACCGAATACTCCGGACGTGGCGTAGGTATGGACGTTGTACGTAAAAATGTCGAAAAAGTAGGCGGTGTTGTATCCATTACAAGTGAATTGGGACAAGGAACCTGTACCACACTGAAAATCCCTCTGACCATGGCAATTGTAGATGGTATGGAAATCGCTGTGGGCGATTCCATATTCACCATTCCCATCAATAATATTCGTCAATCCTTCAAGATTTCTGCTGATGAAATCATTCATAATGTAGACAACAGCGAAGTGATTAAGCGTATGGATGAATTTTATCCTGTGATTCGTCTGCACGAACTGTATAATCTGGAAACAGAAGTGACCAATATTGAAGACGGTATTGTCATCTGGGTAGAATCCGGAGATAAGTCTTACTGCTTATTCGTAGACGAGCTGCTTGGTGAACAGCAGGTTGTTGTTAAGCCTCTGCCTACTTATTTAAATAGCTTTAACATCAAAAACTCCGGTATTGCAGGCTGTACCATTTTGGGTGACGGAAACATCAGTATCATATTGGATGTTCTGAATCTGTACACCAATCACATCAATTAAGTAAGGAGGCGCACAACATGGCAAACGAAACAATCGACACCTCAGTGCTAACCGACGAACAGCTGGCACAGGTGATGGAAAATACAAGAAAATATCTGACTTTTATATCAGATGGTTTATGCTTCGGGATTGATACTTCTTATGTAACAGAAATCATCATCAATCATAAAATTACATTCCTGCCGATGGTTCCTTTCTATATTAAAGGCATCATCAATCTTAGAGGGCAAATCATTCCAATCGTAGATATACGTCTGCGTATGGGAAAGACTGCATATGAATGCGAAGATGGTAGCAACTGCATCATTGTTATGAATATCAATTCCATTATGATTGGTATACTCGTAGATGCCGTACATCAGGTAATTGATATTGATACATCTAAAATTTCACCACCAACTGCAAACAACCAAGAAATATTGGTATGTGGTATGATGAAGCTGTCTGATGGTACAACTATGCTGGTATTGGATCAGGTCGCACTCAGTCAATCATAAGACAATCGCACAGGGAGGACCTTTTATGCTGAAAATATCACAGCAAGACTTTGAAACCATATTAAAATTTGTACATCAGAATTTCGGCATTGATCTATCAAAGAAGAAACAACTGATTGAAAGCCGTCTGACTTCCACAATATTGTCTATGGGCTTTACAGATTTTTCACAATATACCAAGCATATTACAACAACAAAAAATCAATCAGACATCGAAGTATTGCTGAATAAACTGACTACAAACTATACTTACTTTATGCGGGAAAAGCAGCATTTTGATTATTTTACAAATACCATACTTCCTTATCTGGTTTCCAAGAAAAGAAATAAGGTACTAAGTATATGGAGTGCAGGTTGTTCCTCCGGTGAGGAACCTTATACGCTGACCATGCTGATTCAGGATTATTTGGGAAAGCAGGCTTCTGCGTGGGACACACGTATTCTGGCAACCGATATTTCTCAAAATGTATTGTCTACAGCTATGAAGGGGGAATATCCTCTGGAATCCCTGCGAGATGTTCCGGCACACTGGAAAAAAGATTATTTCCATCCAGCTGAAAACAAAGATATGATGGCAGTGATACCTAAGATAAAAAATAATGTCATTTTTCGTACATTTAATTTGATGCAGCCCATACGCTTCAAAATTCCGTTTGATGTTATTTTTTGTCGCAATGTCATGATTTATTTTGATCAACCTACAAAGGATGCTTTGGTGCAGCGTTTCTTCCAAGCGACCAACCCCGGAGGATATTTGCTTATCGGACATTCCGAAAGTGTCAATCGTTCCGTTGTGCCATACCAGTATCTTATGCCGGCTACCTATCGTAAGCCACTATAACAAAAAAATGCTATGAAATGCTGTGTTTTCTGCATTTCATAGCGTATTTTCTATACTCATAAAAATGGAAAGGTGGGTTTATCATGCAACAAAAACAACTCAAAGTTTTGGTTGTCGATGACTCAATTCTCTTTCGAAAAGTCATGATTGATCGACTTTCCAAAGAGCCAAATATAAAAGTTGTTGGCTATGCTTTTAATGCTTTTGATGCAAAGCGTAAAATTCCACTCTTGAATCCAGATGTCATTACATTGGATGTAGAGATGCCTGGACTCAATGGAATTGACTTTCTCAAACAGCTCATTCCAAAGCACCCAATTCCTGTTATTTTAGTATCATCACTCAATCTGACAGTATTTGAAGCATTATCTGCCGGGGCAGTTGATTTTGTAAAAAAACCGGATATGTCCAAACAACATGCAATCAATGGATTTTTTGTTGAACTCATCCGCAAAATTTCCATTGCTTCTCATGCACATGTGCGTCTGCCTTCAGCTGCGCAAAATAAGGTACATATATCACCCATCAATCGCAATTTGTCAAATATCTTACCGAACAAGTTGAATGATACGGTTGTTGCAATTGGTGCTTCTACCGGCGGTACCGAAGCTACGCTTGCAATTCTCAAGGAGCTGCCTGCGGATTTCCCCGGAATTGTGATTACACAGCACATGCCTCCCGGCTTTACCAAAATGTATGCGGAGCGTTTGAACCGCATTTGTAAAATGCAGGTAAAAGAAGCACAAACCGGAGATATCATTACACGTGGGCAAGCGCTGCTTGCCCCTGGAGATATGCAAATGAAAGTGGTAAAAACCGGAGCAAACTATACCGTACAATGTATGCATGGAGAAAAAGTCAACGGTCATCAGCCATCTGTAGATGTACTATTCCACTCTGTTGCAGAAGTCATCAAACAAAATGCCATTGGTGTTATTTTGACTGGTATGGGGCATGATGGTGCTGCCGGACTTCTGGCTATGCGAAACAATGGTGCCTATACCATTGGACAAAGCAAAGAATCTTGTGTCGTATATGGTATGCCTATGGTGGCATATAATTTGGGCGGAGTTTGTATTCAAGCTCCTTGCGAACAGATCCCAAACATACTGCTGCAAAAATTACGTGAAAAATAAGCAGAGCCTATGCCAAATAAAACGAATGGCTTGTGTAAAAACACAAGCCATTCGTTTTATTTTTTCATCCTTTGTTTGTATGATACATAAAAGTATTTTACAACTTTCTATTCTCATTGCACATATCACTTTTCGATCTCATGCTGCAAAAATGCTTGAATTTCTTTTACATCAAACTCAGAAACCACTGCACTTTGATTTGCCTCTATGGCTTCCTGCAACTCTTTGCGAACAATGGAAACATCCTTTGGCGCCTCTATTGCAATCTTGATCGAATGACCATTGACTGCCATAATTTTAATCTCAATATCCTCACCGATCAGGATGGATTGCCCTTCTTTTCTTTGTAATACCAGCATACGTCAATCCTCCTTTATCTTTTGTGAGAATGGATGCTGAAAAGAGTATTTCTCATCCTCCAAGATTACCTGCATCGCCTGTCTTGTTTCTGGATTTACGACAATTGGACAACGCAGATTTACCGTACTGTCTTTCATGGCAGTACGCATCACACAAATATTGTAGAACATCAATTCCTGAGAACTGTTCTTTTCCATTTTCTGCAAATCTTTTTCAGATAGCTCTGGTGCATATTCCGGAAAGAATGCAAAGGGATTCATCACAATAAATGCCAAGTCTGGATTTGTCACACTTTGTAAAGAAAGTATGGTGCTGTTTTCATTATCAAAACGAATCAATACAAATTGTTTTTCGTCCTCAAATCCAAATATTCCATTTGAAAATATAATCGCTTCTTCCAGAGAAAAAGGTAATGTCCCAAAGTACTTTGTCTGTATTTCCATATTGTCTTCACTCCATTTTGATATTATGCTTTGGTATCTACCACCTGCGCATCAGGTGCTGCACTTGGTGGTACATAAATTGGTTCCCCCACATATTCTATCACAACATCGGGATATTGTGTAATCGTCATTTCAATATTTCCCGGAATGAACTCAAAATCACCTTTTAGTACATGCCAATCAAATTTCAATTTATCCATTTGATAATCAATGGTCATATTTGGTTTTGTCCAATTGATGTCAATGGGTACACTCGGTAAAAATTCAATGCCAATATCTGTGACCTGTAATTCTTTATTGACTCTGCTTTGAATGACCTGTCCCAAACCGTCCTCTCCTAATTTTGCTCTCAGTAGCATACGACCTTCCTGTGCCATGGATGCTGTTGCTTCATATGCCATCCGCTTTCCTGCCTGTGCATATTGTCTGATAGAACTGCCTACCGAAGCAGGTGCAATGGAATCCCTTGCCTGGAACGAATCCAGCTGCACACGAATGGGGCTGGTACGAATTCTCATTTTGCCTGCATCACGTGAAATCTCTAAATCTGTTGTTCCACTTTTCATTTGTAGTTGCGCATTATTGATCTTTAATTCATATGCGATGGCTACATTTGTAATTTTCAGTAAATTTTCCACTGATACTTCCCCCCTTGATACACTTTCAAAATTTCTGCTATATTTTTATCTTATTTCATAAAATCAATAAAGGAAGGGGATAGAATACTGGTTCCTACCTTCAGCGCTGCATTGTATGCATATTGCTGCCAAATGTAATCAGAAATTGCTTCTGCTGTATCCACTTCTTCCACCTGCAAGATCTGTTCATTAATCTTAAACTGATTTCGTTCCAATGTCACTTTGGTGTCTTCTAAAAATTTACATCTTGTTCCAAGATCTGCCACAAAGTTTGCGGTATCATTTTTGCATACCGAAAAACGATCCAATAATTTTTGAAAGCCCGGCTGATCAAAGTTTGGATCATCCAATGCATTTGCCATTTCTCCCAAAAGCACAACCGCATTCTTACTTGTACCATCTGCGTTCAGACCATAGCCAATGACTTCCAAACCGGAAACCGCAGTATCAAAGGCAGTCCCTTTTACCAATCCGCCGACACCATCTTCCGTCAAACCAAAACCCAAATCCACAAACAGTGTTTCTTCCTTGACCATATCCGCAATCTGCTTCTGTACGGCCGGATCTTTGCTATTGACATCCAGACCACGGTATGTCAATATATTATTCTCTCTGTCAAATGCAAAAGGTGGTTCCTTTGTACTTGCACCGCCATAAAGATAACGATCTGCATATTTGGCATTCAATGCCAATACAATATTATCCTGTATCCCTCGTAAGGATTGTGCATATGCTTTACGTGCTTCCAAGCTGGTAGCGCCATTCATCGCATGCAATGTCTGCTCACTGACATTCTGCGAAAGCAGTGTGCTGACATCCAAAGCGCCAGCAGCCAAGTTATCGTATAAAGATATCGTATCCTTGATATTTTCTACCTGATCCGAAACCTCATTAAACTCTCTACGCAGCTTAAAGGATTTTGCAGCTGATGCCGGATCTTCTGAAATCGCATTAAACTTACGATTGGTTAATACCGTCATACGAGATTTGTCCAAATTTCCAATTGTTTTTGATAAATTACGATTATATCGATTCATAATCGACTGTGTACTCACACGCATCTTTTAGAACCTCCTTTTTCTGTTCTTTATGACATGGCATCATCCATTATCTCCCCATACCATTGATCAATGTATCCAAAAGCTCATCCAGTACGGTCATCAATCTTGCGGATGCTTGATATGCCTTAGAAAATTGCATCATATTCATACCTTCTTCATCCAAGCTGACACCAGAAACATTATCTCTGGAATCAGACACATCCCCTGCCAATGCGCTGTGGTTTTTCAACATATCAGTCCCTGATTGTACTCCCATACCCAACGTTACTCCCATATTGGTAAAAAATTCTTGGAATGTACCTTCAAAAATCACTTCATCCCGAAAGCCACCTGCTCCGTCCGGTACCTTCTGTGTATATTGCAGTGATTGTTTCATCAAAGACATCATATGCAAAACATTGTCCGCTGCACCCTCTACAGCCGGATTTTTCTTTGTCGTCGTAATACCATATTGATTGTTTTCCCATGCTTGTGCAATGCGAATATTGCCTGCTGTAATATTCGCCGCTGTTGCATCTTTGCCATCACTGGTAAACAGTGGATGTTCCGTGCCATCTGCTGTTTTATTGGCTTCATTCATGGTACTTGCAAATTGATTTGCCAATTTGTCCAACATGGTCTGGTAATACTGAATACTGTCTTTATCCGTACCGTTGAGAAGCTTTATGGACGAAGCAAAAGAGCCTGATGTCAATTGATTGGTAATGTCGTTCCCCGCTGCCGGCCAATTATCTGTCGCCAATGGTGTAACTTCCAATCTCCAAGGATCACCTGGATTTTGTGGTTTTTGTGTCCGAAATTGACGACACTCTGTATCATCCACCAATGCAAACTTCTGACCATTTGCCTCCAAATCGGGCATATAAATTTTCAATTCATCAACCACGAGTGTATCTGTCACCTGAACAGGATCGTACTGCACATCAATTTTTACATATGTAGCAAGCTCATCCAGAAGCAGATTTCTTTCATCCTGTAATTCCAATGCCTTGTCCCCATGGATCTGGCTGGTTTTGATAGATTTATTCAAATCCTGAATTTTTTTCAGAATATCATTGACTTTTGGTACATCTATGGTAGAAAAATCTGTTTCTACATTGTTTCTGACACCCTGCAATTTCTTTGCATAAGAATTGAACATCTTACACAAAGAGTCTGCCGATACCTTTACCATTGTATCGTATTCTTTATCTCCAACATGGGTGGATAAGTCATTTAATTTGCTCCAAAATTCACCCAACTGGTTATGAATCCCGCCTTCATCGTTCACCAATTTTGTTTCATCCAAAATATCTGCCAATTCCTGCAACCCACTGGCATGGATGTTATATTTCCCTACCTCTGCCATCTCATTTCTGAAACGACGATCCAAGAATTGATCTCTGATCTGAGATACACCTGTACCAAGTACCCCATTGCCAATGTTGATCAAATACTGTGAACTGTATTTATTGGAAGCGCCACCAATATTTAAGCTTACCTGATCCAAGCGTTGACGGGTATATCCTCTGGTACCAACATTGGTGATATTCTGCCCTGTAACATTCAAAGCCTGCTGACTGACACTCATACCCAACCGTGCTGTCATAAAGCCGCCAAATGTTGAATTAATCATTTCATCACAACTCCTTACTCTATCCTTATGCTTTATGGCTTGTAAAGCTCTTTTTTTCTGAAATTACACGCCCGTTCTCATGGTACACATGATTCTGCATACCACGCAGCTGCTCCAATGTACGATCAATGCGATGCAGATTGACTTCCAATGCATTTTCTGCATTTTTTGCAACCTCCTGATATTGTTTCAAATGCTCCTGCATCTGCAAAAACAGCTTTTCCAGAGGTTCCCTGCTTTCGGGCGGCTGTTTTTCTATGATTTGGTGAAACGTCAAATGCTCACATCCCATTTGCGCCTGTAACTTTTCCCTTTTTTGTTCCAATCCACGCAAACGCAAAATCAGAGCCTGTTCTTTTTTCATACAATTTTCAAGCTCCGAGATGCGATGGTTGACTGCTGCATCAAATTTTTTTTGTGCATCTGCCTTCATCTCAATCAGCAGGTCATCTATTTCTTTTAATATATCCATCAAAGTTTGCACGTATTGTCCAGCCTCCTTATACACCATCAATACATCATTCTTCTTGCGATTTCCTCAAAACCGATTTGATATGTATCACTTGCCAGCTGCAACTTCATTTCTTCCAAATCTCTTGTGGCAGTTGCACCAGAGATCTCCTGCATCAATTGCGCCGTCAAATCCTGTACAAATACCATATCATCTTTCGCTGCTTGTCGTTGCAGCATGACTTTGTCAAATTGTTTGGCGCTGCTTTGCTCTACGTTTGCCGGAGAGGCATTTCTTTCTGTATTTGTCAGCTTATGATATGGCAATGCCTTCATATTGGATAAAATTTTCATATATGCACCCTCCCCCAATGGTTGGTTTTGTAGCACTGTTCTTACAACTACTGCATTCTGTTTTTCATACTCTATAGGATATATCGTCCACAATCCCAAAAAACATAATGGCAAAATAAAATTTTTTATCATTTACCAGAGCGCACCCGAAAAATCGCTTTTGCATCGTTGTTTCATATTAATTTTTATGAAAATCAAAAATCAGACTTTTCGGATATGCCCTTTGTGCCGTATTTTGTTATACGATATCTCCATATCGTCCTTTCTTCACATCTCCAAGCAGTCTGCCCTCGAATAATGTCACCACACGTTTTTTCATAAGATTGACCATTTCCTTGTCATGAGTTGCCATGACAATCGTTACCCCCAAACGATTGATTTCATCGAACAGATTCATCATGTCCCAAGCAGCTGTAGCGTCCAAGCCTGCTGTCGGCTCATCTGCAATCAAAACCTCTGGATTGTTCACAATCGCACGTGCCAGCATAATACGTGAACATTCGCCGCCGGAAAGCTCTTGCGGATATACATACATCTTCTGCTTCATCCCTACCATACCCAGTACCTTCGGAATTGCCTCCTTGCAGTATTTTTCTGTTTGTCCTGTTGCCAAAAGTGCCAACTCAATATTTTGATACACCGTATAACGATTCAGCAGTTGTATGCTTTCCTGAACAATCCCCATACGTCTGCGCAAAAAGGGAATATGGTCTTTGGGTAGATTGGTAATATCCATATCATTGAAATAGATGATGCCCTCTGTAGGCTGCTGCTCTTTTGTCAGCAGCTGCAAAAGCGTGCTTTTGCCCGAACCGTTTTGTCCAGTAAGGAATACAAATTCTCCCGAAGCAATGGATAAATGAATCCCTGAAAGCCCAACGCTACCCTTTGGATAAACTTTACTGACGCCTTCCAATTTGATTGAAAACATATTTCCTCCGTCCTTACGCCTTGCAAACTCATTGCTTGCTCATGGATACATATACCAACATAGAAGCAAATTTTCCGCTCACAGAAAACTGTGAGCGGAAAATCCATGTTTGTTTCTACTTTACATAAAAAGATGCAGCTCCTGCGATTTTTTCGCTCATGATGCGGTCTTTTTTGATTGTTTGTTCCACGATGCGATGTATTTTCTCTCGCATCTCATGATAGCGCCTAATTTCTGATGATATCTTTTCTGATGCTTGCGGATCTTTGATGGATCTTTGGGTAGCATCATCCAGTGTATGGATCAACTCTTGCATCTGCTGGTCTAATGTGCTGATGCTATCCATTTCCTGTGCACGCATTGTCATCACCATAATAATAGATTGTTCATCATTATGGTGTAAAGTTTCTTCCAGTTGTCCTGTCAGTTGAGAAACTTCAATCATGTGGTGATATTTCTCCTCCATTTTTTTTACAATTTCTTGCAGAGTTTCTCTTGTTTCCATACTTACACCTCTTGATTCGCTGTATGCGCATTACCTTCCGTTTTGAATGCGATCTGCTTCTTTGAAAGCATCCCGTAATTCTACAAAATGCTCTCTCAATTCAGAAATAATTTCTATATTTCTACTTGCACGCAAACGCCCCAGCATATACATAAAATAATCATACATACGATACAACTGTGCAGAAATTGCATAAGATCTATTCAAACTGTCCGTCAAATAACGAACGATTCGTGTCACACGTTCTACAGAAGCATCAAATGTATCCATATCATCTTCCTTCAGTGCTTTTTCCGCTATGAGTAGGCGTTTGATTCCTTCCTCATATAACAATATCAGCAATTCACCCTTTGTCATGGTGTCTACTGACTGTTTTTTATATTGTTGATAGCCTCTCACATTCATAAACGTTTACAACCCTTTCCTCTTCGTTTGTTTATCCTGCAAACTGTTGTGCCAGCCAACTGCTTTGGGCATTCATATTGCTGATATATGTTTCCAAAGAGGCAAAGCGTTTGTAATAGTTTTGTGTTTCTCTTTCCAGCTTATCTTTCAGGATTTTGATTTGTTTATCAATACCATCAACATCCTTCTGCAATTTATTTTGCAGCATAGAAAGCGGTGAATCTTCTGCGCCTGCCTTTTCTACAAAAATCCCCTTGGTTGCACCCCTTGTGGAAGCATATTTATCAAATATATCATTCAGCCTGGTCATAATACCACCACTTGATGTAACGGTTTGTCCCTTATCATTCACAGTTGTTTTGGGTTCACCGGCAAACATCTGTGCAACTGCATCACTGTCTTTCTCCAAGAATGCTCTGAATTTGGACTCATCAAAATTGATTTTACCATGATCGCCATGTGCATTGGATACCGTAATACCCATCTCTTCGAGCTTCTGTATTTGATCTGGTGCAGAGAACAGGAAACGAATATCAGAAGTAAATTGACGCAGTTCTGGGCTATTGAACAACATACCCTTCTTTGCCTTTTCTTCCCAATTTTTGATTTCGCTTTCGCTCATTTCCTTTTTCTGTTCATCGGTCAAAGGAAGGAAATCACGTTCTTTTTTCTCTCTCAATTCATCATTGCTGTATTTGATGATGTCATTGAATGCCGTGATCATCTCTTTGACTGCAGTTGTTACTTTATCGCTGTCTACCTTTGCATCAAACGTAACTGCCTGAGAAGGATCTGTACCATCTACATTGAATGTACCATTGACTGTAACCGTCATACCGTTGACTGTCAATGTATTGCTGGAACGAGTTACCTTCACAGGATCCAAACCGCCAGCACCATCATAATCCACATAAACCTCTGCATCCTTACCTTCTTTGGATACCATAGGACCAAACAAAGCTTCTGCATTGCTATCAAATGTAATTTGACCTGCGCCTTCCTGTTTTGCAACAATACTGAATTTGTTGGCTTCGGAAATATAACTTGCCTGAACACCTGCATCGCTTTCATTGATTGCTCTGATGACATCATACATGGTTGTGGACTCATTGAATGTACCCTTACCAATGGTAACACCATTGATGGTGATGCCATTTTGAATGATATTCTGCAATTTATCCGCTTGGATAGAATCTTTCAGCGCTGCACTTATATCCAAACGGTTTGTCTGTCCCTGTTTCAAATTCAATGCCTGAAGCACTTCATCACTGCCACCAGTGATCTGGAATGTTGCATTCTGGTCTTCTGCACCGCTGGCATCCTTGATTGTGGTAAACGTCAGCTTGCTGCCTGCCAAATCAACTTTTACCTTATCCTTACCAATTGTACGATCCAATTCGGATTGAATGTGCTTCTGCACTGCATCGGGGCCTTTGCCTGCAAGTTCGTCCGCTGTTGGCATTTTGATTTTGATTGCTTTCCCATTGTAATTAAATTCCAATGTTTTTTGGTTATCCTTTGTGCTTCCTACCAAATCCGCAAATGTCTTTTTGCTTTGCAGCCCTTGCATCGTGGTATCATTGATCGCATTGGTACCTGTGATGACATTGCCGTTTTCGGTTTTATCCCCAGCTTTCCAGCCAACCGTATTCATCAGTACATCTGTACCACCTATAATCTCCAATATATTGCCTTTTGTTTCTTTCATACTCAGCTTTCCATCCGGAGTAAGCTCTACTTGAATGTATTCACCCAAGTTCTTGGAATCATCTCCTGTAACTTTTGTTTCTGCAAGCTGTGCATTGATTTCGTTTTTCAAATCCTCTACCGTATCGTATGTTTTGGTACTATCCAAACGAATACTGTAGGTATTGCTGCCATGTTTGAAGGACAATGTGCTGCCTGCCAATTGGCTTTTGGTAGTTCCGTTGAGCAACATTTCACCGCCTGTCAATGTAGGTGCGGAAATTTGGTTTTGGGATACAGCACTTGCCTTTTCTGCAAGCTGTGCTACCCCTACAATACTGGCACTGGAACCATTGGTAGGTGTTCCACTCACACTGACATATTTGCTGTTCGCACCCACTGCTGTGATTTGGCTTTTTCCAAAAAAGCTTTCGCTGCGCAGATTGGTGTCAGAAGAATAGTTTGTAAACTTCTTTTGAAAGTCCGTCAATTTAGAAGTAATGGAACGGTAATCGTTCATCTGCCACTGCACCAGCTGTTTCGACTGATATTGCTTTGCAATTTTCATTTGTGTTGCTTTGGTCATATTTTCTACAAGAGCATCTACATCTAATCCGCTGGCCAAGCCTGTAATACGATTTGCCCCACCGATCAAGCCTCTCATAGAACTGCTTATGGAATTCACAGATGACATATCAACATCTCCTCTCAATAAAAAACTATATTTTTTGCTATACTTATTTATCGACATATAGTATACTTTTATTAAGTAACTTTGAAAATTTTTTAAAAAACATATTATCTAATCCATCAGCAATGGGAGGAATTTGACTTGGCATACATAATTACACTCACCAACCAAAAAGGCGGCGTAGGAAAAACAACATCTTCCGCTGCACTGATTACCGGTTTGACTGCACAAGGCAATCGTGTGCTTGGGGTAGACTTGGATCCTCAGGGCAATCTGGGCTTTAGCCTTGGTATTGAAATTGAACAATCTGCTACATTGTACGATGCACTCAAAAATCAAACACCATTGGAAGAAATCATACAGCATACCCCCGGCGGGGATATCATTCCATCCAATATTCTGCTCAGCAGTGCAGAACTGGAATTTAAGCAGCACGGGCGTGAATTTTTACTCAAAAACCTGCTTGCTCCCGTGGTAGACAAATATGATTATATTGTCATTGACACACCGCCTGCACTCAATATTTTGACTGTAAATGCATATGTTGCATCCCAAGCACTGATCATTCCTATGATTGCGGATATTTTAAGTCTGCTTGGTGTCAGCCAGCTGAAAGAAACCGTAGAAACTGTCAAATCATCTTTCAATAAAAACCTGAATGTTATTGGTATTTTACTTACAAAATTCGATGCACGTCTGAATTTGTCGAAAGAGGTGCTGGAAATGGCAGGAACCATGGCTGAACTTTTACACTCAAAAGTTTTTGCAACAAAAATACGTACCAGTGTATCTGTTGCAGAAGCCCCTGCACATGGGGAAAGCATTCTGCAATATGCTCCCCTTTCCAAACCTGCACAGGATTATGAAGCCTTCACAAATGAAGTGATACAAGCCCTCAAAGCAATATAAAGGAGCGTGGCAGTTATGGCAAAAAAAAGTACAAAAACAGCACATGTGCTAAATTTAATTTCAAAATCAACATCTGAGCCACAAGAGCCTGCGCAAGCGATTGAGAAACAAACACAAAAAGCAGAACACCCTGCAACCTCCCCCATACAAAACAGCTTGACGCAAAATAGCAAAAATGATGCAATCTCCAATCAGATCAAAGACTCTCTTTTGCAAGAGCTTGAACATGAATTTCAGATACCACAAAGTACAGAACCGTCAGATACCTCTGCGGCTGATTCCCAGTCTGTTGATCTTGTACCAGAGGGTTTGGAAGCTTCTGAGATGGAACCCACCGCATCCATCCCTTCTGCAGATGCTCCTGATCCTGCTGTTGCAGATACTTCCGAACAGGCTTCAGCATCCGAAGATGAAACAAGCCATACGGCTTCAGATACCTCTTTGGAAGCACAGCTTGCAGAATCTTTGGCTGAAGAACTGACTGCGGAAATCAATATGTCTGCTGCCATTGCGCAGCCTGTACCGCATACCACACCTTTACAGGATGTGCTGACAGATTTTTCTGTTGGTACGGAATCTGACAATACAAATATGGCTGACATACCTATGGCTACGGTACATACTACACATCCCACAGAGCAAGCATCTGCTGCAACCCCCTCAACAAGTACAGCAGAAACAACCGCCACACCTCCTGCAACAACCAATACAACGGATACAACGCCTGCTCTTACGGCAACCAAAGCTCCTGGCAAAGGCAATCCTACTATTCCCAATGAAACAGTAAGATTTCGCTATATCAATATATGTGAGGAGCTTGTCAAAGAAAAACTTTCCGAATATATGGAAAGATTTGATGTTTGCACTTGCGATCGTTGTATCGTCGATACCATGGCATTGGCACTGACCAATCTGCCCTCCAAATATGCTGTTATGGATGCACATATGAAAGCGCCTTTCTTGAACTTTTGTGCCAGCAAATATGGTGTTGAAATCATGACAGAGCTGACAAAAGCATGTTTGATTGTTGCGGCACATCCACGACATACGCAGGAAGATCTGGATGCAAAAAATAATTGATTTTTATTTTATGTATGCTCCATGAAAGAGAACTTCAACAAAACGGAATGGACAGACCTTATTTTGAAATAAAAAAATACGTAAGAAACCTAAGGGCTTGTTGTCTGCACATAGCAGACAGCAAGCCCTTGCCTTTTGCAACAAAAGCACCCCATTTGTCACTTGGCATATCATACTGTCGAACAAATGGGGTGTACTTCACCATACTGGGTTTTTCGTTTTGATTAGGGTGTAAATTTTTCGTTTTCCATACTTTCCTTAAGCTGTTCCTGCAAATCTTCTGCATCATAGCGCACAAAGCTATCCCAAATCTGCTTCACTTTATCCACACAATTCAAGTAAATCTGTGCCATACTATCTGTATCCAGTGCAAGCTCCTCTGCATATTTTGTAATGTTTTTCCAGTCTGCCTTTTCATAGCAAAGAACCAAGGAGAGCAGCAAGCCACATCTGCCTTCCTGTGATACAATGGCAGCCTTCACTTCATCAGAAATAGGAATCTGTTCCATCAGCTCTGAAATGGGCGCATCTACCATAGCTTCCATCGTAGAGAACATACCCATCAGAAAAGCCTCTGTTTTTGGAATACCCAAATTGGGGATAAGGTCATACAGATCCGCACAGAAATTTGCACGGATGTACGAAATACGGAGAATTTCTTCATTTTGTGGATCCGCAGGAGCATCTCCAAAGCTCATCAGGTATACCCACTGTTTGAGCTGATTGATCCCCAGTACCATAAGTGCCTGACGTACAGATGCAGTGCGATGACGCAGCGCATAATGCACAGAATTGACCATACGCAGCAATGTATATGTCAAAGAAGCATCTCTTACAATAATATCTTCAATTTCCTCCATATTGGGTTCATCTTTGGTAACAGCAACAATCAATTGGAAAAAGTTACTTTGCAAATATGCCATTTTATCCGTTTTGTTTGTCATTGCCTCTGCCACATAAGACCCTTGTATGTAATCTGCTGGAAATTGCTTTGCAAATTGATACAATCTCTGCGTATTGACACCGGTTAAAATGCACTTTTTATCGAATCCTTTCGCCAAATTCAATAGATTCTGTATGGATTCTGCATCTGTTGTCTGTGTAACATCCACTTTGATATAATCAATGTATTCCATAAGTGCAAAATAGCGTGGAATAAACTGAAAGTCATTGATGCAAAATTGATATCCAGTTTCACGATAACGCTGTATCATTCTTTCTGCCAGAGGATGTATGATTACATTGTCCTCAATCTGTATCACCAATTCACTTGCATTAAACAATTTTGGTGTATTCTTAAACAATAAATTCGGTGTGAATGTCATAAAGCTGATCATATCATTTTTCAGTTTATTGTTATTTTGCATTAGGAATGAAGAAATTGTTTCTGCTACGGCATAATCTCCGCTTTGATTGTATAATTCATTTTCTAAACTAAACAAAATTTCATATCCAAATGTTTTTCCATCCATTTGCTTAATCGGTTGTCTTACAATATATTTATTCATGCCAGTTTCCCCCCGTATTTACAGCTTTCCGGTTATCCATCAGTCTACCTTCATCAATAATCCGTCCAGAACCTCTACCAAATGACCAATTTCCGGCTTGGAAAGCTGTTCATCTGCGCCAACTTCCCGTCCCTTGACTTCCATCTCCGGATTGATCAACGAGGAGAAAATAACAACCGGTACCTTATTCAACACAGGATTGGTTTTGATCAACTTCGTCAAATGATGCCCATCCATCTTTGGCATTTCAATATCTGTAATCACTATACCTACTTTTTCCACAACATCATCTTCGGATATTTTACTCAAATAATCCCAAGCTTCCTGACCATTATCAAACTTATGGATACAGCTGTATCCTGCTTTCTCCAAAGCCTGTGTAATCATTCTGGAAAGCAAAATGGAATCCTCCGCCAGTATAATTGGTGTTTCGTTACGTATACGTCTGCCCATTTTGTCAATTTCACTGATCTGAATCCCTGTTTCCGGAGCAATCTCTGCAACAATTTTTTCAAAGTCCAAAATTGTTACCAATTTTCCTTTGCACTGTGCAATCCCTGTAGCCACACCTTCTTCACCGCCGGCTACCGTTTTATCCGGTTTTTGAATATTTTCCCATGAGATCCTGCTGATCCCCTCTACTGTATGTACACGGAACGCAATATTCAAATTATTGAAATTTGTAATAATGAATAAGTCCTTTGGTGTTTTTTCTATGGGAGTTCCCATCAAATACATCGGTAAATCTACAACGGTCAACAAAATATCTCTTGGCTTAAAAATACCTTCTACAACCGGATGTGTATGCGGCATTGGCTTGACCTGATCCGACATAATGATCTCTCTTACCTTTGCTACATTAATACCATACAAATTGCCATTGATGGTAAACTCCATAATTTCAATTTCATTTGTTCCGGACTCCAGAAGGATTCCTGTTTGGCTGTTATGATTATCCATATCTATTTCCTCCCTCACTATTGGTATGCTCTCGCTTGCCCATCAAGCAACACCGCACAGCGGTATTTTTCAAATGTCTTTGATTCCTGAAATAACTGCAAAAGGACAATATGCTGTATGCAGTTTTCTTGATTTCTTTTTTTTTGCATACAACAGTTTTTCCTCTGCTCCTATCCACAGAATAAGCGGCTGCATACATAAAAGATGATTACAATCCTTTTTTCATCTTAGTAAATTTCTTTGACGCCTTAAGAAGCAACACCTGAAGCCTGCCTCTTACCTTTTCACAAGCGTGCAACACATACCAATCAGAAAAAACATAAAAATTAAAAATACGAATCCTACCTCTCATATATCCGAAGCAACTCTCATCAATCGTTTTTGTGTCGGCATACCATCAATCAAAGCAATGCCTTATGCCAGCGCAAAGAAAGGTAGGCAGAAAAGATAGAAAATTGCAATCCCCATACGATTGTACCATACTGCCTTAAAATTTCAATTCTGGTTTTCCATAAGCTTTGATGGTTACTTCACCAGTAGCTGCGTCAAAAAACATGGTTCTTGCGTAATTGGAACCCACATCTGCTTTGAGCAAACGTACACGTTCTTTTGACAAAACCATTTTCACACTGTCTATGTTTCTTGCACCGATGTTGCCAATTGAGCTGTTATCACCCAATTCAAACATTTTAGCGCCACCTGCAATCTTACAAACCAGACGATTGCGTACTGCGCCAAATGCCTCCATCTTACGTAAGGTTTCTGCAATACCGGTATCTGCATACTTAAAGATGTTATCTCTACGATTTTCATATATATTGGGTAGCATGATATGTACCATTCCTGCCAGCTTTAATACTGGATCATAAATACAAACGCCTATGCAGGAGCCCAGTGCATAGGTTACCAATACACCGGGAGCTCTACAGATTTTCATATCAGCGATCCCAACCGTTAATGTCTTACTCACTCTCAACACCCAATTTCTTCATCAAAAAATCTAAGGACGGAATATCCGGTAAAAGAATCAAATTACTATATACTTCTTCTCCATCACACATAAATGTGCCACCTATGGTCATCAGTTTATCTGTTTGATACCCATATTCTGCCATAGGTACATTCAAAATGCCCCCCAGCATATTGATGCTTGTTACAGGAACAGATAAGTGAATAGAAATTCCTGTCAACGCGGAAATTGCGTTGGTATAAGAGGAAATGATAATATTCCCAATTTCCAACAATGCCGATGATTCCAACTCACCCAATTCTGAATAGTCAGTAATTTCTTCCTGTACCAAATTTTTCAGTACGGTTTGAATAAATTTCAAATCCTGTAAATACAATATCATGCCATTAATTTCACCGGAAAGCTGTACCAATACCCCCATAACAACTGTTTCGGCGCCTCCAAGTTCACGAATTGCTTTGTTGTAATCCATCACCTTTACTTCCGGTAAAGACATATGAATCTTTAAATCCAGCATTTTAGAAAGAGCAGTTGCGGCATTTCCTGTACCAATACTGCCAATCTCCTTGAGTACATCCATCTTAAATGAATCCATATCATCATAGCTCTTAATCGTCATAATATGCCCTCCACTTTATTTATCTTAAACTATTGATTGTGGCTGTCACATCATCTGTTGTTTTAATCATCTGTATGTTCATTTGATATGCACGTTGTGACTCTATCATATGTACAATCTCCTGCTCAAAATTGACATTGGAGTTTTCCAGATAACCCTGTAACAATAGATTTTCTTTCTGAGAAACGGTTGGTATTCCATTTTTCTCCACTGGCATAAATTCACTTTTCCCGATATTTTGCATACCGTTTTTCTGTTCAAATACATATACTCCAACTTCGTATGGAGCGTTCCAATCCTGCATGATATTGGGATTGCCCTGCGTATCGAGTACCCACTTTCCGGAATCTGACACCAATACAATGCTGCCATTTGGTTGTTCCGAAAGATGAAAATGACCGCTTCTGGTATAGCTCACCTCTTGTGTCAAGGGATCTCGCAGTGCGAAAAACCCATCCCCATTGATTGCAAAGTCAAACTTGCCGTCTGTTGGCATCAGTACCCCTTGTTCAAATACTGCATCTGCCTTTACCATACGCGCACCCAAACCGTGCTGTAGATTTGTTTCCGTACCTTCCGGAGCATTGATATTACTGTACATCAACTCCCCAAAAGTGCCTTGTCTAGACTTAAAACCCGTGGTATTCAGATTTGCAAGGTTATTTGCGATGATATCCATACGTTTTTGCTGTGTGCTTGCCCCTGCCTGTGCAGAGTACCAAGAAACATTCATATTGCCACCTCCCTATTACACCCGTGCCAGCTCTGTGGAAGCCTTTCCTGCCAGTTGATCATATATTTTCAAAATCTGTGATGCACTTTGCAATGCTCTTTGTGATTCCATCATTGCAACGATCTCTCTGCCGGCATCTACATTGGAACGTTCCAATGTTTTCTGCTGGATATTCACATTGCTTGGAATCCCTGCGGCATCACTGCGAAATATGCCTTTTCCTGCTTTGACCAGCTGTGACTGATCTGCAAATGTAACCAATGCAAATCTTCCCAGCGGAACTTGGTCGTTTCGATAGAGCATACCGCTTGGGTCCATATGAATATCATCTGTACCCAAATAGATTGGTCCATTTTCCCCAATCACTCGCCCTACCTCTGGCAATGACAAATAACCGGCGTCATCAATGATAAAGGAACCGTTTCTTGTATAACGTATTCCATTTTCTGTCTGAATCTGAAAAAATCCTTCCCCAAGCAGTGCAAAATCCAATGGGCTTTCGGTTTGCTCCAATGCCCCCTGTGTAAAGTCAGATGCTGTTTCTGTTGCAACGCGCTTCATGGATACATCATTGAGCATTGTTGCGTTCTTATGTTCCAAATTACCTGTCCTTGAGATCAGCTCTTCCTGAAATGTTGACGAATACATAACATCCCTTTTGTAGCCCGGTGTCAATATATTTGCCATATTGTTACTAACGACATTCAGATTTCGATTTTGTGTCAACATCCCAGATGCCAAATTATAATACCCTTGAAACATAATCTCTCCTCCTCAAGAATGGAAATGTTTTTTTATATATGTACGCAACGAACGCAATGCGTTTGTATGAATTTGCGATATGCGAGGTTCACTGAGCTGCATAACTTCTGCAATTTCCTTCATAGTCAATTCTTTTCTGTAGTATAAGGATATCACAAGCTGTTCCTTTTTGCGTAATGTTTTCAGTCCTTCCTGTAACACCCTGCTCAGTTCTTTTTTTTCAAATGCTTCCTCCGGAGATTTTTCCGTTCCCTCAATCTGCTCAATGGGACTTTCCCCCATATACTCACCAATACAATGGTCTAAGGAAATCAAATGATACAAATTTGTTTTTTCCTGTAGTTTTTGATACTTGGAAACATCCATCTGCAAAAACTCTGCTACTTCCTCATCTGTTGGATGTCTGCCCAGTTTTTCAAAAAGCGTCTGTACGGCTGCATCCATATGCTTTGCATTTTTGCGTACATTTCGTGGAATCCAATCCTGCTTGCGTGCCAAATCGACGATCAATCCCCGCAGTCTTTTTGAAACAAATGTTTCAAATTTGACCTTTTGCTCCGGTTGATACTTGTCCACTGCTGCCATCAGTGCAATGATTCCTTCATGTACAATATCCTCCATTTGTGCAAAGCTGGCATACACACCACGGAATTGTATTGCAACATTTTTTACCAAATAGGCATAGCGCAAAACAATTTCCTGTTTGATTTTCTGGTCCTTTGTACGGCTGTATTCTTCCAATAATTCTTCGTTGGTTTTTTCAGCGAAATCTTGTTGCGACATACAAAAGACCTCCTAAATCCTACTGTTTTTCAAATACAATATTTCCAATCGCCTGAATTTGTACATTATTTGCGATTTCGTTGAATGACAATACATACAAATTCGGATAAAATTGTTCCACCAAATGATATACATATGTCCTAATGACATGGCTTGTCAATATAATCGGATCTTGTGAAAGCTCTGCAAATTTTTTCATATTTTCTGCAAGCTGTGTAATCATCTGCTGCATCAAATCCGGGCTAAGCGCAAGATAAATTCCTCTGTCGCCTTTGACCAAACTCGATGCAATGATTTTTTCTGCTTCCCCATCCAGGGTAATGACACGCATCTGACCATTTTCACAAAATCTGCGTGTAATGGTTCTTTTCAGCGCCACACGAATATTTCCAATCATGGTATCCAAATCTCTGGTTTCGGAAGCAGTATCTATGATACTTTCTACAATCGTATTCAAATCCTTGATCGGAATACCTTCTTTGAGCAAGCTGCATAGTATTTTTTGGAAATTGCCATAAGAAATGATATCGGGGAATGCCTCCTCTACCAATTCCGGTGTCGTTTTCTTCAAATTTTCAATCAGCTGCATCACTTCTGCACGTGTCATCAACTCATGTGCATATTTTCTGATGACCTCAGAGAGATGTGTTACCATAACAGAAAGCGGATCGATGACCGTATAGCCATAAACCTCTGCCATTTCCTTGAGATCGGGAGTAATCCATTTGCTTGGTATCCCGTATGCAGGCTCTATGGTTTCAATACCATCTATGACGCCACTTGGCTCAGGAGGCTCCAATGCCAAATAGTAGTCAATCAAAAGCTCACCTTGTGCAACTTCTTCCCCTTTGATTTTTATGACATATTGATTCGTATTCAAATTGGAGCTGTCACGCAAACGCACCGATGGAATCACAAAACCCATTTCCTGCGCAAATTGTCTGCGAAAAATCACAATACGGTTGATCAGCTTACCCCCACTGGATTCTTCGACCAAAGGAATTAAGCTGTAGCCAAATTCCATTTCTATCTGTTCTACATTCAGTAAGGAATATACGGCATTGATGTCTTTATAATAATCATCTGGGGATAATACTTCTTCCGCCATATCTGACGGCATACTTGCCAGAGCTTCCTCCCGCATCATATCTGCTTTCATCCTCTTGCTCACAGTATACCCCAATGCAATCAAGGCAGCGGAAATGACAACCAACTGGATGTGTGGCATACCTGGCAGAACTGCAAGAATCCCCAAAATTCCCCCAGCAATCATAATCGCTTGTGGCTGTGCCAAGAACTGTGACGTAACATCCATATTCAGGCTGCCATCCGATACCGCTCTGGTAACAATCATACCCGTTGCCGTAGAAATCAAAAGTGCGGGGATCTGAGATACCAAACCGTCACCAATGGTTGCAATCGTATATACCTGCAATACGTCTGTAAAGCTCATACCAGATTGTACGATCCCAATGATGGTACCTGCAACAAAGTTGATCAATGTAATGATGATAGACATGATGGCATCACCTTTTACAATCTTTGTTGCACCATCCATAGCGCCATAAAAATCGGCTTCTTTTTGAATTTTATAACGACGCGTTTTTGCCTCCTGCTCTGTAATCAAGCCGGAACTCAAGTCCGCATCAATTGCCATCTGTTTCCCCGGCATTGCATCGAGTGTAAATCTTGCTGCAACTTCTGCAACACGCTCTGCACCCTTTGTGATCACGATGAACTGTACCAAAACGATAATCAGGAATATGATAACACCGACCACAGCATTTCCCTGCAATACAAAGCTACCAAATGCCTTGATCACCTCACCGGCTGCCCCCTCCTCGGTCAAAATCAAACGTGTAGAGGATATATTCAGACCCAAACGTAATAACGTCGTAATCAGCAGCAGCGACGGGAATATCGAAAATTCCAACGCCTCTTTAATATTCATGGTAATGAGCAGTATCGTTAAGGATAATGCAATATTCAGAATAAAAAAGATATCCAGCACAAACGGATTAAGCGGTATGAGCAACAGCAGTACAATTACAACAACAAATAAAGAAACAGAATTCTTTAGAATACTTTTCATTGCCATTTCTCCAATGTTTTTATTTTACTGCAATTTCTTTTTTGATTTATAAACATATACCAATATTTCGGCAATCGCACCATAGTAGTCTGCGGGAATTTCTTGATTGGTTTCCACCGCTGCAAAAAGGCCTCTTGCCAATGGTCTATTTTCTATAACAGATATATGATGTTCTTGTGCAACACGAATGATACGCAGTGCAAGCTCGTCCTGCCCTTTGGCAATCACGACAGGGGCTCCATTTTTTTCAGCATCATATTTCAGCGCAACTGCAAAATGTGTCGGGTTTTTGATGACAACATCAGCAGAAGGTACTGCTTGCATCATACGGGACATTGCAATTCTACGCTGCATTTCTTTAATTTTTCCTTTAATCTGTGGATCGCCTTCCAACTGCTTGTATTCTTCTTTTACTTCTTGCTTGCTCATCTTAATCTGCCGTTCATATTCCCACCATTGGTAGAAATAGTCCAAAGCAGAAATTGCGGCAAAGGCGATACTAATATTGATGATCAACCCAAAGATCATATCCAAAATCTCACTGCTGGACTGCATCAAATCCATAGAGATCAAATCAGGCAATACTAAAATATGTTTGACTACATACTGATACATCATGACAATCAGTATGGTCAGCTTGATCAGTCCCTTAATCAATTCCACAACACTACGCAGTGAAATGATACGCTTCATTCCTTGTAATGGGCTCAGTCGATTGAATTTTGGTTTCAAGTTTTCTGTTGCAAACAGCATTTTGGTTTGGAACATGGTAACTACAACAGATACCATAATGGATACGAACAGAAGCAACGCACAGGTTTGCGCAAACGTGCGGATTGCACCTTGCATCAGATTCATCATCAATTCACTGGAAATCTCAGATACTTCCGGCATCATGCCGATATAAGTCATGAAATACTGACGCATAACGATATAAATCTTCGGCATCATCAGCTTCAAACAAAAGAACATGATCAGCATCGAAAACAAAATGACAATATCTCTGCTCAAAAAGACATTCCCTTTTTTTCTCTCGTCTTGTCGCTTCTTATTCGTGGCCTTCTCGGTTTTGGACTCTCCAGCCACCGTTTGTTCCCCCTTTGCTTCTTTGCAATGCCCTTACATCAGCTCCATCACACGTGCCATTGCACGGAACATCCATGCAATGCTGTTATCCAAAAATTGTGACATTGGAGAAAACATCAAAAGCATAATCACAATGCCCACAATAATTTTCATTTGGATATTGATGATAAATACATTGATTTGTGGGATGGTTTTCATCAAAATCCCAACACCAATTTCCAACAAAAGCTCAATGGCAAATAGCGGCATAGCAAAGCGTACTGCCAATATGGTACAGTCAGAAAATATTTTTAAGATCTCCGTACTGAGCTCCGGTGTGATCCGAAGCGTACCATATGGTATGATTTGCCCTGAATTTAGGAACATTTGTATCAAAGCCAAATGTGCATCTGATACAAAGAAAAGCAATACAAATAAAATATTATAAAATGTAGCGGACAAAGCAATGGATGAATTGCTTTGTGCATCATAGATCTTTGCCATAGAAAGGCCCATTTGAAAATCCATCAGCTCCCCGGCCAATATTATGATATACAGAAAAAAATTGACTACAAGCCCCAGTGAAAAACCAAGAAACAGCTCCTTAAGCAGTAAAAGCATATATTCTACTGTATTTACTGCCGTTACCGATGGATATTGCTGCGATGTCATGAGAATCACACTCAATACTATAATGATTCCGCCCTTGACCAATCCCGGAACATTTCTTCGTCCCAAAATTGGATTGAACAGGATGCAACCGCTGACACGCATCATGATGAGCGAAAGCAAAAGAATATTGTCCATTCCCAACATACAAAACGCTCCTTAAAACTGCTTATCCCTGCATCAGTATAAACAGTTCTTGTGTAAATTCCTGCATTGTCTGCATCATCCATGAACCGGTAAACAAGCAAACCAATGCGATCACCAGCAACTTTGGTACAAATGTAATGGTCTGTTCATGAATCTGTGTTGCAGCCTGCAAAATTGAAATCAAGATACCAATCGCCATACTCAAAAGCAGTACCGGTGCGGAAAGCTTCATTGCAATCACAAGCGCCTCACGCATAATATCCATTGCTTCAGCTGTAGTCATATTTCAACCTCCCGTCACCGAAATCCCTGCACCAACGCTGAAAATAAAAGTTGCCAGCCATCTACCGTCACAAACAGCAGAATCTTAAACGGCAACGAAATCGTCGCTGGCGGCAGCATAATCATACCCATTGACATCAATACACTGGATACCACAATATCAATGAGCAGAAATGGAATAAACAACAAAAAACCAATTACAAATGCACGCTTGAGTTCGCTTGTCATAAATGCTGGTATCACAATATGCATCGGCAAATCTTGTGGTTTTTCCGTCATTTCCTGCTCTGCAAAATCCAGATACATATTCAGCGAGCTTGGCTCTGTATTTTTTAACATAAATTCTTTGACCGGAACTGCGGCTCGCTCCAAAGCTTCCTCTTGTGAGATTTGCTCATTTTGATACGGTACATACGCCTGTTCATTGACCTCCTTCAATACGGGTGACATAATGAATAATGTCAAAAAGAGGGCAATCCCAACCAATACCATATTGGGCGGCGTTTGCTGCGTACTCAGCGCTGTTCTGGTAAATGATAATACAATGATGATCCTTGTAAAGGATGTCATCATGATGATAATAGAAGGCAGCAGCATCAAAATTGTCAGCATAACGAACAATTCCAATGTTTGCACACCATTTCCATTGATATTTATGATTCCCTCTGCCATTTTCTGCACTCCAAACCCAATGACTTACTGTCGTTTTTTTCCAAATTTCTCGGTCAATATAGCCGAAAAATGAGATACCATATTTTGTGCCTGTAAATTTTGTGAACCATCCAGGGTTATGATCTCGCTTTCATTCAGTTCCTTCAAAAGCTGTATGCCTGATTGTGCAACACCAATCAGGCAATATTTCTGACCTACCTGAATAATCAAAAGACTCTTATCCTGTCCCAGCATCATACGGTCTAAAACCTTTATATTGCGAGAGTTCTGATAATGGATCATTCCCTTTCCGATTTTCTTTGTCATAAAATAAGCCAGCATCAGCACCAATACTACCATAATCAGCGTGCTGATTGCTGTGAACATATCACCGAAAATTCCAATCACATCCTTTTGGAAACGCCAATTTCATCCGCATGCGCTTTCGTACCACCACAGCATTGCATCATACATAATACAGTCCTATCATACAGATTGTATGATGTATATATGTATCATGCAGTACGATTTACTTAACCCAACAAGGTAGTTACGGTTTTGAGTAATCTGTCTGGCTTAAATGGCTTTACAATAAAGTCCTTTGCACCGGATTTGAGTGCATCAATAACCATTGCTTCCTGTCCCATTGCAGAACACATAACAATCACTGCATTTGCATCTTTTGCACGAATTGTTTTCAGTGCTTCCAGACCGTCCATATTTGGCATTGTAATATCCATGATAACCAAATCCGGATGAATTTCATCATATTTTTCTACTGCATCCGCTCCATCTGATGCTTCATAAATATCAGAATATCCATTTTTTAACAATGTGTCCTTCTCCATCATTCTCATAAATGCTGCGTCGTCAACTAACAAAATTTTTGCCATGATACCATACCTTTCTTATCGGGTTTTCTTTTTGTTTTCATTTGAAATTTTTTTGCAAGTATTGCTTTTTTTTATTCCTTCACTTTCAAAAGCTCGGGACGCTTGATAATTTCTGTGATTCTTACACCAAAATTATCATCCACTACTACTACATCACCTTTTGCGATACATTGCCCATTGGCATATACATCGACTTGTTCTCCTGCCAACTTATCCAGCACGACCAAGGAACCGGAAGACAATTCCAAAATATCTTTGATCAGCTTTTTGGTTCTGCCGATTTCCACTGAAATTTCCAATGGTACATCCATAATCAGTGCTAAATTTTCCGCCTGTTCTTCGCCCAATGTTTCTGTTACAGAAAGCTGTGGTGCATCCAAGGGCTGCGCCTGAATCATACGTGGCTGCATAGGCTGTACAGGATATCCATAGCCCTGTGGCATCATACCGTAAGGCATTTGTGGCGCATACATCGGCTGTTGTTGTATCGGCGGCGGTGCTGCCTGTTGCGGCATAGGTGCTGCTGCATATGGCTGTGCCGGTGTACTCTGCTGCTGCATCAATGCCTCGATTTCCGCCTGACTCAGCGTTTTGTTGGATGCCGCCTCCGGTGCTGGCGCTGGTGCCGGCGTACTCTGCTGCTGCATCAATGCCTCGATTTCCGCCTGACTCAGCGTTTTGTTGG
>JAHHTW010000001.1 GCA_020024265.1 Anaerotignum sp. | reverse complement strand
CAATGATACAGCTTGGATATGATTTTATATAAAATCGCTTTTTTATCAATATTTTATTAGTGCTTGATTATGTGCATTTAGCCATTTGTGTTCATGATATCGTATTGTATCCATGACCTATGCAAAGCATCCGATATGCTATTGTGGTATGTATGCTGCCAATGTCCTTTGACGGAAAATAAATCATAGGCATTTTTGTACAATACCGAAGATTACCACCTCCCACACAAAAAAACCTTTTCTGGTAAGCATAGCACCTATGTACTAAGATTATATTCCGAGGTATTGGGGCAGCGCCCCAAGGTCGTTTTTATTTTTTTCAAACTCGGTACTTTTTGGTACTTTTGCTGTGTTATCTTTAGATCATCACAAAACGGAAGCACACCGCTTCCCCAATACCACGGAGGTGAAAACATGAAGGCAGAAGAAAAAATACTCACAAATTTAGCCGAACTGACGGCTTGGCAGGCAGATGGCCTGCCGATAGAGGAAATGGCAAAACGCCTCGCAATCAGCCCCGCAACACTGGGACGCATTGCAAAGAAAAATACACAAATCGGTGCAGTGCTCTCCGGCGCAGCGCAAAGAGCCAGAAACGCAGAAATGTCCGATGTCTGTATGGGCCTTTGCCGCAAGTGTACGGGCTACGATAAAACCGTAGTGAAATACTATAAGGTGAAACGCCCCTTGATGCAGGCAGACGGTATACCCGTATTGGACGACGCAAAGAAACAAATCATGATTGAGGAACTGGAACGTGTGGAGGAAATCCAACATATCCCTCCCGATTTGGACGCTATTAAGTTCTTCCTTATGAATCAGGACAAGGATACCTGGCAAATTGACCCCGAACGCATACGCCAAGATGCCCATAAACAAGAAACTACAGCAGAAGAAAACAATCCCCCCACTCCCTCTCTGGAGGCTCTGCTGATGGCAAATGAGGCGTAAGCACCATGGGCTATGAACGACTGACAGATCCAAAAAAATTCATAGAATCCTTTTTGCAAATCAAAACAAAAGAAGGCAAAATCGTACCCTTCCGCCTCAATGAAAGCCAAATCAAACTCTATGAGGCGATACAAAAACAACGTGCAGAAAAAAAACCCGTGCGTATCATCATACTCAAAGCCCGACAAATGGGCTTCTCTACATTGACGGAGGGTTTGATCTTCCATGACGCTGTTACCCATTTCCTACACAGCGCCATGATCATTACACACAAGGACGAGGCAACCACAAACCTTTTCCAGATGTCCAAGCTCTTTTACGACAGACTGCCTGAGGATTTGCGCCCGATGCTCAAAACAAGCAATGCCAAGGAACTCATATTTGAAAACCCAACCAAAAACCCAATCGAAAAAGAAAAAAATCCCGGACTGCAAAGCAAAATCAAATGCACCACGGCAGGCGGTAAGGGGGTGGGACGTTCCGATACATTGACATGCTTACACGCTTCCGAAGTCGCTTTTTGGCCGGGGGATATCCTCGGTACGCTCGCCGGTATCCAACAGGCTCTGCCCTCTACAGAGGAGAGCATGGTGATACTCGAATCCACAGCAAACGGCTTCAATGCTTTCAAAACACTCTGGGATAACGCAGTTGCAGGCATCAGCGATTATGTCCCGCTGTTCTTCCCTTGGTACGAAATGCAGACATACCGCAAACCCTACCACGGCGAAACATTAACCGCACAGGAAAAAGAACTGATGCAGCGTTTGGAGCTGGACGAGGAACAGCTGATGTGGCGCAGATGGTGTATCGCCAATAACTGCAACAACGATATCCAAATCTTTAAGCAGGAATACCCTGCTACACCTGAGGAGGCTTTTATCGCAACAGGCGCAAGCGTATTTGACACGGAACGCATTTGCGCAAGGCTGGATCACCTCAGAGATGGCGCAGAAATACAGAAAAAAGGCTGCTTTGTTTATCAAAAAACAGTGACAGACACACAGGGCGGTCCGCAAATCATACTCAAAAACAGAGTTTGGGAAGAAAAGAAGGATGGGGAGATTGTCATATTCAAAGAGCCGGAGCAGGGCGTGCCGTATGTCATTGGGGGGGATACGGCAGGCGAGGGCAGCGACCGCTTTACATTGCAGGTGCTGGACAACCGCACAGGCGAGCAGGTCGCAAGGCTCTTGCGTGGATACGACGAGGATTTATACGCAGAACAGGCATATTGCCTCGGCATGTATTACAATATGGCGCTGATTGCCATAGAAACCAATTTTTCCACACATCCCAACAAGGTCTTGCAATGGCTGAGGTATCCCCGCATCTATGAACGGGAAACACCGGATACCTATACGGGGCGGATGCAGTCGGCATTTGGCTACCATACAAACAGCGTGACAAGACCTTTGATGATTGCCGGTCTGGTAACGTATTTCAGAGAATACCTACACTATATCCATGATGTGGACACGCTGAGAGAGGCTCTGACATTTATCCGTGGGAAGCAGGGCAGGGCAGAGGCGGAGGTCGGCGAGCATGACGATCTCTTAATGGGACTGGGCATTGCACTACAGGCAAGAACACAGCAGAGAATGGAACAGACACAAAAGCAAAAGGCACAAGATACATGGACGGCAGATATGTGGGAGGACTATTACGGTACAGATGCACAAGGCAAGGCATATCTTCGGGAAAAATGGGGCGAGCCTATATAGAAAGGAGGATTACAGATGCAGCAATCAGAACAACAGGCAGTACAACAGACAGAACGCTTGCAGCTCTGGCAGGAGCGTTTGGCAAAAAATCAAAGCGCATACGCAGAGGAGCTTGCCGCTATGGAACGCAGACAGGCACTATACAGCGGCAGCCGTGAAATCATGCCACATGTCGGGGCAATGGTGCAAAACGCAAGCCAGCCGGCAGGCGTGGTGCGCAATATTGTGGCAGAAATGGTGGAGGCACAGGTGGACAGCGCTGTGCCTCTGCCAAAGGTGACAGCACGCAGAGAACAGGACGAGAAATTGGCACATATCATAGAGGATTATCTCAAAAATGAAGTCGATCGCCTCTCTTTTGCAAACCTCAATGATATGGACGAACGCATTACACCCGTACAGGGCGGCGATTATTTCCTCGTGGAATGGGATGCAAGCCGTCATACACATACCACAAGGGGCGAACTGTCGGTACGCCTTCTGCACCCAAAGCAGGTGATCCCGCAAAACGGTGTCACTGAAATCGAGGAGATGGATTTTATCATCATACGTATGGCAATGACAAAGCAATATGTCACAGAAAAATACGGCAAGGATGTACAGGCAGAAGGCGAGGAAAGCCCCGAAAGCAGAGGGGGCGACGGCATGGCAGAGGATGTGGTAACGGTCAATTTCGGCTATTTCAGAAACAAAGAGGGCGGCATTGGCAGATATGTATGGGTCAATGACGTGGAACTGGAATACTTTGAGGACTATCAGGCAAGGATGCTGCAAAGATGCCAAAATTGCGGTGCGGTCATACAGGGACATGCTTGCAGCAGTTGCGGCAGCAAAACGGCTGCACTGCAAAGAGAGGACAGCTTCTTGCTTTGGGAGGATGTCAAACGCTCGGACGGCAGCTTGATCCATGCATATCCACCCTATGCACAAATGCAGGCAGAGGGCTGGAGGCAGACGCAAATCCCATACTACAAACCGGACTGCTATCCCATTGTGGTCAGAAAAAATGTCAGCAGCTGGGGACGTGTGCTGGGGGAGAGCGACACGGACAAAATACAGGATCAGCAAAACGCAATCAAAAAATGCGATACCCGTGTACAACAAAAGCTCGACAAGGGGGGCAGCGTACTGACAAAACACATAGACAGCCGCTTGGAGCTATCCGACGATCAGCTCAAGGTCGTAGAGGTGCATAACCCGGCAGAGGTATCCTGCCTACATGTATTCAATTTACAAGCCGATACCGCAGGCGATCTCTCCGTTGCCGAACAGAATTATCAAAGCGCAAGAAATATACTCGGTATTACAGACAGCTTTCAGGGCAGACAGGACAAGACCGCTACCAGCGGTACCGCAAAACAGATTGCTGTGGCACAGGCGGCAGGCAGACTCGAAAGCAAGCGGATTATGAAAAATATGACATATGCCCATCTATACCGTGTGATGTTTCAATTTCTGCTGGCATACAGCGATGAACCACGTATGGTGCGTCACGACAGACTGGACGGCACAACCATTTACAGTGTGTTCCAAAAATATGATTTCTTGGCGCAGGATGATGCCGGACAATGGTACTGGAAGGACGATTTCCTTTTTTCCGTGGATACGGCTGCTGCTATGGCAAGCAACAGAGAGGCAATGTGGCAGGAGGTCAGAGAGAATTTTGAAAAGGGTGCGTTCGGCAATCCCGGAGAAATACAAACATTGCTGCTGTTTTGGCGGATGATGGCAAGGCTGAACTACCCTATGGCGGAGGAGATTCGTACACAGCTGGAGGAACGTGAGAGAATGCAAAACAATACGGCAAAAGGAGGAGAAAATCATGCAATGTGACGGCTGTGGGCTGGATGGATACATAGAGTCAAAGGAACTATTCTTTACAGGGGATGAAAGCAAGGATACCAAGACGCAGGCGTTTTATCGGCTGCATTTTATATGCCAAAATCCGGCCTGTACCAAGCACGGGTGTGAGATTGGCACAGAGGATATCGTGCTGACATAACAAAAGCATTTGGGGGGATTGGGCGGGAAATCAATCGAAAAAGGAGGGGTCAAACATGAAAAAAAGTGAAACGGCAAAGCTGAATATCGGACGAGGCGGTGCGCAGTTTGTGGCATCACCAAAGGACGCAAGCGGCGGCAAGCAGCCCAAAAAACAAGTGGGCGATGATTTACGCAGCGGCAGAAGGTAAGGAGGGGGATTATGTATTACAATCAGAAAAATGAAGGGTACGGTACGTTTCCAAAGCAAGCAAATGGGCTGATGACGGAGCGCTTGCCACAGGAGGAATGGCAGGAGGCATACGGACAGGAAATCCCTATGATGCAGGAAGAAATGCAGAGGGAACAAATGCAGCAGTTCATTATGCAGTCCTTACACAAGCTCAGACAGATGTATCCGGAAAGCAATATCACAAGCTTGGAGGAATTGGCAGCAACACCAGAGGGACAGCAGGCTCTGGAATACTGGAGCAAGGGGATTCCTCTGGAACAGGCATACGGTGCGGCGTTTTCTCACATGATTGCGGAAAATCGCAGCAAAGCCGCAAGACAGCAGGCGATGAACGCAAGCAACAGCAAGGGGCATATTGCACAGCCACATGGCAGCAGCGGGGGCGGCAGCTTGATGGGTGCAGAGGATAAGGCGATTTGGCGTGAGTTTTTCCCAAAGGCAACAGATGCACAATTGGAAGCAAAATGGAAAAAAACACGCTGACGAAAGGAGATGAAAGGATGTTTCGGATTTTTGATGCAAGTATTGCAGACAGCGAAGTATTGGAATACAGAAAAATGAAAACAGGAGAAACGGCGGTATTTGGCGAGGCATTGAAGCTGACAGACACCGGCTTGACAAAATGCGCTGCAACGGATGCAGTACAGTACATCTGCCGTGGTACATTGCAGGAGGACGGCAGTATCCCAGTGGGCGTTGTCATGCAAAGCACAAGATACGCCGTACCATACACAGCAAAGCCTACTGTGGCAACAAAGGTGACGCTGCATACAGACGGTTTACAGGTGACAAATACCAGCGCAAGCGGTGTTTTTCTGGTGCTGGATATAGACGAAAAACAGGGCATTGCGATTGGTAAATTTGCAGTATGAGAACGGGGGAATACAGATGAGCGGATTTATTTACAGTGAAGGAAGCGGGCTGAACAGTGCGGTGATCGGCAAGAAGCTCGCTCCTGTAAGAGCAATTATTTCAGAGAGTGTGGAGGCATTTGAAAATGCAAGCCTGATTGACAAGCTCTTTTTTATGGATAAGTCTAAGGGCTGGGCTGCGAATTATTCCAGCGAAACTGCGCTTTCCGGATTTCAGGATGTCGGTGAGGGCGGTGCATTTCCACAGGACAGCTTTCAGGAAGGCTTCGACAAAACCATTCAATTCCGTGTATGGAAAGACCAGTTTACGGTGACTAAGGAAATGCTGGACGATGCCAGTGTCGGAAAAATCAAGTCCAAAGCAAATATGTTTGCACAGGCATACGGCAGAGGGCGTGAACAGTATGCAGCAACGCTGCTTGCCGGCGGGATTGCGAAAAATACAACATTCAAAAACAAGGTGTACGATACCACCAGTGCAGATGGCGTACCGCTATTTTCCAAAGTACATCCCAGCAAGACAAAAGGTGCAAAACAGACACAGTCCAATCTTTTCAAAGCAATTTGGAGCGACGGCAGCAAGAAGCTGATGGATGTGATGGATGCAGTGCAGGAGAAAATGCAGGACTTTACAGATGATGACGGCAATATTCTTTCCGTGATGCCGGATACCATCATCATTCCAAACAGCGCAAAGCTCAAAAGAGCCGTATTTGCAGCGGTGGGCAGTGAACTCGATCCGGACAGCAGCAACAATGCCATGAACTTTCAGATGGGGCTTTGGAATGTACTGATTTGGCCATATCTACCCAAGGTATTGGGGGAAAAGGAATATTTTATGATGGCGGATTCTCAGTTCTTACAGAATTACATGTGCCTGCCATTTGTAGACCGTGTGCCTTTACAGGTGGACAGCCATTTGGATGACAATACTTGGAATACCGTATTTCAAGGCTATGCAAGATATGGCGCAGGCTTCAACAATTGGCGTGGCATTGCCATCTGTGGGGAAGGTATGTCGGATGCTACAGAACTGAAGTAAGGTGGTGATTGCATGACATGGGAAGAACTGCAAATCAGTGTATTGCAAAAAATTTTTGAAATCGAAACCAATACACTGGTCGTGGATGACAGTACTGCCCCATATATTGCAGCGATGCCGGGGGCAGCCAATGAAGCCATGCTTTTACTCTGTACCGATGCAAGGTATTTCAAAAAGACCGGCGAGATCATACAGAAGGCAGAAACACCACAGGCGGAAGCACTGACAGAACCGGAAACAGGGGGCGCAACGCCCCCGACATTCCGTGCCGGCAGGTACAATGCATATGACCTCAAAGAAGTGTTTCCTGATTTTTATACGATGTATGATGGATATATCAAGTTTACAGATGGGGAGCATTACGGCTCGGCAGTTTACCAAACAGAAGGCGAAAGCACAATACTGCTGCCTGCGGATGTGATGGGGACATGGCGTGTGACATACTGCGCATATCCTGAGAAAATTACACCTCTGACACCAAAAGACACAAAGCTGACGCTTGCGCCGGAAGCTGCTGCAATGGTTGCGCTGTATATTGCAGGACAGGTATACAAAGAGGATGATATCTCACTTGCGCAAACGTATATGAACGAGTTTCTGGAATGGCTGGGCAGGCTGAAGGAAAATACAGCAAAATCCAGAAGCATGGGAAGCAATGCACAATGGAAAAGCGTAACGGGGTGGTGGTAAAATGGGGTTTTCCGTACCAAGCCCACCACCAAGAGGGGTGGAGATTATTGAGGAATTCCGTGGGGTGGACCTCAATTCCTCCCCTACGGTGGTGGCAATGACCAGAAGCCCGGAAGCACCGAACATGATGCGGGATGTGCCGGGAAAGGTGAGAAAGCGACAGGGATACAAAAAAATCAAGACATATGATGGCGCAATCAACGGACGATATGTATTAAAAGACAAAGAATTGATTCATGCAGGAACAAAGCTCTATTTGGGCGATACGGTGCTATACAGCGATATGGCAGACAAACGCAGCACAGGCAGGCAGTTTTTTGGAAAGCTCTTTTTGTTCGATGGGAAAAAAGCCCTTTGCTATGGGGAGTTTGAAAAGCCCGGACAGGAGGACAAAAAAGAGGATGAGGAAAAAGAAAAGGAATGGAAGCTGGTGACGCTGGAGGAAAAAGCATACATTCCAACGATTATCATATCCCGAAAGCCCAATGGCGGAGGCACAACGCTTGAGCCGATCAATTTGATTGGGAAAAAATTCAAGGAGAGCTTTTTGGGGACTGCAACAGACAAGATCTACCAGCTGACAACAAAGGATTTAGACGTGGACGCACTGAAGGTACGAAAGCTGGTCAAAGAGGGTGAGTGGAAAGACCTAACAGAGCTGAGGGATTTTACTGTAGACCGTAAGGCAGGTACGGTTACATTTTCTGTCGCACCCGGAGAAAGCCCCGTAAAAGGAATGGACAATGTGGAGATCACAGCAGCCAAAACAAGAAAGGGGTATGCCGATAAAATCAACAAATGCAATATCATGACATTGTTTGGTGTCAATGGTGCCATTGATCGTATCTTTGTGAGCGGAAATCCGGATTTTCCAAATCAGGACTGGTATTGCCAAATCAAAGATGGCTTCTACTTTGGCGACCTTTGGTATTCCACACTGGGGCAGGACGGAAGCGCAATTGTCGGGTACAGCGTCATCAACGACAGGCTCGCCGCACACAAAAGCGCAGCGGAGGAAGGCAGAAACATCATACTGCGTATCGGTGAGCTGAAAGAGGACAAGCCTGTATTCCCGATTGTCGGTTCTTTGATTGGGCGTGGTGCATTGGCGCCATACAGCTTCGGATACCTTGGCAGTGAGCCGTTATTCCTGACAGACATGGGGGTTATGGCAATTACAGCGGCGGATATTACCGGCGAAAAATACTCGCAAAACAGAAGCTTCTACATCAATGAAGTGCTGACAAAAGAGGAAACATACAAAGACAGCTTTGCCTTTGTATGGCGTGATTTCTATTTGCTTTCTATGGGTACAGGAAGGGTATACCTCTTGGATGGTTTACAAAAAAGCTATGCCAGAGATACGCCGTATTCCAACTTTCAATATGAATGCTATTACTGGGAGAACGTACCTGCAAGGATCTTCTGGGAGGATGCGGAAGGAAAGCTCTGCTTTGGCACGGTCACAGGGGAAATACACCGATTTTTTGACGATGTGACAAACCAAAACAGCTATAACGACAATGGCAAATCCATTGCTGCCAGATGGGATATACCACCACTTTCCGGAAAGCGTTTCTATGAAAATAAGACATTTCGCTATATCAGTGTCATTCTTGCGGCAGCGATTGCAACAGGCGTGGAAATATGGGTGCAAAGAAAAGGACTATGGCAAAAGCTATTCAACAGTGGGGCAAGGGCTTGCTGGTTTGATTTCACATACATCAATTGGGAGAAAATCAATTTTTCCAGCGATACCACACCAAGAGCCATTGGGCAGAAAATCAAGGTAAAGAAAGTGGACAAGGCAAGGTTTTCTCTCAGAAATGAGGAATTGAATGAGCCGTTTGGGATTTACAAAATTGGCTTTGAATACACGGAAAGCGGAAAATACAAGGGGTGATGCAATTTGGAAATTGAAAAGTATACCATAAAGCCGGCAGATATGGAGGGGAAAGGTGTCAGCCCACAGCCGAACCCCATGGAGCTGCCCGTAGATCAGGCAAAGGCAGTGTTCGATCAGCTGACCAAAGAAGTGACTGTGCCAAAGTTCAATGCATTTGTATCGGCTTTTGCAAATGTGGATTTGACCAGTGATGCAGATAAGCCCATTTCCACAGCAACACAGGCGGCACTGGACTTGAAGGTGGACAAGGAGCTGAAAACGGGGAGCGGCTCTGCATACAAGGTGCTTTCTGACAACAATTATGATGATGGTGAAAAAGAAAAGGTACAGCAGAATACTGCAAACAGGCACAACCATGGTAATCAAGATACACTGGACAAAGTCACAGCGCAGCACTTAATACAGATTGCCGAAAATACCACAAACAGGCACAACCATGGTAATCAAGATACACTGGACAAAGTCACAGCGCAGCACTTAACACAGATTGCCGAAAATACCACAAACAGGCACAACCATGCAAACAAAAGCACATTGGAGAAGGTCACAGAGGCACTTTTGGACAACATACTTTACAAAAACAATACAGAACCCTATGAACCAAAAGGGATGTATCAGCCTGCAACCATGAAATATGTGGATGATAAAGTTGTTGCCATTGGTGCAGCGGATATGACGAAGGCAATATATGATACAGATGGTAAGGCAACCGATATTTTCAAATACACGGATGCAGCTGTAAGGACAGCAGTATCCGGTTCCATGAAACAGCCTGTTTACGATCCAAGCGGAAAAGCAACAGATATTTTTACATATGCAGATCAGGCGGCATGGGTTCTGGACAGCGCAACGAAAACATATTACAGATGGGGCGTGGAAAACGGAAGCTTGTATCTGGAAGAAATCACAAAAGAAGGTGGGGCATAATGGCGAATAAAATCTATGTGGCAAATGAGCAAACAGTCCAATCGGTGAAAACAGAAGTAAACAGTATTCATAGCAAGGTTGGGAGCGGCTCGGATGCTTCTTCTGCCAGTACGGTATTTGGCAAGCTCAATGGTATTGGTGCAAAGGTGTCTGACTTGCTTGCACCATTGGCACAGAAAATTGGGAATACAGCAGATACAGCGTCACAGCAAACGCTTTTTGGAAAACTGAAAGCTGTGAAGGACGATGTCAGCAGAATCAACACCAATACAGTACGTGGTGCAGTGAAAAGTGTGCAACGAGGTATAGTTACTTTTAACGACAATGATTATAGTAGTAGGAATGAAAAATATATAGATAGAACTGTCACGATATCATCCGTAAATCCCAGTAAAAGTCTGATATTGCTCAATAACTCGTTAGCTGGTACAAGCAATACTGCAACAACTAGCGATGGTACAGTATGGGCTCATGAAATGCGTGGAGAACAATCAACGGTAAAATCTTTTGATGCGACAAACTTTGTGCTGACACCTTGTTATCAAAAATATCAAGATGGTAGGAATCCAAGTAGCAGCGGAACTACAAGATATGGCAGCGTAAGCTGGCAGGTAATCGAATTTTTCTAAAGGGGGCGTTTTTGTTTGATTTACAGATATGCACAAATAAATCGAAATGCAGATGGATATGGATATGTGGGGTGCGACAGCTTCTTATCAGGCGCAGTGGAAGCGGAAAATATGATACCGATTGCAGAAGATTTTGACTTGACAAACAAACGCTGGGACTACACAAAAAAAGCATGGTCAGACTATACCCCAAAGCTGCCGGAACCGCCGGAGCCTTCGGAGCCATTGCCACCGGAAGAAACACAGGCAGACCGTATGGAAAAAGGTCAGTTGGTTGTGATGGAAGCAATGGCAGAGCAGTATGAACAGCATCAGGCGGAACGGCTGAATGATTTGGAGGTACAGGCAACATTGTATGAGGCAATTCTTGCACTTTCAGAAGGAGGAGAGGCATAAATGACAGAGATGTACGTAACATTAGTGCTTGCAGGAAGAAGAACCTGTAATGCAGAGAATAACCATACACCACAGGTACCAAAGACCTATCTTCAGGCAGTACTGGAAAGATTGACGGACTTGGGGTGTGATGCGGATGGACATCCTATTTGATTGGATACGATACTTTATTTTCAGAAGGAGGAAAAAGAACATGAGAGATATGTATGTAGCACTGGTGATCGCAGGAAGAAGAACCTGCAATCCGGAGAATAAAAGCGTTGTGCAGGTACCTGCAAGATACAGAAAGGTAGTATTGGATGAGCTGACTGCACTGGGGCTGGATGCAGATGGAAATGCATAAGGAAGGGAAGAAAATTTTGTGTATATTGGGGCAGAACAGTTTTTGACTATAATTGCGGTGGCTTCAGGAATTGGCTCTTTGGGTGTATTGGTGTACAAAAGTATACAATGGGTAGAAAGACAAAATCGACAGGATGAAGAAATACAGCACATCAAAGAAGAACAATGTCTGGTATGCTATGGTCTGATGGCTGCGTTGGATGGCTTGAAGCAGTTGGGCGCAAATGGTACCGTTTCAGATGCACATGGAAAGCTAGAAAAGCATTTGAATCAATCGGCACATGAATGAGGAGTATGCCGATATGACAGAGTATGAGGGCAAATAAAAACCAAAATTGGCATGTTCTGCATTGCAGATCGGATACGGAAAGGGAGAGATGGTATGAATGTATTGTATTGGGGCATAGAAAACTGGTACTTTATTGTGACTGGTGTGGTGCTGGTTGGTATGGGGATTGTAACAATGCTTGATTTTTTCCAAATGCCAAAAAAAAGTCAGATTGCCAAGGTAAAGCAGTGGCTGATTCTTGCTGTGGCAGAGGCAGAAAAGCGGTTAGGTGATGGTACAGGGCAACTGAAGCTGCGTAAGGTATATGACTGGTTTGTGCAAAGATTTCCAACCTTGGCAGCACATATTACCTTTGATACATTTGCTGTATGGGTGGACGAAGCATTGGAGCAGATGCAGTCTATGATACAGGAAAATGAAAAGGTGCAAAAATATCTGGCAGGTGCGTAATATGATTTTGAAAACCAAATGGGCAAATGCAAATAATTATGGCGGAGTGAGAAAGAAAATAACATATATTGTCATACACTACACTGCAAATGATGGGGATAGCGATGAGGCAAATGGCAACTATTTTCACAACAATATTGTGCATGCATCTGCACATTACTTTGTGGATGGAGATAGCGTAACGCAGAGTGTTCCGGATCAAGCGGTTGCTTGGAGCGTGGGTGGCAAGAAATATTCCAATACCATGCAGACAGGTGGTGGAAAATGGTATGGAAAATGTACCAACAACAACAGCATCTCTGTAGAACTGTGTGATGAAGTACGAAATGGAAAGTATGATTTTTCCAAGGCAACCCTCGATCAGGCCGTTGCGCTTGTACGGATGCTGATGAAAAAATATGAAATACCCATTGAAAATGTCATACGGCATTTTGATGTAACGGGAAAGCGATGCCCGAAACCTTTTGTAGAGGATGGGCAGGCTTGGCAGAGGTTCAAAAAACGTCTGATTGCAGAAGATACAGAGGAGGCAGAAGAAATGGTAAAATATTATAACACTCTGGCAGAAGTACCTACATGGGCAAAACCAATGGTGGAACGCCAAATTCATGAAGGTTGCTATGCAAATACGGAGGAATTGCATCTGAGCGATGATATGCTTCGGACAATGGCAATTATGGAAAGAAGAGAAAAATAAAAAGAAAAAAGCATAGAGAGGCTACCTGACGGATGCAGGTAGCTTTCTTTTTTAGAAAGGTGGATGGGAAAAAATGGCGAAAGGGATACACATCAATTATGGAGGTGCAAGCAGCAATTCAAACAGAAAAGGCGGGAATAAGGGATACAACCCAAACAAAGACTATGCTGCTGCCATTAAAAATGAGCGAGATCCTGCAAAAAAATTGCAGCTTCAGAAAGAAAGACAAAATAAAATCAATGCCATGAATGCAAATGGTACCAATCGAGGATACACAAATGATATTTACAGTGGATGGAGTGGCGGTCGTTACAATCCGCATAAGGACTATGCAGCAGAAATCAAAAGACAACAGGCACAAAACAATATAACAGAGGTCAAAAGACTGATGCAGGAAAGACAACGAAAAATTGATGCACTCAATGCAGCCAATCAAAATAAGTGGGGGGCAACAAACAGCATTTATACCAATGGAAATCTGGGATATCATCCAAACAAAGACTATGCAGCAGAAATCAAAAAATATCAGAACATGGGCAATCACGCAGCAGTACAGCAGCTGATGGCAGAGCGTCAGAGAAAGATTGATGCACTCAATGCATCAAATCAAAATAAGTGGAGGGCAAGCAATGATATATACCATCAAATGCCACAGATGGGAAGCGGGTATTCCAAAAATTGGAAAGATTACACAGATGGCTGGGACTGGGAGGCAGAAGATTTGAGTGAGGATGATTTGAACCATCGTATCAATCAAATCGTGCGCAGTATGCGTGTCAACAGTGCGATGTATCATGCATCGCCCAATAAGGAAATGCTGGAAAGGGAGAACCGGGAGTATGCCAATCAATTACGCAGACTGGGGATTGAAACGGCACAGTTGACTCCGGGCAGCTGGTATTATATGAATCGTCCTGTTTATGCAGGGCATTTGTACGAAAATGACAATGGTACGGGGCATTACAAGCTCTACGATGTGAAAGACAGGGCACGTTTTGCGGCAGAGGATAATCTATATGCGGATATTCTTTTGGCACAAAGAGAGAAAAACAAAACAAAATATGCTCCGATTGATGTATTTGACTGGTATGACGAGATGGCAGATTTGCAGATGGGTTCAATAGATGAACAGACAAAGCTTTTGCAGACACAGCTGACCAATCAGCAAAGCAAGAACAATGCATACTACGATGATATTGCAAGGCAAGCATATATTGCCATGCGTCAGGGACAGACTGCTTTGCCACAAAGATTATCCGCAGCTGGAATCAGTGGCGGAATGACAGAAAGCACAGAGATGGGCATGATGGCAGACTATCAAAACAGATTGAACGACAATGAGATTGCAAGACAACAAATGATGCAGGATCTGGATTATCAAAACCTGATGGCACAGGTACAGGGCAACAAAGAAAAAAATACCATTCTTTCCCAAACAAAAACACATGCCTATGAAGCGTATTTGCAGCAACAGCAGTATCAGAAGCAGCAGAATCAATGGCAGCAGGAAAAGGAAGCAAAAAAAGAACAGGATTGGTTTCAAAGAGAGAAATGGATACAGCAGCAATTATGGGCAGAAAAAGAATTTGAACAGCAAAGAGAACAGTATGAAAAAAATTTGCAGCATCAAATGGATGCAAAGGCATGGCAGAGAAGGCAACAGGAAATCAATTTGGCTTTGAAAATAGGGGATTATAAAAAATTACAGCAGATGGGGTATCAGACTTCTTATCTGGAACAAACACAGAAATATACGTTGGAGAAGCTGGCAATGCAGGCACAAGCAGCGCAATTAAAGCTACAGAAAGGAAGATGATGCACAAAAAAAGGGTGTTCCGCATCTGCGGAGCATCCTTTTTTGTGCATGTGTTGGATGTGTATCGGTTCTGAAGTATCATGCATCATGTGTCATATTGATCATGTCGTATATAAACGGAGATGGGATGCAGTTTATGTATCCAAGCAGTCTATATAGTGTTTGCGATAATATGTAACAATTGCAGCATACTCCGGTGCAAGCAGTGCAGATGTACCTTCAGGAGATAATGTATATACCCCTGGCTGCAATCTTTGATACCAATGATAGACATTGCTGCGCAGTATAGACATATAGGTTTCTGACAAACCAAGTTTGCGTAAAAAATCATAGCTGATCTGTTGTTTTTGCTCCAGAATACAGCAAAGCTCCAATGCTTTTTCACGATAGGCAGTCATAATTTTATGACGTGTACTGCCTCCGATATTGACAGAAACATGGCGGTTTTGCAGTTCCTTTTGCAGCTGCTTGCGTTTTTTATTATTTTTGTGTGCCGTATTTTCCCCTGGAAGTAAAATGATTTCTACCGTTTGTACAGGACTATCCAATGCAACGGTAATCAGACCAATACCAAGACGACGCAAAAGGCGCAGCATATCCTTCCAGCTTTTTTCCCTCTGCCCCTTCTTTGGTCTTGGAATGGCAACATATACATCATCGCATATGCTTTGTCTTTCGATTGCCTGATATACCAGCTTTAAGCCAAATGCCTTTTTCAGTTCGATGACAAGCAGTATGCCTTCCTTTGAGGCAGCAATGTCGCAATGTTTGACTTCAGCTTGCACATGCCATCCACCATCTTCCAAAAAGTGACAAATGGGCAGGTATAAATCTGCTTCTGAAAACGTATTGTGCATCATGGTTTTCCCTTTGCCATAAAGGCTTCGATTTCCTCTACGGTTTTGATCATATCCTTTGTCATGACTTCACATCCGTTTTCTGTGACAAGCACATCATCTTCAATACGAATACCGATGCCCCATTCTTCGATATACAATCCTGGCTCTACCGTCAGTACCATACCTGCTTTCAATGTACGTTCTGTATATCTGCCAATATCATGTGTTTCCGCACCCAGATAATGGCTCACACCATGGTAATAGTATTTTTGTACATCTGCCATTGTTTTCGCCAAACCGATTTTCTGCAAAGCAATCAGATAATGCTCCTTCAAGATTTCATTGAGTCGTGCAAAAGGCAAGCCGGGACGAATGGCATCAATGACTTTTTGCTGTCCATCCAATACAATATGATAAACCAGCTTTTGTTGCTCTGTAAATTTACCATTTACGGGGAAGGTACGACTGATATCTCCATTATACCAATCCACCTGTGCCCCACAGTCTACAAGCAGCAAATCCCCATCTGCTGTTTTTCCGTTATTTTCTGTGTAATGCAGTATGGTACCTCTTTTGCCTGCCGCAGCGATTGTAGAGAACGCCTTGTTTCTTACACCATTTTGCAGGAGTGTAAAATCAAAATAGGCTTCGATTTCATATTCATGCATACCTGCTTTGGCATTTGCCATCATGGCTTCTATGCCCTGTCTTGTAATATCCATTGCTTTGCGCATCCGTGCAATCTCAAGCGGTTCTTTGATTAGACGCAGATCTGAAAAAATGGGGTATAAATTCAGGTAAGTGAAAGCAGGATATTTTTTGCGGCATTGTGCTGCAAAGCGCAACGCCGGTGAGGGAGCATCATCCCATTGTCTATGTTCCAAATCCAAGGCAAGTGTGGTCAAAGGATTGGAAAAGAGCATACTTGCAAAGTCTTCTGCAAAAGCGTCTATGGGACGAATATCGGTAATTCCACTCAGTGCGGTAGCTTCCTGCTCGGTCATGTTTGCGCCAACCCATTTTGCCAAAACGCCGTTATCCCGTGGGATAAAGAGTGTTTGATGCACATCATAAGCAGTTTTCATCATAACCAAAATACAATTTTCACGTGCAATATCTGTGAGGTAGTAAAAATTTCTGTCAGGAGAAAAAGGATAATATTCATCCCCCCGTTTCAGAGGAGCTTTTCCTGAAAAAATGACGGCTGCACTGTTTTCAGGCAGTCGGGAAGCAAGCTTTTGTCTGTTTGTAATAAAAAATGTATCTGCCATCATATCCTCCTTATGGTTCGATTGTTTCTGTACTGCGACTTGCTTCATGCTCTCGTGTTTGGAAGTAGGCACGCAGAAGTACTGCAAAAATAGGGCCAATGATCAATCCCCAAAAGCCAATGGTACGATATCCAAAATACATGGAAAAGAGCGTCAGTAGCGGATGCAGACCAATTTGTGTACCCAGTATTTTGGGTTGCATGATCTGACGCATGATTTGTACCGCAGCATAAATCACAAGATAGCCAATCGCAAGCCGAATATCTCCAAGCAGCAGGTGAATGACTGCGCCCGGCCACAGAATGAAGCCACTGCCGAAAAATGGCAAAGCGTCAATGATTGCAATGACGATAGCAAGCAGCAGGGCAAAGGGTGATCTTAATATCAGCATACCCGCAATGGTGATACAAAATGTGTAAAACATCAAAATCACCTGTGTTTTGAGATATCCAACTATGGAAGTTTTCAGTTCCTGTTTGCTGCGTTCCAAGGACAGACCGAACAGTGGCTGTACATGACGCATATAAAATGCATGTATATTCTTGGTATCTTTTGTAAAAAAGTAAGCAGAAAATAGCGCAATCAAAAAACCAAGCAAAAAATGCGGTACGGTTGTCAGAGAAGAAGAACCGGTACTCTGCACCAAAGAAAGCAGTATGGAAAGGATACTGTTTTGTACTTCTGTCATCGCTTGCTGTATGACATCCGGTAATGCAAAGAGCATATCATTCATCCACATTCCAAATTTGTCTAATGCATTTTGCAGCATGTGTATAAATTGTGGCAGCTGCTGCAAAAAGGATGTGGCTTGTGCTACCAGCTGGTTTCCAAGCAATGCCACAACAAGCCCAATCATACCCAGCAGCAGAAGCAGGCAAACAAGTGTGCCAAGCCAACGAGGAACATGCAGATGTTCCAGAGAGTTTACCAGTGGCACAAAAACAAGACTCAAAAGCCAGCCCAGCAAAAACGGAAAGATGATTGGAAAAAGATAGCGCAAAAGCAAAATGCACAAAAGCACTGCGCCACACAAAACCAAAGCATCCTGTATTGTCTGCTTATGTTTTTTCCAATATATATACGTAACAATCAACCTCCTTTGTAATTTGGAACAGATGGTTTGTCATGCACATACCTGTGTTATTTGCCCCAAAGCAACGCTGCTTGCGCAAGTATATTTTGTGCTTTGTCAAGAATAAGGGTGATGGTTTGCTGCCCATCGGCAACAGCGTGTACAAATGTTTTGGTACATATGGTTTCGCCTCTCAAGCATTCTTTGCGATAGACAATACGAATATCCTTGAGTGTCATATGATTATAAATTTCATCAGGAATATCATCCAAAGCCCACTCCAGATATTTGACATTGTTGGCATGGTTATTGGTATCGGTATCTCTACGTGTCAGGAGAAACTGTTGTGTGGCAACCGGTATATTTTCCGATACTTTGGGTAATAGAAATTTTTCGTTTTCAATGGCAGCAGGGAATGTAGAGCCAAAGGACTCCAACATATCCGTAGGTGCATTGGAAATCCTGCGTTTGTCAAAGTCCATAAATACCCAGCGTGACATGCTATCAGCAAGCTTTGTACCATGTGTATCAAAAATAGAAAAACAGCGTTCTGCCTGTGTTTTGCGTAATTTGCTGCACCATGTTTCAATGCGTATGGTTTGGGCATGTATCGGCATTTGATGTATGATGATATGCCAGTTGATGACAGCCCAGCCGCAAGCATGTTCTGCCATATAATCCAATGTGTAGCCAAGTGCATCAGAATGGGCAAGTGCGGTATTTTGCAGTGCGCACAGCAGTGCGGAAGGAGCAAGATACCCATGCTGGTCTACCTGATAATAATTGATTTTTTGTTCTTCTGCATATTTTTCGAGGATCATGTTTCACACCTTCCTTAGAGCATGGGGGAAATCAACCGTGCAATGGCTTCCTTCACCTTAAACCACCATTTTCTGTGCCGATACCAATCCAGACTGATTTCGATGGATTTTTTCAAATCGGATAAGAAATCGTTTTCCAGAATTTGTGTAAAAGGCGCATCGTATAAGAAAGCATTGACTTCAAAGTTTAAGTCAAAGCTGCGAATATCCATGTTTGCTGTGCCAACAGAACACATTTTTCCGTCAATACAAAGGCATTTTGCATGTATGAAGCCTTGTTCGTATTGATAGCAGCGCACCCCTGCTTCCAACAGTTCCCCAAGATAGGAGGTGCTTGCCCAATATACAAACAGATGGTCCGGATTCCCTGGAATGAGAATGCGGACATCCAGACCGGAAAGTGCTGCCACACGTAACGCTTCAAAAATACCATCATCCGGTACAAAATAAGGTGTGGTCAGATAGATATGGCTTTCCGCTTCATTGATCATCTTAAAATAGCTGTTGCGGATGTTATGCCATTTGGTATCCGGGCCACTGGATACAATTTGCATACCAACCCCTTCACACTGCGCACGGATGGGAAAATAGCGGGGATCTAAGCATACAGAACCATGGGTGGTGGTAAAATTCCAGTCCTTAATGAAACGCATTTGCATCTGGTCTATGGCATCACCCTCAATGCGTAAATGTGTATCTCTCCATGGGCCATAGCGTTTTACGATACCCAGATATTCATCCCCAACATTAAATCCACCAATATATCCAATTTCTCCATCAATAATACACAGCTTTCTATGATTGCGGTAATTGAGTCGCACAATAAACGGAGGAAGAAAAGCAGCCGTATATCCACCGGCTTGTAAAAGCTCATAAAAAAATGTTTTGGGCAATGCAGCATTGCCCATACCATCATACAACAGACGTACTTCTACGCCTTCCTTTGCTTTTTTGGTAAGTTCTTGTACCAAGCGGCAGCCTAGCTCATCCCCACGCCAGATATAATATTCCATATGGATGAAGTGTTTTGCAGCCCGAATGTCATGAATGAGGCTTTCAAATTTTTCCCTGCCATTTGTAAAGCGTGTGACACGATTGTTGAATGTCATCCAGTTGCCGGAATTGAGATTCAGGTATGCAAGGTCTGTCAGATATTCGGCTTCAATCAGCTTTCCGCCGTTTTCAATGATTGCTTTTTGTTCCTTGACACGTCCGACACTGCGTTCGTCATGCAGTAGATAGTGATAGTAAATTTCCCGGTCATAACGCTCCTTTTCCTGAAACATTTTCTCACGCTTGCTATTGCGCCCGAATATCATATAAATCAAAAAACCCAATACAGGGATGAATAACAATACCAATAGCCAAGCCCAGCTGCTTGCAGGATTCCGTCTTTCAAAGAATACCACAAAGCCTGCCAGAATGACATTGACTACCAATACCACAACGGCGATATATGCAATAATCGTCATGACACCCATGCGTCAGTCTCCTTCCATATACATTGATACAAGTTCTCCTGTCAGTAGTATACGCAAAATTTTATGATACTGCAAGCGTACGTTTTTCAAAAAAAATGAAAAAATTCATATTTTGGCTTCCATAATTCCAAAAACTCTGTTACAATATGACGTGATGCAAGAGAGGAAACACAAGTTGTTTTGTAAGGAGGAAGTATTCGTGACATTTTTTGATGTATTGATCATTGTTTTGATTGTTGTAGGTATTGTGTTGGCAGGGCTGTATTATTTGAATCGTAAAAATATGCGTCGTGTCATACAGGCACAGGATTTTATTGATCAGAACCGTACGACAATGCAGATTTTTATCATTGATAAAAAACAGGAAAAGCCAACAGCAACCAACTTGCCCAAAGGTGTTTATGAACAAATGCCAAAATCGGCAAGATTGCGTAAAGCAAATTTGATTCGAGCAAAAATTGGCCCCCAGATTATGACTTTGATGTGTGACAAACCGGTATATGATGTTTTGCCGGTAAAAAAGAGTGTTAAGGTTGATTTGGCAGGAATTTATATTGTATCCATAACGGGTATGAATCTGGCAGATAAGAAAAATAAGACGTTTAGCGAAAAAATATCCGCAAAAATGAGCAGCATGGTTTCCGGTAAAGAGGATGCCAATACAAAACAGAAAAAATAAGATTGCGGTATCATAAAAAGATCATCTATCCGGTATAGATGGTCTTTTTTTATTTTATGACGTTTTGCAATATTTGAAATCAAGCCATAATATTGGACAAAATACAGCAGAGGAAAGGATGGCAGATGTCAAACTTTCCGATAAGAAAAAAGAAGTTTGCATAGACTTACTTTACTTTCTATACAGAATATCGTATAATACGACATTAGGAAAATACCAATGAAAAATGACGAAACCAGAAAGAGAAAGGATGTTTTGTATGTCTTTGATCTATCAGATATCTGATATGATAGAAAAACGATGGCGCAATCGTATTGTTTTTTTGCTGTGTGCGACGCTGTTGGCAACGATCATCATGTTTGGGGTAACAACAACAGATCAGAGAGAGGTTATACAAATTGTAATGGAAAACCCCTCTTTGATTCTATGGAATTTCCTGCCTGCGTTATGTGTGATGGGGATATTGTTCTTCTTAACAAGACACACCGTGTTTTCCGGTGTATTGCTCAATGCCATATGGCTGATTTTGTCGATTGCAGATAAGATTAAGGTCACTATGCGACAGGAACCGCTTTTGCCTACCGATTTGCAGCTGGTGAAAGAAGCGATGTCTATTTTTCGGACATTCCCTATTTGGCAGGTGGTATTGTTGATAATTTGCGTGTTTCTGCTGATTGTATTGCTGGTGTTTCTGATTTGGAAACTGCCGGCTGCAAACATCAATCGGAAGCAGTGTGGGATTGGATTGGTATGCACGATTGTGATTGGTGCAGCAGCATATGCTGTCATTTATGCCAATGATGCTCAATATGCCAAATATCCTGTTTACGGAAATCCATATTTTGCAGTAAATCAGTATAATTCCCATGGTTTGTCATATTCTTTTGTACATCAAATCAGTTTGATGTCCGTAGAAAAACCGGAAGGATATCATGAGCAGACATATGCTGAAATTTATGATATGGAAAAACCGGCAGAACAGGAGAAAAAGCCACATATCGTTATGATTATGGGAGAGGCATATTCTGATTTGAGTGAAAATCCACACATCTCTTTTGACGGACTGGTAGACCCCATGCAGCATTTTAAGGAATTGAGCAAAAGTGAGCATGCGGTCAGTGGGCATATCTTTGTACCGGGTTTTGGCGGTGGTACAGCAAATACGGAGTATGATGTATTGACAGGTCTTTCCACACGTTTGCTGCGCAGCACACAGCCGTCCTATGATTTTGTACGGCATGAGATAGATGCAATCCCATATCGTCTGCGCAATATTGGGTATCATACCGCAGCAATTCATCCGGGCTATGCATGGTTTTACAACAGACAAAATGTATATCCTCATTTTGGCTTTGAGGATACATATTTTCTGGAAGATTCTTTTCATTTGCAAACACAGGGCATTGCTGGCTATATCAATGAAGAAGCAACGATGGATAAAATCATTGAAGTGCTGGATACAAACATCCGGTCCTCGGATGCACCACAGTTTCTCTTTAGTGTAACCATACAAAATCATGGACCGTATGAAAATAAATTTCAAAACATAGAACAGCATTTCAAAACAGATGTGGCTTTGACAAAGGAAGAAAATGATTTGTTGAATCAATATTTCCATTGTATCATGGATGCGGATCGGGAATTGCAGCGGTTGGTGGATTATGCGGAAAATAGCGAAGAACCGATTATCGTGGTTTATTTCGGTGACCACCTTCCCGGTTTTTCCAATGGTATGGACTTCTTTGATCTATTGGATTATCCCATTGATGCCAATGGTACACCAAAAGAACAAATGGCATTGTACCAAACACCCTATATCATTTGGAGCAATGACAGCGCAGCACAGCTGTGCGATGTGAAAGAGAATATTGCAGATGCAAAGCTGCCGGAAAGCGGAATCATCAGTTCCTTTTATTTGGGTGCATTGACGATGGAGTTTGCAGGACTGGATGAACTTTCTCCCGTATATGACACGCTCAATGCAATCCGTAAGAAATATCCTGTGCTTTCCAATATGTATCAAATGACGGCAAACGGTGATTATATCGAGGAATATACAGAAGAAATGAATCAAGCCATAAAATATTTGCATGGCTGGGAGTATTATTTGTTGTTTGATCATAAATTAAATTCCTAACAGAGAAAGGAAGTCGGATGGCTTCCTTTTTTTATCCCAAAGAAGGCGTGCATAGCAGTATTGTAATGTTTCGGGAATATTTTTTCGCCCCTTGTCAATATGCTCAGATACCGATACAATAGAAAAAAGAAATCCGCAATTTCAAGGAGGTATTGGAATGGGAACATTACGTCAGGATGCAGAATATATCATCCATCAAACGCTGCAAAGTGTGATGCCGTATGAGGCAGTCCATCGGGCATTGAAGCAAAGGCAGCTTTCAAACTTTGTAACCGTCATCGCAGTGGGGAAGGCTGCGTGGACAATGGCAAAAGCAGCGAGTGAATTGCTGCAAGGACGTATCAAAAAAGGCGTGGTATTGACAAAATACAGGCATAGTCAAGGGGAAATCGAGGGCTTTCAAATCATAGAGGGAAGTCATCCGGTATTGGATGAAAACTGTATTAAGGGTACAGAGGTGATACTGGAAGCAGTTGAGGGATTGACAAAAGAGGATACGGTGTTGTTTTTGCTCTCCGGAGGTGGTTCGGCATTGTTTGAAAAGCCTTCTGGGTGCTTAACGCTTTCTGATTTGAAAGAAATCAATCAGCAGCTTTTGGCATGTGGTGCAGATATTGTGGAAATCAATACCATACGCAAGCATCTTTCGGCAGTAAAAGGTGGACGTTTTGCAAAGCTCTGCGCACCCGCATTCGTATATACCATTGCATTGAGCGATATATTGGGAGATCGTGTAGATGCGATTGCATCAGGCCCTACTGTGGCAGATGCATCCACAGTACAGCAGGCATGGGATATTGTGCAGAAATATGACCTGAAGATTTCACCCAAAATGAAAAAGCAGCTGCAAGAAGAAACACCAAAGCATGTAGAGAATGGAGCGGTTGTGGTAACAGGCAGTGTGTCACAGCTTTGCAATGCCGCTGCCACTGTAGCGCAAGAACTTGGATATACGCCATTTGTATTGACAACGATGTTGGATTGTGAAGCGAGAGAAGCAGGACGGTTTATGGGCGCTATTGCAAGAAGCAGGCAAAAAGGCGAAGGGATGTTGTCCGGAAAATGTGCTTTGATTTGTGGTGGAGAAACGGTTGTGCATCTTACCGGTACAGGAAAAGGCGGACGCAATCAAGAGCTTGCTTTGGCAGCAGCACCGTATTTGGAAGGTATGGACCATGTGCTTTTGGCAGCTGTTGGCTCAGATGGCACCGATGGCCCTACGGATGCAGCAGGTGGTATGGTGGATGGAAATACAATGCAGAAGCTGAAGGAAAAAAATATTTCATGCGAACAAGTGCTTGCGGATAACAATGCATATGATGCATTGAGACAGGTGGATGGACTGATTATGACAGGGCCAACAGGTACGAATGTCAATGATTTGTACTTTTTGTTGATGGAGGAAAATGCTTAAAAGAATATCCATACCATTGCTTGCAACAAATGAAAAAGGTTGGGAAAGATTTTGTTTCCCAACCTTTTTGTGTGATCCATCATACATGCAATCAAAAAGTTTTGTTCCATCTTTTGCAAAAGATTGTGGGGGATGGGGCAACGCCCCAAGGTCTGTCCGTCCTACATGCCATCCCTGTTTGTAAAACCATGGCAGTATTTCGGAGAAATACTGCATCAAAAGTTTTGTTCCATCTTTTGCAAAAGATTATGGAAATTGGGGCAATGCCCCAAGGTCTGTCCGTCCTACATGCCATCCCTGTTTGTAAAACTATGGCAGTATTTCGGAGAAATACTGCATCAAAAGTTTTGTTCCATCTTTTGTAAAAGATTATGGAAATTGGGGCAACGCCCCAAGGTCTGTCCGTCCTACATGCCATCCCTGTTTGTAAAACCATGGCAGTATTTCGGAGAAATACTGCATCAAAAGTTTTGGTCAATCTTTTTCAAAAGATTGTGGGGATTGGGGCAACGCCCCAAGGTCTTTTGTCGTTATAAAATTTCAAATCCCTTTGCTGAAAAGAATGCTTGCAAATCCTTTTGGCTGGCTTCGGTTTTCCCTTGTACACTTTCCGGCTTTCCACCACCCTTGCTTTGGAATGTTTCCCGCATCTGTGCAGCAATGGAACGCATATCCTCTGTGCGACTCATCAGTACAAAGGAAAAGCCTGTATTTGCTTCGGAAAATACTGCAACAGTCCCGTTCGTTTTTTCTAAAAGTAGGTCTGCAAAATGTACCATGTCTTTTGCATCAAAATCCTGTATAAAGAAACAAAGCTGCTTTTGTGTTTCATCTGCCTGCTTTGCCAATGTGTGTATTTTTTCCCATTTCATACGGCTGATGACTTGTTTGAGTGCCTCCCGCTCCTGATACAGTGAGGCAGTTGCTTCTGCAATTTTGCTTGTAGGTACAGAAAGCAGTGCGGATATGGCAGCTGCATTTTTTGTTTTTTCCTGATAGTCGGCAAATGCACGCATTCCGCAGACAATTTCCAGTCGGGTTCCCCCTTTGTAATTTTGTGCAGATAAAATCTTGATGATACCAATTTCACCTGCAAGCTGTACATGTGTTCCACAACACGCACAACGGTCATACCCCACCATTTCCAGAATACGCACTTGCCCCGATAATGCTTTTTTGCTGCGGTATTCCAATGCATCCAATTCCGCAGCGGAGGGATAGAACACACGGGAAGGTGCATTTTTCCAAATGGCTTCATTCGCAGTCTGCTCCAATAATGGTAAATCCCCGTCAGGAATTTTGGTGTTGAAATCAATCAGTATGACATCCTTTCCCATATGAAATCCCACATTATCACATCCGTAACGACTGCAAATGATGCCGGATAAAATATGCTCTCCGGAATGATTTTGCATCAGATCAAACCGACGCTTCCAGTCAATATGCCCTGCTACGGATGTTCCGACTTCCAACGGCTTATCCGTGATATGTGTAATAATATGATCTTTTTCCTTTACGTCCTGTACATTTGCATTGCCCAATGTACCATAATCCGCAGGTTGTCCACCGCCTTCCGGATAAAAAAATGTGCTGTCCAAAACGACACCGTATTGCTTGCCAATCGGCTCGCAGGATACAACGGTTGCGGTAAAATCTGTGGTGTAAGCATCATTGTAATATGATTTTATGGTTTGCATGATCTATTCCCTCATTTCTTTTGTCATCAGTAATGTATGGAAAAATTATATCACATTCCAATGTGTTTTGCTACGGGAGAAGAATCTTGCACATATAGCCTTTCCTTTCCATATCATAATCAAAGAAGTAGGAATAGGAGGAAATGACATGAAAGAAATTGTGGATAGCTTTTTGTTGGAAGAAGTCATGGAAACTCTGCCGGCACAATCAGATGGTATATGTGGTACAGATGGATGCAATGCTTGTGTGCTTGCAGAGGTAGGGCTGGCACAGGCGTATGTCGCAAGTCAGCCCTATCGTGTTTCGCTTAATGCAGAGCAGGATTTGGTATGTGGTACGGCATTTCCGGCACTTTCTATGCCATATCAGCAGGGAAGTCATATACGTCAAAATGCAAGGGGGGAACAATCATGGAAAAAGATGTAATCTTACAAAAACTGATGGAGTTGGATTTTATTGCAGTGGATATGGGTTTATATCTCAATACACATCCTGAGGATACCAAAGCGATTGGAGATTATCGCAAAGTCGTTGCGGCAGCCGAAGAAGTCCGTATGAAATATGAAGATGCCTATGGACCGTTGTGTTCCTTCCGCAGTGATGCGGGAGAGAATGATGCGACATGGCAGTGGAAAAATGATCCTTGGCCGTGGCAGATTGGTGCAAATCCCTCTTTGGCAGGAAAGGAGTGTCGTTAAATGTGGATTTATGAAAAGAAATTGGAATTTCCCATCAATATCAAAAAGCCGGATGCACGTATGGCAAAGCTGATTTTGGAATCCTATGGCGGAGGTGATGGTGAATCCGGTGCAGCGCTGCGATATTTAAGCCAGCGTTTTACCATGGTAACCCCTGAGGCCAGAGCGACGCTCAATGATATTGCAACGGAGGAATTGGCACATATGGAGATGACCAGTACCATGGTTTCTCAGTTGATGCAGGGTTTGTCTAAGGATGAAATCATTGCTGGTGGATTGGATGCATACTATGTCAACCATGGTTTTGGGGTATATCCGAGCAGTGCAGCCGGTGTACCGTTTTCGGCGACTGCGCTCCAGTCCAAAGGCGATCCGATTACCGATTTGTATGAAGATATGGCAGCAGAGCAGAAAGCACGCAGCACATATGAATATTTGATTGATATGGCAGAAGATCCAGATGTTTTGGCTCCCTTGCGTTTTCTGCGTGAAAGAGAAATTGTGCATTTTCAACGTTTTGGCGAATCCCTCGAAATTGCAAGAGATCATATGAATCAAAAGCACTATTTTTATCAGAACCAAAACAAGAAATAAAAAAGCACAACAATGCCTGCAAAAAGCAAGCAAACATAAGAACTTGCTCTAATGCTTATGTTGTGTTTGGGTGATCTGTGGGGATAGGGTTTTCATCTGTTTCTTTTGTTTTCCAATGATGTTTTTATGATTTTTATGTAGAAAAGCGGTGGTATGCAAAAAAAGCAGCCACCGCTTTTTTTATGTTATCTGGCAATCAGCCCCAAGCTAATCAACAGACTGCGATTGACCTCTGCCATTTTTTCTGTGTCAATATGGCATATTTTTTCTTTTAAGCGCCGTTTGTCAATTGTGCGGATTTGTTCCAGAAGCACCACGCTATCCTTTGGCAATGCATATTCTGTAGATGACAATGCAATGTGTGTAGGCAATTTTGCCTTATTCATGCGTGAAGTAATGGCAGCACAAATGATGGTTGGACTGTATTTGTTTCCCATATCGTTCTGTATGATGAGTACAGGACGTACACCGCCCTGTTCGCTACCGACAACAGGGCTGAGGTCCGCATAAAAAATATCTCCTCTGCGAATGATCATTTCAAAACACCTTCCGCCTATGCAAATTTGTCAGGCAGTATGCGTACAACCATGGAAACGCACAATTTGGCAATGCTAACACTCTACGCAGTATTTTTTCTTTTGGCATACGACCATTGCCGGAAAGAAAGATTGTGCATATGCTACAGCTACAGGATTGCCTTATGTATGCGCTGACTATTTGGAGTATGCCACGGTGTTTGTGCTTTTATGCGGGGATCTCAAATAAGTTTTCGTCAAAATGCGGGTTATATGTAAAGGAAGTATAATCCAGCCGCAAGCATTCTGCGCCATCGGCATCATAAATAATTAGCCGCACAGGAAGCAGAGTTTCGTTGTCAATCCAAAGTTTTTCGCTTGCCATGCTGGGATCATCGCTGGGTATGATTGCTTCCAAAACGGTACAGCGACTTTCGTCCAATGCGGCGCTTTCTATGCTGACACCTTCGGATTGCAGATAATTTTCCAGAAAATTCCCCAAAAAAAGCGCATTGCGTTGTTTGGATGGCGCTACATCGTATACAATGCGTTCCTGCATTTTTGGATTGTACTGACATACGGTTTTGCCATCGAATACAGTATAGTTACCAGCAACGGTTTCGGGGGAGAGAATCTCCAAACGGTAGGCACCGTCTTTGCGGTAGCTCTGCCTTGTTTCGTAGGAAGTTTCTCCTTTGTTGGATGTGCGTGTGAGTGTGGCAAGGCAGGTATAGCCCTCCATTTCGGTTAATTGCTGTTGTATGGCAGCCATAGGTGTTTGCGGGGAATCTTTTGCACATCCGGAAAGTACAAATAGTGATATACAGCAACAACAAAATACATTTTTCAGCTTCATTCAAAGCCCTCCTTGATTTGTTTACCATACAATGTATGAGAATGGAAAGAAAAAAAGTATGATTTTGCGTAGCATGCAACTATTTGGGACTTTTTTGGAATATTTATTTGTTATATTAAAATACGTACATATGTTTGCGATGCTGAATTGTGAAAAATAAATGGAAAAACAATAAAAACATCATACGACATGATATATTTTGTAAAAAAATACATAAAAAATAGAATAAGTTGATAAATATAGAAAAAAATATGAATGTTTTACAAAATAATAAAAAAATCTTGTGGGAAATGTGCATAGAAAGCTTATGAAAAAAATGATACCTTATATTGGATAGAACTGTTGTTCTCTTGTTTTCAAATAAAAAAAGAAAAAGAGAAATCAAAAAAATGCTGTAAAACAGCTTGTTTTATGATACGAAAAAAAATATTGTTCGTATTGATATAAAAAAAGCGATAATACGTTCTTTGTTTTGTGATATACAAAAGAATGAAAGAAACATAGGGGGGATGTATGATGCAACACAGACGAGAGAAAAGAAAACGTATGACAAAACAACAGGCGGAACATATGGGGCTGCTACCTGAGCGAAGAATTTTATATGAGGTAGTCAGAGGATTACCGGGTATTCCGCAAAGCCGTTCGATTGACCGCAGAATGGGCAGGGTGGTAGATATGTGGCCCTATCATTTTGTGGTGCAGTGGGAAAACGCAGACTACAAAGAATGTTTTTTCTATGAGTTGTTGCTTGGCTTAGAGGAAGAACGAATCAAAATCATACAGTAAGTAGTATATGGAAAGGGAGTTGAGGATTTCTATGGACAGAAAAGAAATGGAGTATACACTGCGTAGGATTTTGGGCTGGGAAAAATGTCTGGCAGCGGAGGAGGCACATTTACATCGTCTGCAAGAAAAAATGGATGATAGCTACGCATCCTCTGCAATGTATGCATATCGTGGCAGGGGTGGCGATTCTGTAGCAATGACTGTCGAGAGGAGAGAGGGCTACCGAGAGCAGATGGAGGAATGTTATCAAAAGATTGAGGAATATAAATCCGCAATTTGGCGTGTGCATCGTCTGCTTTTGGATGTTTTGGAGGAGGACGAGAGAAAGTTGATTCTACTGCGTTGCTTGGAACGCTTGAATTGGACACAGATAGAGTTTCGTTTTTCTTTTGGGCGTTCCCAATGTTTTCGATTGTACAAGCGTGCATTGGAAAAACTATGTGATGCTTGGGAGCGTGATGGAAAGAGCATAGAGTTGATTGCAAGCAAAATATCATAGGTGAAATCGTCAGAAAATAAAAAAAGTGAGCGCTGCTCACTTTTTTTGTTTTGAAAATTATTCTGCTTTGATTGCGCCTGTAGGACAAGCACCTGCGCAAGTACCACAGTCGATACATTCAGCAGCTGTGATTTCGTAAACGCCACCAGCGTCATGGATGCAGCCTGTAGGACAAACACCAGCGCAAGCGCCGCAACCGATACATTCGGGACCGATTTTATGTGCCATTGGAAAAACACCTCCTTCATCAATTTACAAACTTATTTTATCTCAAAGTTTCAGAATATGCAAGAAATATTTCATTTTTTTGCAAGAAAAAATATCAAATAAACAAAGTAGTCATGAAAATACTGCAAAATCGCTATCTTTTGCTGAATTCCATCTATGTAGATAGGAAAGATATAGAACTTATATTTGTATATATATGAATACAAAGGCATATTTGAATGATATTTTTGTATGTTACAGAACAAAAAAGAACGTAATTCCGGAGAAGAAAATATGGTATAAAATCCCATATATAGCAGGAAATATAACAATAATATGGTTTTTGATATTTACCAAAAAATATCTTGACAAGAATAATATAACAGCATAAAATCATTTGCAAATGAATTGCATTTACATTCAGAGCGTGCTATCATAAATGAATCAAAAAAGAATAGAAAGGAAGAAATGTGATATGAAAAAAATCATTGCTTTATGTTTGATTTCCGTATTGAGTATATCTTTATTTACCGCATGTGGACAGAAGAAACAGACAACAGATACGCAGGCTGCTTTGGAAACAGCACAAGATACACAGCAGGATATGGCAAAGGACTTACAGGTTGTCACAAGCTTTTATCCGATCTATGTTTTGGCGCTCAATGTGACAGATGGTGTAGAGGGTGTCCATGTTGTCAATATGACACAGCCGCAAACCGGTTGTCTGCATGATTATGAACTGACAACCGAAGATATGAAAACATTGGAAGGTGCAGATGTCTTTTTGATCAATGGGCTTGGTATGGAAGGATTTCTGGGAGATGTGACAGGCAATTACCCGGATTTGTATATTGAGGATACCTCCCAAAATACCAGCATGATGGAAGCGGAGGACGATCATGGACATATAGAGGATGCACCCAATCCCCATGTTTGGTTAAATCCAAGCAATGCCATCATACAGGCACAGAATATCTGTGATGCACTTTCTCAAAACGATCCGGCAAATGCAGCAGCATATGCCAAAAACACAGAAGCATTTATCCAGAGTCTTGATGGTGTGATGCAGAGCATACAGTCCCTTCAAAAGCAGCCCCAACAGAAGGTGGCAGCATTCCATGAAGGTTTTGCTTATTTGGCAGAGATTTGCAATATGGATGTAGAAACAGGCGTTTATGTAGACGAATATCAAGAACCTTCCGCAAAAGAAATGGCAGAGATTTCCGAAGATATAAGAGAAGATTCCATTCGGCTTTTGCTGACAGCAGATGATGCGGGGAAAAAATATGCGGATACGTTGGCAGCAGAATGTGGTGCAACGGTATTGGTTATGGATCCCTTGACCAGTGGTGAAACGAACAAAGATGCATATCGTTTGGGTATGGAAAGGAATGTGCAGATTCTGATAGACGCAGTATCATAAAAGCAGGTAAGAAAAGAAAGAGGGGCAGTGGATGCAGATACACAACAGCTGTGGATTGTGCAGTGTGACTTTATCCGATATACAGGTTGTAAGTGGTGGTGATACCATATTGGAGCATGTCAATTTGCAATTACATTGTGGTGAATTGACAGCGTTGATTGGGAAAAACGGCGCAGGGAAAACAACATTACTCAAAGCAATTTTGGGCGAAAGACAGTATACAGGAACCATTCGATACCAAGACCATCACGGAGACCCCATTGCAAAGCCGAAAATCGGATATGTTCCGCAACAGATGGATTTTGACCGCTCCGCACCGGTTTGTGTAGCAGATTTTATGGCGGCTGCAAGAGGGAAAATGCCGGTATGGTGGAAGCTGAAACAGAAAGAAAAAATGGAAATCCATCGTATTTTGGATGAAATGAACTGTGCCTATCTGGCAGAGCGTAAATTGGGTGCGCTCAGTGGCGGTGAGTTGCAGCGTGTTTTGCTGGCATTGGCAACCAATCCTGTGCCCGATTTGCTGATTTTGGATGAGCCGGTATCCGGAGTAGATATGGCAGGTCTGGATTTGTTCTATAAACGTGTGACACAACTCAGAGATCGTTATCATATGGCGATTTTGCTGGTTTCACATGATTTGAGTTTGATTCGACGCTATGCCGACCGTGTGGTTTTGCTGGATAAAACGGTGGCTGCGCAGGGAGATGCGGAGGCAGTCTACCAAACACCGGCATTTCGTTCGGTGTTTGGTTATTTGGAGGCAGAGGAGGCAGCGTCATGCAAGTGATATATGATTTTCTGGAAATGATGCCGTTTTCTATGTTTTCCTATGATTTTATGAAAAATGCTTTTTTGGCAGCATTGCTCATTGCTCCGCTATTTGCGCTTCTGGGTACCATGGCTGTGAATAATAAAATGGCATTTTTTTCAGATGCATTGGGACATAGTGCATTTACCGGTATCGGGATTGGCGTGCTTTTGGGGATGGATCGTCCATTGCTGTCCATGCTGGCATTTGGTATTTTTTTGAGCTTGGTTATTACAAAGGTGAAAGCTGCAAATATGGCATCGGCAGATACCATCATCAGCGTGTTTTCCTCCTGCGCAATGGCGCTGGGGATTGTGATTTTGGCTGGCAACGGTGGATTTGCAAAGTATTCTTCTTATTTGGTAGGGGATATTTTAACGGTCGGCAGTCAGGATTTGGCTTTGCTTCTGGCTGTTTTGATTGGTGTGTATGTGCTTTGGGTGTTTTTGTACAATCCGCTTTTGCTTTTGAGCATCAATCGTTCTCTGGCAGCCAGCCGAGGTGTACGTGTGGTGCTTTTGGAAAATGTTTTTGTTGTCATGGTGGCTGTAGCAGTGATGGTATCCATTCGTGCCATTGGTGTATTGATGATCAATTCACTTTTGATTTTGCCGGCAGCTTCGGCACGTAATATAACACACAGCGCAAGAAGCTATCATTGGATGACTACGGTATTGGCACTCTTTTCTTCCGTAACGGGATTGATTGTTTCCTATTATCAGAATACTTCAGCAGGCGCTACCATGGTATTGACTGCGGCAGTATTGTTTTTGCTAACATATATATACGGAAAAATCAGAAAATGACAGCGTTTTCTGTGGCTTGCTTTTTCCACAAAGATGTGATATTCTGTGTTGCGTTATATAGAAATCAAAGAGAGGGGGAGGAAAGGAAATGCACTTTTCTTATCAGCCAAAGGGCGTTTGTTCCCGTAGCTTGGCTTTTGATATCGAAGACGGCAAAGTAAAAAATATACAGTTCATGGGTGGCTGTGACGGGAATTTGAAGGGCTTGTCTGCCCTTGCGGAAGGTATGGCGGTAGAGGATGCCATGCAAAGACTGCGTGGTATTACCTGCGGTACGAAAAAGACAAGCTGTCCCGATCAACTGGCAACCGCATTGCAGCAATGTATGCAGTCCAATACCTGATACATTGTAAAGACTGCCGTATTTTGTAAAACGACAGAATGTTGAAAAATCAGCGTTTTTTGAAATTTTATGTTGACAAAAAGAAAAGATCTGTGGTATTATTATATGCGAAAGGCGCAGGTCTTTTTTTTTATGCAGAAAACAAAATATTACAGTTATGGAGGTGAACATCTTGAGAACAAGGATTACCTTAGCTTGCACAGAGTGCAAACAGAGAAACTACAGTACCACTAAGGACAAGAAAGTTATGCCTGACAGAATGGAAATTAAAAAGTATTGCAAATTCTGTAAAGCCCACACACTGCACAAAGAAACAAAGTAAGGTGTGGCAACTCCCCGCAAAGGAAGTGAAACGTGTTGGAAGAAAAAAAGCACATAACAAGCCCGAATGAAACGAAGGAAGTAAAAAAAGCTGTGCAAACACCCAAGCAGGTGAAAAAAACGGAAAACAGCGAAAAAAACAGCTTTGCAGATTACAAGGCTGAATTTAAGAAAATCGTATGGCCCAGCCGTGCCGAAGTAGGAAAAAGCACGGTGACGGTTATCGTAACATCCTTGATCGTGGGCGTTATCATTACTTGTATGGATTTCGTATTTTCCGCAGGTTATGACGCACTGATCAGTCTGATCGGTTAATACTAAAAGAAAAGGATGGTTGTATGTCTGAAGAAATCAACAAGCAGGAAGAAATGAACACATCTGCCGATTTCAAGTGGTACGTTGTGCATACCTATTCCGGTTATGAAAACAAGGTAAAAGCGAATATCGAAAAAACCGTAGCAAACAGAGGGATGCAGCATCTGATCAAAGAGGTCAGCGTACCCTTGGAAAATGTTGTGGAAATAAAGGACGGACAGAAAAAGGACGTACAGCGCAAGATATTTCCCGGTTATGTATTGCTGCATATGATCATGACAGATGAAACATGGTACATTGTCAGAAATACCAGAGGGGTAACAAGCTTTGTTGGCCCCGGCTCCAAACCGGTACCTTTGACAGATGATGAGGTCTATGCCATGGGCATCGGCAGAGAAATCGAGCATATCGATGTTGAAGTCGGTGATATGGTTAGCATTGTAGGTGGACCCTTTGCAGAATTTGTGGGTACCATACAGGAGATCAACACCAAAAAGAAAGAGGTTGTTGTAATGGTATCCTCTTTTAACGGCAGAGAAACACCGGTAACACTTGATTTCGCTCAGATTCGCAAAATGTAACAGTTGACAAAAGGCGGCAAAACCGCCGGTGGGAGGGAAAATCCCCGCTAATTACCACATTTATAGGAGGTGCCAATCATGGCAAAGAAAGTAACAGGTTATATCAAATTACAGATTCCCGCAGCAAAGGCAACACCTGCACCCCCTGTTGGTCCTGCACTGGGTCAGCATGGTGTAAACATCATGGGTTTCTGCAAAGAATTCAATGAAAAAACAGCTTCTCAGGCAGGTATGATTATCCCTGTTGTTATTACAGTATATCAGGATAGAAGCTTTAGCTTTATTACAAAGACACCCCCCGCAGCAGTTCTGCTGAAAAAAGCAGCGGGTATCGAATCTGGTTCTGCTGTACCAAACAAAACAAAAGTAGCAAAAATCGCAAAGGCAGAAGCAATGAAGATTGCAGAAACAAAAATGCCTGATCTGAATGCAGCGGATCTGGATGCTGCTTACAGAATGATTTGCGGTACAGCAAGAAGCATGGGTATCGTTGTAGAAGAATAATCGGACGGCAGCAATGCCGGTATAGTGGGAGGGAATTCTCCCGATAATACCACATAAGGAGGTCACGAAAGTGAAAAGAGGAAAAAAATATATCGAGGCTGCGAAGCTGGTAGACAGAGCAGTTTTCTATGATACACAAGAAGCAATTGATCTGGTGCAGAAAACATCTACCACAAATTTTGATGCAACAGTAGAAGCACACATTCGTTTGGGCGTTGACAGCAGACATGCTGATCAGCAGGTTCGTGGTGCAGTTGTTCTTCCCCACGGTACAGGTAAAACAGTTCGCGTATTGGTATTCGCAAAAGGCGACAAGGCTGAAGAAGCTTTGGCAGCTGGTGCGGATTTCGTAGGAGCAGAGGATTTGATTCCCAAGATTCAGAATGAAAACTGGTTCGGTTTTGACGTTGCTGTAGCAACACCGGATATGATGGGCGTTGTTGGACGTCTGGGTCGTGTACTGGGCCCCAAAGGCTTGATGCCTAACCCCAAGGCTGGTACAGTAACCATGGACGTAACAAAAGCAATCAATGATATCAAAGCAGGTAAAATCGAATATCGTCTGGACAAAACAAACATCATCCATGTTCCCGTAGGTAAGGTATCCTTTGGTTCCGAGAAGTTGACAGAAAACTTCCAGACACTGATGAGTGCAATTATAAAGGCAAAACCCAGCGCAGCAAAGGGTCAGTATCTCAAGAGCGTTGTTTTGACAAGCACAATGGGTCCTGGCGTAAAAGTAAACGCTGCAAAAATTTCTGAATAATCTGTCAAAAGGTTATTGACAAATACTCATTTTTGTTATAAACTAAATGAGTTGAAAAAATGAATATTGCCGTAGACAGCAGGTACCTTCTTTTGGTATAAATCCTGCCGAGGGAAGTACTGCATAATATGAGCAAACAGAGCCTCTTTGTCTACACGCAAAGAGGCTTTTTTTCATAATCGTGTAAAAAAATCAAGGAGGTGTAAACATGGCAAAAATTGAACAGAAACAGGTCGTAGTAAACGAAATCAAAGAAAAGCTGGATAGAGCCGCTTCCGTTGTCATCGTAGACGCAAGAGGTCTGACGGTAGAACAGGATACCAATCTGAGAAAACAGCTCAGAGAAGCCGGCGTTGATTATAAAGTATACAAAAACACAATGGTACACTTTGCAATCCAGGGCACACAGTTTGAAGGTTTGGATGAATATCTGGCAGGCCCCAGCACATTTGCTTTCTCTTATGACGATGCAACAGCAGGTGCAAGCATCATCAACAAGGTAGCAGGTGATATCAAAACTTTGGAATTTAAGGCTGGTGTGGTAGAAGGCGTTCTTTACGATGCAAACGGCATGAAAGCAATCGCTGACATCCCTTCCAGAGATGTACTGCTCTCCAAACTGTTGGGCAGCTTCAAATCCCCTATGTCTTCTTTCGCACGTGTTATCGATCAGATTGCAAAGAAGGATGGCGAAGCAGCGGCAGAATAATTCTGCCAAATGTCAGCTGAAAAAATGGCTGACGCATAACAATCAGAAACAAAATCACACATATATTATCGGAGGTGCTTAAAATGGCAAAATTGACAATCGAAGAAATCATTGCAGCAGTAAAAGAATTGACAGTACTGGAACTGAATGATCTGGTAAAAGCAGCAGAAGAAGAATTCGGCGTATCCGCAGCAGCAGGTGTTGCAGTTGTAGCAGGTGGCGCAGCAGCAGGTGGCGCAGCTGAAGAAAAGACAGAATTCGACGTTGAACTGACAGAAGTTGGTTCTGAAAAGATCAAAGTAATCAAGGCTGTTCGTGAAGTAACAGGTCTGGGTCTGAAGGAAGCAAAAGAAGTAGTTGACGGCGCTCCTAAGATGCTGAAAGAACAGGCTTCCAAAGAAGAAGCAGAAAGCATCAAAGCAAAACTGGAAGAAGTTGGCGCAAAGGTTACACTGAAGTAAGATTTGTCAAATATTCCAAGAGGCATTGCAAAAGCAATGCCTCTTTTTTGTATCTGTCAAAGAAAAACCAAATCAGAAATTTTACATGCTTGTGGGGATAAAAAAATCATTTCTGTGGATAAACAAAAAAAGATACGCCTTATCTTGTGGATAAAGCGTATCTTTTTTATATCCGCTAATCTTATGACTTTGAAAGTAAATTCTTAGTATGCTCTCTTTTTTTTGCTCTTGTCTTTTTTTGCTACTTCAATATGCACACGTTTGTTTTTGATTTTTGTATGCTTCATACCATATAGTATGTCTTTGACATATTCTCTGGGTACGTCAAGGAATGTGTAGTCATCGAATAGGTCAATGGAACCAAGGGCTTTGCCCGGAATACCAACTTCATTGGCAATTGCACCTACAATGTCCTTTGCACGAATTTTGCTTTTCTTGCCTGCGCTGAGGAATAAACGTACCATAGATTCTCCGTCCCCGCCATAGTTGTCGGTTTCGTTGCAGTTGATATCATCCAGTGCATCCATGTCATCTGTACGCACATCAGCCAAATTGTGCTTGAGCAGGGCTGCGGCAATATCTATTGCGTCGTATTCTTCTTCAATCAGGCGCTCTACCAGATTGATGTATTTTGTTAAGTATCCTTCCTGTATTTGATCCTTTAGTTTTTCCAAGAAAATATTTGTCTTAATTTCTTCTACATCGCTGAGTGTGGGCAATTTTTGCTGTACGATTTTCGTTTTGGTATAACGCATGATGTCACGCAGTTTATAGATTTCTTTCCCAACACAAAATGTAAAGGCTTTGCCTTTTCTGCCTGCACGCCCCGTTCTGCCAATACGGTGTACGTAGTATTCTTCATCCTGTGGTACATCATAATTGCATACAATATCAATGTCGTCAACATCAATGCCCCTTGCAGCAACGTCTGTTGCAACCAGAATTTCAATGGTGCCATTACGGAATTTCTGCATGACCTTATCACGCTGAGCCTGCTTGAGATCACCATGCAGGCCTTCTGCAAAGTAACCACGTCCCTGCAAAAGTTCTACCAAATCATCGACACGCTTTTTGGTATTACAAAATACCATTGCAAGATTGGGCATATAAATATCAATGATACGTGTCAGTGCTTCCAGCTTTGTCTTTTCACGCACATCAAAATAATATTGTTCAATATTTGGCACAGTCAGTTCTTTACGAACGATTTTGATAAATTCGGGATCTTTTTGAAAACGCTTTGTGATGTCTAAAATCTCAGGGGAAAGAGTTGCAGAAAAGAGTAATGTTTGGTGTTCCTTCGGAATTTTCACAAGAATGGTTTCAATATCCTCACGAAAGCCCATGTCTAACATTTCGTCTGCTTCGTCTAAAATCATCATTTGTACAGTATCCATTTTCAATGTACGGCGGCGCATATGATCCATGACACGTCCGGGTGTCCCAATAACAACCTGAGCGCCTTTTTTCAGTGCCAAAATCTGTCTGTCAATGGGCTGCCCGCCATAAATGGGCACGACACGAATGTTGTCTTTGTATTTTAAGAGCTTGCGAAATTCTTCGCTTACCTGAATGGCAAGCTCTCTTGTGGGGCAGAGAATAAGCGCCTGCAAACGGCGGTCATCCGGCTGTATCCGTTCTAAGCAGGGGATACCAAAAGCAGCGGTTTTTCCGGTACCAGTCTGGGATTGGCCGATAATATCCTTGCCTTCACGTACCAAAGGAATTGCCTGTGACTGTATGGGGGTTGCTTCTTCAAAGCCCATATCCAATACAGCCTGACAAATCTCAGGGGATAAATTCATTTCTTCAAATCTCAAGTGTTCCATGTGTATGATTCCTTTCTCTCCATGTTTCTTTGTCAAATCAGCCGAAGAAAACATAGGGAAATGAGAAAAATTACTGTTTTCTTTCGGCTTCGATGATATGCTTTGGCAATTTTTTTCTTCCCGTGTAAAGCATACCTCTAAAAACCGTAGACTATTAGTATACCAGTATTTGATCCAAAAAACAAGGGAAAAATTACTGCTTTCCATATATTGGAATACCATTGTATAATCTGCTTTCTTTTTTTCTATAAAAATGGTATGATAGAAAAAAGAAATGTTCGTATCAAGTCAAAAAAGTATACTTTTCAGATGTTACCTTAAGAACAGGAGCGCAGTGAGATGAGATTCAAAATAGATACCCATACCCACACGATTGCCAGTGGGCATGCTTATAGTACTTTGGATGAAAATGTACGTCAGGCGGCAAGGATTGGTCTGGAAAGTCTTGCGATTACAGACCATGCGCCGATGATGGCACATACCACATGTCATGCTTATTTTGCCAATCTGCATGTCATTCCCAAAAAGCTGCATGGAGTACGTGTGCTTTGTGGCATTGAATTGAATATTTTGGATTTTGACGGTCATGTGGATATGGATGATAAAGTGCTTTCCAGACTGGATCTTGCCATAGCCAGTTTGCATGTTCCTTGCATCAAGCCGGGAAGCCGGGAAGAAAACACAAAAGCATGTCTGCGTGTGATGGAAAATCCGTTTGTGGATATATTAGGGCATCCGGGAGATCCCAGATATCCATTGGACTATGAAGCTGTGGTACGTCAGGCGAAAGATACAGGTACACTTTTGGAGGTCAATAATGCATCCCTCATTCCGGGTGGTTTTCGAGATGGCAGTGCGGAAAATGTAGAAAAAATGCTTCAGTTGTGTAAAAAACTGCAAGTGCCGATTGTTGTCGGATCGGATGCACATTTTTATACAGGGATTGGTGAATTACCATTTGCAAAAGCATTGCTCGAAAAAGTGGCATTCCCCAAAAAACTCATATGCAATACAGATACACAGAGGTTACTTTCTGCACTCAAGCGCAATCAATGAAGCAGTGTTTTCTTTTGCTGTCGGTTTCCAAAAGAAAGCGGGTTTGTGTCAAAATGCAAAAAGGGAATAAACCAAAAGAAGATTGTTGTTGATCTTTGATATTGTGCAGTATTGCCAGAATACAAAAAAAACTTTACTTTAACACTTTAGAATGCTAATATATAAATAGAATCGAAAGTAAAGGTGGCCTGCGGATATGAATAAGAAAATCAAAAATGAATTGACAGACAAGCTCTTTCAATGCATTCTTTGTATGGAAACGGTGGATGAGTGCTATCAGTTGTTTGAGGATCTGTGTACCGTCAATGAGATACAGGCAATCGCACAGCGTATGGAAGTGGCAGCAATGCTTGATGAAAAATGTACGTATGTGGAGATTGCAAAGCAGACAGGTGCTTCTACAGCCACCATCAGCCGTGTCAACCGCTGTTTGCATTATGGTACAGACGGCTATAGACTTGCCATAGACCGTGTCAAAGAAAAGTATAAACAGCAGAGCAAAGACGAAAATTCGTAAGAACGCAATCAAAAATAGCAGGAAGCCGGCATATCTTATGCCGCTTTCTTTTTGTTTACACAAAAATGAGAAAAGGAGTAGAATCATGATTGGATTGGAACAGTTAAATCAAATGCAGCAAAGGGCAGTGATGCAGACAGAAGGTCCTGTATTGGTTTTGGCAGGTGCAGGAAGCGGCAAAACAGGCGCTTTGACGGTACGCATCGCACATCTTTTGGATATTGGGGTAAAGCCATGGAATATTCTTGCCATCACATTTACCAATAAAGCAGCAAAAGAAATGCGTGAGCGTGTCAATAAGCTGGTAGGCGAGGGTGCAGAGGATATTTGGATCAGTACGTTCCATGCAACCTGTGTACGTATATTACGTAGAGAAATCGGTTTTTTGGATTTTGAAACACAGTTTTCCATCTATGATGGGGACGATCAGGAAAAGCTGATGAAAGAAGTATTCAAGCGTTTGAATTTAAGTCCCATTGACAAGCATTTTTCTGTGCGTACCGCACTTTCATTGATTAGCAATCAGAAAGAAGAAATGGTAAGCTGGGAAGATTTCAGTAAAACGGTAGATCCCTTGGATCTCAAATCCCAAAGACTGGCAAAGGTATATCAGCTGTATCAAACACTGCTCAAAGAGAATCATGCATTAGATTTTGATGACTTGATTTATAAAACCGTACTCCTCTTTCGTCAGCATCCGGAGGTTTTGGATCGATATCAGGAACGCTTCCGTTATATTATGGTAGACGAATATCAGGATACCAATACCTCACAGTATGAATTGGTACGTATGCTGGCAGCAAAATACCAAAATTTATGTGTAGTTGGTGACGATGACCAAAGTATTTATGGCTGGCGTGGTGCCAATATCCGCAATATTCTGGAATTTGAAAAAGATTTTCCGAATACCTGTGTGGTAAAATTGGAGCAGAATTACCGTTCCACGAAGAAAATTCTGGATGCAGCCAATGCAGTCATTCAACATAATATAACCAGAAAGGAAAAAGCGCTTTGGACAGAAAATGATAGTGGAAGCATCATCCATATTTATCAGGCAAACAGCGAATCGGACGAATCCCGCTATGTGACAGAGCAGATGGAGCAGCTGCATGCACAGGGCGTGCCATACAATCAGTTTGCAGTCCTGTATCGCACCAATGCACAGTCCCGTACGGTGGAGGATTGGCTGGTGAGAAAAAATATTCCTTATCGTCTGTTTGGCGGTGTGCGTTTTTATGAAAGAAAAGAAATCCGAGATATTTTATCTTATCTAAAGGTGTTGGAAAATCCGGCAGATACCATTGCTTTACGCAGAATCATCAATGTGCCAAAGCGAGGGTTGGGTGATACCTCATTGGAAAAAGTGGAAAGCTATGCACGAAACCACAATATGGGGCTGTACGAAGCCTTGAAGCACTTGGACGAAATGCCGGAATTAAAGACCAGAGCGAAGAAATTCCAAGAATTTTATGATTTGTTTGAGGGCTTGCGTAGGGACTATGAAGCCATGACACCGGCAGAACTGATTGATGCAGTGGCAAAGCGTTCCGGTTATTTGCAGCTGCTTTTGAATGACGGTACAGATGAAGCGCTGAATCGTATCGAGAATATTGGGGAATTTATCAATAAAGCGGCAGAGTACAGCAAAAATAATCCAGAAGCCACATTATCCGGCTTTTTGGAGGAGGTTGCACTTGTGGCAGATATTGATGGCTACGCTGAGCATGATGAAAGCGTGGTATTGATGACACTGCATAGTGCAAAGGGCTTGGAGTTCCCTTATGTATTTATGATTGGTATGGAGGAAACGATTTTCCCCGGCTATCGTGCTGTGATGTTTGGCACAGAGAAGGATATTGAAGAAGAAAGACGTCTGTGCTATGTAGGGATTACACGTGCAAAGGAGGTGCTGTATTTGACACATGCCAATACCCGCATGCAGCATGGATTGACACAGCACAATGCCCCCTCCCGTTTCTTGAAGGAAATTCCGGAAGAATTGGTGGATCTGCCGACCAGACAGATTTCGGAACGTGCGCTGGCATATGCAAGACGCAACAGTATGAAAATTGCACCAATTACCACACGCAGACAAAGCCCTCTGGGAGAGCCGGCGAAGAAGGAATTTCCTGCGCCAAAGGATTTTGTACTCAATTATCAGGTGGGAGATCAGGTGCGTGCACCAAAGTATGGCATTGGCGAGGTCAAATCCATTACAAATGCGGGTGCGGACTATGAAATAGAAGTATACTTTGGTACAAAGGGTACAAAAAAGTTTATGGCAAAGCTGTCCAAGTTGATTAAAGTGAGTGAATAAGCCACAGGAGAGATGCAGACTATGGAGCGGATGAAAGAATTGATTGCATTGCTGCGTCAAGCAGCAAAGGCATACTACCAAGAGGATCGGGAAATGATGTCCAATTTGGAATACGATCGACTGTATGACGAATTGCAGCAGTTGGAACAGACAAGCGGTGTGGTACTTTCTGACAGTCCCACACAGAAGGTTGGTTATACGGTGCTGAGCAATTTGGAGAAAGTGCGTCATGATAGCCCCATCCTTTCTTTGGACAAAACAAAGGAGCCGGAAAAATTACAGAGCTTTTTGGATGAGCAGAAGGGGATTCTTTCTTGGAAGCTGGATGGACTGACCATTGTACTGACCTATCGTGATGGTGTATTGGTACAGGCAATTACAAGAGGAAATGGTGAGATTGGCGAGGATGTGACACATAATGCAAAGGTATTTGCCAATCTGCCATTACAGATTTCCTTTCCAGGGGAATTGGTGCTGCGTGGAGAAGGTGTCATTTCATATTCCGAATTTATGCGCATCAATGAAGAATTGGGTGAAGGAGATGCCTATAAAAATCCACGCAACCTATGCAGCGGTACGGTGCGTCAGCTGGATAGTGCGGTTGCGGCAAGACGCAGAGTGCAGCTCATTGCATTTACATTGGTGCATGCAGAAGGGAAAGCATTGTCTGACAGCAAGGCAGAAAATATGCAGTGGCTGAAAAGTCTTGGATTCGATGTGGTGGAATCCAAGGTAGTCACAAAGGATACGGTATTGGATGCTTTGGAGTATTTCCGTAGTCGTATCACAGCAAATGATATTGCATCGGATGGGCTGGTGTTGACATATGACAGCATTTCTTACAGCAAGAGTCTGGGGCGGACTGCAAAATTCCCCAAAGACTCCATTGCCTTCAAATGGGCAGATGAAACGGCAGAAACCACATTGCGTGAAATTGAATGGAATACCTCTCGTACAGGGCTGATGAATCCCATTGCAATATTTGATCCTGTGGAATTGGAAGGAACAACCGTCAGCCGTGCCAGTGTGCATAATGTCAGTATTTTACAGGAGCTTGCGCTGGGTGTGGGGGATACCATCCGTGTGTATAAGGCAAATATGATCATTCCGCAAATTGCAGAAAACCTTACAAAATCAGGTACGGCAGAAATTCCAAAGCAATGCTTTGTATGTGGTGGCGAAACAGAGATACGTTCCTTAAAGGATGGCACAGCGTTGTACTGCACCAATCCGAGCTGTCAGGCACAGCGTGTACAAATGCTCAGTCATTTTGTATCACGTGATGCAATGAATATCGAAGGGCTTTCTGAGGAAACACTCAAAAAATTTCTGGAAAAGGGGTTTGTCAATCAATATCCCGATTTGTTCCGTTTGTCGGAGCATCAAGCACAGATCCAGAGTATGGAGGGCTTTGGCGAAAAGTCCTATGCCAATTTGATGGCATCCATAGAAAAAGCAAAGCATACCACATTGCCCCATTTTATTTATGCTTTGGGCATCAATCATGTGGGGTTGAGAAATGCAAAGCTGCTGTGTCAGGCATTTGATTATGATTTGCAGGCAATTCAGGAAGCAACGCAGGAGCAGCTTGTGGAGATAGAGGGCTTTGGTGAAATCATTGCCCATAGCATCTATCAGTATTTCCATAATGACAGCCATTTGGCGCTGATCAATGAGGTGTTTGCGCAGCTGCATTTGCAGATGCAGACGCAGCAAGTTCCTACAGAGAGTAAGCTGGCAGGTTTGACATTTGTGATTACGGGGGATTTGACGCAGTACCAAAATCGTAAGGAACTGGCAGCCTATATCGAAGAAAATGGTGGTAAGGTCACGGGTAGTGTCACAAAGAAAACAAATTATCTCATCAACAACGATGTGGATTCTATGTCTGCCAAAAATAAGAAAGCAAAAGAGCTTGGCATACCCATTTTGGATGAAATGGCATTTATTGCGCAGTTTGCAACGAAAAAAGAGGATGAATAAGCAGTTTTTTGTATGAAATAAAGGGAAAAAATACAGAAAAATACTTGCAAAACACCCGGTAGTGTGGTATTATTTTTCGTGTTGGTGAACGGACGGTCCAATGACACAGCATGGTGTTAAGAACGTCTTGGAAGAAAGGAGAAAACAAAATGGATATTATTAGAGAACTGGAAAATGAACAGCTGAAGAGCGAAGTAACACCTTTTAACGTAGGTGATACAATTCGTGTTTACGCAAAGGTTGTAGAAGGCACAAGAGAAAGACTTCAGATGTTTGAAGGCGTTGTCATCAAAAGACAGGGCGGCGGCTTGAGAGAAACTTTCACAGTAAGACGTATCGCTTCTGGTGTTGGTGTGGAAAGAACATGGCCTTTACATTCTCCTAGAATTGATCGTATCGAAGTGGTAAGACGTGGTATTGTAAGACGTGCAAAACTGTTCTACCTGAGAGATAAGGTTGGTAAGGCAGCAAAGGTAAAAGAAGTATTGAGATAAGAAAAGTGAGTCCTGGTGATATGCTTCATCAGGGCTTTTTTCGTGAAGGACAAAATACAGTGTTTGTCCCTGACGAAAAAAGGTTGGTTTGATGGAAAGGAGGGTGTTTGTGTCAAAAGAAAAACAACAGCATAAAAAAAGAAAATGGCTGTTTGATGCGCTGCAAATCATCAGTCTATTGGTGGCGGTGATCGTATGTCGTGCATTTTTGATTGGTACGATTTATGTCAAGGGATCTTCCATGGAGCCCAATTTTCACCATGGGGATTTTTTGGTGATCAATAAATTGGAAGTGCGTTTGCATGATATGGGGCGGGGCGATGTTGTGATCTGCCGTATGCGTGAAGGCTCTTATCAGGAAAATATCATAAAGCGTGTGATTGGGCTGCCCGGCGATGTCATTGATTGGAAGAAAAATGACACGGGAGTTTATGATTTGTATATCAATGGAAAATACATGGCAGAGCCGTATATCAAGGACAATGTCAAGGAGATCGGAAACGTTCTTTATCCGTATACTGTGCCGGAGCATAGCTATTTTGTGATGGGGGATAATCGTAATGCAAGCACAGACAGCCGCAGATCTTCCATTGGTGTGGTTGAACAAAAACAGATTGTAGGTCGTGTATGGATGCGGTTGTATCCGTTTGACGATTTTGGCTTGATGTAGGAATAGGAGGCGTATTTATGCATATACAGTGGTATCCAGGGCATATGACAAAGACAAGGCGTATGATGGAGGAAACGATTTCTCTGGTGGATATTGTCATAGAATTGGTTGATGCAAGAATTCCGTATAGCAGTAAAAATCCGGACTTGGATGACTTGGCAAAAAATAAACATCGTATTCTTTTGATGAATAAAAGTGACTTGGCAAATCCGGCAGCAACTGCCATATGGACAGAATATTTTGAGCAGCAGGGATTTTGTGTGATAGAGATGAATGCACGAAAGGGCAGCGGTATGTCTGAGGTTACCAATGCGGCACGTGCGTTGATGAAGGAAAAAATCGAAAAGCTCAAAGCAAGAGGACGCATCAATGTGCCGATTCGTGCCATGATTGTAGGGATTCCCAATGTGGGCAAGTCCACATTTATCAATCAATATGTTGGAAAAACGACTGCCAAAACAGGGGATAAACCCGGTGTTACAAGAGGGAAGCAGTGGATTAAGCTAAAGAAAGACTTTGAGCTTTTGGATACGCCGGGTATTTTGTGGCCAAAATTTGAAGATCAGCAGGTAGGCTTGAAGCTGGCATTTACCGGTGCCATCAATGATGACATTTTAGATGCACAGACATTGGCAACCTCCTTTCTCAATCATATGATGCTGATCGATCCAGATTGTATCCGCAAACGCTATCAGATAGCATTTGATACCATTGCACAGCCGCATGAGGTGTTGCGCCAGATTGGACAGGCAAGGGGCTTTATGCTCAAGGGCGGAGAAATCGACTTGGAGCGTGCAGCCAAAATATTGATGGACGAATATAGAGGCGGAAAGCTGGGACGACTGACATTGGAACTTCCAGAGGATATTACCGACATGCTGCAAGAAAAGGAAGAAAGAGAACAACAAAAGAAACAGCTTGAGCGTGAACGAAAGGCAGCATACCAAAAACGCAAAAAATAAACGAAAAAAACCGATTTTCTCTATCCAAGAAAATCGGTTTTTTCCTTCTGCTTATTCTTCTTCTGTAACGATACGCATCACAAAGCCATCTTCCGCTTCCAAATGCTCCTTTTTGAAAAGCGCACAGCATTTTTGGTATAGAGCAGGAACAACCAACAATGCACTCAAAAGCATGAGAAAGATGCTGGCAATGGTTGTAGGTTTTGTGTGCTTCTTACCCAGCATCAGTCCAAGAAAGATGCCAAAGGAAGAAATTCCCAACTTGATGATGGTAAGGCTGTCTAACCCCAAATCCGATACATAGCTGTTTACAACACCCAAAAGCTTTTTCATAGAAATCCACCCTTTCTTTTGTAATTATGCTCTTTTGTCTGCAATGGTATATGTGTAATCGTTATCCATTCCTTCAAAGGTAAAGCAATTGCGCAATCCATCGGTAGCAATCACACGATTGTCTGTGGTTACGAAAACAGCTTCAAAATCAGTGTTTTGTCGCCAGAATGCCAGTGCGTCCTCCAATCCCATGACAAACAAAGCGGTAGACAGTGCATCGGCTTTTGTACCGTTTTTTGACACAATCGTGACAGAAAGCAAATCGCTTTGGGAGGGATAGCCCGTCGCAGGATCAATGATATGGTGATAGCGCTTGCCATCTTGTTCAAAATACCGTTGGTAGCCGCCGGAGGTAATGACGGAACAATCGCTGACTTCCAAAAGTCCAACGTAGTCTGATGGATCTGTGGGATTTTCCACAGCAATTTTCCAAGGCGTCCCATCCGGTTTGTTGCCGATGAGTGAAATATTGCCACCCAGCCAAAGCAGTGCGGATGTCACACCTTTGTCCCTCAGTAGCGCTGCCACGGCATCGGAGGTATATCCCTTTGCGATGCCACCCAAATCCACAGACATACCGCTTTTCGAGAGATATGCCGTTTTGGTATCTTCAGAAATCTGTACCCCATTTGCCCATACCAAAGAAAGCAGCTGAGAAATTTCTTCTTGTTCAGGTACATGGTGTGTGTCTTTTGTAAAGCCCCATAATTGTACAATGGGTGCTACCGTCATATCATAGTTGCCGTTTGTCTGTTGATGAATTTGCTGTGCCGTTTGCAAAATGTGCATTGTGTCGTCAGAAATATGCACAGGTGCAATGCCGGCGCTTTCATTGAGCTGAGAAATTTCGCTGTTTTCCATAGTGACAGAAAACAGTCGCTCCAATCTGCGGATTTCCTGCTCTGCATCGGTCAAAAGCTGTTCCCCGTTTTCGTGATAGATGGTCATTTCCATGATGGTATCCATCGCAAAGGTGGTGGCAAAATGTTCATTTTCCGGCTTCTTTTGTGCGGTACAACTGCTGAATGTCAAAATAGCACAAAGCAAAAGAAATAAGATTTTTTTATGCTGCATATTGAAAAAACTCCTTTGATTATGAGGAAATGACGCAAAAACGTCCCATTCGACCTCTGGCTGTTTGCGACAGCGCTTTGTTATTTTCTTTTATTGTACATGGCAATAAACTGCCTGTCAAATATGATTGTATATGACTTTGATAAAATATTTTTGGGAAAAGACTTGCACAAAAGGCTTGTCTATGGTATTCTTCTGCGTGATTCTGTGAATAATCAAGGGAAAGGAAGAAATGATATGAAGTCAAAAATCATATATTGGTTGGCACTGCTGGCAGTTTTGATTGGGATGGTATGGCTCCATCAAACAGGTATGCTGGGGGAAAGCTTCTGGGGTATATATGGCATTGTCATTGCGATTATTTTTGTATCCAGTATTTTTTTCAATCGCAGATGGATGGAACAAATGGCAAAGCAAACAGAAGAAATGAAACCGCTTTTGCAAAGCAATCCCAAGGAATATACCGCATATATGGAGCGCTGCTTGCGGGAAAGGGGAAGAAAGAACAGAGTGGTTATGGCAATGCTTTTGAATAACATTGGCGCAGGCTATATGGCACAGGGAGAATACAAGACAGCGCTGGAGAAGCTGCTGACTGTGCCGGAAAAGGGATTGAATGAGGATACTGCACAGCAGTATTACATCAATTTGTGCTTGACGCTGTTTCATTTGGAGGAAAATGATGCGGCATGTAAGCTTTTGAGATTGAAAGCAATGCACTTTCAAAACGCAAAAAACAATCCAAGGCTTTGCGCATATTATGATATATTACAGATACTGCAAATGATTGCCGATGTGAAGCGAAAAGAAGCAAAAGCCTATTTGATGAAGCATCCTGAATTGGAGCAAAGAGAGGACTGCAAAACAGAAATACAGTTTATACACAAGAAATTGTAAACAAGAGAGCAAAAGAAACGATTTTTCTGTAAAAAAACAGAAACATCGTTTCTTTTTTTTGTGTCGGAAAGGAGAAATGGAAGGGAGGCTTTTCCTATGGTTGTGTTTTTGATATAATGAAAAAAGAGCAATACAAACACTGTCAAAGGTGATACAGGGGATGACAATATGAATGAGTTATATAAAATATTGCTGGTAGATGATGAAGCAGAAGTGCGTACCAGCATTATCAAAAAAATAGATTGGTCTGCCGTTGGATTTCAGGTTGTGGGTGATGCGGAAAACGGCTTGGATGCAATGGACAAAATAGAACAGATTGAACCGGATGTGGTATTGACGGATATCCGTATGCCGTATATGGATGGTCTGGAGCTTGCAGAGCAGCTGCAAAAGGTGCGTCCGTCGATTAAGATTGTACTGTTTTCCGGCTATGATGATTTTGAGTATGCGAAAAAAGCCATTCAGCTTAATATCATTGAATATATCCTAAAGCCCGTCAATGCAACAGAGATGATGGGCATTTTGGAACGTATTCGCAAAACACTGGATGAAGAAATACAGCGTTTGAGAGATTTGACAAATTTACAGGAAATCTTTCGTAAAAATTTACCTATATTGCGAGAAAAGTTTTTGAGCAATCTTGTCAAGGGCGAAGTAGAACCTTCGGATGTTCCTGTGTTGATGCAGGAATATGGACTGTCACTATCAGAAGGAAGGTGTTGGGTGGCAGCCAAGGTGGTAGCGCAGGATCGGGAGGATGCAACATGGAAAAGCGGGAATCTTTTGTCAGTATCGGTACAGGGGCTTTTGGAGGATCGACTGAAGGATTTTGGAATCTATCATTGTTTTCAGCGTCCTTCCGGTATTTGTGTCATTGTTGCCATGCAGGAGGAGAAGGAATTACAAGCATTGACAATGTTTTTTAGAGAGGTATCCAGAGAAGCACGTAAAATATTGGATTGCTCTTTGGTCGTTGGCATTGGTCGTATTGTTGAGCGTATTGAGGAACTGTCCAAAAGCTATGCCGAGGCAAGAGAAGCCGTGGCATATAGCCCTACGGCAGGGGATGTCGTTTTTATTGCGGACGTAGAGCCGAAAAAGGACACCATTTTACATTTATACGAAAAAGATGAAAAGGAATTGAGCCATGCCCTGAAATTTGGGGATGAGGAGATGATACAATCCTGTGTGGAGAGCATTTGCGGACGCATACAGCAGCCAAAGCCGAAAGGCGTTCAGGCATATATCATTGATATATTGAGTGTTATTTTGCGTGTGGTGCAAAAAAACGGTCTGGATGAAAAAATTGTATTTGGTAAATATGCAGACTACAATGGGGTGCTGACCGATATACAAGATGCGCAGGCAATGCAGGACTGGCTGTGCAAAGTATGCTTTGCCATCAGTGGCAGCCTGTATCGGGAACGGGTTGGTACAACACATAATATGATTGAAAAGGCAAAACGCTTCATAGCAGAAAATTATGCAAATTCTGCATTTTCATTGGAGATGGTATGCAGCTATCTGCATATCAGCACCGCATATTTTTCTACAGTATTCAAAAAAGAAGTGGGAGAAAGCTATATTTCGTATTTGACGGGTATTCGTATGGAAAAAGCGGCTATGCTGCTCAAAGAAACAGACGATAAAACATATCAGATTGCGGCGAAGGTCGGATATGATGAACCCAATTATTTTGGATATGTATTCAAAAAGAAGTTTGGGGTATCACCGAATAAATTCCGAGGAAAGTGAGGAAGGTATGCGTATTTGTCAAAAAGGTAAGGCGTATATACATCGGCTGTTGTTTGCAAAGGGTAAGCAAATCGAACTGCGTAGACTGCTTTGGATCTCCTTTACCATGACATCCATGGTGGCAACATTTTTGATGGGAATTTCGTTTTATCATCGGTTTTCTTCGATTTCCATGCAAACATTGCGAGAGGGCAATGATGCACGCATGGAAGCGGCATCCGAGCAGATTACAATGCATTTTCGCAATATGATCAAAATGTCAGATGTGCTGTATTACCGTGTCATCAAAGGGGTAGATTTGGAAGAAATCTCTGTGTCAGATGATTTTCGATTGATTTATGAAATGAATAAGGATGCGGTGGAAAGCATTGCCTTGTTTGGCATGGATGGAAAACTGATTTGCTCCATGCCAAACAGCCATTTGCGGAGCGGGTATGTATTGCAAGAGGAAAAATGGTATCAGACGATGATGCATGCAGAGGAGAATATACAATTTGGCGCACCACAGATTTCTCGTGCATTTCAGACAGAGGGGGATGGCTATACCCGTGTGATTCCCATGAGCCGTATGGTACAGCTGACCATAGGAGATCATATGGAGCGAGGGATACTTTTGGTCAATCTTCGTTACGATGTATTGGAGGATTTGATGCAAAATATTATGGTGGGCGAAGGATCTTATGTATATTTGGCATCAGAAGAAGGCAGCCTGCTCTACCATCCCATGCAGGATCAGATTGCAGCAGGCAAAATGGAGGAAAAAACACTGCCCCTGTTGATGACATCGTTAGAAGAAGGCAGCAGCCAAACACAGGAAACATTCCTGCATAAAACCATTGGGTATATGGGCTGGAATATGGTCGGGGTATGCAATGAGGAAACACCGACTTTGCACAGCGGAAAAACACGAAGCTTTATATTGTTTTTGCTCTTGTTTTTTATCAATGTGATGTTTGTCATCAATTTTTATATTTCAAGGAAAGTCACAGCGCCCATACAACGCTTGGAGGGGGCTGTAAAAAAGATACAAGCGGGAGAATTGGATGTTAAAATACAATCCTCTGGCGTGTATGAAATACAGATGCTTTCCAATGCAATTGAAAAGATGGAATCCAATCTCAAACAGCTGATGGATGATATTGTACAGGAGCATGAGGCGAAGCGAAAAAGCGATTTGATGATTCTGCAAAATCAAATCAATCCACATTTTTTGTACAATACACTGGATGTCATTGTGTGGATGATTGAAAACGAAAACAGTCAGGATGCTGTGAAAGCAGTGACCGCATTGGCACGCTTTTTCCGTATCAGTCTGAGCCGTGGAGATACCATCATTACTGTAGATGATGAAATGGAGCATGTACGCAATTATCTCATGATACAGGAAATGCGTTTTAAGCATAAATTTACATATGCCTTTTCCATTGCGGAAGAAACGAGGCAACTGGGCACAGTTAAGCTCATTTTGCAGCCCTTGGTGGAAAATGCCATTTATCATGCAATGGAGTTTATGGATGATGATGGAGAGCTTTTGGTGAAAAGCTGCATTGTGGACGGCGATCTTGTGCTGTCGGTGACAGACAATGGATGTGGTATGACACAAGAGAGAGCCAAAGCGTTGCTTTTGGGGGATGTGGTGCAGAGCGGAAAGGGTTCTGGTGTTGGTTTGCGGAATGTTCAGGAGCGGATCCGGCTGGTTTTTGGCGAAGCATATGGCTTGCGGATACATTCTGAGCCGGATGAAGGAACCTGTGTGGAAATTCATCTGCCTGCAATTGCTTACGAAAGCTTGCAGCAAAGGGGGATGATTTCATGAAAATCAATAAAAAGCTGTTCTTTTTTGTGGATGTCATGATTTTGGCAGGGTTGTTTTTGATTTCTTCCACAGACTATATTTGGAAGGAAAAAAAGGTAGATGTATCAAATATTTCTGTCATTGTAGATCTTTCGCAGGACAGTACAAATGCAAACCTGCGTGCCGGCGCAAAGAAGGCAGCGCAGGCATATCATGCGGATTTGCATTTCTTAAATCAAAGAGAGTATCAGGCGCAGCAGGTGGATATACAAACATTGGTACAAAGAGAGCTGGACAGCGGCTGTGAGGGTATTTTCCTGCAATGCAGCAGCATCCAAAATGCACAAACCATACTGGATCGCATCCCAAAGCATATACCTGTGGTATTGTTTGACACCATGGTAGAGGAGCCGGGTGTCAAGGCAGTGGCATATTATGATGCGCAGAAAGCAGCAGAGCTTTTGGTGCAGAAGGTTGCAGAAGCACGGGATAAGGGACAAAGTGTTACGCTGGTATCCAAAAAAGGATGCAGCGATCAGGTGAGAGATATGCACAATCGTTTGGATCAGTTGTTTCCTGCTGCCGGTATCATGGTACGGCATGTGGAGCTTTCTGACTATACAGAATCTCGGGCATTGGTCAGTGGTCTTGCGGCGCAGGGAGGCAATATGGTGGTATCCTGCGAGGTGCAGGCGCTGGAAGCATTGGCGCAATCCTGTGATCAGGGTGGCTATAGATTGCCTTTGTATGGCATGGGATGGAGCGGCATCGTCAGAGAACAGCTGGAAAAAGGCAATATTGATGGCTGTATGGTGGAGGATGCCTATGCAGCAGGGTATTTTGGCATAGAAACACTTACAACGCTTTTGACAACAGGCAAACAGCAAGCACAGGAGTGGGTATCCGAAATCATATGGGTAACTGGTGAAAATTTATATGACAAAGATCAGGAAGCAATTTTATTTCCTTTTGTATGAGGTGATTGCAAATGCAGGCAAAAAAACAAATCGGTATGGTTGCAGTCGGTGCAGTATTGACAGGACTGGCATTGGTGTGGGTTGGCACACCGCATGTACAGAAAAAAGAGGAGCTGAAAATTGGAGTTTCCTTGTATGCGGAACAGGATACATTTATAGATAGTATGGTTGCGGCAATGCAGGAACAGGCAGCAGCCTATGAAAATGAAACAGGATGCATGGTTACGCTGAATATTTCTCGTGCAAATGGCTCACAGCGTATACAGCAGGAGCAGATTGAGCAATATCTGTCTTTGGGCTATGATGCAGTATGTGTCAATTTGGTAGATCGTACGGATGCTTCCGGTGTGGTGGATTTGACACAGAGAAAGCAGGTGCCTTTGGTTTTTTTCAATCGTGAACCGGTACGAGAGGATATTTTGCGTGGAGATCAGGTATACTATGTGGGAACGGATGCCAGAGAAACTGCACGCAAGCAGGGCGAGGCTGTGCTGCAATGCTATGCGAATGCGAAAGAGCAGATGGATAAAAACGGTGATGGGATCTTGCAGTATGTCATGCTGGAGGGTGAAATGGGGCATCAAGATACCATACTGCGTTCGGAATATGTACTGCAAACCATTGAGCAGGAAGGTGTGGAGCTGCAAAAGCTGGATACGGAAACCGCAGATTGGATACGCAGCCGTGCAGATGCTGTTATGGAACAATGGATTACGCAGATGGGCAATGAAATTGAGCTGGTATTGTGCAACAATGACGATATGGCATTGGGAGCAGCGGACGCCTTGCAAAGAGCGGATATGCAGGTGGCAATCTTTGGCATAGATGGTACACCAAACGGATTGGATGCACTGCAAAAAAAGAAGCTGTGGGCAACGGTAGACTGCAATGCAAAGGCACAGGGAGAGGCGATTTTTGATATTGCGTGCGCACTTGGCACAGGAGCAGAGCTGCCGGAAAAATGGATTTTGGAGGAAACAAGATATGTACGTGTACCGGTACAAATTCGTACACCGAAAGAGTAGAAGGCGCAAATGGAGGATATGATTTTCATTTTGTCTATTCTAACAAAAATATTTGACATGATCGGATATTTGGCATGATTTTTGTATATTATGTAGTATTGCGTATGTATTTTGGATGAAAATATAGCAAAAATATACGCAGGAAAAAAAGAAAGCAAATAAATTCTATACAGATAAAAAAAAATTCTTGTTTTTTGATAGGAGTAATTTTGTTATAATAGGAATAACAACAGAAAAGATGTTGTACCACAAAATGGTCTATGACCAAAATTTTTTAAGGAGGGTTTTATTATGAAAAAGAAAGTTTTGGCGCTTTTGATGGCGTCCGTTATGATGTTCGGCTTAGCAGCCTGCGGCGGTGGCAATGGAGATGCAGCTACAGAGGGCGATCAGGCAGCTACAGAGGCAAATGGCGATCTGCCTACAGTTGGCGTATTGATTTACAAATACGACGACACATACATTTCTACAGTACGTAACTCCTTGCAGACAGCACTGGAAGGCAAAGCAATCGTAGAAATGCAGGATGGCAAAGGCGATCAGGCTACACAGAACGACCAGCTGGATGTTATGATTTCCAAGGGTGTTGACGTACTGTGTGTCAACATGGTAGATGCAAAAGCAGCAAGTGGTGTAGTAGAAAAAGCTTCCGCAGCAGGCATTCCTACAATTTTCTTCAACAGAGAACCCGATACAGATGTAATCAAGAGCTATGAAAAAGCTTGCTTCATCGGTACAAATGCAATTGATGCAGGTAAAATGCAGGGCGACATCATCAAGGATCTGATGGATGCGCATCCGGAATATGACCTCAACCAAGACGGTAAAGTACAGTATGTAATGTTCCAGGGCGAACCCGATAATCCGGAAGCAATCGCTCGTACACAGTACAGTGTAGAACAGGCGGAAGCAAACGGTCTGCAGATGGAACAGGTTGGCGAAACACAGGTATGTAACTGGGATACAGAAACAGCACAGAAAGCGATGGAAGCAATGCTGGCTGCAAACCAGGGCAAAATCGAGATGGTTATCGCAAACAACGACGGTATGGCAATTGGTTGTGTAGCTGCACTGTCTAACATCAACTACAACACAGGTGCAGAAGGCGCTTCCTTCATCCCCGTAATCGGTGTTGACGCAACAGATGCTGCAAAAGATGCAATCAGCAAAGGTCAGATGAGCGCAACAGTATTGCAGGATGGCGATGCAATGGGTAAAGCAATCGCTGCTGCTGCTATGAACGCTGCAAGCGGTGCTGGATTCTTGGATGGTACAGAATATACCTACGATGACACAGGCGTAGCAGTTCGTATTCCTTACGCTCCTTACACAGGTCAGTAATGCTCTTTTTGGCTAAGATAATTGATTAAGTAAAACGAGGTTCGCACAGTGGGGGTTTCCTCACTGTGCGTTCTTATAAGAAGGTAATGCATTTGGGTCATTGGGAAAACTCATTGCGAATTTGAAGGAAAAAGTATTCCTAGAAAATGACAGATAAGATATAATATAGACGATTAGGAAGAGTGGTGAAGGCAGTGAGCGAAGAAAACTATGTATTGGAAATGACAGATATTGAGAAACAATTTCCGGGAGTCAAAGCACTCGATCATGCAATGCTCAAACTGCGTCCCGGTACCGTTCATGCACTGATGGGAGAAAACGGGGCAGGTAAATCGACATTGATGAAATGTCTTTTCGGTATCTACAAACAAGATGGCGGTCGTATCGTCATTGATGGTCAGGAGACATCCTTCTCTGGACCCAAAAATGCGCTGGATAACGGCGTAGCAATGGTGCATCAGGAATTGAATCAGGTGCTGAAACGCAGTGTCATGGAAAATATTTGGCTGGGACGCTTTCCCAAGCATTATGGTTTGATCAGCCATAAAGAAATGTATCAAGAAACACAAAAGGTATTCGAGGAACTCGAGATACCCGTCAACCCTAGGACTATAATCGGCAAATTAAGCGTATCTCAAAGACAGATGGTAGAAATCGCAAAAGCCGTATCATATAATGCAAAGATCCTTGTACTGGACGAGCCGACGTCCTCTTTGACACAGGAAGAAGTAGAGCATTTGTTCCGTATTATCAATAAATTACGTGACAAAGGTGTGGCAATGGTATATATCAGCCATAAAATGGAAGAAATTCTGCGTATCTCTGACGATGTTACCATCATGCGTGATGGTAAATGGATTGCAACAGAACGAGCAGAGGGTTTGACAACGGACAAAATTATCAAACTGATGGTAGGGCGTGATTTGACAGAGCGTTTCCCGCCCAAAAACAACAACCCCAGTGAAGTGCTTTTGGATGTCAAAAATCTGACAGGTAAATATATGCCCTCCTGTATTGATGTCAGCTTCCAGCTGCGTAAAGGCGAGATCCTTGGTGTTGCAGGTCTGGTGGGCAGTAGAAGAACAGAACTTTTGGAAACCATTTTTGGTATCGCACACCACGAAAGTGGTGAAATGTATATGCATGGCAAACAGGTCGTCAACAAGGACGCAAAAACAGCAATCAAAAACGGCTTTGCGCTGTTGACGGAGGAACGCCGTGCAACCGGTATTTTTGGCGGAATGAGCATACGATTCAATTCCGTTATTGCAAACATCAAAAATTACAGCAATGGCTTTTGGCTCTCCAATGGTAAAATGAAGGATGATACCAAATGGGTGATTGACAGTATGCGTGTCAAAACACCCAGCCAAAAAACACATATCCGTTCCCTGTCCGGTGGGAATCAGCAGAAGGTAATATTGGGCAGATGGCTGCTGACAAAGCCGGAGGTGCTTTTGTTGGATGAGCCTACCAGAGGGATTGACGTTGGTGCAAAGTATGAAATCTATCAGCTGATTATCGACTTGGCACACGAGGATAAGGGTGTGATTGTGGTTTCTTCGGAAATGCCGGAGCTTTTGGGCATTTGTGATCGTATTCTGGTTATGAGCAATGGGCATCTTGCCGGTATTGTAGATGCAAAGCAAACATCACAGGAAGAAATCATGCGCCTTGCGGCGAAATTTGTATAATGGGGAGGTAAGAAAATGGAAAAAGTGGAACGTATGGCAAATGGAAAGAGCTGGAAGGAGCTTCTTTTGGACTATGCGCTGTATATCATTTTGATTATTATGATCATTGGTGTAATCGTTGCAGACCGCAGCTTTTTATCTATGAATAACTTTTTGACAATATTGGCACAGGCATCTACCAGAGCGATATTGGCGCTTGGTGTTGCGGGTATGATTGTACTTGCAGGTACCGACCTTTCCGCTGGTCGTATTTTGGGTTGTGGTGCAGCAGTATCGGCATCCTTGCTCCAAAGTGTAACCTATAGCTCTCGTATGTATCCGGGGATTACAGAACCCTTGCCTATGATTGTGCCATTGTTGCTTTCTATCATTGTCTGTGTGGCATTTTGCCTGCTCAATGGTTTTGGTGTGGCAAAGCTGCATATGCATGCCTTCATCATATCGCTTGGTACGCAGCTGATTGCATATGGTGTATTGTGTTTGTACATTGATAGCCAAAAGGGCGGTGCGCAGCCTTTGGCGAGCTTGGATGCCGGATATATCCAGCTGGTAAATGGCAGACTGCTTGGTATTCCGCATTTGGTATATTTTATGATTATTTGTGCAGTCATCATGTGGTTTATTTGGAACAAAACAACGTTGGGGAAAAATATGTTTGCCATTGGTGGAAATCCGGAGGCAGCAGCAGTATCCGGTGTTAACGTAGCAAAAAATATTATGTTGATTTATCTGCTTGCCGGTGTGCTGTATGGTATTGCCGCATTCTTGGAAGCAGGACGTATTCAGAGTGTAACCACTGCAACGGGTACAAACTATGACTTGGATGCGATTTCCGGCTGTGTTATCGGTGGGGTATCCTTCTCCGGTGGTGTTGGTACCATCCCCGGTATTCTGATTGGTGTTATCATTTTGCAGGTAATCAACTATAGCCTGTACTATCTGGGTGTCAATGCATATTTGCAGTATGTCATCAAAGGTCTGATTATCATTTTGGCTGTTGCGATCGACGTGCGTAAGTATATTGCAAAGAAATAATAATTCGGTCAAAGCCTGTATATTCCCCCGTTTGTTTACGGGGGAATTGTTGTAATTTGGGCTGTGTGGTACAATGGTGGTAAAGTATCAGAAAGCAGAAAAAAGACAGTGCGCCCAAAGAAAAATACTTCATGAAAAAGGGGAAAAGTAAGGTAAGGAGGGATTGCGTGTCCGAATCAAAGGAATCGCTCAATCAGGAGGAATTGCAACAACGGATGCAGGAGCTGGAGCAAAGAGAGAAAGTACTGGAGGAAAAGGAAAGTAAGCTGAAAAAGGCAGAGGATCGCATCACAAAAGCGAAATACAATCTTTATGAGCGTATTGACGTATCACTCAATACCATGAATATCGTGGTTGCAGTCATCTCGCTTGCACTTGTGGCTGCCATTGTGATTGGGATTATATATAGATAAGTTTTGACATAGAGGAGGAAAAGAATGGAAAGCAATTGGAACACAGAAAGTCTTTTGGCAGCATACCCTCGTTTGGAGCAAAACAAAGACTTTTACTTAGGAAGATTATCCGATGCAGAAAAAGGGTTTTTGAATACATTTGGGAAAAAAGCAGAACGCTTTTTCAGCGCACCGGGTAGAACGGAAATCGGCGGCAACCATACCGACCATCAGCATGGCTGTGTATTGGCAGCAGCGGTGGACTTGGATATTGTGGGGGCAGCTGCAAAAAATGATACAAACATCATCCGTATTTTCTCTGAAGGCTATGGTATGGAAGAAATCTCACTGGATGCATTGGCTGTTGTGGAAGCAGAAAAAAATACAACGTCTTCTCTCATTCGTGGAGTAGCATCCAAAATCAGTCAGATGGGCTATGCATTGGGTGGCTTTGATATGTATACCGTTTCCAATGTACTCAAAGGCTCTGGTATTTCATCCTCGGCGGCATATGAAGTGCTGGTAGGAACTACCATCAATCTGCTGTTTTGCGAAGGCAAATTGAATCCGGTACAGATTGCGCAGATTGGTCAGTATGCAGAAAACGTATATTTTGGTAAAATGAGTGGTTTGATGGATCAAACCGCATCTTCTGTAGGCGGTATTGTAGCCATTGACTTTGCAGACAACGCAAATCCCGTTGTGCGTAAGCTGGATTTCGATTTTGTAAAGGCAGGCTATGCCCTTTGCATCATAGACAGTGGTGCAGACCATGCAGACCTCTCAGACGAATATTCTGCCATTCCCGTGGAAATGAAGAAGGTTGCGGAGCATTTTGGCAAGGAAGTGCTGCGTGAGGTGACTTTGACAGACTTGCTGGGTGATATGGCAGCAGTGCGTGCCAAGACAGGTGACCGTGCGCTCTTGAGAGCATACCATTTCTTAAAGGATCATCAAAGAGCCATAGATGAAGCGCAGGCTTTGGAATCCGGTGATTTTGTAAAGTTTCTTTCTTTGGTAAAGGAATCCGGATATTCTTCCTTTATGTATCTGCAAAATGTATATGTTTCCGGTGCGGTAGCGCATCAGGATGTGGCATATGCATTGGCAGTTTGTGAAGCTGCATTGGAGGGCAAAGGCGCATACCGTATCCATGGCGGTGGCTTTGCTGGTACGGTGCAGGCTTTTGTACCACAGGATATGCTGGGGAAATTTGTGGCACAGGTGGAACATGCGCTTGGCACAGGTCGTTGTCATGTATTATCCATCCGTCCCGCAGGCGGTACAGAGCTGTACAAACAATAAAAGAGAATTTGTATGATAAAAAAGTGGTCATGCTGGACTGATCGACATATATATGATATGTAGTATGTTATGCATGACCGATATCAAGAGAAGGAGTGATTGCAATGGCAATTTTGGTATTGGGCGGTGCAGGCTATATTGGTTCTCATACCGTATATGCGCTTTGTGAAGCAGGCAGAGAAGTCGTTGTGGTAGATAATTTGGAAACAGGGCATGTAGAAGCTGTGCATCCAAATGCAAGGTTTTATCAAGGAGATATTGCAGATCAGCCATTTTTGACAAATGTATTCCAAAAGGAAAACATCGAAGCAGTGATTCATTTTGCAGCATATTCACTGGTAGGCGAAAGTGTAGAAAAGCCATTGAAATATTATGAAAATAATCTTTGCAAAACAAGGGCTATGCTGGAAACCATGGTTGCAAATGGTGTGGATAAAATTGTATTTTCCTCCACAGCCGCAACGTATGGGGAACCCGAACGTGTACCGATTTTGGAAACAGACCGTACACAGCCAACCAATCCCTATGGGGAAACAAAGTTGGCTATGGAAAAAATGTTCCATTGGACAGAAAAGGCTTGTGGTTTGCGCTATGTTTCTTTGCGCTATTTCAATGCATGTGGCGCACATGTGAGCGGAAATATCGGGGAAGCACACAATCCGGAAAGTCATTTGATTCCTCTGATTTTGCAGGTACCCAACGGCAAAAGAGAATTTATCAGTATATTCGGTACAGATTATCCCACTTTCGATGGTACTTGTATCCGTGATTACATCCATGTAACAGATCTTGCAGAGGCACATATTCTTGCAGTTGATTATCTGCTTCAGGGTGGTGAAAGCAATATCTTTAATCTGGGCAATGGCGTTGGATTTTCTGTGCGTGAAGTCATCGAAACAGCAAGAAAGGTGACAGGGCATCCCATTGCAGCCAAGGAAGTGGAACGCCGTGCGGGTGATCCGGCACAGCTGATTGCTTCCAGTGAAAAAGCAAAACGTGTGCTTGGCTGGAACCCACAACATGACAGCTTGGAAGAAATCATTTCCAGTGCATGGAATTGGCATAAAAATCATCCAAATGGGTTTTGAGAAAGGGGAACGACATGGTAAACAAAGCAATTCGTGATTTGGCGCTTTATGGTGTGCGTTGTGGATTGATTACAAAAGACGATATTCCCTTTGTCATCAATCGTCTTTTGGATGAAATGCATATGGATGCGTATACAGAGCCGACAGAGGAAGTGGAAACAGACTTGGAAAAGATATTGCATGTGCTTTTGGAGGAGGCGTGTCGAAAAGGCATCATACCAGAGAGCATTGTCTATCAAGATTTGTTCGATACAAAATTGATGGGCATTTTGACACCCTTTCCCCGAGAGGTTATTGCAACATTCCAAAAGCTGCATGCAAAAAATCCGGAAAAAGCAACCGATTGGTATTATACACTCAGCTGTGATACGGACTATATCCGCAGATACCGTATCCAAAAGGATATGCGATGGAAAACAATGACAAAATACGGAGAAATGGATATTACCATCAATCTGTCAAAACCGGAAAAAGATCCAAAAGCCATTGCAGCAGCAAAGAATATGCCGCAAAGCGGCTATCCAAAATGTATGCTTTGCAGAGAAAATGAAGGCTATGCTGGACGTGTCAACCATCCTGCAAGACAAAACCACCGTATCATTCCTCTGGAGATTGCCGGAAATCACTGGTTTTTCCAGTATTCTCCATATGTATATTACAATGAACACTGTATTGTATTCAACGGGCAGCATGTGCCAATGAAGATTGACCGCAATGCCTTTGAAAAGATGTTTGATTTTATTGATTTCCTGCCACATTACTTTGTCGGCTCCAATGCGGACTTGCCGATTGTGGGCGGATCCATACTTTCTCATGACCATTTTCAGGGCGGACGCTATACATTTGCCATGGAAAAAGCAGAAATCGAAACACAGGTAGTCTGTGCGGAATTTGCAGATGTTCAGATGGGGATTGTCAAATGGCCCATGTCTGTGATTCGCATTTCCCATGCAGACAAAACAAGACTGATTGATTGTGCAGATATGATACTCAAAAAATGGCGGGCATATACGGATGAGGAAGCATTTGTTTTTGCAGAAACAGACGGAGAAGCACATAACACCATTACACCCATTGCAAGAAAGCGAAATGGGAATTACGAGCTGGATTTGGTATTGCGTAACAATATTACCACAAAAGAGCATCCGCTGGGGGTATATCATCCGCATAGCCACCTGCATCATATCAAAAAAGAAAATATCGGTTTGATTGAAGTGATGGGGCTTGCGGTGCTTCCAGCACGTCTGAAAGAAGAAATGCAGCTTTTGCATGCTGCCATTCTCTCAGGTGCAGACTTGGAAGCGGATGAAAAAATCAAAAGTCATGCACAATGGGCAAAGACATTCTTACAAAAATATGATACAATAACAGAAGAAAATTTGGATAGCATCATACAGGAAGAAATCGGTCTTGTTTTTGCAGAGGTATTGGAGGATGCGGGTGTCTATAAGAGAACGGAAGCAGGACAGGCAGCATTTTTACGTTTCTTGGCGCATTGTGGTGCTACGATATAAAAGAAGGTGAAGATGATAGAATATGTATTTGGCATAGATGTTGGAGGCACTACAATTAAGGCAGGGCTGTTTGCGGTAGATGGTACATTGCTTGAGAAATGGGAAATTCCAACAAATACCGCAGAGGACGGCAGATGGATCTTGCCGGATATTGCACAGAGCCTTAAGGCAAAGCAAAAAGAAAGAAACATCCAACCATCTGAAATCAAGGGTGCAGGTATCGGTGTACCCGGACCTGTTTTGGAAGATGGTACGGTAGACCATTGTGTCAATCTGGGCTGGGGCAGAAAATGTGTGCCGGAGGAACTGACAAAGCTGATTGGTTTTCCGGTAAAGGCAGCGAATGATGCGAATGTGGCTGCATTGGGCGAAGTATGGAAGGGCAGTGGCAGAGGTTTTTCGGATGTTTTGCTTGTCACCATAGGTACAGGAATTGGCGGCGGACTGATTTTGGATGGTCATATTGTGACAGGTGTACATGGCAGCGGCGCAGAGATTGGACATATTTGTGTCAATCCACATGAAACGGTTGCCTGTAGCTGTGGAAATTATGGTTGCTTGGAGCAGTATACCTCTGCAACTGCGATTTTGCGGATTACAAAAAAACGATTGGAAGAAGGAAAAGAACACTCCATACTGCAAGGGTATGAAAACCTGAGTACAAAGGATGTCATAGATGCAGCCAAAAACGGCGATGCACTTGCGCTGGATGTGCTGGATCATATGGCAAAAACACTTGGTAGAGCATTGGCAAATTGCTGTGCATTGACCGACGTGGCATTGATGATCATTGGCGGCGGGGTATCCAAAGCAGGTCTGTTTTTATTGGAGCCAATACAAAAGTACTATCGTATGTATGCATTTCATACACAAAAAAATACTTGCTTCCGGCTGGCAGAGCTGGGAAATGATGCAGGAATTTATGGTGCGGCATGTTTGATGATTTAAGGAGAGAGAACATGGAAATCAAAAAGCATTTGTTTGGACAGACAAAAACAGGAGAAGCGGTGCTTGCATATACGATGACAAATGGGAACGGAACAAAAGCAACCATTTTGAACTATGGTGCAGCAGTACAGTCTTTGGTGCTGGATGGAGTGGATTTGGTGCTGGGGTATGACCGTATGGCAGATTATGAGGCACAGGATAAGTATATGGGCGCAATCGCAGGGCGGTTTGCCAATCGCATTGGCGGTGGACGCTTTACACTGGGAGAACAGACATACGAATTGTACTGCAACAATGGCGACAACCATTTACATGGCGGGAAATGTGGATTTGATAAAAAAATCTGGATGGCAGAGATGGAAAGTGATGCGCTGTGCATGCGCTATACCAGCCCGCATGGCGAAGAAGGGTATCCGGGAACACTTTGTACAGAGGTGCGTTATCGCTTGGATGATGCAGATCGTTTTTCTGTGGAGTATCAAGCCATTTGTGATAGCGATACCATTTTGAATTTGACCAACCACAGCTATTTTAATTTGAATGGACATCAATCCGGTTCCCTGTCGGATCATGAAGTACAGATTTTTGCAGATTTTTATACAGAGAATGACAGTGCCTGCTTGCCAACAGGTGTTATTGCTTTGGTGGAAGGGACTCCTATGGATTTTCGGACTCCACATGAGATTCTGGAACGCATTGACACAGATTTTATACAATTAAACAATGCAGGCGGTTATGACCACAACTGGATTCCAAACGGTTATGTGAAGGATGTTGTACGTAAATGTGCCACAGCACGTGGAGGAAAAACAGGTATTCGTATGACGGTATATTCCGACCAGCCGGGGATGCAGTTTTATACAGGAAATTTTTTGGATGATGTTGTGAGAGGCAAAGATGGTGCGCATTATATACGGCGCAGCGGTTTTTGCTTTGAAACACAATGCTTTCCAAATGCACCGGCATATGGTCATTTTCCCTGTGCAATATTACGGCAGGGGGAATGGTTTCGCAGTCGTACCATATTTGCTTTGGCAAAGGATTGATCCATGGATCGTTTTACAAAGCTTTGCTTTTTTATATGAATACGAACTGCCATGAGAGGCAATTTAGGCTGTTTCCATACAGAGCAATCTGCATAGAAGCAGCCTTTTGAATTTGTTGGATATATTTTTTTTAAGGCATCCGTTTTTTGAGTATTTGTTTTTCAATCAGGGCAATGGCTTGATAGAGCAGTGCTGCCAATATTGCCAAAATCACAACACTCATCAACACCCATGAGAGCTTGAAAACCTGACTGCCATAAATGATGAGAAAACCAAGACCAGATTGTGCAACCAGAAATTCCCCGACAATCACACCAACAAAGGACAGGCCTACATTGATTTTCAATGCATTGACCATACAGGGGATATTGGCAGGAAATACAACCTTTTGCAATACCTGCCATTTGTTTCCGCCAAAGACACGTATGAGCTTACGCTTTTCTTCGTCTACCTGTAAAAATCCATTGAGTACAGTCATGATGGTGACTACCACAGAGGTCAAAAGTGCCACAACGATGATGGAGGTCTGCCCATTGCCCAGCCATACAATGATGATGGGTGCAAGTGCAGTTTTGGGCAATGCGTTGAGTACCACAAGATATGGCTCTGCCACATCAGAAATGAAGCGGTTCCACCAAAGTAGAACTGCAAGCAGTGAACCGAGAACAGTACCCAATACAAAGCCAATGACAGTTTCTGTCAGCGTGATGCCGATGTGTTTCCAAAGCATACCATTTTGTGCCATTTCTTTTGCAGTTGCCCAAATTTCGGAAGGCTGGCTGCATAAAAAAGCATCAATCCATTGGCAGTTTGCGGCAATTTCCCAAAGCAGAAAAAAGCCAATGAGTATCACAAGCTGTACAGTGATGACGGCATATTTCCGAAGCTGTCTTTTGTGAAGGTATGCCGCCTGCATGGGGGAAACATCTAATATTTTTCTTTCACGCCACATGGACATCCAGCTCCTTCCATATTGTATTAAAGTATTCCCGAAACTCAGGGGCTTCTCGTGCCTTCATGGGAGTACGGTCTTCTACAGACAGGTGGATATCATGTATTTTTTTGAGCCGTGCCGGCCGTCCGGATAGCACCAATACACGATCAGAGAGGCTGATGGCTTCAGAAATGTCATGGCTGACAAGCAGCGCTGTTTTGCCTTCGTTGCGTATGATGGTGCCGATTTCATCCGCTACCGATAATCTTGTCTGATAGTCCAGAGCGGAAAATGGCTCATCCAGCAAAAGCAAATCTGGGCGTATGGCAAGTGTACGAATGAGAGCAGCCTTTTGCCGCATACCACCGGAAAGCTCTGATGGAAAGCGGTCTTTGAACTCTCCCAAGCCGTATTGCTCCAGCATATGGTCTACAAAAGCAATATTTTCTGCTGTCAGCTTGCCCTGTAGTTCCAGACCAAGCTGTGCATTGCGGCGGATGGTGCGCCACTGCAAAAGCTGATCCTTTTGCAGCATATAGCCGATATTGCCGTTGACCGAAATCGTGCCGGCAGAGGGTGCAATCAATCCGGCAAGCATAGAAAGCACGGAGGATTTGCCACATCCACTCGGGCCTACGATTGTAACAAATTCCCCGGGCTTTACAGTAAAGGATAAACGGGAAACAGCCTGCGTTTCGCCATTTGTGCTGTGATAGCTTAGGCTGACGTTGTTGAGAGAAATCATCGGAAGCAAGGAAATAACCCCCTTTGCAGTTATATGTCTATAGTATGGGGAAAGGGACAATAGGTGCATTTCCATTTGAAAAAAATACTGTGAACATATCATATTTTATGGTATGCTGAAAAGAAAACGAAAGAGGGATTTTTATGGCAAACAAAACAAAACAGGCATTGCTTGTCATTGATATGGAGGAAGGATTTTTGAACGAAAGCTCTCCTCTGTATATCCGACAGGCGGCAGATACCGTACCACGACTGGCTCAGGTGATTGCAAAAGCAAGAGAACGTAAGATACCTGTATTTTTTGTCAATCGCATTTATCGTAAAAATGGAACGGATGTGGAAGCATGCCGTTATGAGCATTGGCTTTGCGGCGGACGCTGTCTTTCGCCCAACAGCACAGGTGCATGCTCTATTGAAGTGCCAAAGGCATTTGTACCGCAGTCCGGAGATTATACCATCATAAAGCCAAGATTTTCGGCATTTTTTCAGACGGAGTTGGATTTGATTTTGCGCCGTCTGTGTATAGATACATTGCTTCTGACTGGTACAACAACACCAAATTGTATCCGTGCGACATGCTATGATGGACTTTCTTTGGATTATAATATTGCGGTGATTGCGGATTGCTGCTCCTCCAGAAGTGAGGCAGTACAAAAAGCGAATATGGAGGATATGGCATATATTGGCGCAAATATAATTACGGCAGAGGAATTTTTGCAAAAGGAGTTTGAAATAGAAAATCAGGTAGAAGCAGTCAGAAGAAAAGTTGCAGAGGATGATACCGCGCCTGAATAAACGGATACAAGAAAACAGAAAAACGGAGATCTGCAAAATGCAAATCTCCGTTTGATTTTTTATATGGCATCTGTATCGGCAGATGATGTATGAATGGCACGCAATACTGCCTGTTCTGTGACACGGGCAGCCATGATGCCGACAATATCCACAGGTGTGGTAGGCAGTTCGATTTCTTCCGTAGACAGACAGAAAAGCGTATCACCATCCAGTGTGGTATGAATGGGACGGATGCAGCGTGCCAGTCCGTCATGTGCCATACCGGCAACCTTTTCCGCCTGTGCTTTGGTAAGTTTGACATTTGTTGCAATGATACCAATGGTAGTATTCTGTCCGGCAAAGGATGGTGCAGAAGCGGCTTTGAGTATCCCTTTTTCTGTATCTGCAAAGGTACCATCATCATTTTTTGTGCCGGCAATGATTTTGCCGTTTTCCCATACATCGCCCAATGCATTGACTGCAATGAGTGCAGCAACACAGATGCCGTTTTCCGTTGTTTCGGCATAGGAACCGATGCCGCTGTTGCAGCAATGCTCCATACCACGCAGCTTACCTACGGTTGCGCCGCAGCCAGCGCCGACATTACCCTCAGCAAGGAAGGTGTCGCTGGCATTTTCACATGCTGTGCGCCCCATTGCCTGATCCGGTCTTGTGAAAGCATCGCCATTACCCAAGTCGAACAGTACCGCACCTGGCACAATGGGAACTTTCGTAAAGCCGACATCAAAGCCGATATTGTTTTCTTCCAAATAATCCATAATCCCGCAGGCAGCCTCCAAGCCAAATGCAGAGCCGCCTGCAAGCATGACAGCATGGACACGCTCCATAGCATTTTTGGGGTCAAGAAGATCCGTTTCTCTTGTGCCGGGCGCAGCTCCACGCACATCTACACCACAGACAGCACCTTTTTCGGCAATCACAACCGTAACACCGGTTTTGGCAGTTTCGTTTTGCGCATGTCCGACTTTGAGATTTTTGATGTCCAATATATTATGTTGCATAAAAAAATCCTCCTTTTTTGTATGGTCTTTTTTGTATGGTACTTTTTTTATCATTTTGCAAAGATAGAAAAGCACCAAACAATTTGTACCACTATATGATAGCATAAAGAACTGCACAAGGGGAGATAGTATGGGATATTATTTGGTAGAAGGTGGACATACGATTGGCGGAGAATTTGTAGTCAGAGGGAGTAAAAATGCTATTTTACCCATTTTGGCAGCCAGTATACTGACACAGGATGAGGTTGTGCTGGATAATTGCCCAGATATTGCAGATGTCAAAACATCCATAGAGATTTTACAACAGCTGGGCTGTGTGGTAAAACAAGAGGGCAGGTCGCTGATGATTGACAGTAGCACCATTGTGCAGACCTGTATACCCGAATATATGGTATGTAAAATGCGCTCCTCTGTGCTGTATCTGGGGGCATTGTTGGCAAGGATGCATCATGCGGAAATCGGACATCCGGGTGGATGTGAAATTGGCAGACGACCGATTGATTTGCATTTGCGTGCTTTTGAGAAGATGGGAGTGCATATCAAGGAGGAGGATCATATCTTTTGCTGTGATGCACCTGTGCTTTTGGGCTATCATATTTATTTGGAGTACCCAAGTGTGGGTGCAACAGAGAATATTCTTTTGCTTTCTGTGCGTGCAGAGGGGACAACGGTCATACACAATGCAGCAAGAGAACCGGAAATCATTACATTGGTGCGCTTTCTGCGTGCCTGTGGTGCTGAGATCTATGGAGAGGGTACGCCAACGCTGATGATTGAGGGTGTGCGTAGGCTGCATGGAGCATATTTTACCATTCCATTTGACCGCATTGAAGCAGGAACATTGTTGTGTGCGTCTGCAATTACAGGTGGGAATATTTATTTGTATGGACCGGAGCGGCAATATATGGAAAGCACACTGGAGGTTTTGAAGCAAGCCGGATGTCTGTTGCGTTATGATGAAGAAGGGATTTATCTGCAATCTCCAAAACAGCTGCTTTCGGATTTTTCTGTGGCAACGGGACCGTATCCTGCTTTTCCGACCGATATGCAGCCACTTGTGATGAGTCTATTGACATTAGCAAAAGGAACTTGTATTATGAGTGAAACGGTTTTTGAAGCACGCTTTCGCCATGTGGAACAGCTTTGTCATATGGGGGCGAATATACAGATTCATGGCAGAAATGCGGCGGTATTTGGGGTAGAGCGTCTTTTGGGTGCAGATGTTGTTGCAGAGGATCTGCGTGGGGGCGCAGCGCTGATTTTGGCTGCACTGGCAGCCGAAGGCAAGAGTAAGGTTTTTGGCAGCCGATATGTAGAAAGAGGCTATGAAAATATAGAAGATGCATTGGCTTGTCTGGGTGGCAGGGTGCATCTGTATAAGAAGGATGAATGATATGCAAAAACAATATAAGCACCGACAGGCTGCACCAAAACAAAAACAGCCGCATCAGCACGTGCAGGCAAAGGTGGTGCATTTGCGGCCAAAGAAACAGAAGCATAGGCAAAAAATAGTATTGGCAGCTGTTTTGCTGATATTGGCTGGAGCAGCTTTTTTATTTTCTCCGATCTTTACATTGCATAAGATTCGTGCAGAAGGTGTGACACAGTTTACGACTTCGGAGCTATGTGAGCAAATTGATTTGGCACAGGGGACAAATGTGATTTTGTTCCAAAGAAATGCAGCGCAAAACATTCTGGAAGCAAATCCATATATTGAACATGCAAGGATTGTATGGGAATTTCCGGATACATTTGTGATACAAATTCAGGAAAGAAAGGTAAGGGCGTGTGTGTCGTATATAGGCTCTTACCTGTACATAGACGAATACGGGCGTGTATTGGATACACAGAAGCAGCAGATGCCGGGCAAACCGCTGGTAGAGGGTTTGCAGTTTTCCGGTTTTCGACTGGGCGAGCCTTTGCAGGTAGAAAATACAGAGGCGCTGCATACCATGCTCCAAATTTCACAGATGATGGAGAAATATGAACTCAAAGATGTATCCATCACCATTGATGTGTCAGATGCACAGAATATTGAGGCAACGGTCAATGCGGTGCAGGTAGCTCTTGGCACAATGGATCGTATGGATCAGAAAATTCGTAATATGGCACAGATTGTAAAGACCATACCCAAGGAAGATAGGGGAAGATTGGATTTGAGTGATCCGTCAAAATCAATGATATTCCAATATTTGATGTAAAGACGGCGGTATGACAGAAAAAATAAGTGTGTATGCTTTGCAAAAAAAGCAGAATATATGGAGTGCGATATGAAAAAAAATCAGATTACAGCATCTCTAACGGTTATGTGTACCTTTTTGGGACTGATTATCGGTGTGCAGTTCAATACCGTAAAGATGCAGACACAACATGCAGACCATGCCAGATTATCAGAGCTGTCTGCGTCACTGCAACAGCTGCAAACAGAGCATGAGGCATTAAAAAAGAAATATGATAAGCAAAAACAGCTTTTGGAGGAATATGAAAACGGCGAAATCATATCTGCACAAACAAAGAGTTTGATTACAGAAAATCAAAGATTGCGTGCGTTTTCCGGTGTGGCACAGCTGACAGGATCGGGGCTTGTCATTACAATGAAGGACAGTACAAAAAATATGGGCGGAGATCCCAATGCCTATGTGATTCATGCAGAGGATATTATGCAGGTGGTCAATGAGCTGTTTGTGGCAGGCGCAAAGGCGGTATCTGTCAATGGGCAGCGTATTGTAGCAAATACCGGCATTACCTGTGCAGGCTCTGTCATTACAGTCAACGGTGTGCGTGTGGCAGCGCCGTTTGAAGTCAGAGCCATTGGAGATGCAAGTGTTTTGGAAGGCGCTTTGAAATTTCCGGGAGGTGTGGTGGATAATTTGTCACCATGGGGCATTGTCATTGAGATCAAATATGACAAAGAAGTAACCATACCCGCATATACACAATCGGTGTTGTGGGAAGATACCGAGGAAGGGAGAGATGGCGCATGATGGGATTGCCTGTAGTTGGATTGATTGTTGGTGTATTACTGGGCATAGGCAGTGGCGTGGTTCTGCCCTACGGTTTGACCATATATGTAGCCATTGCCATATTGGCGTGTATGGACACTATGCTGGGAGGCGTACGTGCGGCATGTGAGAAAAATTTTCAGCTGCACATGTTTATGAGCGGTTTTTTCATCAATAGTTTTGTTGCGGTTTGTATGATTTGGATTGGGAAACAGTTGTATATTGATTTGTCTATTGCAGCGATTGTGGTATTTGGCTCACGTATTTTTTATAATATTAGTCAAATACGTAGATTTTTGTTGCATAAAACCGAAAAAATGGATACCATGGAGAAGTGAGATGAAAAATCACTGTATTTTCTAAAAAAAACTATAATAATTTCTTTTTATTATGGTAATTTAGGTAATTTTCGTGTATAATTATGTTACTTTGATTATGGAATGTAAGTAGGAGGGGATTTTTTTGCTCGAATTCGATATCCCAATGAGCAACATGGCGCAAATTAAAGTTATTGGTGTAGGCGGTGGCGGGAATAATGCAGTAGACCGCATGATCGATGATGGTTTAGATGGTGTAGAATTTATTTCAATCAATACAGATGGACAGGCTCTTGCAAAAGCAAAATCACCAACAAAAATTCAAATTGGTGAAAAGCTGACCAAAGGTCTTGGTGCAGGCGGCAATCCGGAAATCGGAGAAAAATCTGTAGATGAAACACAAGATGAAATTGCGCAGGCGCTCAAAGGTGCAGATATGGTATTTATTACAGCTGGTATGGGCGGTGGCACTGGTACAGGTGCAGCACCAAGAATAGCAGCAATCTCCAAAGAATTGGGGATTTTGACAGTTGGCGTTGTTACAAAGCCATTTAATTTTGAAGGAAAAAAGAGAATGAGCAATGCCGATAAAGGGATTGCAGAATTGAAAAAAAATGTGGATACATTGGTCATCATTCCCAACCAAAGACTTTTGGGCATCATTGACAAGAAAACCACAATTACAGAAGCATTTAAGAAGGCGGACGAAATTCTGCTACAAGGTGTACAGGGGATTTCAGATTTGATTTCCAAACCGGGTGTCATCAATCTGGACTTTGCAGATGTGCGTACAGTTATGCAGGATAAAGGGATTGCACATATGGGCATTGGTCGTGCATCGGGCGAAAACAAAACAGAGGTTGCAGCAAAAATGGCAATCCAAAGCCCGCTTTTGGAAACAACCATCGAGGGTGCAAAGTATGTGTTGATCAATTTCTGTGGAGACACAGAGCTTGGTCTGTTTGAAACCGAAGAAGCAGCAGAACTGATTCGTGATTCTTTGGATACAGAAGCGGAAATCATTTTTGGTACCAGCTTGAATGAGGAATTTGAAGACGAAGTGATGGTAACTGTCATTGCAACAGGATTGGAAGATGAAGAAGCATCTGTGCAAAGCACGGCAACCAGTGCAAGACGTGCGGCAAGAGATGCCATTGAAACGCAAAAAAAGGAAGACCCCCAATCTGTATCGGAAGCAGAAGAAAAGGAAACAGAGCAGATGCAGGCACAAGAGCAGAAGGAGGAGTCCAAGCAGCAGCGCAGATTCTCTTTGGATGAGTTTGAGTCTGAAATCAAAATCCCTGATTTCCTGACAAGAAAGAGATTTTAAGCATCATACAATAGAACAAAGCAATCCAAATCACAGACAAAATAAAACAATGGTTTGTCTGTGATTTTTTTTGCAGAAAAAATTGTTAGTATCTTTTTTTCAACGATCGGAAAAAATAACAATGCACCACACAAAACAAAGGAGGGCATTGCCATGGAAAAATGTAATGAATGTATCAAATGTACGGTAGATGATTGCAGACATCATCACAATACAAAAAATTACTGTACACTGCCAAGTATTCAGGTAGGAACGCATGGAGCAAATCCCGGTATGACCGGCTGTACAGATTGTAAATCCTTTGCACAGAAATAAGACGGTATAAAATGATAAAACAGAGCGTTTCATATACGTTCTGAAAAAACGGATATGCTCTTTCATCAGAGTATATCCGTTTTGTACATCAGGAGTATGATTTTGCTATGGTTACAATGGGATATGTTTTCTGCGGGAGCTTATGAAAGGTAAAAAACCACCCATAAAATGAGTGGTTCTTATGAAATCAATGATTTTTACGTTTTTGTTCGGGCTGCGGAGGTGCTTGTGAGAGCATTTGTGTGATGTGTGATATGATTTGTGCGGTCAAACCCCATATGGTGCGGTTTTCATAGGTGTAAAACAATTGTGGAATCCGGTTTTGCCGAAATTTATACTCTTTCCCGTTTTCAATGCGCTCGTAGGGAAAGGGGACGTTCATATCGGCTTTCCAATACATATCATGTACTTCCGGTTCTTGCGAGAGAAAAACACGCAGCGGGATGGTAAAGACCTCTGCCACTTCCTCTTTCTGGTATGTCAGCACACAGTAGTGTTTGTAGGAAACAAAGCCGATGTATGGCTGAATGATGCCACCATAGGCGGTAAGCATAAAATCCGTTTTTCCAAGTATGCGAATACTGGCTGCGGGGATGCCCAGTTCTTCTTCTGTTTCACGCAGTGCAGTATCCTCGAATGTTTCGCCTTCCTCCTGATGCCCGCCGGGAAAACAAATATCCCCGGGCTGACGTACATTTGCAGCACGTTTGGTCAGTACATAATGCAGCTCACCATCTTTTTCAGTCAGCAGCACCAGTACCGCAAATTTTTTCAGTGGTAAAATCGGCTTTGGAATATGTTTGCCAAAGATCCGTATAAATTCATCTGTGGTTGGTTGATGGAACAAACAAATCAGTCCTTTCTTAGTTTGATAAAAGAAGCGGCACGTCTTCTTTGATTTTCTTCAATTTCTGCATAATGTTTTCGGGTGGTGTTGACATCCGAATGTCCCAGTACATCGGCAACCAGATAAATATCTCCGGTTTCCTGATATAGATTGGTGCCATATGTACTACGTAATTTATGCGGTGTGATATGTTTTGCAGTCACACCAACGGCATATTTTTTGACCAGTTTTTCAACAGCACGTACACTGATGCGTCTGCCTTGGCTGGACAAAAAAAGTGCATCCTCATTGTCGTTTTTTGTGACTGCCTTGTTTCGCACCATGAGGTATTCCTGCAACGCATCGGCAACTTCATCGCCGAAATACAGCATCACTTCATCGCCGCCTTTTCGTACGACACGCACACCGTAATTTTGAAAATCTATGTCCTTGCGGTCTATGCCGACACATTCGGAAACACGCATGCCGGTACCCAAAAGCAGTGTGATCAATGCCAAATCCCGTGTACGGCTTCTTTCGTGCAGTGTCTGCTGGCGTTTGGTTAGTTTGACACCGGTGTCCACTGCATCTAAAAAGTCAGCCATTTCATTGCTGTCCAAACGTATAATCTGCTTGTCATGCAACTTGGGCATATCTACGATGGTCGCAGGATTGGCATTGATTTTCTCTCTTTTATAGAAAAATTTGAACATGGAACGAATGGCAGCGAGTTTTCTGGCTTTTCCTCTTTCGTCATTGTGCAGCTCTGCTGCACGTTCCGGATTTTCATGGTTGGGACGAATATAGTAGGAAAGGTATTCCATAAAGCAGTCTATGTCATCTGCGGTAATTAAATTCAAATCGGATACCGTCAATTGACGCATTTCTTTGCCACCAAGTTCACTGTGCTCTTCATAAAGATAGCGAAAAAAGATTCTAAGATCATAGGCATAGCCCAGTCTGGTTTTGACAGAGGTGCTTTGTGCAATCCCACGGAAGAACTCGCCGACAAAGGGTGGTAGTCCCTGCTGTATTTCACGCAGCAGCTTCATATCTTGCATCTTTATTTGCTCACGATAAACAGCCATATTAGATCTCTCCATTCCATCCTTTCAGGTTAGAGCGCTGTATGGCACCAAAGACTTTCTCTTGCAGGTGGTCGTATGTTTCGGATAGATTTGCAAGCAGTTCTTTGGTTTCTTGACGTTTTGTATTGCCGTCTGCCAAACAGGGGTTTTTTACAATTTTGATATCGCTTTTGCTGACAAAGCTGCGACATTCCCATTCCGGTACATACATCAATGGACGAATGGAGTACAGCTTACTACGATCCAGATAACTCACTGGTGCAAAACAGTTGAGTCTGCCTTCGTAAAACAAAGACATGAAAAATGTTTCCACCACATCGTCTTTATTGTGTCCCAGCGCAACTTTGTTGCAGCCCAATTCTTCTGCTTTTGTATTCAGCGCCCCTTTACGCATTTTGGCGCAGAGAGAACAGGGGTTTTTCTCCTTGCGTTCCTCAAATATGATTTGCCCGATATCGGTTTCCACCAGATGGTAGGGTACGCCAAGCGTATCGCAAAATGCTTGTATATCATCATATTTTGCACCCGGCAGACCAAGGGAAACGGTGATTGCTTCCAAAGTAAATTTTTTTGGATAAAATCTCTGCAAGTGACGCAAGGCTACAAGCAGACACAGACTATCCTTACCGCCGGAAATACCAATGGCGATTTTGTCACCCTCTGCAATCATATCGTAATCATCTACGGCACGGCGAACGTAGCTGAGTAATTTTTGTAATTTCATGTACAAACTTCCTTCCTGAAAAAATAAAAATTGTGCAGTTCAAAGACTGTTTGGAACTGCTTGGATTTTATTATACCGAATTTCTAGGAAAAAGACAAGAAATTAGGCTTTTCATATGAAACCAAAAAGAGGTATAATAAAAAAGGATAGTTCTCATACATAAGGAGGGGTTAAAAAATGAGATTTCCAAAGCGTATGGTATTTTTTCTGGTTATGATGCTGCTTTTGGCTGGATGTGGACAGACACAGAACACAGAAGCAGAGCAAGAACAGGCAGAAGAAATACAGGTGGATCTCAAAAAAGAAACCATCAAAGGGATTCTGACTGATATGACGACAGAAGAAAAGATTGGGCAGATGCTGATGATGGATTTTAGAAAAAATCCGGATGGTACAGGAATGACAGTGCTGTCAGAGGATGTCAAAAAAAAGATTGCACAGTATCATTTGGGCGGCGTGATTTTATTTGCGGAAAATCTTGATACCGCTGCACAGACAAAACAGCTGACAAGCGATATGCAGCAGGCAGCAGAGATTCCTTTGCTCATTGGTATAGATGAAGAAGGCGGCGTGGTATCACGTTTAAATCAAAGTCAAATTCCACATGTCATTGTACCACAGGCAGCACAGATGCAGGGAGATTTGACACAGGCAGCACAAGCAGGCAGGCAAATAGGTACGGTACTTTCGGATTTGGGTATCAATATGGATTTTGCGCCGGTTGTGGATGTGTATACCAATGCACAAAATACCGTCATTGGTACACGTGCCTATGGCACAGAGCCAGATGTGGTTGGGGATATGGGTGCTGCATTTGCAAATGCGCTTGAGGATGCCGGTGTGCAAGCTGTGGCAAAACATTTTCCGGGGCATGGTGATACCGTGACAGATTCGCATGATGGTATGGCGGTGAGCAATCATGATTTGGAACGACTGCGCATGGTGGAGTTTCCACCTTTTCAGCGTCTGGTGGATGAAGGTCTGCGTGTTGTCATGGTAGGTCACATCACATTGCCACAGATTGCGACAGATGGACTGCCTGCAACACTCTCAAAAGAAGCGATGGATTTGCTGCGTGAGGATTTGCAGTTTGATGGTGTTGCCATCACCGATGCCATGAATATGGGAGCGATTGTAGAGTATTATTCCGTAAAAGAAGCGACGATCAAAGCAGTACAGGCTGGAATAGATATGATATTGATGCCTGCCGATTTGGAGGAGGCATATACTGCACTTTGTCAGGCGGTACAGGATGGAACAATCAGCCAAAGCCGTTTGGATGAGAGTGTGCAACGTATTTTGAATATAAAATATGAGAACGGATTGCTGTAAAGTATTGAAAAAACAGCAAAATATTGATATAATTATGATTAAATTTTTGAGGGCAATGCCGCATAATGTAGTAAAAACAAGAGGTGCAAATTATTTTTGTATGGTTTGAATATGGGTTTGAAATACAGTCTACTCATGATATGAAAAAGCATATGCACCAAACGTATCGCTATGTGGTGTTGCCTTCCTTACTCGAATCATACCGGTGTAGTATGCAGTATCCAACGACCGGTAGATCGAGGGAAAATAGACAGGAAGTATTTCTAAATAGATTCTGCAATATCAGACAAATCCGATTTTTACACTTTTCTTTGTGATTTTGTGAAATAGTATCGTATCTTTTGATAAAATGATTCGATTTGTACCAAAATAGGGATCAAAGGGGAATTTGTCACATCGCAAGCAAGGTATTGTGTTAGGACAGGATGCTCCGGTCTGTCCATCACGTATCTGTAAAAAATTGACTCTGTAAGGAGTGGAAAAGAAAGAAGGGTGTCGGCTATGGGAGTGGAAGAAAAACTATATCAGGAATTGGTGGATAAAATTAAAACGTATCATCCTTCTAGGGATTTTGCATTATTGGACAAGGCATATCATCTGGCAACACAAGCACATGACGGACAGCTCAGAAAATCGGGTGAGCCGTATATTGTGCATCCCTTAAAGGTGGCATATATACTGGCAGAGCTGGAGTTGGATATGGAGTCCATCATTGCGGGGATTTTGCATGATACCATTGAAGATACCCCATATACGTATACGGATATTTGCGATTTGTTTAGTGAGGAAATCGCCATACTGGTAGATGGTGTAACGAAATTGGGCAAGCTGTCATATTCCACAAAGGAAGAGTTGCAGGCAGAAAATTATCGCAAAATGTTTTTGGCAATGGCAAAGGATATTCGTGTCATTCTTATCAAGCTGGCAGACCGCCTGCATAATATGCGTACACTCAATTATATGACACCGGAGAAACAGCGGGAAAAAGCACAGGAAACATTGGATATATATGCACCTTTGGCGCACCGACTGGGGATTTCAAAAATCCGTACAGAGATGGAAGACCTGTGCTTTAAGTATCTCAATCCGGAAGCATATTTTGATTTGGCAGCAAAGATCGAAAAAAAACGTGTGGAACGTGAAAAATTTGTAGGAGATATTGTCAGTGCGGTGCGGGCAAAAATGGAAGAAGCCGGCATCAAGGGCAAAATCGAAGGCAGAAGCAAGCATTTTTTCAGTATTTATAAAAAAATGGTCAATCAAAAGAAAACATTAGACCAGATTTATGATTTGTTTGCTGTACGTGCGATTGTGGACAATGTACGTGATTGCTATGGTGTGTTGGGCATTGTGCATACCATGTATAAGCCCATGCCGGGTCGGTTTAAGGACTATATTGCGATGCCAAAACCCAATATGTATCAGTCTTTGCATAATACACTCATAGGCCCCTCTGGGGAACCATTTGAAATACAAATTCGCACATGGGAAATGCATCGTACCAGTGAGTACGGTATTGCAGCGCATTGGAAGTACAAAGAAGGAAAATCCGGTGAAAAATCCAGCAACAAAGAAGAAGCAAAGCTGGCATGGCTGCGTCAGATTTTGGAATGGCAAAAGGATGTTTCGGATAATAAAGAATATTTGGATACCATTAAGCTGGATTTGAATATTTTTACCGATCAGGTGTATGCATTCTCGCCACAAGGCGACGTCATACAGCTGCCAAAAGGCTCTACGCCGATTGACTTTGCCTATATGATTCATTCTGCTGTCGGAAATAAAATGGTGGGGGCAAGGGTCAACAGCCGTATGGTTACCATTGATTATAAGATACAAAATGGGGATATCGTAGAGATTATGACTTCCCAAAATTCCAAGGGCCCCAGCAGAGATTGGCTGAATCTGGTAAAAAGCTCACAAGCAAGAACAAAGATCAAGCAGTGGTTTAAGAAAGAAGAAAAAGAAGAAAATATCATCCGTGGCAGAGAGTTGCTCCTTGCGGATATGAAAAAGAAATCTTTGCAACCTTCTGATTTGCTGCGACCGGAATGGCAGGAGCTGGTACTCAATAAATACGATTTCAAAGATTGGAATGCGGTACTGGCAGCCATTGGTTATGGTGGACTGAAGGAAGGTCAGGTGGTCAACCGTTTGCGGGATGAATACCTCAAGGAAAAACGCAAAGAGCAGACGGTGGATGATATTTTGCAGAATATGGAGAAAAACATCAGCCACAAGCCCAATAAACGCAAGAGCAAGAGCGGCATTTTGGTAGAGGGCATTGGAGATGTGGCAGTACGTTGCTCAAAATGTTGCAGTCCGGTACCGGGAGATGAAATCGTGGGATTTGTTACTCGTGGACGTGGTGTGACCATTCATAGAACAGACTGTATCAATATTATGAATTTGAGCAACGAGGAAAGAGGACGACTCATCAATGCAGAATGGGATACACAATATACACATGGTGAGGTGGATGCTTCTTATATTGCAGAAATTTGTGTTACGGCACATGATCGTACAGGGCTTTTGCTGGAAATCAGCCGCAATCTGGCAGATGAAGATATTCCGATCAAGGGCTTCAATGTACGCACAACAAAGGATATGCTGGCAATTATGCACGTATCTATGGAAATCCGTACAAAAGACCAATTGGAACGCATGACAAAACGTTTGCGCAATATCAAGGGTGTTTTGCAGATTGATCGTGTTAGTGGATAACTGGAAAAATGCCCAAGTCTGGCATTTTTATAAGACAGTAAATGAAGGAGAATAGATTTTATGCGAGCAGTATTACAAAGAGTGACAAAAGCAAGTGTTACGGTAGAAGGACAGGTGATTGGTGAGATTGGCAAGGGTATCATGGTACTCTTCGGTATGCTGGGAACAGATGACGAAAAGACTATGGAATATATGCTGGACAAGGTGGTGAATTTGCGTATTTTTGAAGATGAAAACGGTAAAATGAACCTTTCTTTATTGGATGTGGCAGGAGAACTTTTGATTGTACCGAATTTTACACTCTATGGGGATGCACGCAAGGGCAGACGTCCCGGATATTCGGGCGGTGCGGCACCCGATGTGGCAGCAAAGCTGTTTGCACAGCTGTGTGAAAAGGCAAAAGCAATGCCCATTCAGAAGGTAGCAACAGGGCAATTTCAGGCGGATATGAAGGTGGCGCTGGTCAACGATGGCCCTGTGACATTGCTTTTGGACAGTGAAAAATTATTTTAAAGGAACGATATGATGATTCAATATATTTTAAAAGGGCATGAAATGCAGAATGATGTACAGACCATGATTCAGGTGTTTTATCCCAATTTGCATTATTACCGTACAGAAGAAGTTTCTGAGCAGATCACAGTCAAAAGTGTCCTACAAAAAGGCATTGCTGCGGCAATGCTTTATTGTCGTGGACGGAAAAAAGCAGAATGGTCCATACCGTACCAAGAGCCTTGTACGGATAAGGAAGTCAAGCGTCTGGTCAAGATGACCATATTTGCGCTTTTGAGCCGGGAAACAGGGTATTATCCCAAATGGGGGATTTTGACAGGAGTACGTCCTGCCAAAATTGTCAATACATTGCTGGCAGAGGGGAAAAGTGATGCACAATGTCTGGATCATCTCAAAACGGATTATCTTGTGTCAGAGCAAAAGGCAGAGCTGACATTGCAGGTAGCAAAAGCAGAATGTCGATTGCTGGCACAAAATAGGAAAGAGGATATCAGCTTGTATATCGGGATTCCTTTTTGTCCAACACGTTGTTTGTATTGCTCCTTTACTGCATATCCTCTCAAGCAGTATGAAAAGCGTGTAGATGAATATTTGGATGCGCTGTTTCGTGAACTGGATTATCTGGCAGAGTATGCAAAGCGCTTTTGTGTCAAGAATATCTATATTGGTGGAGGCACACCTACTACGTTGACAGAGGTACAACTGGAACGGCTGCTCAAAAAGGTACAAGACCTTTTTGAACCGACAGAGAACACAGAGTATACCGTAGAGGCAGGCAGACCGGATACCATTACAAAGGAAAAACTGCGTTTGATGAAGGTATATGGTGTCAACCGTATTTCCATCAATCCACAGACCATGAATGATGACACATTGCGCCGCATTGGCAGAGCGCATACGGTAGAAGATATCCGAAGTGTATTTCGCCAAGCAAGGGAGTTGGGGCATGACAACATCAATATGGATTTGATTTTGGGGCTTTTTGGGGAAACTGTTGAAGATGTGACACATACCATGCAGGAGATTATGAAGCTTGCGCCCGATACCATAACGGTACATACACTTGCGGTCAAAAGAGCCTCTCGCCTGAAGGAACAGTTTGACTTGTATACACTTACAACCGCCGAGGAACTGGAAAAAATGCTTGCCGTTGCAGCAGACTATGCAAAGCAAATGGGGATGGTACCCTACTATATGTATCGTCAGAAAAATATGGTTGGAAATTTTGAAAATGTGGGATATTGTCATCCGGGAAAGGAAGGCGTGTACAACATACAGATTATGGAGGAGAAACAAACCATACTCGCTGCCGGTGCGGGCGCAAGTACAAAGACCGTAGATCCCAAGACAGACCGCATCGAACGTATTTTCAATGTTAAGAGCATTGAGGATTATATTGGAAGAATGGACGAAATGCTGGAAAGAAAACGGCAGGGATTGCCACAGTCATAGATTGGAAGTGATACTATGCGTTTGTATCTGGTACGTCATGGGCAAACAGATATGAATAAAAACAATATGTTTTATGGTTGGACAGATGCGGATATCAATGATACCGGTTTATTTCAGGCAACACAGCTTGCAGAGTATTTTAAGGATGTACCATTGGACGCCATATACAGCAGCGATTTGCTGCGTGCTTCGCATACGGCACAAATCATTGCACAGCAAAAGGATATGCAGGTGGAAAAACGCAAGGAATTTCGTGAGCTGTATTACGGAGATTGGGAAAATCAGCCTGCGGTGTATGTCGAAAATCATTACAAAGAGGAGCTGCGGGGATGGGCAACCAACTGGCTGGATCGTACAATACCCAATGGTGAAAGCTTTCAGGGTTTTTATAAGAGAGTGACAGAGGGTGTGGATACACTCATCAAAGAGAGCAAAGGCAAACAGGTTATGCTTGTGGCGCATAATGGCGCACTCAGCGCAATTTTGTGCCATTTGACAGGTGCAGGCGGTCAGTCTTTTTGGCGATTTGATTCCAAACAGGGGCATTATACATCTGTATTGATTTCAGAAAAACATACCACCATAGAAACCATCAATCAAAACCTGTTTCGAGGCAGTTGTTGAACGCCTGTAAAAAAATAAATCTTGTAAAGGAAAAATACTTGACAGAAATGTGGTTTTAAGATACAATAGCACAGGTGATTGTAAAGTGATTTTACTTTACAGGAGGAAAAGACCGTGGATGAACTTTTACATTTGACATTACTTTATGATTTTTACGGAGAATTGCTGACGGAAAAACAAAAGCAGGTATTTGCGTTACACCATCAGGATGATTTATCTCTTTCGGAAATCGGAGAGGAGCTTCTCATCAGCCGTCAGGCGGTGCGTGACCAGCTAAAGCGTACAGAAAAGATATTACAGGCTTACGAGAATAAGCTCGGGCTTGTTGCACGTTTTCAATCACAAAAAAAAGCAGTACGAAAGATGCTGGAAATTATGGAGGAAATGGAAACAGAAGGTCTTTGTGAAAAACAAATTCACCAAATGGAAATGGTAAAAAAAATCGCAGCAGCAATTTTATCTTAAGGAGGGGCAGTCTATGGCGTTTGAAAATCTTTCCAATAAATTGCAGGATGTATTCAAGCAGCTCAAAGGCAAAGGTAAGCTGACAGAGGCTGATGTCAAGACTGCAATGCGTGAAGTCAAGATTGCACTTTTGGAAGCAGATGTCAATTTCAAGATTGTCAAAAGCTTTATCAAAACTGTGACAGAACGTGCCATTGGGACAGAAGTGCTGGATGGACTCAATCCGGGGCAGCAGGTCATCAAGATTGTAAATGAGGAACTCATTTCCTTGATGGGCACGACACAGAGTCAGCTGACATTCGCAAAGCGTCCGCCCACTGTCTATATGATGGTTGGTTTGCAAGGTGCTGGTAAGACTACAAGCAGTGGGAAGCTTGCCGGTCAGCTGCGCAAACAGGGCAGGAACCCGCTTTTGGTGGCTTGTGACGTATATCGTCCGGCAGCAATCAAGCAGTTGCAGGTCGTTGGGAAAAATTACAACATCCCTGTATTTGAAATGGGTGACAAATTAAGCCCCGTAGAAATTTCCAAGAAAGCGTTGGAATATGCGGAAGAAAACCGCAACGACGTAATATTAATTGATACAGCAGGTCGTCTGCACATCAATGAAGAATTGATGCAGGAGCTTCAAGAGATCAAGGCAGTGGTGAAACCGCAGGAAATTCTGCTTGTGGTTGATGCCATGACCGGGCAGGATGCCGTAACTGTGGCAGAAAGTTTTGATACCCAGCTGGGTGTAGACGGAATCATTATGACAAAGCTGGATGGTGACGCCAGAGGCGGCGCTGCGCTTTCTGTCAGAAGTGTAACCAACAAACCCATCAAATATATTGGTATGGGGGAAAAAATGGAGGACTTAGAGCCATTCTACCCCGACCGTATGGCTTCTCGTATCTTGGGTATGGGTGATGTACTGACACTGATTGATAAAGTACAGCAGAATATTGATGAAGAAGAAGCCAAACAAATGCAGAAAAAAATGCTCTCCAATGAATTTACACTGGAGGATTTTCTTTCCCAGATGCAGCAAATTAAGAAAATGGGGCCACTCAAGGACTTAATGGGTATGATTCCGGGAATGAACCAGTTTCATTTGGATGAAGCGTTGCAGGGGGTAGACCCCGCAAAAGAAATGAAGAAAACAGAGGCAATTATACAGTCCATGACAGCGGAGGAAAGAAGAAATCCTTCCATACTCAATGGGCCAAGGAAAAAAAGAATTGCCAATGGTTGCGGCAGAAGCATTGCCGAAGTCAATCGTCTGCTCAAACAGTTTGAAGAAATGAAAAAAATGATGAAGCAGATGAACAATATGCAGAAGGGTAAGAGGGGTAAATTTCCCTTTTTCCGATAAATTTTCATTACATGTACAAGAATATTGCGGAGGTGGCAAAAATGGCAGTAAGAATTAGACTGAAAAGACTGGGTGCAAAGAAGGCTCCTTTCTATAGAATCGTTGTAGCAGATTCCAGAACATCCAGAAACGGCAAATCCATTGATGAAATTGGTTACTATGATCCTACAAAAGAACCAATTGTTCTGAAGGTAGACGCAGAAGCAGCAAACAAGTGGCTGGCAAATGGCGCACAGCCTTCCGAAACAGCAAAGGCTCTGCTGAAAAAGGCTGGCGTAATCGGCGAATAATTTCGTAACGGGAGGCCGAAACGATGAAGGAATTGCTCGAAGTAATTGCAAAAAATCTGGTGGAGCATCCTGAGGCAGTGCAGGTTTTTGAAAAACCAAGCGAAAAAGCAACTGTTTTAGAATTAAAGGTTGCGCCGGAGGATATGGGCAAGGTGATTGGCAAACAGGGCAGAATTGCAAAAGCAATCCGTACTGTTGTCAAAGCAGCAGCAATCCACGAAGATAAAAAGATTATTGTAGAAATCGTGCAGTAACCCTTAGTGGGGCTGTCAGAGGCAGGGTGCAGTTGCATCCTGCTGATTTTTTATTAAGAAAAAATGAGGTGCAGATATGAAAGAATATTTTGAGATTGGAAAAATCACAGGCACACACGGTATTCGTGGCACCATGCGTGTATTCCCGACCACACAGGATCCGACACGCTTTGAACGGCTTAAAGAAATTATTGTAGAGATCAGAGGGAAACAGGAAACCTTTCACATACAAAAAGTAACATACCACAAACAGTTCGTACTGCTGACGGTCAAAGAAATCACAGACATCAATGTAGCGGAACTGTATAAAAACGGGCGCATCTTGATTCCGGATGCCATGGCAATTCCGTTGGAGGAAAATGAGTACTATACACGTGATTTGTACGGTATGCGTGTTGTAACAGAGGATGGCGAGGAACTGGGAGAGCTAATACAAATATTGGAAACCGGTGCAAATGATGTGTATATCATACAAAAAAGCCCCAAAGACAAAGAACTGCTTTTGCCGGCAATCAAGGACTGTATTCGTTATGTAGATGTGGAAAACGGTGTGATGACAGTAAGACTGTTGGAAGGGTTGAGAGAATGAAACAATTTTTTGTATTGACATTGTTTCCGGAGATGATTATGCAGACACTCTCTCACAGCATCATGGGGCGTGCGCAGAGAGAGGGGCTGATTGGTATCGAAGCCATCAATATCCGTGACTTTACACGCAATAAACAGCACCATGTAGATGATTACCCATATGGCGGAGGGGTAGGTATGGTGATGCAGGCACAGCCTATTTATGACGCTTATCAAAGCATTGCACAGAGGGTAGAGGGGGCAAGGGTGATTTATATGACACCGCAGGGCAGACCCTTTACACAGAGCGTTGCAAAGGAGCTTTCACGAGAGGAAAACCTGATTTTTCTTTGTGGGCATTATGAGGGTGTGGATGAACGCATCATTGAGGAAATTGTGACAGATGAAATCTCATTGGGTGATTTTGTATTGACAGGCGGTGAACTGCCAGCCATTACTATCATTGATGCGGTGTCCAGATTGGTTCCCGGTGTGCTGGGGAAGGAAGATTCTTTTGCAGATGAGAGCTTTTCGGATGGGCTTTTGGAATATCCGCAGTATACCAGACCACCGGTATTTCATGGCAGAGAGGTACCTGAAATTCTATTGAGTGGGCATCATGCCAATATTGCAAAATGGCGTAGAGAGCAATCCTTGCTGCGAACAGCACAAAAACGACCGGATTTGTTGCCGAATGCAGAACTAACAGACAAAGAAAAACTCTTTTTACAGCACAGACAGAACGATATCAAACCATAAGCCATAGGGGAAAACCACAAAATCATATGGATACTGCCCTCCACCCGACTTGCACGCTTACGCTGCTTTCCATCACGTTCTACCTCTGGGATTGGGGCAAGGGGAGAAAGCCCTTGTAGGGTTTGGGACAGCGTCCCAATACCTTCCACCCAACGTGCATTTTTTTACTGTTCTCCATAACCTCCTCTCCATGAGGCTTGGGGCAAAGCCCCAAAAATGGGTCAAGGGGAGAAAGCCCCTTGCAGGGCTTGGGACAGCGTCCCAATACCTTCACCTGACTTGTATTTTTTTACTGGTTCTCCATAACCCCCTTTCCATGAGGCTTGGGGCTTTGCCCCAAGAGAACGGGTCAAGGGGAGAAAGCCCCTTGCAGGGCTTGGGACAGCGTCCCAAGGTCTTAATCTTTTTTGCATCTTGTTTTCAACGCTTCCCATACTTCATAAGCTATGGCAAGATTTCCGGTGCCTGTACCCAAAGAAATGTGCGGTTTGTTTTCACCGTGAAAATCACTGCCACCAGAAGGCAGCAGACCAAAACGATGGGCTATTTTTTGTATTTGCTTCTGCTGTGCAGCAGTATATGTGGCATAATAACACTCAATCCCGTCCAAACCATAGCCACAAAGATCCTGTACAACTGTAATCAACTGGTCGGCATCCAATTGATAGAGTGTGGGATGCGCCAGTATCGCAATGCCACCGGCTTTGTGTATGGTTTCTATACAATCTTTGGGTGAAAGTACCTTTCTTGCAACATATCCGGAGCATCCGGGCGAGAGATAACGTTGGAATACTTCATTTCTGTCACGCACCAGTCGCTTTTGCAGCAAGATTGCCGCAAAATGTGTACGTGTGATGATTTCACCGCCGGCACATTGCTGCACTTCTTCAAATGTAATGGGTAAGCCCAAACCTTGGAGCCGATGAACCATCTGTATATTTCGTTCCTGTCGGTCTTTTTGTATTTGTGCCATACATTCGGTCAGTGCAGTATGCCCATAAGCAAACCCCAAACCAACAATGTGCAGCTCCGGCTGATGAAAGCCCTGATAGCGTGCGGCAAATTCAATGCCACTGATCGTTTCTATGCCGTGTTTTTCTCCTGCCTCATGAAAGAGGGCAAGCCCATCTATGGTATCATGGTCTGTCAATGCGATGGCAGAGAGCCCCTGCTGCTTTGCCAGTATGACCAAGCCCTCCGGTGAAAATGTGCCATCGGAGTAATAAGAATGTGTATGTAAATCAACGGTTTTTTGCATAAAATCACTTCCTTCCTGATGCAGAGTATATCATAATTGCGTCAAAAAGCCCATACAATACAATAAAAGTATCCGAAAAAAAAGGAGATTTTTCATATGGGCGAAAAGAAAACGCAGGAAAAAAACAAAATACTGTGTTTGGTGCAAGCAATGGCAGCAGCATATGCAGTCACCTGTCTGGTGTTTTTGACATATGGTATTGTACTGACCTATACGAATGTATCGGAGGGTACCATACCCATTGTCGCACTGGTTACAACAGCGGTTTCTGCCGGAATTGCAGGCTTTGATTTTGCAAGGTGTATACACCAAAAAGGCATTGTGGTCGGCTTGGGAACAGGACTTTTGTATGCGGTGCTGTTATATGTGATTACGGCTTTGGGCAGCAATGATTTTTCCATCCATTCCTCATTTTGGCGCATGATGGCAGTATCCTTGGCAGCAGGTGCCGCTGGTGGAATATTGGGAGTCAATTGCAAATAATATTTCTACCATTATTTGCGCAAAGATCCGTAAAAAGTATTTGCATGCAAAAAAAACTGTGGTATACTAAAGAGCAAAAAGAAGAACGGTTTTTCTTTTGTGTGTGTTGAAAAATACACGAATCGGGAAACCGTCTTTCTTATGCAAAAAACAGCCTGTATATCAAGCAGGCAGGAAGGTGGAAAAGAGATGAAAGCAAAAGGAACTTTTACATTGTTGCTGACGCTTGTGATTGCAGTTGGATTGAGCTTTGTGTCCTACATGGGCATTGATGCCAATCATTCCCTCAGTGCAAGAAATATCCAGCAGGGGTTGGATTTGAGCGGCGGTGTCTACATCGTTTATGAGGCAGACAAGGAGGACGTGACACCTGAAGAAATGCAGGCGGCGGTATCGCTGATCCAAGGCCGCTTGGACTGGAATGGCTGGACAGAAGCAGAAGTTGCGCAGGAAGGCGACAAACGTATCCGTGTGGATATTCCGGGTGTGGAAAATGCGGAGCAGGCAATACAGGAAATCGGTCAGACAGCACAGCTGAGTTTTCTGGACGAAGCAGGAGCAGTTCTGTTGACGGGGGATATGGTCAAGGATGCCTCTAAGCAGGTTGGCGCAATGCAAGACGGCGGTACCGCAGAGCCCTATGTTGCATTGGAATTCAATGATGAGGGGAAGGCACGCTTTGCAGAAGCAACCAAAAATAACATTGGTAAGCGGATTGCTATTGTGATGGATGATGAAATCATCAGCGCTCCTGTGGTACAGGCTGCAATCACAGATGGACATGCTTCCATTACCGGACAGTTCTCTGGTGAATCCGCAGAAGAATTGGCATCCCTCATTCGTGCAGGCTCCCTGCCTTTTAATTTGAATGTCATACAGATGCAAAATGTAGGTGCAAGACTGGGTGCAGATGCGCTGCAAAGCGGTATTATTGCAGGTGCAATTGGTCTGGCGCTGGTACTGCTGTTTATGCTTGTGGTATATAAGCTGCTTGGTGTTGCAGCAGATATTGCACTCATCATTTATGTGGCTTTGGAATTGATATTGCTCAATGGTTTGAATATTACATTGACGCTTCCGGGGATTGCAGGCATTGTGCTTTCTGTAGGTATGGCAGTAGATGCCAATGTGGTTATATTTGAGCGTTTGAAAGAAGAATTGATGGAAGGCAAAACATTGCGCTTGGCAATCAAGAATGGTTTTTCCCGTGCGCTTCCTGCGATTTTAGACGGGAATGTCACAACACTGATTGCAGCAGCCATTCTGTTTTTCCTTGGCTCTGGTACGGTAAAGGGCTTTGCAACAACTCTGATGATGGGGATTATCATTTCCATGTTTACCGCACTTGTGGTGACAAGGGTGATCGTATATGCAATGATGCATGGTGGTATGCATCATCCAAAATATTATGGTATGCGCAGAAAGTAAGGAGGCGGAAGGAATGAAAATTGTAGAAAACAGAAAGAAATTTTTTGCCGTCTCTCTGATTATCATACTGATTGGACTTGCGGCAATGCTTTACCATATCTCACAAGGCAATGGCGCATTTTCGTATGATGTCGAATTTACGGGCGGAACGTCTTTTGAATTGGATTTGGGAGAAGAATACAAGCAAAAAGATTTGCAGAACTTAATTACAGAAGTAACCGGGCAAAACAGCCCGCAGATTCAGTCTGTGCTGGGTACCAATGGTGTCACGGTCAAATTACAGTCTATTGACAGCCAGATGCGTCAGGCTATGATGACAGCCATTCATGAGAGATACCCCAATGCAGTGATGGGTGAAATCAATGATGTCAGTGCAACAGTCAGTGGCGAAATGCAGTATGCGGCAATACAGGCAACATTGCTGGCTGTGATTGCGATGCTGATTTATATCTCACTGCGTTTTCGTGATATTCGTGCGGGTGGAAGTGCGATTATCGCATTGGTGCATGATGTTTTGGTGGTATTGGCAGCATATGCCATTTTCCGTATCCCCGTCAATAATACATTTATTGTTGTATTGTTGACTGTTTTGGGCTATTCTATCAACTCTACCATTGTCATTTTTGACCGTATTCGTGAAAATGCAAAGAATTTCCATGAACATCAGGTGGTAGAAAAAATCAATAAAAGCATCAGCCAGACATTTGCTCGCTCCATCAATACATCATTGACGACAATCTTTACGGTTGGTGCAATTTATGTGATTGGTGTGCCAACATTGAAGGAATTTGCATTGCCTATGCTCATTGGTATTTTGGCAGGTGCATATTCTTCTATTTGCATTTCCGGCTCTGTTTGGTATCTGCTTTTACCAAAATATAAAAAAGCGTAATATATGGATTGCAAGCGACAAAGCCCCATCTGTATACATGGCAGATGGGGCTTTTCTTTTTTCTGAACAGAGAAGTGCAGGAAAGAAAGAAATTTACGCTTTCTGACTTGTTTTTCATTGGGTAAGATGATAAGATAGGGGAAAAATTAAGAATATATTTCAAACAAAAAATGCTATAGGAACAACAGCATCATTTTCTACCAGAAACTTTTTGTATTTTTTATATGGCTTTGTGCTATGCCTGTATGGAAAACTCCTATCGTTGTGCATGGTATGCTAGGGCAAAAAGATGTATGGGATTTGTGTGGATGTTATGATGCAAGGGCACCTATAAGGATCAATGCCATCATAGGGAGGATATTATGAAGATTGTGATTGTCGGAGATGGAAAGGTTGGCAGTACCATTGCCAGAGAACTTTCTACCGAGGGACATGATATTATTGTCATTGATAATAAAAATACTGCATTGATGTCTGCGGATACAACAATGGATATTATTTGTGTAGAGGGCAACGGATGCAGTGTTGCGATACAGAAAGCAGCCGGTGTCAACGAGGCAGACCTTCTGATTGCAGCAACCTCTGCGGATGAAGTCAATATGCTTTGCTGTCTATTGGGCAAAAAGCTGGGTGCGGTACATACCATTGCCCGTGTGCGCAATCCGGAATATTTCGAGCAGATTGCATTGTTGAAGGATGAATTGGGGCTAAGCATGGCGGTCAATCCGGAATTGGCAGCAGCGCATGAGATGTCCAGCTTGCTGCGTTTTCCATCCGCACTGAAGATTGAACGCTTTGCAAGAGGACGTGTGGAATTGGTGGAAATCAAAGTGACGGAAAACAGCGCTTTGGATGGGATTCCGCTTTGGGCAATTTATAAGGAATTTCAAGTAAAAATATTGATCTGTGCGGTACGCCGTAATCAGGAAATCATCATTCCATCCGGCGAATTTGTCATTCAGGCAGGAGATAAAATCAATATTACAGCGGAGCATTTGGAAATCGAAAAGTTTTTCCGTGTGCTGGGAATTTTCCGCAATCGTGTACGCTCTGTGATGATTATTGGTGGTGGACGTGTGGCATATTATCTGGCAAAAGAGCTGATTGATATTCATGTACGTGTCAAAATTATTGAAAAAAATAGGGAGCGATGCGAATATCTATGCGAAATGTTGCCGGATGCCATGATTATTCATGCGGATGGTACGGACAAAGAGGTGCTTCAGGAGGAAGGTCTGGAGAAAACAGATGCTTTGGTAACGCTTACCGGCATGGACGAGGAAAATATCATTGTCGGATTGTTTGCAAAGGCAAAGAATGTATCAAAAGTCATTGCGAAAATCAACAAGATTTCTTTTACAGAAATTTTGGATAATTTCAATATCGATAGCTTTATTTCACCCAAAGAAATTGCAGCCAATAATATTGTGCGCTATGTGCGTGCGATGCAAAATTCCTTGGGAAGCAGCAATGTAGAAACGCTGCACAGACTCGTCAATGATCAGATGGAGGCATTGGAGTTTAAGGTGAAGGAACGCTCGGCTATTGTAGGAGTGCATTTGAAGGATTTGCAGCTGAAGAAAAATTTGCTTGTGGCAACCATCATCCGTAGCGGAAAAATCATCATTCCGGGTGGGAACGATACCATAGAAATCGGAGATAGTGTCATTGTTGTTACAGCAGAGGGGCATTTGACAGATTTACGACAAATTTTGAAATAAATCTCGGCTGAAGAATAGGGTAGGGTAGATATGAATTACAAAATGATGGCTTATATCTTAGGCAATATTATGCAGACAGAAGGTTTGTTGATGTCTACATCAATTTTGCTTGCGCTATATCAAAAAGAACTGGATGCACTGAGAGCATTTGTAATTACGGTAGCATTGTTGCTGCTTTTGGGTACGCTTTGCAAGAGAAATGCACCAAAGGATAAAAGAATCTATGGCAGAGATGGATTTGTGGTTGTTGCTTTGTCATGGATTGTAATGTCATTTTTTGGCTGTTTGCCATTCTTGCTTAGCGGAGCCATTGAAGGCTTTAGCAATTGTTGGTTTGAAACGGTATCTGGCTTTACAACAACAGGTGCAACTGTTTTGACGGATATTGAAGTATTGCCAAAGAGCATACTTTTTTGGCGCAGCTGTACGCACTGGATTGGCGGTATGGGAATACTGGTATTTGTATTGGCAATCGTTCCGCTTGGCGATGAGCGTTCCATGCATCTGATGCGAGCAGAAGCACCTGGGCCGGTAGTCAGTAAAATTGTACCGAAAATCAAATCCACAGCAAAAATACTATATGGGATTTATATTGCACTTACAGTATTGGAGGGGCTTTTGCTCTTTGCAGGCGGCATGCCGCTGTTTGACAGCATCAACCATGCGATGTCCACTGCCGGTACAGGTGGCTTTTCCATCAAAAACAGCAGCATTGCGGCATATGACAATGCATACTTTGAATATGTCATTACCATTTTTATGATTTTATTCAGCATCAACTTTAATATGTTTTATCTTCTTTTGATACGAGATATCAAATCTGTTTTGAAGAATGAAGAATTGCGCTATTATATGGTGATTGTAGGGCTTTCTACATTGATCATTACTTCCAATATCATGCATTTGTATCCCACACTGGAAAGTGCATTTCGTCATGCAGCATTTCAGGTGGCAACCATCAGTAGTACCACAGGATTTATTACTGCCAATTACGAGCAGTGGCCAGAGCTGTCAAAAACCATACTTGTGGTATTGACAATGCTGGGGGCATGTGGCGGTTCTACCGGTGGGGGGATTAAAGTTTCCCGATTTATCATATTGCTGAAGGTGTCGCTGAGAGAAATCAGGCATATTGTACATCCACGCTCTGTCAATATCATAAAATTGGATGGGCAGCGTATTTCAGAGGAAACCATTAAAGGAACAACGGGGTATTTCATTACATATGTATTGCTGCTTTTGGGTTCGGTGATGTTGATATCGTTGGAAAATTATGACTTTACCACATCCATTACAGCCGTAATTACCACGCTGGGGAATGTAGGGCCAGGGCTTTCCAAAGTAGGTCCGGTAGAGAATTTCGGCTTTTTTTCATCCTTTGCAAAATGGGTATTGAGTATGGATATGCTTTTTGGCAGATTGGAGATTTTCCCTATGATTATGCTGTTTTCTCCTTCTGTGTGGCGCAAAGGCTCTATGTAAATGTAATCAAATAACGAAAATGCGAAAGCATCAACGAGGATATTTTTGTGATATGGAAATATCCTCGTTTTTTATGTGAATGGTGTTACAGAACAGACGGTAAAAGCATGATATGATAAAACACACAAAACAGGGCTGAGAAGGGATGCCGGATCATTCCGGAAATAGGAGGAAAAGAATATGGCAAAAAGAAAAGCAGTGGTTATGGAAAATGAATGTGTTGCCTGTGGCACCTGTGAAAAGGTCTGTCCATTGGGCGTTATTAGCGTCTATAAAGGATTGTATGCAGTCGTGGCAGAGCAATGTGTGGGTTGTGGCAGATGCAAAATGGTTTGCCCTGCATCTGTCATTGAGATAAAGGAGGTAGAGCTTTCATGAAAAAACAGAAAAAATGGTATGATTACTTATGGATTGTTTCTGCTACGTATTTGATATTGGGATTTTTGAATATTCTCTTTGCTTGGATTGGCTTACTGTGTTTCTGTATTCCGCTGTTTCTTGCGATATGGTGCGGAGATAAACGCTACTGCAATCGTTTCTGCGGCAGAGGACAGCTTTTTGGTGTACTGGGCAATTTGGGTCTTTCCAGAAACAAGGAGATTCCCCAATTTTTGAGGAGCAAATGGTTTCGTTATGGCTTTCTGGCATTTTTTATGATTATGTTTTTTCAGATGCTGTTTGCCACCTATCTGGTTTTTGCAGAACGCAACTCTTTGAAAGAGGTGGTAACATTGCTTTGGACGTTGAAGCTGCCATGGCAGTGGGCAAATCATACCACAAGTGTGGCACCATGGGTTGCACAGTTTGCATTTGGTTTTTATAGTGTGATGCTGACTTCTACCATATTGGGTCTAATCACTATGGTATTGTTCCGTCCTCGTTCTTGGTGCGTATATTGTCCCATGGGTACGATGACACAGCTCATTTGCAAAGCAAAGCACAGCGGGGAGCAGAAAAAGATTTCCTGCAACGCCGCTTTATCCTGTGGTGGCGAATGCAGCATACCACACAAATCAAAGTAAATCGCTTTAGAGATAGCGATAGAGCTTTTGTTTATCCAAAATACGAATACCACCACGGAAGGGTTCTACAATGCCATCATTGGAAAAATATTTAATCATGCGGGAAACAACCTCACGGGCGGTTCCGATGTATTTTGCAATTTGTTCTTGCGTCATATGAATTTCGTTTGATTTGGATTTGGCAAGTTCATCTGCCAGAAATATCGCCAAGCGTTTATCCATACCCATAAAGAGTATTTGCTGCATTGCCCACATAACATCAGAGAATCGATCTGTAGCAAGGCGGTAGGCAAATGCTTCTGCGTAAATATTTTCATAGGTAACCTGATGAAAGGCAGCCGCACTGATATTCAAAAGCTCTGCGTCCTCTACGGCATCAATGGATACATCAAATGTAATGGCATCCAATACACAGGAGGCAGAGAGAATACAAATATCTCCTGGAAACAAACGATACAATGTGATTTCTCTGCCGTCCTCTGAAAGCAGATAAATGCGAAGCTGACCGGTCTTTACGATAATCAAACCGGCACACTCATCGGTACCGCTGTGCAGATTTGTATTCTTGGGGTAGGATACCATGGAGGTATGGGCATTGAGTAAATCCTTTTGCTTTGGTGTAAGATGCTCCCAAAATGAAAAATATTGGGAAAACAAAGCGTCAAATTTATTTTTTATCATATAATCACACTTTCCTATTTGTATTGGTATTATATAGAAACGATATATTTTTCTGCAATTGGAATGAGAAACTCTTTTCGTTTAGTTTAGCAGTAAGTAGATGGTTTTGCAAGGACAAACCATCGTATCCGAAGAAAAGAAGGATAGATATCAAAGAATATATCAAAAAATATATAAAATATATAGAAAAGCAGCAGATGCCCTTTACATAACATAAAAAATTTGTTAAGATTTATATAGAACCTCAGGTATGTAAATGTACAGAGGAGGGGTATGTATGAATAGCATCTACGATATCGTTTACACAATGATCGGTCATTGCATTATGATTTTGGAATTGGTTGGTGTCCTGATATTGATGGATGGTGCATTCCACGCACTGTACAATTATATAAAAAAAGATCCGGACACACGCCTTAAGTTCTATCATGCAATGGCAATGGCTCTGGAGTTTAAGCTGGGTGGAGAGATTTTGAGAACCGTTGTGGTGCGAGAGTTTTCAGAGATTATGATTACAGGTGCAATCATTGTACTAAGAGCCGCAATGACGTTTTTGATCCATTGGGCAATCAAAAAAGAAGAAACCGCAGAACATTATGTCCCACAACCGAAAAAACCCCCAAAGGAACAACAGAAAAATACCATTCGTAAAATTTACGAAAACAGTAGCATTCCGGAACATCAATGAATGTCTATACAAGAAGGAGGGTTTGCAATGCAGAAAGAAAAAAGCGTATACCGAAAGAAATAAAAGCCGGCAGAATATGCCGGCTTTTGTTTTCTGCTCCATCAAAAATAAGAATATTGTTTGATAACATCTAAATAATCCAACCTTTCAGTTGTGTAAAACATATATGAAACAAAAAAGAAAACATCCTTTGCTTTTTTTGCAAAGGATGTTTTCTTTTTATATTTCAAATATTGGAAAGGGGTAGGTATATCTATTTTGTAAAGATTGTTTTTATGCTATCCCTGTTTGTAGGGAAGGGGTGCCTGAGATAACTCGGGGAAATCACCTCAGGCGAGGAAGTAAAAGGGGGCGTCCTTTTGACTTCTGTTTCAGTATACCGTACAAATATGTACATTATATGAATAGAAAATAAAAGAATGCTTAAGGAATTATGAAGGATTGATTGGTGTTATGAAATATCGGAAGAAGCATCTATATTTATTTTTTTATTCTGGAATGTGGGATGAACCGATATTTTTGTATGGATATTACAAGAGAATGCGTGATTCTGTTCCAAATAGGGGAAGGGTATTGTGCAGAATTTCTTAAATTTTATTGGGAAGCAAAAAAAAACTTTACAAGTCGTTAAGATTTTGTTAAAATAAATTCATAGCAAATAAGTAGATAAACGATGAATTGTAAAGTTTGAGGAGGAAGTGCATGTTGAGATTGTTACATGATTGGATGTATACGGGGATTGAATATTTGATTTTGCTTTTGGAGTTTATTGGGGTAATTGTTTTGATGCATGGAGCCATTCGTGCAACATACCATTATATGAAAGCAGACCCACATACACGATTGAAGCTCTGTCGTGCAATGGCAATGGCTTTGGAATTTAAGCTGGGGGGAGAAATATTGCGCACGGTATTGGTCAGAGAGTTTTCAGAGATTCTGTTGGTGGGATGTATCATCCTTTTGCGTGCGGCAATGACATTCCTGATTCATTGGGCAATTACAACCGAAGAAGATGAAGAATCAGGACATTTGGAACATCAAAAGCTATGCAGTAGCCCCAAAAATTGTATGCAACAATGGAAGAAGGTAGGACAAGGTGAAGCAGAATAAAGTGCGAAAAAACACTCTTTTTTTCATAGAGTGTTTTTTTATTGCTGCACACATACAAGTCCATATCTTCTGCCAATCCGTTTGCAGTAAAGTGATTCGGAGAAAAAACGATATGATGGATTGGATCAATCTTTTGCAAAAGATTGGGGCATTACGCAAACGCAAAAAGGTTTTATGATATACAAATCCTTCCAAAATAATCGAAACGATGAAAAATAAGATAACATCATAGCAAAAGGGTGGCTGTGTTTCAACACAGCCACCCTTAAGATACCGTTTTTTTGTGATGCGATTTTGATGAAATGGATTCGGGCTTATACTTTTTCTACGCCCAGTGTTACAGTTTCACCGTTGATATTCCATTCTTTGGAATGTACATCGCTCTTGCCTGCAATCACAGCATCTGCCAGTACATCGGTGGAGATATCGTTGTTTGCAAGGATTTGTGCAATCTTTGCACTGCCGTCATGATATACACGAATACGGTCTGTAACATGGAAGTCTGCTTCTTTACGCATGGTTTGTACTTTGCTGATGATTTCACGTACAAAACCTTCTTCGATCAATTCGGGTGTCAGATTGCCGTCCAAAACAACAGTCAAGTTGTTGTCGCCGCTGGATACGAAACCGTCCTTTTCGGCAGTGTCAATCAATACATCATCTGTTTCCAGTACCACTTCCTCGCCCTCTACAGTCAATGTTGCTTTGCCGTTTTGGCGCAGTGTGTTCATAAATGCAGCGCTGTCCACTTCTTTCAGTGCTGCACCGATACCAGGAACCAATTTGCCGTATTTCTTACCCAGTGTACGCAGCTGTGGTTTGAATGTGTATGTTGTGAATGCTTCGACATCGTCTGTGAATGTGATACCTTTGACATTCAGTTCTTCTGTGATGATATCACGATACATTTCGGGCAGTTCCTTTGCTGCTTTGACATACATCATAGAAAGAGGCTGACGGTTTTTCAGATTTGCTGCATTTCTTGCCGCACGACCCTCTACAACCACCTTCAGTACAAAGTCCATGTTTTCTTCCAGCTCTGTATTTACCCATTGTGCATGGTATGCGGGCCAGTCACACAGATGTACGCTTTCAGGCGCATTTGCATCTACACTCTTTACCAGATTGCCATAGATTTCTTCTGTGATGAATGGTGTGAAAGGTGCAGCCAGTTTTATGATGGTATCCAGTACGGTGTAGAGTGTCATATAGGCATTGATTTTATCCTGTTCCATACCGGGTGCCCAGAAACGTTCACGGCTTCTTCTTACATACCAGTTGGAAAGCTCGTCTACAAATTCTGCCATTGCTCTGGAGGATTCTGTGAGCTTGTAATGTTCCAAACAATCATCCACAAATTTGTTGAGTGTCTGGAGCTTGGAGAGAATCCACTGATCCATGGGAGGAAGTTTGTCATATTCCAGTGTGTGCTTGGTAGGATCAAAATTGTCGATGTTCGCATACAACACATAGAATGCATAGGTATTCCACAAGGTACCCATGAATTTTCTCTGCAATTCACTGACTGCTTCATCATAGTAACGGCTGGGCAGCCAAGGTGCGCTGTTTGCATAGAAGTACCAGCGTACTGCATCGGCACCCTGTTTGTTCAGTGCATCCCAAGGATCGACAACATTGCCTTTGTGCTTAGACATTTTCTGACCGTTTTTATCCTGTACATGCCCAAGAACGATACAATTCTTAAATGGCGCACAGTCAAAGAGCAATGTGCTGACAGCAAGCAATGTATAGAACCAACCTCTTGTTTGGTCAACTGCTTCACTGATGAAGTCCGCAGGGAAATTCTCCTCAAAGATTTCCTTGTTTTCAAATGGATAGTGCCATTGTGCAAAAGGCATGGAGCCACTGTCAAACCAGCAATCGATAACTTCCGGTACTCTTGTCATCAGCTTGCCACATTCGGGGCAGGTGATGTGTACTGCATCAATGAAAGGTTTGTGCAGTTCAATGTTTTCCGGGCAGTCAGGGGACATTTCCTTCAGCTCTGCAATGCTGCCAATGGTGTGTCTGTGCCCACATTCACATTCCCAGATGGGCAGAGGAGTACCCCAATATCTTTCTCTGGACAGACCCCAGTCGATGACATTTTCCAGGAAGTTGCCAAAACGACCTTCTTTGATGTTATCTGGATACCAGTTGATGGTGCGGTTGTTACGTACCAGATTCTCTCTCAGTGCTGTCATTTTGATGAACCATGTGCTTCTTGCATAGTAGATCAGTGGTGTGTCACATCTCCAGCAGAAAGGATAATTATGTTCAAAAGGAATTGCGGCAAACAAAGAACCATTCTGTTCCATGTATTCGATTACCTTTGGATCTGCATCTTTGACAAACATACCAGCAAATGGACCTGTTTCTGCTGTCATATTCCCTCTGTCGTCTACATACTGACGGAAAGGTACATTATAAGCGCCGCATACACGGGCGTCATCTTCACCGAATGCACCAGCAGAGTGTACTACGCCGGTACCATCTGTCAGTGTAACATAGGAATCGCATGTTACGATGAATGCCTTTGGATCATTTTCCAAGAAGGGGAACAAAGGCTCATAGCGCATGTATTCCAAATCTTTGCCTTTCATGGTTTCCAGCACTTCATAATTGCCTTCACCCAAGATGTTATCCAGCAGTGCTTCGGCAAGAATTGCAACGTAGTCCTGATATTTTACTCTTGCATATGTTTCGTCTGCATTGACGGTCAGTGCAACGTTGGAAGGCAATGTCCAAGGTGTTGTTGTCCAAGCGAGGAAATATTCGTTTTCCTTTCCTTCCACCTTGAATTTTGCGATACAGGATGTTTCTTTGACATCCTTATAGCCCTGTGCAACCTCATGAGAGGAGAGCGCAGTACCGCAACGAGGGCAATAAGGAACAACTTTATGCCCTTTGTAAAGTAAGCCTTTGTCCCAGATTTGTTTCAATGCCCACCATTCAGATTCGATATATTCATTATGATAGGTAACATAAGGATGATCCATATCAGCCCAAAAGCCAACACGATCACTCATGGAACGCCATTCTTTTTCATATGTCCAAACGCTTTCCTTACATTTGCCGATGAAAGGCTCTACGCCATAGTCCTCAATCTGAGGCTTGCCATCCAGACCCAGTACCTTTTCCACTTCCAGCTCTACAGGCAGACCGTGGGTATCCCAACCGGCTTTTCTCAGTACCTTATAGCCTTTCATAGTTTTGTAACGGGGGATCAAATCTTTGACAGCTCTTGTGATGATGTGGCCGATATGTGGTTTCCCGTTTGCAGTCGGGGGGCCATCGTAAAAAGTAAATACGGGTGCGCCTTCTCTGGATTTGATGCTTTTACCGAAAATATCATGGTCTTTCCAAAATTTTTCGGTTGCGACTTCTCTTTCGACAAAGTTCAGATTGTTTGAAACTTTTTCATACATAGTTCAATACCTCCTTATTTTATTGTATGATTCCCGCAGATTGGAGCATCATACAAAAAAGCCCATTCGTCAACACAGGACGAATGGGCTCGCGATACCACCTGATTTGACGGCAACTGCCGTCCACCTCATTACATTACAATCATAATGTATACCCTTAACGCGGGAAACGACAGAGTCTACTGAATGGTTGTGTACACAAACATCGTTCGGTCTGCCACTCGGGAGTGATTTTCTATCTTTTTTGTGCATCGGGATTTCACCAGCCTCCGATTCTCTGAAGCATCTATGAAAAAGATATACTCTCTCCGTCAAAGTGTTTTGTCATTCATGCAGATAATTATATATGGCAGATATCGGTTTGTAAAGACCTTTTTTCACAGAAAATGCGATTTTGTAAAAGTATGTTGTATACTTGAAAACTGTATACACTATTTTGCATATCTGCATGTATACCCTCTTTTTATGCATGAAATTATATTATATAGAACAATTCCATGCAGGAAATATAAAAAATAGATGGAGATGTTTGATTTTTTGGATGATTTATGTATAATATAGACATGACAAAATAGGGATGACAGAATTTTTTCTGCCCGTAAAGAGCAAAGGAGATCGACATGGAAGGAAGAAACTTGGCGCTGCTGACAGATTTATATGAATTGACAATGATGCAGGGCTACTTTGACACAGGTTCGTATAAAAGACAGGTGGTATTTGATTTGTTTTACCGCAAAAATCCGAGTGGCAACGGTTATGCCATTGCAGCAGGTTTGCAGCAAACAATCGAATATATCCGCAATCTGCGTTTTGAGGCAGAAGAAATTACGTATCTGGAAAGTTTGGGATTGTTTTCCGCAGACTTTATTGAATATTTGAGAGGTTTCCGGTTTACAGGTGAGATTTATGCGATTCCGGAAGGAACTGTTGTATTTCCCTATGAACCGCTGATGCGTGTGAAAGCACCCATTATGGAAGCGCAGCTGGTAGAAACAGCGCTCTTGAACATCATCAATCATCAAAGTCTGATTGCGACAAAAGCGGCACGTGTGGTATGGGCTGCACAGGGCGATCCGGTCATGGAGTTTGGCTTGCGTCGTGCACAGGGGCCGGATGCCGGTACACTGGGTGCAAGGGCAGCTGTGATTGGCGGATGTTGTGGAACAAGCAATGTTCTGACGGGTCAGCAGTTTGGTGTGCCGGTAAAGGGTACGCATGCACATAGCTGGGTTATGAGCTTTCCGGATGAGCTGACTGCTTTTCGTGAATATGCAAGGCTTTTCCCAAATGCCTGTCTGCTTTTGGTGGATACGTACAATACATTGCAATCCGGTGTGCCAAATGCCATTCAGGTATTCCGAGAAATGCGTGAAAATGGAATTGCATTGAAAAATTATGGCATTCGTCTGGATAGCGGTGATCTGGCATATCTTTCCAAAAAGGCGAAGGCAATGCTGGAAGAAGCGGGCTTTGCAGATGCAGTCATCAGTGCCTCCAGTGATTTGGATGAAAATTTGATTGCCAGCCTGAAGCTACAGGGAGCAAAAATCAGTCTGTGGGGTGTTGGTACCAAGCTGATTACCAGTGATGATTGCCCTGCATTTGGCGGCGTATATAAATTGGCAGCAGAGGAAGACGAAAATGGAGTATTCGTTCCCAAAATTAAGCTGTCCAACAATCCGGAAAAGGTGACAAACCCCGGTGTGAAAAAGGTATTCCGTATTTATGAAAAGGCAACAGGAAAAATCAAAGCAGATTTGATTGCGCTGGATGACGAGGTTTTGGATGAAACAAAGCGTCTGGAAATCCGTGACAGCAATGCGAAGTGGAAACAGATGACATTGGAGCCGGGTACCTATACCGTAAGAGAATTGCTTGTCCCTATTTTTGTGGATGGCAAGCAGGTGTACGAAAGCCCGGAAACCATGGAGATTCAGGCATACTGTAATAGAGAAAAGGATTCCCTTTGGGATGAGCATTTGCGTTTGAATAATCCACATATTGTACCTGTGGATTTATCCGACAAATTGTTACAGCTGAAAACACAGCTGATTGATGCAATGAGTGCGAAAAAAGAAATGTAATGCTTTCTTGAGAAAAAAAACGGATTTTACCACAAAAGGTAAAATCCGTTTTTGTATGCTTATTTTAAGATATCCTGCAAAAAGCTTTCTGCTTCAAATGCTGCGTCCAAGCCGAGATAATCACTGATTGTCTGTCCGATGTCCGCAAACGTTTTGCGGATTCCCAATGCCGTATTTTCTCGCACACATTTGCCATATACAAGTAAAGGAACATATTCCCGAGAATGGTCTGTGCTGGGTGTTGTGGGGTCGCAGCCATGGTCGGCAGTGATAAATAAAATGTCGCCTTCGTGCATCACATTCATGATTTCCGGCAGCTTGCTGTCGAAATATTCAAGTGCCTTTGCATAGCCATCCACATCGTTGCGATGTCCGTAAATCATATCGGTATCCACAAGATTGGTAAAGAGTATGCCGGAAAACTCTTCTTTTGTATACAGTATGGTTTTTTCAATACCTTCTTGGTTGTTCGTGGTATGGTCGGTACGTGTCATGCCACGATGCTCAAAGATATCCTCAATTTTTCCAATGGCAGTGACTTGATAGCCCTTTGCCTTTGCAAGGTCAAGTATGGTGTCGCCCGTTGGCTCCAAGGAGAAGTCCCTTCTGTTTTTGGTACGGGTATAGCTGCCGTTTGCACCAACGAACGGTCTTGCAATGACACGTGCCACACCGTATTTGCCGGTCAATATTTTTCTGGCTTTTTCGCAAATTTCATATAGTTTTTTCACAGGAATGACATCCTCATGTGCAGCGATTTGGAATACGCTGTCGGCAGAGGTATAGACAATGGGGAAGCCGGTACGCATATGTTCATCCCCCAAATCTTGAATGATGACAGTACCGGAAGCAGCGTAATTCCCCAATGTTTTTGTGCCAATGGCTGTTTCAAAAGCGTCCATGACTTCTTTTGGAAAGCCTGTTTCTGTGAATGTGGGGAAGGGATGCTTTGTCAGTATACCGGCAATTTCCCAATGCCCTGTGGTGGTGTCCTTGCCGATGGAAGCCTCTGCCATTTTGCCATATGCACCAATCGGATGAGCAACCTTTCCAAGCAATGCAATTTCATCCCCCGGAATATTGCCAAGACCAAGGGCGCAAAGGTTTGGCAGCGCTGTCTGTGGTCTTACTTTTTTGATATTTACCAGTGTATTGCTCCCAACATCGCCGAAATCCGCAGCATCTGGAAGCTCCCCAATTCCCACACTATCCAATACAATAATAATGGCTCTTTTCATCAGTTCCACATCCTTTCATTCTGATTGACGATATGAAATGGTATCCAAAACCAAGGGGGGCAGTGGCATTGGTGTATCAGAAATCGTCAATGCATCTGCAAGTATGTTTCCAGCAGAAGCACACCGTTCCTCTGTTGCGCTGTAGAGTACAGCCAGAGGTTCGCCTTTTGTAATGATATCCCCCAAGCGTTTTTTCATAATAATGCCTGCACCGTAGTCTAAGGGCTGTTCCTTGTAGACACGTCCAGCGCCGGTTGCCTGTGCAGCCTGCCCGATTTTTGCAGTATTGATTTTTGTCAAATAGCCGTCTTGTGCGGCGGTCAGTATATGGGTACAGGGAGAAAGCGGCAGGAGAGAAAAATCTTCCAGCACAGCCGGATTTCCGCCCTGCTGTATGAGTAATTCACGCAGCTTTGCAAGCCCCTGCCCATTTGCAATCTGTTGCTGTAGGAGTGCCTTGCCTTCCGCAATGGTTTCTGCACGTTCGGCAAGCAGCAGCATATGCGCACCCAAAAGCAGCGCAACCTCCAACAAATCGCCACCGACTTCTCCACGTAATATAGATATGGCTTCCATAACTTCCAGACTGTTTCCGATATGGGAGCCAAGAGGTTGATCCATACCGCTGATGACAGCAGAAACCTTTTGCCCCACTCTTTTCCCAATCTCTACCATAATCCGTGCAAGTGCCTGTGCATCCTCCAATGTTTTCATAAATGCACCACTGCCGCATTTGACATCCAATACAATGCCGTTTGCACCGGCTGCAATTTTTTTGGACATAATGCTTGCGGCAATCAGAGGCAAGCTCTCTACCGTACCTGTGACATCACGCAGTGCGTAGAGCTTTTTGTCCGCAGGTGTAAGATTTTCGGTTTGTCCCATAAGTACCAAATGGCTTTTTTGTGCCAATGCGATTGCTTGTGCTTCGTCTACAGAAACACAAAAGCCGGGGATGGACTCCAGCTTATCAATGGTGCCACCGGAAAATCCCAGTCCACGCCCGCTCATTTTGACAACCGGTACCCCAACAGAGGCAACCAGAGGTGCCAAAATCAATGTGGTGGTATCTGCAACACCACCTGTACTGTGCTTATCTACCTTAAAGCCCTGTACGGCAGAAAGATCAAAGCGTGCGCCCGAATTTGCCATATCCATAGTAAGATGTGTGATTTCTTCAGCATCCATACCATTGAGAAAAATTGCCATCAAAAGCGCAGAAATCTGATAATCGGGTAATGTGCCATCCGTAACACCTTGTACAAAAAAAGAGATTTCTTCCTTTGTCAGTTTTTGATGTTCTCGTTTTTTGATGATCAAGTCTAAAATATGCATGACAGTCCCTCCTTTTGTAGCATTTTTGATATGTACCATATTGGGAAAGAAAGATTAGTGTAATTCCTTTTCGATTTTATCCAAAAGTGCAATGCAGCCTTCCTGTATATCCCGCAGAGAGGACTCAAAATTTCCGGTATACCATGGGTCTGCAATGTCACGTGGACGGTCTGTAAAGTCCAGCAAACGACAGATTTTCTGCTGTGGGTCACTGGGGAGTATCCGTTTGATTTCACGCAGGTTTTGATTTTCCATACACAATAATAAATCATATTCCTGATAATCTTTTTTTGTGACCTGACGTGCTGTTTTTCCTGCTGTGGAAATACCAAGCGGTTGCAGTACACGAACAGTTCCATGATGTACGGGGTTGCCGATTTCATCTGTAGTGGTTGCAGCAGAGGCAATGGAGAGCTTGTCTGAAAGCCCACGCTTTGCTGCCAGATCCTTGCAGAGAAATTCTGCCATGGGAGAACGACAAATATTGCCATGGCAGATGAATAATATTTTCATCATGTGTGAAACGCTCCTTTTATATGCTTCTATTTTTGATTACAGTATCTTTCCATTTGTATTTTTGTAACCATCCCATAAGATTCTTTTCATTCAAAAAAAGATGGGATTTGTTCTAATCATACCACATTAGAGCAATTTTTTCATCAAATCACATTCATTTTATATGCTTTTTTTGAAATGGTTTTTATGCTGCTGTGTATATGTTCTTTCCCAATTGATTGCGAAAGAATATTCATAAAACATCATGTTATTTATGTATTGACTTTAATTTTATTTATGTTATGATAAATTATATTAAAAATAATGTGAAAGGAGTGTAAAAATGGAGCTAGATAAAATTCCATCATGGATATTGGCGTTGGAGCAGGAGGATATTACGTTTATCAAAAATTTTATATTGAAATCAGGTTCATTGAAGGATATTGCAAAATTGTATGATGTGTCATATCCAACAGTACGTTTGCGACTGGACAAGCTCATACAAAAGGTGGAGATGAATGACAAACAGAAGGAAGAACCATTTTCTGCATTCATCAAAGGGCTTGCCGTAGATGCAAGGATTGATATTGAAACGGCAAAATTGATTATTGAAAAATACAAAAAAGAAAAGGAGGCGCAGATATGAAGCATGCAAGTGTTGTATTGATTGCAACAATATTGTTGTGTCTGCATGAACGTTTGAGTACATCAAGATATTTTTTATTGGGTGGTATTGTTCCGCTGTTGACTGTAATTGCGCTGCTGTATCGAGTATTTGTGAGGAAGGTGTCGTTCTCGGTAGAAGATGTGATTGCCTATATTGTACTTTTTATTATCACCCTGTTTTTCTGGATTATGGGGCGATATGAGTACAAGAAGAAAGAAATAGAAAAAATGAAAGCAAAGGATCTTTCGTAAGGGAGCGATTTTTATGGAACAAGAGCAAAGGATTTTATGCCCTGTTTGCCATCAAAAGACGAGAATCAAAATCCAGCAAAATACAGTGCTGGAGAATTTTCCGCTATTTTGCCCAAAGTGCAAAGTGCAAACACGCATTCATATACGATAATTCCAAATTTCGGTCATATCAGACAAAGAGCCGGACGCACAGACGCAGAGCCAATGATCAAAGGGAAAATCCTTATGATTATTGGTTTTTTTATTTTATCAAAGAAATCCATATCGTATTCTGATTTCCAATGAGAGATCTATTGCTTGCATAGAGTGGAGCAATGTTCAAAGTTTTTTTATGGTAGAAAGAGGTGTTTTATGCTATACTAAATGAGATTAAAATGAAACAAATAAAGGAGGGTACAGATATGAAAATTGCACTTGCACAACTAAATATGGAATTTGAAAATAAACCAAAAGCAATGCAGGTATGTACACAGATGATGGCAGATGCACATAGGCAAAATGCGGATTTGATTGTATTTCCTGAAATGACATTAACAGGTTTTACCATGAAGCCGGAACAATATGGAGAACATGCAGAAAATAGCGAAACCATTTCTTTTTTCCAAAAGCAAGCAATCAAAAATCATATAGCTGTGGTGTTTGGTGTCATTTTTCTGGAGGATGGCAAAGCAAGGAACCATAGCATTGTTATGGATCATACAGGTATTGTTTTGGCAAATTATGCCAAAATTCATCCTTTTTCCTATGGTGCGGAAGCAAAGCATTATGTTGCAGGGGATACGCTGGTAAACTGTAAGGTATGTGGTGCAACGCTTGCGCCCTTTGTTTGTTATGATTTGCGATTTCCTGAAATTTTTCAAGCAGCATCGAAAAAAAGTCAGATTATGACAGTCATTGCGAATTGGCCTGTTGCACGTGTGGGGCATTGGATCACGCTGCTTCAGGCAAGAGCCATCGAAAATCAGAGCTTTGTAGTTGGTGTCAATCGCAGTGGGAAGGATGCCACATTGACATATACCGGTGACAGTATGCTGGTTTCTCCCACAGGTGCTGTGCTTGCACACCTGACAAAGGAAAACGAATTGGCAGTGGTAGAGATTGATTTGCAGGAGGTAGCAGACTATCGAGATACATTCCCTTTGAAAGCGGATCGGAAGGAAGAATTGTATTGTCGCTTGTTTGCGAAAGATTGATTTGTGGATGCATAAAGATGATGTATGCAGTATGCAATGCATTTTCGTTTCTATGGTCTGTTTTGCCTTGTCAAGCTTTGTGATTTATGATACCATGTTACGGTAATCATAGGAGTACGGAGATGTCTTTTTTGGCATGCCAATCGGTGGTTTTTCTGCGATATGCTGCACATTGGTTCTGTCAGGAAATGAAAAATTCCGTATATTATTGAGGGAGGGAATATTTATATGGAAAAAGAAGTAAAGGGCAGAGCAATAGCGCTTTTGCCGATCGCAGTCTTTCTGTTGATTTTTTTAGGCTCAGGCTTTATCACAGGCGATTTCTACAGTATGCCGGCAATCGTTGGTTTTCTGATTGCGCTGTTGGTGGCTTTTGCACAGGATAGAAAGCACAATTTTAATCAAAAAATTCACATCATCGCACAAGGTGTCGGGGAAGACAATATCATTACAATGTGTTTGATTTTCTTGGTAGCAGGCGGTTTTTCCGGTGCGGTATCCGCAGCAGGTGGTGCAGAAAGTACTGTAAATCTGGGCTTATCCATACTGCCTTCTCATATTGCGGTGGTTGGGCTATTTATCATTGGTTGTTTTATATCCATTTCCATGGGTACTTCCATGGGTACCATTGCAGCCTTGGCACCCATTGCAGTTGGTATCAGTGAAAAAACCGGCTTTGATATTGCAATCTGCATAGGTGCGGTTGTTTGTGGTGCGATGTTTGGGGATAACCTTTCCATGATTTCCGATACCACCATTGCCGCAGTCAAAACACAGGGCTGTGAAATGAAGGATAAATTCCGTGAAAATTTCATGATTGTGCTGCCAGCAGCGATTTTGACCATTGTAGCGTTGTTTGCTTTGACTGTTGGCGGCAGCACAGAATGGAAAGAAACATTGCCATACAGCATGTGGAAGGTACTGCCTTATCTGGTGGTACTGATTGGTGCATTGATTGGGTTTAATGTATTTTTGGTATTGATTGCCGGTACGGTGCTGTCATTGATTGTAGGGGTGTCTACCGGAATGTTCCCCTTGGGAGATGTTTTCAAGGTGGTTGGTAGCGGTGTGACAGGTATGTATGACATTACTGTAATTTCTGTCATTGTTGCTTGTATCGTATCCATGACAAAGGAAATGGGCGGGATTCAGTTCATTCTGGAGTTTATTAAGAAACGCATCAAAGGCAAAAAAGGTGGCGAGCTGGGGATTGCTGTATTGGCATTGCTGGTGGATATGTGTACTGCAAATAACACGGTTGCGATTGTTATGGCAGGGCCTATTGCAAAGGATATCAGTGAGGAATTTGAAATCAGCCCTAAGCGTTCTGCTTCTATATTGGATATGTTTACATCTGTAGGTCAGGGATTGATCCCCTATGGCGCTCAGTTGCTTTCTGCGGCAACGCTGACAGGTCTGACACCATTTGATATTATGCCATACTGCTTCTACCCGATTTTGATGGGATTGAGCGGCTTCATATTCATATTGTTTATTAAAAATAAAAAATAAAGAATGGCTGGGCAGCTTTTTGATGGAAAAAGCTGCCCTTTTCTATGATGAAAAAAGTTAAGACAATTGGAACGGGTTATGATATACTTTTGAAAAGCATAAAATGAAAAAATGATGGAGTGATGCGATTATGAAAATGATTTCATGGAATGTCAATGGATTGCGTGCAGCAGTGGGAAAGGGATTTTTGGACTATTTTGGGCAGGTGGATGCGGACATTTTTTCCGTACAGGAAACCAAATTACAGCAAGGACAGATTGATTTGCCTTTGGATGGCTATCATCAATATTGGAATTATGCAGAAAAGAAAGGATATTCTGGCGTAGCGGTATTCACCAAAGCGGAGCCTTTGGCAGTGACTTATGGCATTGGAATCGCAGAACATGACCATGAGGGGCGTGTCATTACACTGGAGTTTGAAAACTTTTACCATGTAACCGTGTATACGCCAAATTCTCAGCAGGAAAATGCACGTTTGGACTATCGTATGCGTTGGGAAGATGCTTTTTTGACATATCTTTTGGAGCTGGATGCCAAAAAACCCGTGGTACTGTGTGGGGATTTGAATGTTGCACATACGGAGATTGATTTGAAAAATCCGAAAAGCAATCGCCGTAGTGCAGGCTTTACCGATGAAGAAAGGGGAAAGTTTTCGGCATTGCTGCAAGCTGGATTTGTAGATAGCTTCCGCTATTTTTATCCTGATGTCACAGAGATTTATTCTTGGTGGAGTTATCGTTTTCGGGCAAGACAAAACAATGCAGGATGGAGAATTGACTATTATGTGGTATCCAAAAGAATTGCACAAAATATGGTGGATGCCAAAATACACACTGAGGTTTTGGGCTCAGATCATTGTCCGGTAGAATTGGAAATACATTTTTGATGTACGGCAGAAAGGGAAGTACTGTAGATAGCACTTCCCTTTGTATACACAAAAAGTAAATATCATGATAAGCAAATCGGTGAAAGGAGATTGCTGTATCCCTCATCCGTGTAAGAGGAGATAAGCTGCTGCGATAATGACAATACAGACAATGCCAATTGCAACAATCAGTGCAGTAGAAACGTTTGATTCTTTTCTGTGCAAACGACTGTAGTCATCCGATTCATTGTCGTTCCATTTGGGTATGACAGGCTGTATTTGATTGACGCGTTTTTTGGGCTTCTGCTCCTGTGCAGAATTTTCACGCAGGACTTTTTGCATTTCCATTGCAAGACGTACATCCATGTCAAAAGCATAGCCGCAATGAGGGCAAAATGGACGATCTTCCTGTTCGACATCTTCTTTACAATGAGGACATTTTTTACTCATAATCCATTCCTCCTTTACTATATGTATTTCTGTTATATGGGATATTCTTTTGTGTACGGAATGTCGTATATCTGAAAAATCCGATATTTGTTTTCCAAATAAAAACGGTATGATATGATACCAAATATACGCAGTATATATGCCGCACATCCATATATTTTTTTGTGTATGAAATGGTTGGATGAAACATTCTGCTATGGTGCGTGCATTTTCAGATTTTCCTTACAGGCAAATCTGCATAACTCATTATATGATACATTTTTTGATTTGAAAAGTTTTTTTTCTGTGATAAGATATAATGTATATGATATTTTTATATTGTACGAGGAAGCATCCGACCATGTGATGATGTAATCGGATCAAGAGCATTTGTTTGTGATTCTAAGAGATGAGCCCAAACGTGGAGAATCAAAAATTCAAACATGGATATGAACAGTTAGAGGTGAGAATATGAAGCGTACAGAGTATGCAGCAGCAGTTATGGATACATTGGATATGTATTGCTATATCTGTGATGTACAGACATATGATATATTGTATCTCAATAAACCCTTACGGGATTTGTTGCAGCTGCCAGAGGGCGAAGACGGCATCGGGAAAAAATGCTATGCATTCTTGGAAGGACAGACAGAGCCATGTTCGTTTTGCAATCATGGTCGATTAAATATGGAAACAAAAGCCTATAGAGAAACAAAGAGCCAGCGTTTGGGCTGCGTATTGACATATGAAGATCGGCTCATTGAGCTGGAAGGTCGTGTCTGTCATATTGCCTGTGTATGGGATGCCGCAATGACGGAAGAACGGATTTGTCAGCTGGAAAACCGTATGACATCGGAACAGACATTGATAAAATGCATTCAAATTTTGGTGCATGAGGAGGAAGAATATGCATTGCTCAAAATACTGGAGATACTGGGAGGATTTTACGGTGGTGTGCAATCCTATATTTTTGAGCATGAAGAAGCAAAAAAAATGCTGCATAAAAAATATACATGGCATGCAGATGCTGTTGCGGATCGCTCTGAGGAATTGTACATACCCATAGAACAGATGCAGGAGTGGATGCAGGATATGGAGGCACAGGGTGTATCGGAGGCTGCCTTTATGATGGATGCCTCCATGCTCAGCGAACCTATGCGTGTACTATGGGAAAAGTATGGTATAGAGGATGTATTGTTGGTTCCGCTGATTTATGAACACGGCATTATGGGACTTATGGGTATCAGCAATCCAAGAAAGAACAGAGAGAATTTCAGACTTTTGGATTCGGTTGGGTATTTTATTGTAAACCATTTGGAAAGAAGAAAACTGATTCGGCAACTGGAATATGCAAGCTTTACGGATATGCTCACTGGCGTAAAAAACAGAAATAAATATCTCAAAACCATACAAAGCTATGAGCAAAGACCACTCAAGCGAGTGGGGGTGCTGTTTGCAGATATCAATGGTATGAAAGAAATCAATGACAAACAGGGTCATTCTTATGGAGATTTCATCATTAAGCATAATGCAGCAATCTTGCAGAAATGTATGAAAAAGAATATCTATCGTATTGGTGGCGATGAATTTATTATCATTGAACCAAACATAGAGCAGGAGGTATTCCAAAAGCGTGTGGAGGCGGTGCGTGCCTATGCGCAGAAGGATGATGAATACCGTATGGCAATCGGCGCCGTATGGCAGGAGGATTGCCTCAGTATCAAAGATATGATTTTGCAGGCAGATACACGGATGTATGAAGATAAGAAACGGTATTATCAAGATAAGCAGGAGAAAATGCGCAGTCATATACAGGATACTGCACATGGATAAAGAGAAAGAAGGATTTTTTGTATGCTGATCTATATAGGTGTCATGCTGGTGTTGGCATTTTTCGCATATAAGTGGAGTAAGAAAGGACATATGATTCGGGAAGAATACATAGCTGATACAGCGAAGATTGTACAGGTACTGCGTATGCTGTGTGTCGGTGCATGCATCAGTGCATTTTGCATGTTGTTGTGTTTGTTGTGGCGCAGCTTTACCGGAGAGTTTTTGCGTATATTGGCGGTGATTGCCATTTTCATTTATGGTGCGACTATGGTGTATGGCACCATACAGATTTATTTGATCCAGCGAAGGGGGAGCAAAAAATGATACAATATATGGCGGTGATGGCAGGTGTTTTTGGTTTGGACACATGCAGCAAGCATATGGTCAGAAAAAAGATACCAATAGGCAGCAGAAAACAGATTGTCAAAAATTACTTTTCTCTGCGTCACATCAAAAACAAAGGTATGGCATATAATATAGGAGAGCAAAAGCCGGCTTTGGTATTGTATTTGACAACCATACTCACCGGATCTTGTATTTTTCAGTTTTTTTACGCATTGTGTCATAAGAAACGCTATGGACATATACTGCTTCCGGCGGCAGTGATGCTGGGAGGTGCTTTCGGCAATCTGTATGACCGCTGGCGCAATGGCAGTGTCACGGATTTTTTGTATCTGCATCTGAAAAAAGCACCAATATTCAATGTAGCAGACATGGCATTGGCGATAGGCGCTTTGTGGACGCTGGTTTTGACGATATGTAAAAAATAACAAGATTCCTATCGAGTTTTGAAAAAAAATATCGTTTTTGAACATATGGGACTTGAAGAATGTCTGCATATGTAGTATAATACATTCAGGAAACATCCTGGAATGCTCGATAGCCCGTCATAATTGAACCTACATGACTGAAAAGGGATTCTTATATGCAAAAGTGATGTCAGGCCTCAAGATAATTCCCTTTGGGCGGAGGAAGACAGAGACTTTGGCTGCGGTTGCCCACCTGGCTTAGGCTAGGTGTCAAGCGGCGGGAACGGCATTTCGGGATCTCCATGCGCAAAAAAGATAGATATACGAATATCAAATGATATATTTGTATATCTATCTTTTTCTTTTTGTGTCATATCTTGTTGGAAGGCTGCAAACGCATACAGCCGATTGATCCATCCAAAATCAAAATAAACGTTCTTTTTTTTCTGTTGTCGCATAGACTTGTACCAAAGGAAACAAAACAGGGAGTGTGACAAAAGATGAAAAAGAGCGTTTTTTATTTCTGCCTTGTGGGGCTGTGTATCCTGTTGTTTGGCTGTGAGGCACAGCAAGAAACGGCAGAAAGCGGGAGAATTGGGGACAAGCTTTCCGTAAGCCGTGAGATGGCAGCCAAAACAATGGCTTTGGCATTTTATAACAAAGAAGAACTTTCTGGATTGGAGCAGGTCATAGATTTTCCGGATGTTTCGGAGCAGGATTGGGCATATCCCTATATCAATGGGGCAGTACATCTGGGATTGCTTTCCGGAGATGAGGATGGAAATTTTTATCCCAAAAAAGATTTGACACTCACACAAGCACAATATCTGATGGACAGGCTGGCACCGGAGTATGAAAGTAAGATTGTGCTGAATGAGAGCAATAAAAATATGCCAATTTCCTATAGCCTATGGGTACAGCTTTTGGAAACGGCACTGACAAAAGAAGGTACGGCTGCCGAGTTGTCTGCTTATGGGATTACAGAACAGACATATGTCCTTTTGGATGATGAAATCGGGCTCTTTGACCATGGAATTTATGGTGCAGATGGAATTTCCCTGTCCGCTTATCGCAATACAGCGATACGTTTTTGGGAAAAAGATGGGGAAATTGCAGTGCTTTTGGAGGTGGTTTCTCTGACACCAACCATAGAGAATATCTATTGTAGAGCATCCGGAAAAAATCTGGTATTGGAAACAGGGGCAGGAGCAGTGTCTTATCCATGCCGTGTAGAGGCAAAAACAGGGATTTGTGATGTGACACTGACAGATGGCAATGTCACAGAGCTGCAAGCAGCCGCAGAGCTTGGCAACTGTACCGTAAAGCGTGTCAATGGACAGGAAATTTATTTGGCAGAGCAAGGACTGTTATCTTGGGCAGATGGCTTTCGTATTTATGATTCTGTGGAGGAACAAATGGAAACGCAGACGGTTTCCAAACTGACCTGCGGAATGGATAATGCGGTGTATTATTTACAGGATGGAAAGATTGCGGGTGCAGTCATCACAAAGAAGGATCTACCACAAAATATCCGTGTATTGATTGGTGGGGCGGGGCAGAAAAAAGTTACGCTTTCAGCAGAGCAAGGGTTTACATTGTCCAGCAAAGAGAGCGAAAAGGCATTTGGTGCAGGAGAAGATGTAGTACTCACCGGAGACTTGCCTTGGTTTGATGCAGGAATGATAGAGGCAAAGGCGGATACGCCAATTTCTGTGACATTTACAGATGGTACAAGGCGGGTATATAACGGAAGTCTTGAGCTGGAACGAAGGCAAGACGGTATTTGTATCATCAATGAACTTCCGCTGGAAACATACTTAAAAGGGGTGGTGCCAAATGAAATGCCGGTTTCCTTCGGAGAAACTGCATTGCAGGCACAGGCGATTTCTGCACGCAGCTATGCATACAATCAAATGCTTGCAAACAGCTATTGCGGTTATGGTGCGCATTTGTCAGATACCATATCCAGTCAGGTATATCTGGGAAATCAGACAGATCCTTTGGCAGATGCAGCTGTGGAAGCAACGGCAGGCAAATGCTTGAGTGCAGAAGGAAATGTGGTGACAACGTATTTTTACTCTACTTCTTGCGGCTATGGTGCAGCAGCAGGTGAGGTGTGGTCGAAGGATGGCAGTTTTGCAAAGGAAAGCGCATCCTATCTCAAAGGCGGAAGCCAAGGGCTGACCGGTGCAAGACCGCAAAATGAAGCGGAATGGATGACATTTTTTCAAAATTGGGATTTGGACAGCTATGATGCCGCATCCCCATGGAACCGTTGGAAGGTATACTTTGGCGCAGGGCAATTGACGGAAATCATAGAAAAAATGCTGCCACAAGCAATCAAACGCAATCCAAAGCTGGTATACATACAAAAAGAGGATGGCAGCTTTTGCATGGGTGTGCCGGAAAATATGGGCAGACTCAAAGGCGTATCTGTTGTGCAAAGAGGAGAAAGCGGTGTGGTACAGATTTTGCAATTGGATTATGAAAATGGTGCTGTGCAGCTCAAAACGGAATATACCATACGGCAGGTATTGTCGCCCATGAAACAGACCAAGGGCGATCCTATTTATGTACAACGCAAGGATGGTGCTTCTTTGACCACACAAAATATGTTGCCCAGTGGATATTTTGCGGTTCGGCAAATGAGAAACGAAGAAGGACGCTTGACAGGTGTTGCATTATATGGCGGAGGCAATGGTCATGGTGTTGGTATGAGTCAGTATGGTGCCAGTGGTATGGCACAGCAGGGGAAAACAGCCGAGGAAATTTTGACGCATTATTTTGCCGGCACACAGGTCACACAGATAACGGAAGTATCATAAAACATAAGGCAGTGAAAAAGGCGGGTACACAAAGAGATCTTCTTTTGTGTACCCGATTGTATTTTGTAAAAAAGTATGAGAAAGATACAAAGGTGATTTTGGAAAAAAATTCTATACAAAAGGTTCACAAAAATTTATTTCAAAAATTGCAAAAAGCTGATATACTATAAATATCTATGCCTATTATTTTGTAAAAAAAAGATGGGGGTAGGTTGGAAAGTGCAAACGACATCTACCGGTTAGGGGGAATCAGATATGACAGCAAAATTGGAAAATGAATATGGTGTAATCAGCATCAATCATGAAGTCATTGCACGTATTGCAGGATATGCAGCCATTGAATGTTATGGCATTGTTGGTATGGCTGCAAAGAATGTCAAAGATGGTCTGGTGCAGTTGCTCAAACTGGAAAGCCTGACAAAGGGAATTAAGATGCGAGTCAATGAAAATAAGGTGAACTTGGACTTGCATATTATTGTGGAATATGGCACAAATATTTCTGCCATTGCCGATAATATTGTAAGCACTGTCAAATATTCTGTAGAGGAATATACAGGACTTGCAGTAGAGGATGTCAACATATTCGTCGATGGTGTACGTGTTGACGGATAAGTAACAAGGAGGAAAAATCTGTGGGTATAACAAAATTAAACGGTTATCGTCTGCAAAGAATGTTTATTGCAGGTGCAAATGAATTGCATGAAAATAAGCAGGCAGTAGATGCAATGAATGTATTTCCGGTACCGGATGGTGATACGGGTACCAATATGTCTTTGACCGTATTGGCAGCAGCGAAGGAAACAGAAAAAGGCGACGCTTTGTCGATCAGTGAGGTTTCCAAAAGAGCGGCAAGTGGTGCATTGCGTGGTGCGAGAGGAAATTCAGGTGTCATTACTTCCCAGCTCTTTCGTGGATTTTCCAAAGGTTTGGAGGGCTTGGAAGAAGCAGGCGTAGAGGAATTGACAGTTGCCATGCAACAGGCGGTACGTATGGCGTATAAAGCGGTAATGAAGCCAAAGGAAGGCACCATTTTGACGGTAGCACGTGCCTGTGCAGAGGCTGCTTTGGAGATGAAACAAAAGACAGATGATGTTGAGGTGTTTTTGCATGGGATATTGGAGCATGGACATCGGGTATTGAACCAGACACCGGATATGCTGCCCATACTCAAACAAGCAGGCGTGGTAGATGCAGGCGGCAGAGGTCTTTTATATATTCTTGAGGGTGGATTGAAGCATATCAATACAGAGGAGACGCTCTTTGTATCAGATGCTGCCAAAACAAGCAGACAACAAGAGTATGCAGCATTGGCATCTGTGGAAAATACAAGCATTACATTTGGATACTGTACAGAATTTTTTATTCATGTGCAGCAACCGGATGATACAACCGTACAGCAGCTCAAATCCTATCTTGCTACCATTGGGGATTCCATTGTGTGTGTTAGCGATGAAGAAGTCATCAAAATTCATGTACACACAGACCATCCAGGATTGGCGCTGGAAAAGGCATTGACGATTGGCAGCTTGACAGGACTGAAAATTGATAATATGCGTGAGCAGCATCAAAACAGCATTGATTTTACCGCAAATGCACCGGCTGTGGACAAAGAAACTTTACAAGCGCCAAAAGAAGAAAAACCGAAAAAAGAAATTGGCTTTGTTTCCATTTCGACTGGGGATGGTCTGACAGAAATCTTCCGCAATTTGGGCGTGGATGAAGTGATCGAAGGCGGGCAAACCATGAATCCTTCTACAGATGATATTCTCAAAGCCGTAGAAAAAATCAATGCAGACCATGTGTTTATATTGCCAAACAACAAAAATATCATTTTGGCAGCACAGCAGGCAGCAAAGCTTTCAGAGGATAAAACGCTGTATGTCATTCCATCTAAGTCTGTTCCGCAGGGAATTTCTGCGATGCTTTGCAATGACGGCAGCACAGATGCAGAGGCTTTGCAGACAGCCATGCTGGAAGCCATTGGTCTGGTAAAGACAGCAACTGTGACCTATGCAGTGAGAGAAACTACCATAGGAGAACGCCAAATACAACAGGGAGATTTGCTTGGCATACTTGATGAAAATATTGAAGTGGTGGGCAAAGATTTGGCAGAAAGCACAAAAGAGCTTTTGGAAAAAGCAGTCGATGCGGACAGTGAAATCATTACCATTTATTATGGTGCAGAGGTATCACAAGCAGATGCAAAGCAGTTTGCAGATGAGATCGAGGAGCGTTATGCTGATTGCGAAGTGGATTTGCATAAAGGCGGACAACCCTTGTATTATTATATCATTTCCATAGAATGATACAAAGGACGGTATTGCGATGGAGTGGAACAGTCCGATTACAGAATTGAAAAACATTGGCGAGCAGCGTGCAAAAAAACTGGCAAAGCTGCATATCCTGACTTTGGGCGATTTGCTGACGCATTATCCCAGAGATTATAAAGACCGTAGCCGTTTGGTCACCATTTCCGAGCTTTCGGAAACAGAGGAGAATACATTTGTCGCAAGGATTCGCCGTGAAGGTGTCAGTACAAGACGGGGCAAATTGACCATCACATATGTGCAGGTCTATGATGATACGGGAGAAATTCCGCTCTTGTGGTATAATCAGATTTATATGAAAACGACATTCCAAAAGGATGAGGCATATCTCTTTACAGGCAGGGTGCAAAAAAAGTATGGCAGAAGAGAAATCGCTTCTCCGGAGTATGAGAAAATCGGCGACAGCTTTGCAGGCGGAAAAATTGTACCAGTCTATCCTGCCTCCGACGGTTTGTCACAAAAAATGCTGCGTACGTATCTTTTGGAGGCGTTGGAATGGATACAAGGACAGCTTCCGGAAAATCTGCCACTATGGTTACGAAAGAAATATCGTCTGGCAGAGCGTAATTTTGCGATACAAAACATTCATTTTCCAATGACAGAAACAGCGTTTTACGATGCACGCAGGCGTTTGGTATTTGAAGAATTATTTTTTATGCAAAGTGCGCTTTTGTCACTCAAACAAAGAATGAGCCAAAAGGGTGAGGGCATCTGTATGGAACATGTGGAAGCTCTGGAAGATTTCGAGGGCTTTCTTCCCTTCCAAATGACAAACGCACAGAAAAAGGTGTTGTCAGAAATACAGAAGGATATGACAGGCGGTAAAGTGATGAATCGTTTGGTGCAGGGCGATGTGGGCAGCGGGAAAACCGCTGTAGCAATGGCGGCTGCATACTGGGCGATACGAAACGGATATCAGGTTGTGATGATGGCACCTACGGAAGTGTTGGCAGAACAGCATATGCAATCGTTTGCAGAAATTTTTACTCCTTTGGGTATCCGTGTGCTTTGTCTGACAGGCAGTATGACAGCAAAAGAAAAACGTACGGCACTTGCAGAGATTGCAAATGGAAATGCACAAATGATTGTTGGTACGCATGCTGTGATACAAAAAGGCGTTCTTTATGACCAAGTGGGTCTTGTCATTACAGACGAGCAACACCGCTTTGGAGTCAGACAGCGTGGGATGCTTGCACAGAAAGGAGAAAATCCGCATGTGCTGGTTATGACGGCGACACCAATTCCACGTACATTGGCTTTGATTTTATATGGTGATTTGGATATTTCCATCATTGATGAACTGCCACCAGGCAGACAGGCGATTGATACCATAGCAGTCAATGGAACGTATCGACAGCGGATCTACACCTTTTTGGGCAAACAGAAAGCAGAAGGCAGACAAGCCTATGTGATTTGCCCTATGATTGAGGAAAATGAAAAGCTGGAAGTTGAAAACGTACTGGATTATACCGAAAAATTGCAGGAGGCATTACCGGATTGTCGTATCGCCTGTGTACATGGCAGGATGAAGGCAAAGGAAAAACAGGAGATGATGTCGGCATTTGCTTGTGGAAATACGGATATATTGGTTTCCACCACTGTCATTGAGGTTGGCATCAATGTGCCAAACGCAACGGTTATGCTCATAGAAAATGCCGAACGCTTTGGCTTGGCACAGCTGCATCAGCTGCGTGGACGGGTGGGCAGAGGTGCGGAAAAATCCTATTGTATATTGGTCAGTGATTCCAAAACAAAGATTGCAAGAGAGCGTATGCAGATTATGACAAAAACCAGAGATGGTTTTGTGATTTCTGAAATGGATCTTAAGCTGCGTGGGCCGGGTGAATTTTTTGGGGTGCGACAGCATGGGCTTCCAGAAATGAAAATTGCCAATTTATATCATGATATGTTCATATTGAAACAGGCGCAAGAAGCAGCAGCGCTGCTCTTGGAAAGAGATCCGGAGCTTGTGCAGGAGGAACATATGGGAGTACGTACGTATTTTACAACATGGTTTGAGGGAAAAACCGTAGAGTTATAAGTTTTATTGTTGTGTTTTCGTGGCTAGTTTGTTATACTAACTGAGAAAAGAAAATTGATAAAGGTGAGAAAATATGCGTGTAATTGCTGGGTGTGCGAAAGGTCATAGGCTGCAAACCATAGAAGGAATGGAAACAAGACCAACCGCAGATCGAATCAAGGAAACATTGTTTAATATCATTGCGTTTGATTTGCCGGAATGTACATTTTTGGATTTGTTTTCGGGCAGTGGAGCAATTGGGATTGAGGCACTCAGCCGTGGTGCGGCAGAGGCTGTTTTTGTGGAACAGAGTGCAAATTGCCAAGCGGTGATTGCAGAAAATCTGCTACATACAAAATTACAGGAAAAAGCCGTTATGATAAAAATGGATGTTCTTTCTGCACTTGCGCAGCTTTGCGCACAGGGAAAAAGGTTTGACATCATTTTTCTCGATCCGCCATATGAAGCGGGGCTGTATATACCTGTATTGAAAACCATTGCAGAAAAGAAACTACTGCACGCAAATGGGGTTGTGATTGCAGAGCATAGGGCAAAGGCACCATTGCCAACGGTAGATGGGCTGTATATAGATCGAGAGAAGGTATATAAGACCACAGCTTTAACATTTCTGCGTCTGGAGGAAGTAAAAAAATGAAAAAAGCAATTTATGCCGGCAGTTTTGATCCGGTAACACTGGGACATCTGGATATCATTGAGAGAGCATCACACTTGGTAGATGTGCTGGTGGTCGCAGTATTGGAAAATCCGAATAAAAAATCCTTGTTTACGGTAGAGGAAAGAAAGCAGCATTTGGAATTGGTGACAGCCGATTTGCCAAATGTGGAAGTTGCATCCTTTCGAGGGCTTTTGGCAGACTTTGCAACAGAGATTGGGGCAACCGTTGCAATCAGGGGTTTGCGTAATGCCATAGATTTTGCATCAGAATACCAAATGTATTTGATCAATCGCAAGCTCAATCATCAGTTGGAAACCATTTTCTTGGCAGCAGATGAAGAACATTTGTCATTAAGCTCTACCAATGCAAAGGAAATTGCTGTATTTGGAGGAAATATTGATTTTATGGTGCCGGAGCAGGTGCGTCCTTTTGTGGTACAAAAGTATCAAGAAATGCATAGTGTGTAGGTAATATGATGTGTGTGATGTTGTGATGAGGAGAGAAGAACATGGAAATGGAGAGTATCATGGAGATGCTGGATGAATTAGATGACATCATCGAAAATGGTAGAAAAGCACCATTCAGCAACCGTGTATCTTTGGATAAGGAAGAAGTATTGAATTTGATTGAAGAAATGCGCAGTAAGCTGCCAAACGAGATCAAACAGGCACAATGGGTTATTGAAGAACGCAACAAAATTTTGATTGATGCGCAGAGAGAAGCAGATCAAATCGTAAAAAATGCGGAAGAACGTTTGGTACGTATGATTGATGAAAATGAAGTTACCAAGCGTGCATATGATCAGGCAGCAATGATCATAGAATCTGCAAAAAAGACAGCAAAAGAAATGCGTTTGGGCGCTGTAGAATACTCCGAGGGCATCCTGGCAGATGTAGAAACAAGATTGCAGGAACTCAAAACAGTTGTGTACAGCGAAAGTATGAAAACAGATGAATACTTTGGTCAGACATTGGATGTACTGGCAGAAAATATTCAAGAATTGCGTATGAGCAAGTGATTAGCGCACTTGATGATACCATGCCGTATAAAGTATGAGAAAAAACGCAAATATGGAAAAATGTGCAGGAAAAGCAGTAGCTGTATGTATAGAGAATACGGATACTGCTTTTTTTGCGTGTACCAAAAATACAGGATAGAGCAAACGGAATATGGCAAGAGAAAATACGCATTGACAAAGCTTGGCAAACAGATATCGCATTGCAGAAAAAGGCAAACGTTGCAGTACGCCAAATGTTTGCCCCAATATGGACAATCCACCAAATGTCAAAAGTACAACCGACGCACAAAGACAGAGCAAAAGACGGTCTGGTGCAGTTGCAAGCAGATGGGTACCTGTGGTCATTTCCAGAAATCCACTGCAAATTGCTTGCAAAAATGTTTCGGATACAGGCAAAAAAAAGAGTATCCGTGAAAGAAAGTCATAAATACCGCAAAGCTGTAAAGCTGTATGACAAACGGAGAAAAAAGCAAGAAACCCGCCAATTTGTGCTGTGGTTAAGAGTGCATCACAAATGGAAGCGGAGAGCATGAAGCCAAAGGGCTGATGTTCTGTATGAGCAGTAGCGGTAGCAGGTAGACAAAGGGGACTGCTTTTTTGAAAACGAAAGCATATACCAGTGCATATAGAACCAAGTGCAATGCTGCAAAGCATGGCATAGCCCCAAAGAGGTGTATGGAAAAAGCCTGTACCAACCGTACCAACCACAAACAAAGGGCCCGGATTGTTGCAGAAATTCAGCAGCTTTCTTGCCTCAGAAAGTGAAAGCTGTTTTTGTTCATAAAGCTGTGCCGTCATTTTTGCACCAACAGGATAACCAGCAAGCAGCCCAAGCAAAAAAGGAAAGGCGCAGATACCGGAAAGCCCAAAAAGTGGGCGCATAATGGGAGCAAACAATTTGCTGCATTTTTTTGCCACACCCAGACGCATCAAAAGCAGGCAGGCAACCAAAAATGGGAATAGGGACGGCAATACTGACTCAAACCAAAGCCCAAAGGCAGAAGCTGCACTATTGAGCATTTCTGAAGGAAAACGAAAAATGGTAATCAGTAGCATCACAATGCAGGCAGAAAAAAAATAAGGCAGTTTCATGCATTTTTGTCCTCTCAAGGGGGTTGGTATCAGTGTATGAGGGCAAAAATCATTTCATGCATGATGTATATAGACAAAATGAAACAAGGAATGCTACAATAAAAAAACAAAATTTATATTTGATTTTTTGGGGTTCTATAGAAAGGTAATTTTATGATGTTCGATGTATGTGTAAAGTAGGGGTGTTTATGAAAGAACAAGGAAATACCATACGAACTTTAATATTGTGTGTTTTGCTTGTGGTGAGCTTGTTTCGTATTGGTGCATTGAATCAAGATGTGCAGCAGTTACGCAATGAGCTGCAAAATTCAGTAGCATCGATCACAAATGAAGTAGCGCATATTTCTAGCAATGTACAAAACAGTCTAGAGGAACAAAATAACCTATTGGAAAGCAGTGAATGGCAGCTGATCAAATTAAATGCAAAAGCTAAGACAGCAGTCATACATTGTGAGATTGTACCAAAGGAATATCAGGCACAGCATACCACAGCCATATTGTATGGTGAAGCAGAAAAATACCCCCTACAATTACAAAATGGAAAATTCATGGGAGAAATTACGGTTCCTTTGGTGGATGGTATCCATGTAGACCACATAGAATTGATGGAAAAGGATACTGTGCGTACACAAAAGCTGGATTGGGACTGGATACCCATAAATATGGTGATGGATGTGTCTGCGATGTATGTCGGCTCAAGAGAATTGGAGAAAAAACAACAGCCAGAATATATCAAATATCATGGTGACATCGAGATTTTCATTGATGATGTGCAGGATCTGAGCGATATACAATCCGTTGCGGTTGTACAATATATGAATGATAAAGAAATCGAACGACAGGCAGTATCTTTGGACAGCACAGAGCCATCGCAGTCAAGTTCTGTAAGCCCGACTCCTGACACTGCGACAGAACAGGCAAGAAATATAGATTATTTGCATTTGTATGCGCCGATTGCGTATGAGATTATGATGCCGGAAAATGGCATATATGAAATCTGGGTAGAAATCCGAGACCGCTATGGTTTGGTCTATCGTGTTTGTGTGAACCGTGATCAAAAAGTATCGTCTGACTCCATACATAATGAGGATACCGGAAATGGACAGGCAAGTGTGTATGATACAGAGAATCATTTGCTTTATATTCCATAAAATAAAAAAATGCCATATTCATATGGCATCATAGAGAAAAGAGAAAAAAGGATGCTGCTTGGACTGGGGGGGGGAGATGTACCAAGGCAGCATCCTTTTTCTTGATTGTAATCGCTTGGTATCATCAGTAAGGAGAGGGGGGGATGAGTTTTTGCAATCGTAGAATGGTTATGCCAAATTTGACATACCAATCATATATCCGGTTGTGTGAAAAACAGGACTGTGTCAAAACATTCCTGTTTTTCAAAGCAAAAAAAGGGAGAGTACCACAAAGAACATGTGGAATTTTTATGCTTCTTGCACTGCGGATATGTATGAACGAAATAGGAAGAAAATTCCTATTGTCAGAATGACATGGCCAATGCCTGAAAGTCCGCCAATCATATGATCCCAAAAGCTGGTAATTGGCAGAGAGAAAAGCTGTACAGTACCACGTACTGTCATAAAGCCAAGTGTCATCACAAGTCCCGCATTATATAGAAAAAGGAATCTACGAAAATTTTTTTGCTCCTGCAAGCGGAATATATGCATCAATACGGGAAGCAATAAAAAGGGTAGCGTTCCCAAAGCAAATGCATGGCTATGAATCAATCCCAAAACAGAATCACCAGTAAATCCTGAGTAATAGGATGCCTCATGGTAAAACAAGCCTGTGACTAAGCCGAATATCAAATATGCAGCAGAAATGCGAATCATTTTTTTCATAGAAAACCTCCTTGCGAGAAATAATTTAATTTATGGGCAGAGTATAGCATAGAAAAAATGGTTTGAAAAGTAGGCACATTTTGGTGCGTTATGAGTTGATTTTAGGCTATTAAATAGGTATAATTATATTTTAGAAAAATATGAGGGGTGGGATATCTTGTGCCTGAATCACGAGAGAATAAAGTCAGCTGTTCCAATTATCGGTGTGAAATTGAGCTGACATTGGAAATATTGAGTGGAAAATGGAAAGCACTTTTGATCTGGAATCTGCATTTACATCATGTGATCCGATATAATGAGTTTAGAAGGCTGATTCCGTCCATTACACAAAAGATGTTGACACAACAATTGAAGGAATTGGAAAAATATGGTATTGTTTCTCGAAAGGTATATCCATCAGTACCGCCTATGGTAGAGTATACATTGACATCTGTAGGGCAGGAATTGATACCAATTATGGAGTCGATGGACTTGTGGGGGAAAAAATATGTAAAAAAATATCATGAAGATATCGAGAAAAAACAATAATTCTTACCAAAAGGTATGTAGTATCCAAAAAAGTGCCTTCTTTACGGGATAAAAGAAATGGGTTAGGATATGACTTGTCAAATAGTTCATGAGCAATATGAATCCTAAATTCAACTTTTATTTATTTTAAGGAGGCAAAAAAATGACAAGATTTACTATTCCAAGAGATTTGTATTTTGGTGACAATGCGCTGGAGCATCTGGAATCCGTGAAGGGAACAAAAGCATTTATTGTTTATGGTTCCAGTAGATTGGAAAAAGATGGTGTCATTGCGAAAATTCAGGGGCACCTGAAGAAAGCAAACATCGAATCCATGACTTTCTCTGGCGTAGAACATGATCCTTCTGTTGCAACTGTAAAGGAAGGTACGCGTTTGATGCAGGAATATCAGCCTGATTTGATTGTTGCCATTGGCGGCGGTTCTCCCATTGACGCAGCAAAAGCAATGTGGATTTTCTACGAACATCCAGATTTTACTTTTGAAGAAGCAGCAAAGCCCTTCAATCTGCCTGATATGAGAAACAAAGCTTGTTTCATTGCAATCTCTACCACAAGTGGTACTGCGACAGAAGTAACTTCTTTCTCTGTTATTACAGATAATGAAACAGGAATCAAATATCCGATCGCAGACTACAACATCACACCTGACGTTGCAATTTTGGATACCACATTGGTGGAATCTATGCCAAAGCATTTGGTAGCAAATACCGGTATGGATGCATTGACACATGCGCTGGAAGCGTATGTATCTACTGCTGCAAATCCTTTTACAGATGCGCTTGCAATGCGTGCAATTGAAATGATTTGCAAAAACCTTGCAAAATCTTATCAGGGTAATATGGAAGCAAGAAAGAACATGCATCTGGCACAGAATCTTGCAGGTATGGCATTCTCCAATGCAATTTTGGGTATTGCACATTCCATGGCACATAAATCCGGTGCAATTCTGAATGTACCTCATGGTCTTGCAAATGCAATTTATCTGACAAACACAGTTTTGTTCAATGCAAAAACTGCGGGTGACAGATATGCAGAAATTGCAAAACGCATTGGTCTGGCTGGCAACACAGAAGCAGAATTGGTTTCTGCTCTGGTTCAGATGATCAAAGACATGAGAAAAGAGCTGGATATGCAGGCATCTCTGAAAGAATTTGGAATTGATGAAGCAGATTTCAAATCCAAGGTAGATAATATGGCAAAAACAGCAGTGGCTGATCCTTGTACAAGCACAAACCCCAGAGAAGTTTCTGTAGAAGAAATGAAAGAACTGTATCTTGCAGCATATTATGGTCAGGATATCACTTTCTAATTTTTTATAAAAATATGCCAACACGCATTATCGTGTTGGCTTTTTTTTGTTTTGAAATGCAGATGTGTTGTCAGAGGATGCTCTTTTTTTCAATGGTATTGCTTTAGCATTTTATTGCAGGAGAAATCGGAGGTTGGAGTCCAAAGTGGGAAAGTCATGAATCTTTCTTAGGTCAAGTTTTCGGATGTCTTTATCACAACGACATTTGTATATGCAATATGTGCATAACAGATATCCTTTATTGGAAATATGCAAAAATTTCCTTTTCTTGTACAATTTGTTTATACAGCTGTAGGGAAGGAAAATATCTGCTTGGAAGAAAGGAGTATGAAAATGTTAGACCTTCTGATTCAAAATGCAATGATTGTCGATGGAACAGGCGCAACTGCATATGTGGGCAATATTGGTGTACAAAACGGAAAAATTCAATTAAAAAATTTGTATGATACAGCAAAAGAAGTCATTGATGCCAAGGGGTTGTATGTTTGTCCGGGTTTTATTGATGCACATTCCCATGGGGATTTGGCGTTGGGGCAGGATTATGCAACACTTTGTAAAGTTTCTCAGGGGATTACAACAGAAATTACGGGACAATGTGGTGCTTCCATGTTTCCGGTTACTTTGGAACAAGAAGAAGAATTAAAGGGCGTATTGTCTGTGGGTACCTTTTCGTTTCCAGATGAATTTTGTGAGTATACATCATTTGAAAAATATGCTTCTTATGTAGATCAAACAGATAAGGTTTTGAACTTGAAGATTTTGGTGGGGCATGGCAGTTTGCGTGTAGCAGTTATGGGCTTTCAAAATAGAAAAGCAACAAAAGAAGAATTGGAAAGAATGAAAGCGCTGCTCAGAGAAGCAATGGAACATGGTGCAATGGGGATGAGTTCCGGCTTAATTTATTCTCCCAGCTGTTATGCAGATACAGAAGAATTGATTGCTCTGGCAAAAGTCGTGGGAGAGTACGGCGGTATCTATGCAACACATATGCGTAACGAATCCTATGATGTTGTAAAGTCAGTAGAGGAAGCGCTTTTGATTGGGCGAGAGGCTGGTGTTCCTGTATTCATTTCACATCATAAAGTTTGTGGTATCAAGAACTGGAATTTAAGTAAAAAGACATTGCAACTGGTAGAAGAAGCAAAAGCCAATGGTCAGAACGTGACAATTGATCAATATCCCTATCTTGCTTCTATGACAAATATCAATGTTGTGGTTCCTCCCAACTATTTTGCAAATGGTGTAGAAAAATTGGGAGAAAGTGTAAAAGATTTGGAGTTGCGCAAACAAATCAAAAAAGAGATTCTGGATCCCAATACAGATTTTGAAAATCAATACTTAAACTGCGGTGGTTGGGAAAACATTATGGTTGTTTCTGTACCTCATACACCAGAATATGAGGGGATGACATTTGCAGAAATTGCAAAGCTGAGAGGGCAAGACGGCTTTGATGCATATTTTGATTTACTTTCTGCCAATCATGGCAGAGGTACTTGTATTTATTTTTCTATGGGAGAAGAAGACTTAATGCGTATTTTTATGGCGCCGGATACAGTCGTAGGTACGGATGGCATTTGCAGAGCAAGAAATGAAAAATCTCATCCAAGAGCGTGGGGATCTTTCCCACATGCAATTTGTTATTTCCATAAAGAGAAAAAATTATTATCGTTAGAAGCAATCATCCATAAAATGACACAATTGCCAGCACAACGTACGATGTTGCAAAACAAAGGTGTCATTGCAGATGGCTTTGATGCAGATTTATTGATTTTTGATTATGAGAGATTAAAAGATTGTGCAGAATATAAAGAATCCAATGTGGTATCTGATGGTATTGAATATGTCCTTGTAGATGGGAAAGTGGTGTATCATGATAAAAAGATCACCGGTGTATATCCTGGAAAGTTGATTCGTCATAAAAATCCATGACCAAAAGGGGGAATGACTTATGTTTTCAACCACTATCATCAAAGAAGATCAAACGATTTTGTTATGGGCTGCTGTACTTTTAGTAGTAGCGCTCGCCATTGTGTTGGAGCAGAGATATAAATGGGCTGCTGCAATAGGCTCTGTCGTTATTTGTATTTTTGTCGGTCTATTTCTTTCTAATATTGGTGTGCTGCCATATTCCAATGCGGTATTTTCCGGCATTGGCGATGTGGTACTACTCTGTTCCATTCCACTGATGCTGTTCAAAGCAGATATTGTCAGAATATTAAAAAATTCTGGTAAGCTATTTATATTGTTTCATATTGCCGCAATTGGAACGGTTGTTGGTGTAATTGCAGCCTCTGTTATTTTTGGAGTTTTTGCCAATACAGATTATTTACTAACCATTATCTCCGCTGCGGCAGTTGGTGGTACAGTAAACTGTGTAGCAATTGGTAGTGTTTTTGACATTCCAAATGGTATGCTGGAATCCTATCTTGTGGTTGGCAATTTCTCTGCGGCTGCTATGATTTTGATTTTAAGATTGCTACACAATAGCAAATGGGTTCGTAAAAATTTGCCACATCCACATACAGATCAATTTGAAGCGGCTATGAATGCAGCCGATTCCAATACGAAAGGACAAACCAATGCGGCAGCATTTTGGGGTGGCAAAGAAATTGGCATCAAAGATATTGCCATTGCACTTGCAGTGACATTCAGCATTGTGGGTGTGAGTAGCTTGATTGCAAACTGGGTGGTTTCCCTCAATCCACCTACGATCATTGCGCAGCTTTTTGGTAGCGTATATTTGATTATGACAATCATAACTGTTATTTTAGCAACGGTCTTTAGTAAATTTATGGGAAATATTAGAGGTGCATTAGAATTGGGGAATATTGGTATGCTTGCATGGTTTGTAACCATTGGGGCTTCCGCCAATTTGTTAGATATTATCAAAAATGGTGCGTTGTCTTTGGCTCTGCTTGCAATTGTGATTCCCATCAATATAATATTTGCTGTTATTGGTGCAAAACTGGTCAAAACAACGTGGGAAGATGCGGTCAATGCAACTTGTGCAACTGTGGGTGGACCTCCAACCGCAGCCGCTGCTTCTGTTACATTTGGTTGGAGTGAAATGGTAGTCCCTGGTATATTGGTTGGATTGTGGGGATATATCATTGGTACATATTTTGGTATTTTTGCAGGGAACTTTTTGGGTGTGCCAGCATTGCTGGGCTAATGATAGTTAGGAATATTTTTTCAAACAGAGTATATGAAAATGCATATACTCTGTTTTTGTACATGGCACATATCCTGAAAATATATGTCATAAATTCTGGTATCGCTTGTATAGAACTGATACAATAAAAGAAAGTGTGTGATTACTGGAGGAGGGTGCATATGAATATTCAAACATTGCGTTATGTTGTGGAAATCGAAGATTATGGTTCCATCAATAAAGCAGCGCAACAGCTGTTTGTTTCACAGTCAACATTGAGTCGAGCAATACAGGAAATAGAAGAAGAAACGGGCTTCATCATATTTCAAAGAAGTCATAAGGGCGTGATTGCAACACATGAGGGTAGGAAAATTATTGATCAGGCGAAAAAGATTTTCATGGAGATTGATACATTTGAAAGTCGTTTTTCGTTGAATCGTTCCTTGGGAAAGGAGGAAACCTCCTTGCGTTTGGGAGTACAGCGTGCAGTGCCGGCAATTACGGCATTTTTGCAGGTCTATGAAGAATATGAGAAAGATGCCGAATTTTTGAATATGGTGTTGTATGAAAGCTCAAAAAACCAAATTGTCAAATTGGTACATGAGCGAATATTGGATATTGGAGTGGTACATTATTTATCAAAGGATGCTGAGGAATTTACAAACGAATGTGAAAGCATTGGATTGGAGCATCGAGATATTTATGAAAGTCCGATTTGTATACAAGTAAGAGGAGGACATCCTTTGGCGAAATATGATACCATTACACTCGATAAGCTCAAAGATTATACAAGAATTGCATTTTTAGACGAAGATTTGACACAAATCAATTACTGTTCCGATGTATTGCAATTTGACAGAAATCTTTTGAAAAAAAGAATTGTTGTACAAGAGAGAGGAACCCAAAGAGAGCTTTTGGCACAGACGGATGGATATTATATTGGGAATTTTTATGATACAAAAAAATTAGAAGAAATGGGAATATATACACCTGTTGATGTCAAATGTATCCCATTGCACAATACAAATACATCCATTATTGCAACATTGGTATATCGAAAAAATTACAAATTTCATGATTGTGAACAACGCTATATGGAAGCGGTAGAACACTTACTGAATGATATGAAGACGATATCCTGTACGGCTAAAAGAGTTTTATAGTACCTGTAGGGGGCTGCCATTTGTAAAAGGGGAAATCAAAACAGAAGTGTATCATTCCAAATTGTGTGGAGATCATAGGAAAATATACTTCTGTTTTGTCCCAAGGTTCTATGTCATCGAAAAACAGATTGGTATCCGAAAAAAATTGCCAAATCATATATTGAAATATCTCATTGCTTTTGGAGCTGATGTCACAGTGGATGGTGGATCATCAAAAGTATCATGATACCATAAAAAAGATAGATACTTGTTTTTCTTGGGGCATACGGGAATCCTCTGACTTTGTGCAATTGTGTCCGCAATTCAAAATGATAGCCGAATATAATTTTACCGATGGCATGAAACGTTTCGCACCCATTCGCATGGCAGTACTTGCACCATTTTTGAGGAATAAAAACAATCATATGGTACATTTTGAACAAATCTGAGAAAAAGCAAAATACGATGATATGAGGAAGTGCGTATGCTTTGCTATGCCTTTTACATCTCACACAGGTCTTACATTTATATCACTGTCTATGACAGCTAAGCAGCTACCTGAAAAAGCGTTATCCACTCAAGGTTTATAACCTGACACATGTTTTGGTAGAATGTTTTTATATAAAAATCCGGAATTTTTACAAGCGAACGTTGGTGGCTATGGCTTTTGAAAAATTCCGGACACAAGACGGTTTGAGCGATTATTTATTCTTTTTGGATAGCAAACATACCGTCTCAATATGTACGGTTCTTGGGAACATATCCATCAGTTTCACACGTTTGACAGTATAGCCTGCTTGTTGAAAAACCTGCAAATCACGTGCCAGAGAGGTTGGTTTACAGGAAACATATACAATTTCTGGCGCTTGGAAATCAATCAGTTTTTGTATTGCTTTGGGATGCACGCCTTCTCTGGGAGGATCTACAATCATGATATCCGGTCTTTCTTGTAGCTCATCCAACAGTTTCAGTACATCGCCTGCAAGGAATGTACAATTGTCGAGTTGATTGCGTAAAGCGTTTTCGTTTGCTGCCGTTACGGCTTCCTCTATCAATTCAATACCGATGACCTTTTTGGAGCCTGCTTTTGCCATGATCTGTCCGATGGTTCCCGTACCACAATATAAATCAAATACGACCTTATCCTGTACATCTGCGGCGAACTCACGCACAATGCTGTAAAGCTGCTCTGCGCCCTCTGTATTGGTCTGGAAAAAGGAATATGCGGAAACCTGAAATTCCAAGTCAAAAAGACGTTCCACAAAGAAATCCTTCCCGTAGAGCAGTGTCATATGGTCGCTGCGTACCACATCGGCAACGCCATCATTTACGGAATGTAATATGCCACAAATGTTACCTTCTAGGGAAAGGGAAAGCAATACATCACGATATGCCTCTATGGAAAAAGGCAGCTCTGAGGTAGTAACCAGATGTACAAGAATTTCGCCGGTTGCTTTTCCCTTACGCACAACCAGATGACGCAGAGAACCATCATGTCGCATACGATGATAGAATGGCACTTGATGTTCCTGAAAAAAGTGTAAGCTGCTTTGGAGGATTGCGAGAAAGTCATGATCAATGATATTACAGTCCTGTAAAGAAACCACTTCATAATGGCTCATTTTTTTCCGCATACCCAATGCAAGAGGGCCATCCTTGTATTCGTCACCAAAGGAAAATTCACATTTGTTGCGATAGCCTGTTTCCAAGGGGGAGGGGACAATGCCTTCCCAGCGTTCTATTTGAATACCGGCTTCCTCCAAAAGCTGATGTACCTGCTGTTCCTTCATGGCAAGCTCTGCATGATGCTCCATAGTCTGATAGGTGCATCCGCCGCAGATTTCATGGTGAGAACAGTAGCCGTTTGTACGTTCGCAGCTGCTGCGCTCTAACACCTCAAGCAAACGCCCTTCGAAATGTCCGCTGCGTTTTTTGATGATTTGTGCAGATACTACCTGCCCAGGCAGCGCATTTTTTACAATCACTTTTTCGCCTTGTACAAAGCCATAGGCTTTATTCGGAAAACGAACAGCTTCTATGGCAACCGTTACAATGTCTTTCTTTTTCATAAATCTCCTCCAAATACAGCATAAATTTTATTTGTATTCATATATATTATGTGATATACTATTTGCATATTGTTTTTGAAAATTATGATCATATTTTGGAATAGGAGTGTATCACAAAATGGCTGAAAAACCAGAAGTTGGCAGTATTGTAGAAGGTAAAGTCACCCGACTCAAGCCTTTTGGTGCGATTGTATCCATTGGAGAGCAAATGCAAGGTTTGGTGCATATTTCACAGGTGGCAAATACCTTTGTACAAGATATCAATGACCATATCAAGGTTGGCGATACTGTCAAAGTAAAAGTGCTTTCTATGGATGAGCAGACAAATAAAATTGCGCTTTCTATAAAGGAAGCATTGCCAAAAGAACCCCGTGTACGTGAGGGACATTCCGATAAGGAATATCGCACGCAAAGAGAAAACCGTCCGGCAGGGAAAAAGCCACGTCCACAGGAGAGCAGAAGCGTAGGCGATGATTTTTTCAAATCCCAAGGTACAGGAAGTAGCACGGACTTTGAAGACAAAATGCGTGAATTTTTGAAGCAGTCCAATGAAAGACAAACCAGCTTAAACAAAAGAGCCAACAAACGCTCCTATTGAAAAAGCAATGCCGTAGCGATGTGTCTGTCGAACACAATGCTTGTTTTGCATTACGCTTCAGTATAGCATGAAATCAGTTTTCTGGCAATGACAACAAAAAGAAAGGGAAGATCTATGGGTATCACGATTTTCTTTGTGGTTGGTCTTTATTTATTTGTACGTGGTGTATGTGCGCTTTTTGGGCATCCGATTTTTTACACAAAGCGTTCTCTGGAAAATATTGCACCAGATGTGATCCCTGCATACCTCAAGGAGGTTGGGGTATGGAATGTGGTGACAGGGGGCTTGTTTTTGGCAAAAGCTATTTCGGACAAGTTTTTTCCCGGAAATATGGTGCTGCAAGTTATATTTTTGGTATTGTTGGTGCTTTGTGTGATTTTTCTGGCAAAAAGCAATGAAAAGTATTTGAAAAAATAATGAGAAAACGCCGTATCCATAAGGGATAGGGCGTTTTTTGATAGATGTAGGAGCGATGGATTGTAAAATGAAGTGCGACATATAAAAAATACTCATAAGTAAACCTTGTAGTGTAAAATGAAGTTACCATATAACATCACACAAAAAGGAGTTTGCTTATGAGCCATCATCATCTTACCATATCTGACAGAATTCGTATAAAGATATTTCGTAAAGAAGGTTTATCAGCACGTGGAATAGGAAAATGGATAGGAAGATCCCCCGTCGCTGATGAAAAGTCATAAACGTATGTTACTATTTTGATTGAAATTTGTTAATATACCATATTTGCAGCATAACAAAAAGCAGGATATGATTTCATACAGCTGTCAAATAAAGTTGTAACCATCAAATATAGAGAAATTACAAAATCAAAAAATGTAGTAAAAATATTCAAAATATGGTATATTATTCAGATGAAATAATTAAAAAAATGTAGCAATGTTATAACAAGCAAAGGAAGTGAGGTTATGAAAAAACGATATTTTGCTGCGACAATGGCTCTTTGTATGAGCCTTACATCCGTTTCTCCCGCAGCATTTGCTTCTGATGAAGAAGCACAAAATACAGTAACAGATATGGTTGCTCAATCTTCTAATATTGCTCAAACACATGATGAAAAAAAGGAGCATACAGCAACAGATACGGTTGCCCCATACCCTGACAGTCATGAAGCGCCCCATGAAAAAGAGGAACATACAGCAACAGATACGGTTACACCATACCCTGATGGTGATAAAACACCAGTTGCAGAAGAGCAAAGCACAATAACAGGGGTTTACAGTGATGTAACAGATATTATCGGCCCATATCCTGAGG